>NZ_LT906447.1:0-653317 GCF_900186985.1 Staphylococcus piscifermentans | reverse complement strand
CGTAAAAATCAAAAGACCAAGTGCCGTTGAGCGGTGTAACGCAGGCTTTCTCTAAGTCTTTCGGGTTAGCGTCCGCTTCGTCCGTGTTATGACAAGGAACAAAGTGATTGGTGTAAGTTAAGGTATTAACATGTAATTGTTTTAAGTTATAATGCAAATCTAATTTCAAAGCGGGAGTCCTCCTTGTAAATGAATATTTCCAAACAATTTCTACGGCAGCTGCATGTTATAATAGGGTTATCACAAGAGAAAGAGAGTGATGGTTGTGCAGTTGCTCTGGAAAAAATTTGTCAAAGAAAATTTTGAGTTTAATATCGATGAATGCGGTATTGAGTTGGGTACGCCGAATGTCGGCTATACCTATACAGTCACTAAGACCGCTGTATTGCACGTGATTACTCACGGCTCCGGAACTTTCCGATATCAAGGACGTACTTATCATCTAGAGAAAGGTGATATTTTTTTATTAAAAGAAGGAATGGAAGTCAGTTACACAGCTGCTAAAAATAATCCTTGGACGTATTTCTGGGTAGGTCTCAGCGGGAAACAAGCTTTAAATTATTTATCACGCTCGAGTATTGTAGATAACGTGGTCATTCAGCAGCAAAATATTGCCGATATTTCCCGGGTAATACAGAAGATTTGTCACACTGCAGAACGTATGCAAATTGAGAAATCGGATGATATTAAATTGAATCAGTATGTCTTTGAATTATTGTATGACTTGCAGAAGACCTTTCCGAAAAAATTTACATATACGGAACCGGAAGTCGATCCAAAAGTTCAGATTGCCCTGCAATTTATGAATCAAAATTATAAACATGCTATCTCTGTTAATAAGATTGCTGATGCTGCGAATGTAAGTCGCAGTTATCTCTATAAAACCTTTCGCAAGTACTTTAATACTTCACCCAAAGATTACCTCCATCATTTGCGTATGTATCATGCTTCCCAACATTTAATACATACTCAGGAACCGATTTATGCGATTGCTGAAATGGTGGGTTACCATCATGACCCTCTTATTTTCTCGCGCGCCTTTAAGCGTCATTTTAATATGAATCCTTCTGAATATCGGAATATCTATAGTAAGCTGCATTCTGATGACACTAAGCCGTCCTGATTTCTGAGCACTTTACTCTTGGAAGGTTACTTGTTCTTCGGTGGGTGTTTCATGATGAATCGGCGTACGTCTTTCACGTTTACGTTTATATTCCAAAGTTTTCTCAATATCTTTCAAGAAGTCACCTTTCAAATTAAAAGCTTTATGATAGAGCAGACTGCAAAGTAAGATGAAGAACAGCGGTATTCCTACCATGCCGATACGGATGCCCCAAACGGTTTCAGCAGTTTGCGTCACATTCGGTGTATAGCCGATGAGCGATAGTCCGACGCCGACACTCAATCCTGCAAAGGCTTGTGCGAGTTTGACTAAAAAGGTTTGCGTTGAGGTAATAACACTTTCATTACGTTGTCCGAATTTCACTTCGCTGTAATCAATTACATCGGCTAAAGCTACAGTATTGATACCGACTAAAGTGCCTGTGCCGAAACGAATGCAAGCGCCTCCGATGATAACCCAGATGGCTGCATGCGGTGCTATAAATCCGGCTGCTAGGATAATGATGAGCCCGCTGACAATTCCGAACACAGCATAATTGAAGACAGCACTGCGCCCTACTTTTTTAACTAAGTAAGGGAAAATCAATAGTGACACCATCTCAATCAGAATCATCGTATTAAATACAGAGAATAATCTTTCCACACCAGCAACATATTTGAAGTAGTAGAGAATAATGCCATTAATCATTTGTCCGCAGAGATTAAAGGCTAAGATTACTCCGATAATGGCTAACAATTCTTTATTTCTGAAAAGAATGCGCCATAAATCTTTAAAATGTACTTTGATGGCATTCTGACGTTCGATTTCAGTGTCTTCATGTACGCAAAATACGGTAATACCAATAGTAATTAAAAAGGTAATACTGCAAATCACTGCAAGTGCAAACATCCCTGCGCCTTTAAATGGATGCTGGAGTGCGTCATCGAGTCGATGAATAAAGAAAAGTCCGAAACTGCCGATCACAAATGCAGCAAAGCTGGCGAAGAATCTCGGAACGACTGCTACTTCTTCACGTTCTCTCGGGTTATTCGTCAAGTTTGGCAGCCATGACCAATATGGAATATCCATGATGGTATAAGTCATGCCCCAAATGATGTACATGATGGAAATATAAATATACATTCCGTTGCCTGGCAGATTGAAATTAGTGAAGAGCAGGACAGTAATACCTGCGTTGATAAGCGTACCGATGACTAGCCAAGTTTTAAATTTGCCGAAGCGGTTATGTGTGTTGTCGACTACCATGCCCATCATCGGATCATTAATGGCATCCCAAATACGTGCTGCAAAAAAGAGAATACCGACAAATGCTGGAGACAATCCCACAATGTCAGTGATATAGAACATCAGAAATAAACTGACAATATTAAATATCGCATCCTTCCCTACTGTTCCGAATCCGAATGCATATTTCTCAAAGCGTGTTAATTTCCTTTCCAATCTTTCCACCTCTATCTATAGTTTGTTATGTCTAGATGCTGTATTATCAGTGCATCTTCGAAGTCATTTCTGTTTGTGCTTTCTTAATGTAAACGTTAACACTTGCCTTTATTTTTATACATAGCATTATGTTTCCATTTACCGATGATTTGTTTCCACTTTTTAAAGTCACTTTATTAAGGGCTTGAGACAGCGCATGATTAATGTATCTCTGTGGTGAAATTAGCTACAATAAGATTGAAAAATAATAATTGGAGAGTGATATAAATGAGCAATACGTCAATTTTAGTCGTAACCAGCGATCAAATTGCTAATTACGAGATTGTCGAAACGATTGGAGAGGTTTTCGGTATTACGGTACAGTCTAGAGATGCGGTTTCAGATTTCGGTGCTTCTATAAAAAATATTTTCGGTGGAGAAATTAAAAGTTATACGCAAATGTTAGAAAATGCACGTGCGGAAGCGATTTATCGCTTGCAAGAAGCTGCTGTTGAAAAAGGTGCTGATGCAGTGGTTGCAATGCGCTTTGATTCTAATGAAATCAGTGAGACAGCATCAAGTGTCGTCGCATATGGTACAGCAGTAAAAATAAGACATATTTAAAGAAAAAAGGATCGAGACATTGATTTGTCCCGATCCTTCTTTATTAATATTATTCATCTAAAGCTTTTTTCAACGTTTCGATATTTTTCTTCATCAATGATTGATAAGTAATATCTTTGTCTTTAGCTTCATCTTTAGTCAATACTGACAAGTTATGGAAGCTTAATGGTTTTGTATTTGTTTCTTTTCTGATGATGTCAGTTACTTTAGATGGAATATTTTGTTCATACAATACGTATGGTTGTTTAGATTTTTTAACTTCGTCTACGATAGCTAAAATTTCTTTTTGACTTGGTTCATCATTGTTCATACCGTTAACGCCTTCTTGTTCGAAGTTATAACGTTTTGCTAAGTATGATAATGAATCATGAGAGATGATGACTTTATCACGTTTTTTGTCTTTAGATACTTGTTTCATATCTTTATCAACATTTGCGATATCTTTGTCTAATTTTTTGAAGTTCTTTTCATAGTAATCTTTGTGGTCTGGGTCTTTCTTAACTAATTCGTCTTTAATTTCTTTAGCGAATTTTTGGTCAACAACTGGATCTAACCAAATATGTGGATCGTATTTGCCATGATGATGGTGTTCTTCACCATGTTCATGCTCATGTTTATGGTCTTCACCATGTTCTTCGTGGTCACCATGCTCGTGTTCATGCTCATGTTCTTCACCAGGAAGAATGTCTTTTTTGCTGATGCCTTTTGTTAATGACAAGACGTCATCTTTATTTTTGATTGTTTTCGCAATTTTACCTGCTGCTGGGTCCATCTCTTTATCTGTATAGATGAATAAATCACCTTTTGAGATATTCAATATTTCTTTTTGAGTCGGTTCGAAATTATGTATGTCTGAACCAGGTGGGTAGATTGATTTCACATCTACATATTTACCGCCGATTTGCTCTGCAAAGCTTTGGAAAGCAAATACTGTTGTATTGATTTTCATCTTATGGTTTTCACTGTATTCTTTCTTCTTATCTTTACTGCCGCTGTCTTTATCGTTGCCGCCGTTACCGCAAGCTGCTAAAGCTACAGTCAAGACAAGAGATAACAAAATGAATATTGCCTTTTTCATTTTCACATTAGTCCCTCCAAATCGTAATCATTATGGTTTAAACTATACCCTTTCTCTCAGTAAATTGCAATGGTATTCGACAAATCTTTTAGATTCCTAGTATTCTGAATTTTTTCTCGCTTAATTTTATTCCTATTTCTGAAATATTGTGCTCTTTATTTCTTTTTTATTTTTAAAAAGATTCTGAGAAAAAAGACAAAAAAGCCTTTATTTTATTGTCTACCCTTTTCTTTTACTGTAATATTTAATATGTAATTAAAATTAAGTAAAGAAGGGGTAAAGTATGACAGATTTACAGAAGGGTGAAAATCAATTTTACATCGGGGATGTCGATCAACCAGACGCTATTATTCAATTCCGAAAGGTGAATGATCAAACAATTGATATTCATTATGCAGCTGTAAGTGATACTTTAGGCAACCAAGGGATGGGGACCAAATTGGTTGAAAAAGTAATAGATTACGCTAATGAAAATGGTTTGAAGATAACTTGCACAAGTTCATATGCAAGAAATATCATTCATCATTTTCCAGAATTCCAACAATTTTATGCCAACAAAGAATAATCACATAAGCAATATAAAGTAAAATAAATTAAGATATTATAATAAGCCCTCTATAAAGCAGACACTTGAAAAGTGAAAACTTTATAGGGGGCTTATTATTGTTGTGTCAGCCTCTGAAGGTGTTATGTTTTTATAAAATTGAGGTAGATGTTGAAAGTGGAAACGGAACAAAAATTATTTCTATCCCGCTTCCCCTTCCTCTTAATGTTGCCCGTTTTGCAACAGGAACATATTATAGTAAATGCCTTTTTGTTTCAATAGTGTTTCATGCGTACCGCGTTCGACTATTTCACCTTTATTCAATACTAAAATCTGATCGGCATCTTGAATCGTTGAAAGTCGATGAGCAATGGCTAAAGTTGTACGCCCTTTACGCATGACTTTGAGAGAATCTTGAATTTGTTCTTCTGTTTCTGAATCAATATAAGCAGTCGCTTCATCGAGTATCAAGATTTTAGGGTCGATGGCCATTGTTCTGGCAAAGGCGATCAATTGGCGTTCCCCACTCGAAAAGGCACTCCCTTTTTCCACAACTTTGTGGTTATATTGATCAGGCAGTTGGTTGATAAAACGGTCGGCATGAACAAATTCAGCCGCATCTTTCACTTGTTCAAAGGTCATCGTCGGGTGATACAGTTTGATATTCGTGAATATCGTTCCATAGAAAATAAAGGGATCTTGCAATACTAAACCAACTTTACGTTTCAAATCTTCTTTTGGAATCGTCTTGATAGAATGACCATCCACACAGATTTCTCCATGCTGAAATTCATAGAAACGCATAAACAAGTTGATAATCGTACTTTTCCCTGAGCCGGTATGACCGACTAAGGCTACTGTTTCTCCTGGATTAGCAGTGAACGTAATATGTTTCAATACGTCATGTTCACCGTCATAACTGAAAGTGACATCTTTAAATTCTATTTTACCGTTTGTAATGAGATGGTCTGCCACCGCTTCTTGTTTCGGCTCTAAGGTATCATTATCCAGCAGTGCAAATACACGGTTCGCTGCAACTAAGGCTTGCTGGAAGATATTTAAATTCTGGCTGACCTGGTTGATTGGTTCGAAGAAACGCTGCATATATTGCACAAAGGCATAAACTACCCCTGCAGTTACTGTTGATGAAAAGCTTAATAAGCCGAAATAACTCAGAATCATCACTGTCGCAAAGATACTTAACATTCCAATGGCAGGTCGTAATAATAATCCGTCCAAGCGAATGGTCTTCAGATTATATTGGTAGTACTCCTCATTAATTTCTGCAAGCTCTTCCTGCAGTCTTTTTTCCTGATTAAAGACTTGAATCATCCGAATGCCTTCGATAGATTCGGCCAGTTTCGCATTCAAGCTAGAAAGCCGTTCTCTCGCTTCCGCAAAAAAGAGGGAAGCGTATTTACGGTAGAGTGCGAGTACTAAGATGATAATCGGCATAAATAACAGCGCCATGAGGGCCAGTCTGACATCTAAAATGAACATCATGATGAAACTGGAAATCACGGTAAAAAGGGCCATCAAGAATGAGGCAAATACGCCTGTAAACATGTCGACAATGGCTTCGGTGTCATTAGTCAGACGCGAAACGATACTGCCGCTCGGTACCTCGTCGAAGTATTTCATACCGAGGTTGCCGATTTTATCGAAAGCATCAATTCTGAGTTGTTGAATGATCTTAAAGGCAAAGTTTTGGAACATGTAGATATTAATATAGGTCGTAATGGCTCCTACAAGTTCAATTGCGATAAAGATGACTACGAGCCAAATAATTTCGTGTTGCGGAAAGTGTCTCGGTGTCAAATAATCGTCGATGAATACTTTCACGATATAAGGCGTGGCTACACTCGCTGCTGTAGAAATCGCCAGCATGCCGAAAGCTGCCGCAATCATCCATTTGAATGGGAAGGTATAACGGATTAAGCGCATTAAGACGCGCCATTGATCTCGAGCGCTTAATTGGTAATCGTAATGCGCTTTATTATGTCTCGGCATGAGAGTCATCCCCTTCCTCTTGCGTGATATCATCGAGGTTGCGTGTCAGTTCGTCACGTAATTGTTGCGATTGGTAAGTTTGGGCATACCAGCCTTGATTGTGCAGCAGTTCTTCATGTGTTCCTTTTTCAGCAACAGTACCTTCATCCATCACGATAATCAAATCAGCATGACTCACTGCACTCATACGATGGGCAGTTATAATATTCGTCTTGCCTTGACGTTCATTCTGCATGTTGTCTAGAATATGTTCCTCGGTATCCGCATCGACTGCAGATAAAGAATCATCAAATATTAGGACGGGCGGGTTCTGTATGACCGCACGCGCAATAGAAACACGTTGTTTTTGACCGCCGGATAAAGAAACGCCACGCTCGCCGACAATCGTGTCATACCCTTTCGGGAAGTCTAAAATATCATGATGAATATAACTTAATTGAGCAGCGCTTGCAACGTTCTCTTCTTCCATCGCAGGGTCCGCAAAGGCAATATTCTCCTTAATAGTGGTAGAGAATAAGAAATTATCTTGCGGGACATAACCGAACATTGCACGCAAATGACGAATTTCATAATCGCGAAGCGGAATACCGCCATAAGTAATGTCTTCCGGACGCTTCGTATCAAATTCACGAACCAACAAACGCAACAACGTACTCTTACCTGAACTTGTTCTGCCGACAATGCCCACCGTACTGCCTTCTTTGATGGTAAAATGAACATCTTTCAGCGCAGGGTGTTCTGCATCTGGGAAACTGAAGCTTTCAATATTGAAAGTAATATCTCCAGAAGGATAACCTTCCACTGTATAGGAGGTATCAATTTCATTTTGCGTATTCACAATATCGTCAATACGTTCGTAAGAGGCGTTGCCGCGTTGAATAATGTTGAAGAAAAAGCCGAGTGCGAGCAATGGCCATACCAGCATACCTAAATAAGTCGTTGCAGTAATCAGCTGTCCAAGCGAAATTGTGTCATGGAAGATCATAAATGAACCGCAGACAACCGCTAAGAAATAACTTGTACCAATCACCAGCATAATGGTCGGATCAAATAACGCATCAATTTGCGCGACCTTCAAATTCTTCTGCACTACATCATCACTGATATGTTTGAAATCTTTCTGGTCACTCTTTTCATAACCCATCGTTTTCGTTACTTTAATGCCGGCAATACTTTCTTGCGTCTTATCATTTAAACGACTAAATGCCGCTTGCGCTTTCTTGAATCCTTTACTCATTAAACGTCCATAGTAACTCGTTAAGATAACTAAAATCGGCATCGGCAGCATGATAATCAAAGTCAGCTTCCAATTGACCGTAATCGCCATCGTGATCAGGATCGATGTTCCAGTAATCAATGAATCACTGATCATCAATATACCTGGCCCTGCTGCACCTTGCACGGCATTAATATCATTAGTAGCATGTGCCATCAAATCTCCTGTACGTCTCTGCTGGAAAAATGAAGGACTCATCGAAGTATATTTCTCATATAAACGATTACGCAGAATTTTGCCCAATTTATTACTCGTACCGAAAATCAACACACGCCATGTATATCTTAAGACATAAGTCATAATCGCAGCACCACTTAATAACAGCATATAAATCAGCAAATCATGGCCTGTCAATTTCTTAGTGCCAATCAAATCGATGGTCTTACCAATAATTTGAGGCGGTACCAATTGTACAAGTGCGATGCCTAATAAGACTAATAATCCTAATAAATACCTAGCCTTTTCCTGTTTAAAAAACCACTTTAGATTGATAAATACTTTCACGTAGCACGTCCCCCCTTTTTATCTCATATTGGTGTAACGTATAAACTATCTTATTTAATTAATACGGAATTCAGAATCGCCCGTATTTAAGACTTCCAGCGTACTATTTAAACCGCCCTCTGTTAAATTTTTAACCGCTTCACCTGTAAAGAATGCAATATGTGGCGACACTAATACATCATCTCGCTCAATCAGATGCAACAACACTTCATCTTGAATTACTTTACCAGAATAATCTCTTCTATAATATTCCGCTTCATTTTCATACGTATCAATCACCGCGCCCGCAATTTTCTCACTATCTAAAGCTTTTAAGAAAGCTTGAGTGTCCACGACCATACCACGTGCCGCATTAACGAAAATCGTTTGCGCTTTGAAATGACGGAAGACTTCATCATCAAATAAATGATATGTCTCTTTATTGCCCGGAATATGTAACGTCACAATATCCGCTTGCGTAATTGCATCCAGCATACTCTCTTTATAATCCACAATATCTTCCATTTCAGGACGGCGCACCAAATCATAACCCACTACACGGCATCCGAAACTATGGAATAAACGTGCTGAGATACTACCGATACGACCCACGCCGATAACTGCCACCGTCAAATCTTTGACTGTGCGTGACATAATATCGCCTTTCCATCTGAAATCATGTGCTTGCACACGTTGTTGCGCTAACGGAACTTGTCTGACAAAATACAATGCACCCATCACAGCATATTCAGCAATCGAACTTGGAGAATAACTAGGTACCGTCGTAATCAAGATGCCATTTGCCTTCGCTTTTTCCAAATCATACATATCAAAGCCTGCACTGCGTTGAGCAATCTGTTTAATGCCATAAGACGCTAATATTTCAAACAAATCAGAGTCGAACGGGCCATTATGACTTAAAGAAATGCCATCATAACCCTTCACGTCTTCAACATTCTCTTTCGTTAATGGGCCATGCTCATAATCCACTTCCACATCATGTGCCTGCACCCAATCCTTAATAAATTGTTCCTCATACGTTTCTACATCATACATTTTAATTTTAACCATCATAACCTCTCCCTTACTATGTATACCTCTTACTTGCAACCCACTATCTATCTCTTCAGAAAAAAGGCTTATAACCTTAATTATAACATTCAAACTATAAGAGCAGACACAAAATTCAGATAATTTTTCTATAAAAAAGAGACCTCTTGAAAGGTCAGGAATCAAAAGAGTACCTCTCAAAAAGTCTCAGACAAACTATGTGATACGACTTACATTACCCATTCCACAACTTCATCTTGTGATTGACGTGTTTTACCACGTTTAGGGTCTTCTTTACGATAACCGAATGCGACCATTACAGAAGGTAAGAAGTATTCTGAGTTCATGACACCTTCATCTTCAAGGAATTTTGTCAATTCTTTCATTTTAAACCCTTCCATTGGACATGAATCTACACCTAATAATGCTGCTGCAGTCATCATATTACCTAAAGCAATGTACGTTTGCTTGCTGGCCCAATCCCATAATGAACGCTCGCTTTCGTAAAGATTCAAGTTGTCATTTTGGAAAGAAGTAAAGCCTTTGACCATATCTTCAAGCTTTTCATCTGGTACTTTCTGAATATCAGTCAACATATGTCTGAAATATTCAGAGTCGGCTTTAACATTTCTACGTGCAAGAAGAATCACGAAATGACTTGCTGTTTCTAATTTGCCGATTGCACCTGGTGCAACTTCTCTTAATTTTTCACGCATCTCTTCATTTTGTACAACGACAAAACGCCATGGCTCAGAGCCGATAGAACTTGGTGATAAACGACCCGCTTCTAAAATTGTTTGGAAATCAGCATCGCTCACCTTTTTATCAGGGTTAAATTGCTTTGTTGCGTGTCTGAAATTAAAAGCATCGATAATAATTTGACGCATCTCTTTGTTATCCATGAAAACTCTCCTTAATTAGTGATATTCATAGTATAGAATACACCTCTCTGAGTTGAAAGAGATGTGTTCGCTTATTGCTCAGCAAATTTCTCGACAAATCTAATATATGCGTCTGCATTTTCAGCAATAGCAGCGAAGTTTTCGATATCATCAGTATTATAGATAGCGTGTATTCCATAATAATGGCCGCCTACTAAATTAATAACTGCTTTCAACGGTATCACCACTTCATCAATTGAATAACCAATCGGACCAGAATGTTGATAGTGGTCTTCTGGCTGACCGCATGAAATAGCTAAAGCAAAATGTTTACCTTTTAAAGCATCGCCGCCATCGAAAGCAAATCCATGTGTATATACTTCATCGAACCATTTTTGCAATAATGGAGGATAATTCATCCAGAACATTGGATATTGAAATACGATATGATCATGTGCGGATAATAATTGCTGCTCTTTCTCTATATCGATTTCTCCATTTGGATAAGTTTCATATAAATCATGAACTGTAACTAAGTCCGAGCGCGACTGCAAGGTTTCTTTCCACGTTTGATTGACATGGGCAGACTGTATCTCTGGATGTGCAATAATCACTAGTGTAGACATATTCAATCATCCTTTCTTTTTTTAAGCAAAATAAAATGAGATGCTTCCCCAAGCCATCTCATTTTGTATTTGTTATTTTATTATTCCCTTTTTAATTCAATCATTAACTTTGCGTAGTAAAAAATAAAGACGAGAATCATACTGATAGACATTGATTTCAAAAAGTTTTGTACAACTTCCCCAAAATCTACCAAATAATAAGTCAGTGTAGTGTTTGCAACAAAAGCAATTAAAATTAAAACTAATCTAAGTATCATATCTCATCAACCCCTTTTGACTAGTTTACCCATTAATGTCACAATTTTCAATCAATTTTTACGAATTATTTGAAATATTTGATAATTCTTTCTAGAATACAAAAAAAGAACCAAGACAAAATAATGTCTCAGTTCTTTGAATAGCTTGTATCAAATTGAATACATCGTTTTATGATTTAACTTCAGCATCGCCAAAGATTTTACGTTTAATAGCTTCGCCAGTTGGAGTACCTGCTAATCCGCCTAAACCAGTTTCACGTAATTCTGCTGGTAAGTTGCGGCCGATTTTGCCCATTGCTTCGATAACTTCATCAACTGGAATTCTGCTTTCTACACCTGCTAATGCTAAGTCAGCAGAAATCAATGCGTTGCCTGAACCGATTGCATTACGCATAACACATGGGATTTCAACTAAACCGGCTACCGGGTCACATACAAGTCCAAGCAAGTTACTTAATGAAATTGCTAATGCATGACCAGAAGCTTCTGGTGAGCCTCCGAAAATTTGAACAGCTGATGCTGCTGCAATCGCTGATGCTGAACCAACTTCAGCTTGGCAACCACCTGTTGCGCCTGCAACACTTGCGTTGTTTGCAACAACACGGCCGCAAATTGAAGCTGAGAATAAGAAGTCGACCATTTGATCTTCAGTAAGACCATGTGTGTCTTCTAATTTAAACAATGTACCAGGAATTGTACCTGAAGAACCAGCTGTAGGAGTAGCACAAATAATACCCATTGCTGCATTCACTTCGTTAGTTGCAACTGCGCCCATAACCGCTTGCATCATTTCATTACCTGAAAGTGAATGATTGTTTTCATTATAGTTTTTAATTTTAATTGCATCTTGACCAGTATACCCTGTTACACTTTTAACGCCTTCGCCAGTTGTCCCTTTTTTAACTGCGTCGCGCATTACTTCTAAGTTTTGTTTCATTTGTTCACGAACTTCTTCTCTTGATTGTCCGCTTCGTTCCATCTCATCTTGGATCATAATTTCTGCGAAACTCATGTCATGTTTATTCGAGTAATCAATGATTTCTTGAATAGTATCAAACATAATTACACCTCTTTATTTAATATATGCAAAGTTTAAGTCGCTATATTTTTCTCTCATTTTGTCTAACACATCTTCGCTAAGTGCTTTGTTTAGGTGCATTGCGATTAAGCAACCTTCTTGGTTAATCGTCTTAATTTCTTCGTTAATGTCTGCACCGTTTTCGATTAAATCATTAATCAAATGATTAATTGTAGCATTATCCGTTGGCCCATCTACTTCTAAGATAGGTAAACCATGGTTCATTAAGATACATTGTCCATTTACGTTAATACTTTTAATTTTAATTGTTCCGCCACCAATTGAAATACCGTTCACTTCGATGTGACGATCGCCGCTATCTGCTTTAATTAGCGCACAGTTAGGGTGTTCACCTAAGCTTTTACCTGATTCTTCGATAAATTTGATTTTAATACCTTCATCTTTAGCAATTTCAACTGAATTTTTAATACGTTCATCAAAGGTACTATAACCTAATAATCCACCAATGATAGCTACGTCAGTACCATGACCTAAATGTGTTTTTGCGAAAGATTCATAGTAATGAATTTCAATGTTTTCTGGTTCGCCTTGCAGTACTGTTCGTCCTGCGTTACCAATTTTTACTGCGCCTGCTGTATGTGAACTAGAAGGTCCCATCATTACAGGTCCGATGATATCAAATGCGCTCTGGAAATCCTTTTTTCTTGCCATAGCGTAGAGTCATCTCCTTATCTATTTGTTAGAAATGAAATATTAGTTTGCTTGAGTTGATGTTTTACGTCCTGGTAATTTTTCACTAAGTTTATTGAAATTGATTTTATTGATAAGTTTAGCCAAAATCCAACCAAGTATAATACTTGTAATGGCAACAGCAACAATACCGATAATACTAGGCACTGGTTTGTTGAAACCGAATAATACAACTGCACCAGCTATTGGTGTAGCCATACCCGTTACGTTGATTACTAAACCAACGGCAGTAACGATGATAGCGTTGAATACACCTATAATCGCATTGGCACCATAAAGCTGTATTGGATATTGGGCGATAGTATCGATTTGAGTAAGGGGTTCAATTGCAACGGCAAACGCTTTACCAAGATTACCGATTTTCAATCCTCTGAATAACATGAAGTTCGCGAATGAAGCACCTGTACATGTCAATGCACCGATTGCCATTGGAACGCCAGTTAATCCTAGCAAGCTTGTTAAAACCATTGAACTTAAAGGAGTCATACCTACCACTGGAATGATCAATCCTAAAATAACTGCTAATGCATATGGGTTATTGTCTCCAACTGCTGTAATCGCACCACCGATTTGTTTTAAGACACCCATAACTGCTGGAGAAATAAGTCCTGCAATACCGAATGTTAATGCTGGGGCAACCAAGATTACTACAATCAAGTCTAACCCTTCTGGAACTTTTTTCTCGATAAATTTAATTACATAAGCAACAAGATATGCTGCGATGAAAGCTGGCAATAATTTAGAATCATGTAATACAAGTCCTACAATTACTGCAAAGACTGGTGAAACACCCATGTTTAAGCAAGTCAGAATACCTACAGCAATACCGCTTAAACTTCCTGCTAAATCACCAATCTTTTGGAAAAATTCAATGTGGAATACCCCACCAATTGCGTAACTTAAAAATGCTTGAGCAAGAATGTCGCACAAGCAGCACCCGAAAGCGCTTGCAAACCTTTCTTACCGTAAGGAGCAAATTTTAAAAATAAAGACATTGCAATGAGGACAAGTATTAAAGTCCCTGCTCCCAAGATAATATCCATGTCAAATGACCTCTTTTCCTTTTATATATTTAATTTTCCTACCACCGACATAATACAACCATTAGTAAAGCGTTTTCAATAGCATTCTAAAATTATTAATTGGCAATTTGCGAATAAATTCACAATCTTTTTATTACGTGTAAAATTGCTTTTTTAAGTTAAATTTATTTTGTAATTTTAGCCTATTTAGCAATAAAGTTGTCACAATTAGTTCGCAAAAGTGCCATAGTTTCAAAATACTATTAATAGATAAAAATAAACGTGTTATAACCCTTTTAATGTTCAAAGACTCCCTTTAGACTTTTTCCATTAAATTACCAACGATTTATTTTCCGTTGACTACTATAACACTTTGCAAATCATGTTTAAACCAACTATTTGCATTAATTTGTTGGGAAAAATGAGTATATCCCTTGGCATTGTAAGCGTTTGTCTTGTACAGACATCTAAAAAGTTCTAATATACTGAAATTTACGAACTTTATCCTATTTTTAACTCACCTTAAATACTTCTTAACATTACTGTGTAATGCTAAGAGTGAAGAGATTATTTGATAAGTTATTATCTTAATCACTATCTTCATTTATAGGTTGATATTTTTTGTCTACCTCATCCTGCCGATCCAACATACCGAAATTACAACAATGGATGACCAGACACTTTCATTTTGGAATAGGAGTGTTGTTCGCATGGTAATGAAGTTAAGTACAAAGAAATGCTTGCTTCATGTTTCTACAATCGCATTAAGCGGTTTATTATTTACTAATACGTCTGGAGTGATGAATGCTGCTGAAAGCAATAATATCTCAAACCAACAATCCGCTGAACAATCCGCTTTGGTTACAAACACTGATACGGCAAAGCAAAACACTGATTACGCAAATTCAGCTCACATGGCTGATGTTAATACAGATGAACCCGCTTCGTCTCCTCTCAATCAAACTGCAAACCCTAATGCAGGAACCCATTCAAATACAGAGGGAAGCATTTCAACAAATGCTGATCAGTCAACCAACAGCCAGCAAGCGAATCAAAAGAAAGAGATACAGCAACCAGCAGCAACTCATGAAAATCAAGCAGGGAAAGATGATAGCACAAAATCTCAAAACGAAACCTCATCATACTCTGACTTGCCAGAAGCAGGACACGTTGACCATCCAGAACAGGGTGCTGTCATAGCCATTATTATCGGTATCGTAGTTTCAACTATTGCGTTGATTAAAACACGCAGACAAAGTCTTAAGAAATAACCTCTGATTTAAGATTTGAGCATTATTTCTACATTAACGGTATATTTTATTCTTTATATCACCCAAAACCCTTAACATTAAAAAGGAACCGAAACGTTTAACTTCCCTTTCATCAAACGTTTCGGTTCTATTCTTATTTTAAGTATTTATTGGCTTGAATCTCTGATTATCACTTGAGAAGCCAACCAATCTGATTTTATTTTAGTAGTTTCGCCTTTGAAAAATCTTTGCAACTGTTTGAAAATAGAAGCTCCGATTTCATTTGAAGCTATTCCAACAGCAGTCAATTGAGGTTGATTTGCTGTATTCCAAGTGTTTTCTTCTAATGTCACAATTGCAATATCTTCTGGCACTTTTAATCCTTTATGATGCAACGCTTGCAAAACACCGTTTAATAAAGCGTGATTTGCAGTAATAAGAGCAGTCGGCATTTTACCGCTATTGAATACTTGTTCTACAGCTGCACTGCCGTAGTTCTCGGTCGCATTCATACTTAAATCCGTATATTGATACGTAATTAAACGTTCATCCATGCTTAAATCATAATCTTCCAAAGCAGCTTTATACCCCATTCTGCTATCAGCAGCTGTGCTGGTTTCTGGATTGCCTAATAGGAGACCAATCACTTTATGCTGTTGTCTTAATAAGTGCTCTGCTGCCTTGTAGGCTGAATCCTCATGATTTAACCCAATATAGGGTAAAGATTCATCCTCTATATGGTTATCAATAATCAACATCGGAATATCACGCCATCTCTGTGCAATACGCATCTGTGCAGACACTGGAGAAACAATAATACCATCTACTTGCTGAGAAACAAACCAA
This sequence comes from Staphylococcus piscifermentans, assembly GCF_900186985.1. Classification (NCBI taxonomy): domain Bacteria; kingdom Bacillati; phylum Bacillota; class Bacilli; order Caryophanales; family Staphylococcaceae; genus Staphylococcus; species Staphylococcus piscifermentans. The sequence continues at coordinate 637,039 of NZ_LT906447.1, read as the reverse complement.
TCAATTAATTCATCTTGGCGCGCTGCATTTTCATTTGAAGCCATTGCAATAATGCGAATAGATTCGGATCCTTCTTGATGTTCAATTGCATCAATAATAGAAGCGTAATAAGCATCATGTCTTGGAATGATAAATGCTATTGTCTTGGTCTGCTCTCCTCTCAGAGATTGTATATAACGACTCGGTTCATAGCCGAGCATTTCTAATGCTTCTACTACTTTATCTCTGGCACTATCACTAGCTACATGTCGCTTATCTTCCAAGATCTTGTTAACCGTTGCGATAGATAAACCTGAAATTCTAGCAATATCATGTAATGTAGGTTGTGATTTTTTCATTTTAAAACTTCCTCACTTTATTTTACTAAAAATTAACTTTTAAGACTGCCCGCACTCTTAAATTTTTACTTTTTATTCATTATCTTGTTCTACGCAAGACAATTCGAACTCTAACCAATTGACAATATCTGAGAGTAACATACCACGATAGGAGGTTACATTCAGTAACTCATGATTCAAGCCATCATAAATACGTAAAGATTTGTGTGTAGTATCTGCTTCTTTATAAAATTGAATGGCATCATCTGAGCTGACTACTTTGTCATCCCCACCATGCATAATCAACACACAATCAGTAAATTGCTTATAATCAATATTAATTTCATGCAGACGTTGGCGGAAATTTTGAATCATCCGTTGTTTTTGTACACTTTCCATTCCCTTATCTTCTTCCTCATTAGAAGATTCATCTCCAGCATCATCTCTCAATAAAGGTTGTCCAGTCGGAGATAAACCTCCGCAAGATACAAAGCCTAATACTTCATCCGGATGCTTAATACCGAACATCGCTGCAATAGAGCCTCCGACACCGTGGCCTAATATAAACACTTCACCCGTCAATTGCTTTTTCACATAATCTACTACGGCTTTTAAATCTTCCACTAAAATATCTATACGCTCATGTAATTCTTTAATTCCTGAAGTATTAGAATGGCTACGTTGGTCATACCGTATCACATTAAAATCATATTCATTAAAGAAAGCTGTTACTTCATCGTAATCATCCAACTCTTCAGTCAAGCCATGCACCACTATCAAATTCGCAATTGGACTTTCCCCTAAACTGATTTTGGCATATAAATTTGTAGAGTCGAATGATGAAATATAATTAATATCAGACACAAATAACAACCTCTCTCTCAATTTTGTCGTTTATACTTTATTTACCCCAACCTAATATAGAAAATACACACATTTGCTTATTAACTCCAAAGGTCATCGTAATTATTTTACATTACCTTCATTGGAGGATTAAAATAAGAAAGTCATCTACAAAAAAACTACTTTTGTTGTTTAATTAATAAAGTTTAATAAATGGATTGATATTAGGTACATTATTAGAATTCAAAAATAACATCAAGGATTTCACCTAATAATCGTGAAAGAAGGAATAATGTGAACACTAAATTTTCACAATGGAGTTGGCTGCCATATGTCAGTATTGTCTGCCTACTTCATATTATCGGCTTTGTATGCTTGTGGATTGCTGCGAAAGATGCTCATATTCTGTTAGGAATGGGGTTACTTGCTTATACGCTGGGCCTGAGACATGCGTTTGATGCAGACCATATAGCGGCTATTGATAATACAGTTCGAAAATTATTGCAGCAAAGAAAGGATCCGGCGGGCGTAGGTTTTTATTTTTCTATCGGACATTCTACTGTGGTCTTTATTATGGCAGTTTTACTTGGAATTTCCGTCCACTGGGCGAAAAATCAATTACCTCACTTTCAAGAAATCGGCGGCACAATCGGTACGATAGTCTCTGGAGTCTTCCTGTTATTAATCGGTATCTTAAATTTAATTATTTTAGTGTCACTCGTTAAATTATTTACAAAACTTAAAGAGCAGAAAGTCAGCCATCAAGAGTTAGATCAGTTGTTAGATTCAAGAGGATTCTTTACCCGCTTCATTGGTCCATATTTCAAATTAATCAATCAAAGTTGGCATGTTTTACCGCTTGGCTTTTTATTCGGATTAGGATTTGATACTGCAAGCGAGATTGCTTTACTAGCATTGTCTTCAGGCGCTTCTCAGCATGCCATTTCCTTTATAGGCATCATTTCCTTACCTATTCTATTTGCAGCAGGCATGAGTCTACTAGACACCTTAGATGGCATCTTAATGAAGTCTGCCTACAATTGGGCATTTCTAAATCCAGTCCGCAAGATATACTATAATATCACAATCACTGCAGTATCAGTTATCGCTGCCCTTATAATCGGTATGATTGAATTGTTGCAAATTATGGGTGATAAGTTCCACTTCCAAGGTGCATTCTGGCAACTTGTTCAGTCTATGAAATTTGACTATATTGGCTATATTCTCGTAGCCGTCTTTATTTTAACTTGGTTCATATCAACTTTGATTTGGAAACTAAATCACTTTGATGAAAAAAGTTCCTCATAGAGCCCTAGCTGCTTAAAATACTAATTGCACTAGCAACATATAGACAATAGTACCTCCAGCAATAGAAATCAGCATATTACGCTTGATCAGATGCAAGCCGACCAGCACACCTATAGCAATCAATTCTGGAATTCCGTGACTGCCTGACATAATCGGAGTCTTGCGTAAAGCATAGACGACTAAGAAACCAAATACAGCTGCTGGCAAAACTGCACCTAAATATTGCACATATTTAGGTGTTTCTTTATTTTTAGAAAAAATCATGAAGGGTAGAAATCGTGTTAGCATTGTACCTAATACGACGACCCCGATTGTGATGATTTGTTGTGTCAATGTCATCTTAAGCCACACCCTTTCTAGCAAAATAACCTCTTAAAAGCGAGAGTGCAATCACGATTAAAATCATAGAAGGCAAGATAAATTGATTAGGCCCGAATAGAATCAAACAAATAATAGGAATAGCTAATCCGATTAATGAACTTACATGATTCTTTTCTTTCAACCAAGATTCTAAAAAGATAACGACAAAGAGTGCTACCATCACAAAATCTAATCCCTTGGTATCGAACTTAATCATGACACCGAACAAACTGCCTACAGTAGTTCCGAAAAACCAATACAATTGGTTCAATAATGTGACATAGAACATAAACAAACCGCGGTCCACATTCTTCGGTATGTTCGCCATACTATTAATTACAAATGTTTCATCGCACATTCCAAATATCAAATAAGGTTTTTTAGCGCCTGTCCCTTTAAACTTATCCAACATAGAAATACCATAAAACAGGTGTCTAGAGTTCAACATTAAAGTTAAGAAGAAAGCACTGAATGGATTAAACGGCGCAAGTAATAAACTGCCCGCTACAAATTCCATAGAGCCCGCGAATATCAGCAAACTCATTAACATGGCATAAATAGGAGGAAATCCTAAAGAATGCATATAAATACCATAAGCCATACCTATAAAGGTAAATCCAGCAAAGATAGGAATCGTTTGAGGAAAAGCCGCTTTTAAAGCGGTGATATGTGAATGTTGCTTCTGTGTCATTTCTATCATGCCTCTTTTCTGCTATGTAAAAAAAGAGCTGAGACATATATACCTAAAATGTCTCAACCTATATTATAAGAAATGTGAAATGAAGAGTAGCGACTCAGAGTGTTCGCTCGTATAGCTGTCTCTCTTCATATCCGCTCATTATTATCGAAATAAAATAATAACTAAATATTTCTAAAAATTTCTGGGACTGGAGCAATTTTCTGTTCTCGAATATTATAGAAACCGCCATACTGTGTTCCAGTAGCATGTACTTTATCACCAGAGGAGATTTCAAATTCAAATGTCCATTTTAAACGGCTCATCTTAGTCACCCAACACTTACCGACAGGACGATCATGAATAGTAATCGGTACTTTGTAATCTATTTCAGTGTGCATGAGAATCGGCGAAATATCCTCTTTCAACATGTCAGAGGCATTCATATGTTTATTGACAAATATTGTTCTCAAATCTTCAAACCAACGTACATACACGATATTGCTCACTATTCCCATAGCGTCAATATCATATCCGTTTACTTCAATTTCAGCTTCAGCTGCAAGTTTGCGCTCTTCCATTTTTCAACCTCTCCCTTTTTATCTTTACTTTTCTATTATAGCAAAATTTAAAGAAATGGTTGATAGGGAGTAATCTTAGAATTTATAGTGTAGTCATTTGAAATTCACTTTTTAATAACGCATAGCGTGCAAAGTCTTCAAAATGACCACGTTCAAATAATTCATCTTTGTCTGTTCCTACATATGTAAAACCACAATGTTCAGCCACTCTGATGCTTGGTTGATTTTTCACATTAGCCATTATAGTTAACTTGTTTAACTTCAAAGTATTAAAAGCAAAGTCGCACAAGGTTTGAAGGCAACGTGTAATGATACCCTTTCCTGTGTGATTTTGAGCTAGCCAATAACCGATACTTGCTTTCTGATGTGTTTGGTCAATTTGATGCAAATCAATAGTTCCGATTAATTCATTTTCTAAGAAAATAAAAAATAAGCGTCCTGTCCCTCTTGCATGTTGCGCTAACATCAACTTAATAAATTCAGTTTCATCTTGCACTGTATTGGTATCGTCGATAAAGGGTAAGTACTTAGATAAATACGTTCTATTTTCATCTATCACTTGAAATAATTGTTCTGCCATTATTAATTCTGGTTGGACTAATTTCAATTGATTATTAATAGGAATATAAGAAGTTTGCATCCTTTTCCCTCATTTCTATGTATTAATGATGAATAGGTTGATTATAGAATATTTGTCAGAATATTACAATATTAAAATCGATTTTTTACTTAGCTAATTACTTACTTTAATTGGAGGTTACATAATGAAAATATTTGACTCACATTTTCACATTATTGATTATCGTTATCCTATTATTGAAAACCAAGGTTACTTACCCCCTAATTATTTAATTAAAGATTACAAAAAAGATACTAAAAAATTAGACATCGTAGGCGGTACAGTAGTGTCAGGTTCTTTTCAAGGATTCGATCAACAGTATTTAATTCACACACTCAATAAATTGGGCAAAGGATTCTATGGAGTAACTCAGCTACCTATTGAAGTATCAGATAAAAAAATCTTAAAGCTTAAATCACAGGGCATTACTGCGGTGCGTTTCAATATTCAGCGGGGCGGTATAGAAAGTTTGAAAAATCTGCGTTATTTTTCTGAACGTATTTATGAATTGGCAGGTTGGCATACGGAGCTCTATTTAAACACTAAGACATTGTCACAAATAACAGATACTTTAAAAGCTTTACCACGTGTATCTATTGATCATCTCGGACTATCCAAGGAGGGTCTACCGACATTATTAGATTTAGTTGACCATGGGTTACATGTGAAAGCGACAGGTTTCAGTCGCGGTAATCTAGATGTAGTTGAAACGATGAAACAAATTTATATGGTTAATCCGGAAGCGTTGATGTTCGGTACAGACTTACCTTCAACACGTGCGCCCCAACCTTTTTCTCTGAATGACGTCAAAAAGATTCAAGAAGCTTTTGATGAAGAAGCTTGCAGCAAGATTTTTTATCAGAATGCACAGCATTGGTATCAAAAGAATTAATAAAAAAATAGAGCCGCTGATTATGATTGGGATAGTCATAACCAGCGACTCGGCTAGGGTATAGGATATTCTATTTAGATGAGTGTTTCGAATTATAAGAAACGTTTAGCTGCTGTTGATAATGGTGGGATTTCATCTAAGTCTAATTTTTTATCTTCAGTGATTGATCTATATGCCCATTTAGCATAGTTGATTGCTTCGTCAGGTACGATTTTACCTGGAAGTGGTGCAGCATTAGGATCAACATGAACATCAACAAGTGTTGGTCTGTTTTCTTTGAATGCAGCTTCTACAACTGTATCAATGTCAGATGGGTCAGTTAATGTGTAACCAGCACCGCCACAAGCTTCAGCGAATTTAGCCATATCCATTTCAGAGAAATCGATAGCGTATTCTAATTCACCAGCTGCTTGTTGTTCATATTTAATGAAGGCTAATTCTTTATTGTTCATAACAAAGATTACCATTGGCATGTTATATTGAACTGCAGTTGCGAAGTCTTGCATTACCATTTGGAATGCACCGTCACCAGCAATACCGATAACTTGACGGTTAGGGAATGCTACGTTTGATGCGATAGCGCCTGGTAAAGCACAACCCATTGTACCTAACCAACTAGAAATGATGAATTCATTACTTGGTTTCAAGCTAAGGTAACGTGTTGACCAAACTGTTGAAGTACCAACATCGATTGAGTAAACAGCATCGTTGTCTGCTTCTCTGTTGATAGCTTGCATTAAGTGTTCTGGACGAATTGGGAATGCATCATTATCAAGGTCTTTTTGCATCCATTCTTTCCATGTTTTAAGGTTATCTAATGCTTCATTTAAGAATTTACGAGTCTTAACTGGTTTAACTAAATCAGTTAATTCAGTTAAAGCGATTTTAGCATCTCCGATAATACCAGCGTTAACATTGAAACGGTGACCGATTGCTTTAGGATCAACGTCAATTTGTACTGCTTTGATATTTTTCTTAGGTAGGTAGTCAACGTAAGGATAGTTAGTACCAACCATGATTAATAAATCAGCATTTTGCATTGCTTGATAAGAAGCTTTAGTACCGATTTTACCTAAGTTACCTAAGTTGTATGGGTGATCATCAGGAATGATTGTTTTTGCAGGTAACGTAATGATTGTCGGAATTTTAGCTTTGTTAATCAATGCTTCTACTTCTGGTCCAGCATGTTTTGCACCAGTACCCATTAATAATACAGGTTTTTTAGCTTTGTTAATTAATTTAGCAGCTTTTTTGATTTTAGATGGGTTTGGAGCTGGAATTGTAGGGCGTTTTTTGTTAACTGGTTTGTTAGTTGTATCTTTAACTTTGCGAGTTAACAAGTTGTTAGGCAAGATTAAAGTTGCCACACCTTTTTTCTCATAAGCTGTTTTAATTGCTTCATTAACGATACCAAAGATATCGTCATCTTTTTCATTAATTTGTCTGTTATAAACAGATACATCTTCACATAGGCTTAACAAGTTAGTTTCTTGGAAAGCTTTAGTACCAAGCAAGTTACTGTTTGATTGGCCGACAAGTACTAATTGAGGTACGCCGTCCATTTTAGCGTCGTACATACCATTTAATAAGTGAACTGCACCAGGTCCGCCAATTGCTAGTGATACCCCGATTTTACCAGTTAATTTTGTATAAGCTGCAGCTGCTAAGCTTCCAACTTCTTCATGACGTACATGATAGAATTTAATTTGTTCACTAACTGTACGCAAACTATCTACAACTGCATCGATTGAATCTCCTGGGATACCATATAAGTGATCAACATCCCATTGTAGTAATGCTTCTACAAGCGCTTGATTTGCTTTAATTTTTGCCATTTCAAAAATAGCCCCTTTCTATTTGTAAAAACTAACTGAATTCAAACTACCCTTTAGCGTTTGAAAAGTCGTTATGCTTTTGTGCCTAAACAATGAATAACTCTTTCGCTACGTTAGTAGAAAAAGAGAATGAGGATGGGTAAAAGTACTGAACTAATTACCGCAGTTAATATCATTCCGATTGAACTGAAAGCTCCCGATTCCAGATCCATTTCAAGTGCTTTAGCCGTTCCGAATGCATGGGAGGCATTCCCATAAGCCATTCCTTTCGCAATAGACGATTTGAAATGACCCATTCTCAGTAACAATGATCCCAACATACTGCCGATTAAACCGGTAGTAATAATAAAGAGGACAGTGATGGTATCGGCGCCGCCCATTTGGTGCGATACCTGAATACCGACTGCTGCTGTAATAGAACGCGGCAAGAGTGTTACAATATCTTCTTTTGAATAACCCAGTAATTTCAATGAAAAGAAGACTAACGTAAAGTTAAGTACCACTCCTGTAATAACACTTGCGAAAATGATATTAAAATTTTCGACGATTTTGTGCCGATTAATATATAGTGGATATGCTAAACATACTACTGTACAGCTGAGAAGTTGGTTAATTACCTTACCACCAGACATGTACCCACTATAATCTTGACGAAACAACACTAACACGATAATTATCCCTAGTGAAGCAATTAGGGCTGGATTAAGAAAAGGATTCTTATATTTTTGTTGGATTTTCTTAGCGGCAAGGTACATGATAACGGTTAGTGCAATCATTAAAATGCCTTTAATCCAAATCATGATACATGATGTCCTTTAGTAACATGTGTTCTGTTCGCCATTTTTTCTGCAATAAGTCCAGAAGTAAACGCTACTGCAATAGTACCGAGTATAATAACAGCAAAGAAAACGATGAAGTTTAAATGAATATCACTTACAATATCCATGACTCCTACTACAGAAGGTATAAAGAAAAATACCATTGTAGTTAATAAGAAGTCTGCACCGTCTTTGACCCATTTGACAGGAATTATTTTAAATTGTAATAGTAGGAAAAAAAGTCCTAGGCCGACGATGCTTCCAGCTAATGGAATATGCAATAAGTGTTGGATGGTGTTGCCTAACATTGTAATGCCATAAATTACTACGACTTGTAATATTATTTTTAATACTCTAGCGGTCATAAGCCAACACCTCTCCTTTATTTTAGTTGTATAGAGTGATTTATTTTTTAGTGATTCTGGTGTTTGAATCAGAGTGTAAATAAATCATTCTATGCTATTTCTTCTGACTTACAACCATTATTCTATGACAACTTTGTGTATAATAAAAATATCGATTTTAGATAGTAACTATTACTTTTTTCTATGTAAGCGATGCCATCTATTACTTTTCTTTCAAATGTGAAAATTTTAAAAACTTAAATGTGTCAATATTATAGTTCTAAAGCTGGCTAGAGAAGAAATAATAAGGGGTTTAGACAAAATTATGTCCAAACCCTAAACTTTATCTATTCTTTTGTAGTTAAAGCTGTCTTCATATAGTCAATATACTCTCTTGTGGCATAGTTGATGTACTTTTCTTTTTTCCAAATAACACCAAGTTGCCATCGCATTGCGTCATCATTAATCTTCAGACTATGTATCGGCCCATTCAACATTTTCACAATATTTTCAGGCAAAATGCTAACGCCTAGACCTTCTGTCAATAAATTTTCAATAAAGTTCCACTGTGAAATTTTAGAAATTGTTTTAGGAACGAATCCAGAACGCTTTGCAGTTTCAATTATTTTATCATTCAAGTAAAAATCCTCATTGAAAAGTATAAAATCCTCATTTGCCAGTTCTTTCATCTCAACCGTGTCCTGCTGGGCTAATGGATGCGTTTCGCTGACTACAAGTAATAAATCTTCATTATATAGAGGAATCGATTCAAAGATTGCATTATCAACTGGCAGAGTGGTAATACCTATATCAATTTCATTACTAATAATTTGTTGTTCGAGAGCTTTGCCGCCGTTTTCGACGAGATTATAAGTGATGTTAGGATACATCTGATGAAAATCACCTAACGTTTCAATAAATTTATTCATATTCATCACAGCAGACAAGCCAATACTGATATGTCCCGCTTCTAACCCTTTCAATTGATTCACTTCTTTAGGGAGATTATCGAAAAGATTCATAATTTCTAATGATTTCTTATAAAAAATCTTACCGCTATCTGTAAGAGATAAATGACGTTTGCTGCGATCAAACAAAGGACTTCCCAATTCATTTTCTAAATCCTTAATTGCTTTACTGATTGTTGGTTGAGCTACGTATAATTCTTTTGATGCATTTGTCATACCGCCTTGTTGAACAACGGCAATAAAGTAGCTCATTTGTTTAATATCCATTTGAATGTCCTCCTTTCTACATTTAATTTTATTCTCAATTTAAAGATAGCCAGTTTTGTTAAAATATTCAACTTTAAGCATGAAGGAAACGAGGCATAAATAACATTGGTTGAAATGATTTCGTCATGTCGCTCCTCCAAAATTAATTAGAAGCAAGCACATTTCTATTTAGAAAGCTACTGCCAGTTCAAAAAGTAAGAGCTGAGACAAAACTTGTCCCAGCCCCCTCTGGCTTACTTAATAATATCAATCAATTCTTTTTTCGCTGCTGCACGTGCAGGAATCCAACCAAATACAACACCTATTAATGTTGAAACGCCTACAGCTAATAGCACTGAGCCTAGACTGACTACGCTCTTGATGTAGCTTGGTGTGACTGCATCAACGAGTGATGCGATAGCAATACCGAGTATTAAACCGATAATACCACCTATTAAACATAAGACCACACTCTCGACTAAAAACTGTATCTCAATATCTCGTGCTTTAGCTCCAAATGCACGCCGTATCGCAATTTCTTCAGAACGTTCTGCAACCGAAATATACATCACGTTCATTACTCCGATACCAGCAATAAAGAGTGAAATACCCGCTACTGCTGCTACAAAGTATGTGATACCGTCAAATATTTTAGTAATACCTTTCATCATTTGTTCGGTATCAGAATACTGATAAGTCCCTGCTGATTGTCCAGAACCTTTTTCACTTAATTTTTTAGCTACTTTATTAGCGACTTCTTTTTTGTTGCTGCCTTCATCTAATTTAATTTCAAGTTGAGCCATATTTTGAGTAAGATTCGGCAAATAATGATCGAATGTTTTCGTAGGCATATAGACAGTATTTTCCTCTGTACCTTCATTAGCAATGCCTATTACTTTAAACCCTTCATCTCCAATGAAAAGCGTCTTGCCGATTGCTTCATTATGAAATACTTTTTTAGCAATTTGATTATCGACAGTTATTACTTTTTCTTCAAGCTCATTATCATCTGAAGAAAATCCATGTCCTTTATCTACGCTATCATAGGAATTCTTTTTATATACATTGAGGTCTCCATGATGTTGGCTATTAGTCATTTTGGCTTGGAAAGACTGATTCTTGTCTTCCTTTTTATGCGCACTTGCAACGCCATCAACACGTTCAGCTGTCTGTATATCATTAGGAGAAAAAGGATCTGTTTTCTCATTAGAGTCTCCTGTCGGTATAAAGTTAATAATCGCTGCATCTTTAGAAGCACCTGAATCAGAGAATTGCTCTGAAGCTGTCTTCTTAAAACCATTACCTAATGACATTATGGTAATAACTGCTGCTATCCCTATGATAATACCAATCATAGTGAAGATATTACGGCGTTTATTCTTCATAATTGAACGAAGTGATACGGATAATATATTTGCTAATCGATTCATCGTATCACCTCTTCTTTTTGAATACGACCATCCAATATATGAATGATACGGTCTGCTTGTTCTGCCACTTCGCGGTCGTGCGTTACCATAATCATAGTAGTATGTTTTTCTTCATTCAATTTAGTAAACAACTCCATGATGTCTTCTGAAGTTTTGGAGTCTAAAGCTCCTGTAGGTTCATCGGCAATGATGAAATCTGGTCGATTCACTATAGAACGTGCAATCGCTACACGTTGCTGCTGACCCCCAGATAATTTATTCGGAACTAAGTTTTCTTTATCATATAGCCCCACGTCATGCAGTGTACTTAATACTCTCTTTTTTCTTTCTTGACTTCCTATACCTGCATAAACTAAAGGAATGCTGACATTTTCTAAAATGGTATTATTTTGTATTAATTTAAAGTTCTGGAAGACAAAACCTACCACGTGGTTTCTGATTTCAGCTAACTTATTATCCGAACTGCGTTTATAATTTTTTCCATTGAATAGATAATCACCACTATATCCGCGGTCAATAAAGCCGATAATATTAATCAATGTACTTTTACCTGAACCAGATGGCCCCATTATGGCAATAAATTCTCCTTTATTAATTTCAAGGTTGATATCCTTTAAAATATGGTTGATTTTATCACCGTTTTTAAAAGAGCGATTTATGTTTTTTAATTTAATCATTTCGCCACCTCTATCTTATCTCCACTTTTTAAAGAAGATTTAGGGTGCTTAACAAGTTTGTCTCCTTCCTTCAAGCCTGATTTCACATATTTTTGTCCATCTCTTTCTTCTATTTTAATTTGACGTTTTTCCACTTTATTGTGTTTATCAATCACGTAAACATAATTACCTTTGGTTAAAACGCTTGATGGTAATTTAATAGCATGAGAAGGAACTGAAACATCTAATGAGAAACCTGCTCTGACTGGTTTTGAAAGGTTGCTGATAACTACATTATATTTTGAAGCGTCACTTGAGCCGCCCTTTCCATCAACGTCATTTACTACAGGATTTGAAGCTTGGCTTGCAGCGCCTCCTTCTTGACCTTCGCCTGCATCGTCTCCTGCACCGGGCATGCCAGCTGATCCACCGCTGTCACCTTGCAAATTGTCTTCATAACTTGTAGGCAATTCTGAAACTTGCTTGATTTGGCCTGTTCCTTTTTCGCCAGTGCTGTTGACTTTGAAATCAACTTCTTTACCTTTTTTAATTTTGTTAAGGTCATATTCAGACACTGTAGTTTTTATCTGCGGCTCATTGGAAACCAATTGTAAAATTGTTTGGCCATCATTTGGTTGATCGCTTTGCACGATTTGGATTGTTCCTGGGAAACTTGCATATATACTGTCATTTACTTGATTATCAAAATCATTCAATGCTTTATACGCCTTATTTAATTGTGTAAATGTATTATCATCATTCGGTGCTTTGTTTCTTGCTTGCTGTGCTTGGTTCACCTTATTTACAAGGTCTTCTCTTGAATTTCCGCTCGTATCATAACTGATAAGCGGTTGTCCTTTTTCTACCTTTTGCCCGTCTGAAACTAATGTATATAAATAGTTACCAACAGAACTATTATTTAAATAAGATTTTACTGAATAAGGGGAAGCTTTCCCTTGCATAGTTAATGGACTTTCATATTTGGTTTTATAAACTTCATATGTATTTTTGTTATCAGAATCTCCTGAGGTCTTTTTTACAACCAGAGCAATAATAAATAATACTAATATCGCTGCAATAATCGAGATAATCCAAATTGTTTTCCTTTTCAAGTCGCTCGCTCCTATCTTATATTTTGTGACTAATAAAGCGTATCATAATTTTAATAAAAAAATATACATTTACAAAGATTATAACAAAACTGTAAGCCTTGTTGGTGAAATTTCATGAATTCTTATTATTCCATCCTGAATCTCATTAATAATTTAGGAAATTAATCTTTTTATTAAATTATGGTTATCACTTTTAAAAGAGTATGGTAAGATATGATTTAATTACAAAATTTGGAGGAGTACATCATGGATCAATCTAATTTAATTCTCGGCTCTACTTTCAGTAAATTTAGAGAGCAACCTAAATGGGCGCTGAATCTTATCATTTGGCTGATTGTTATTTCAGCTTCAATTTGGTTAACCTTTAGTTTTTCAGATGTTACAGGACAACTTACACAAGCAAATCCAGATGCTGATATGGACAAGGCCAAAGCTATTATGGGGCCTGTATCAATAATTACGAGTATTTTTGGTTCACTCTTTACATTACTTTTCTCTTGGCTTATCGTTTTAGCAATTGCACGAATCTTTAAATCACAAGTTAGAAAGCGCAGCATTTTCGCTGGTACACTTTTTGCTTTGTTAGTAAGTTCATGCATTGCTTTAGTAGTTACTTTAATTCAAGTCATTGTGGGATTAGATCTAGTTCAATACAGTATCACTAGTCTTAATATCTTTGACAAAGGCAATAAAGTGTTGGGTGCTTTTAATTTGCAAACACTCATTTCAGGTTATTTATTCACTTTATTACTTTATAAAACTTGTCGTCTTTCAGGGAAAGTCTCAATTATTTTCGGTGTAGTATTTGTTGTTTTATCAATTGGTTCTGCTCTGATAGGTGCAATTGGACAATAGTATTAGAACAAGGGCATGGACATTATTTTGTCCTGCCCTTTTTACTTTCAATTGATTTAACAATCTTCTAATATAATTAATAATTATGAATATAGGAGATTTCAAATGACAGAAAAATTACTATCTATCAAAACCAAAGATGATTTCATTTTAAAAACTCATGTGATTCCAGCTGCCGAGAAACCGAAAGGCGTTATTGTTTATTACCATGGGGGTGGGTTGATTTCTGGTTCTCCAACTGATTTAAATGAAAATGTTATTAAGGTACTTACACAAAGTTTTCATTTAGTACTGGCACCTTACCGTCTCGCTCCAGAATCTGATTTTGAAACTATTATTTCAGATGCATTTGCCGTGTTTGATGAAATTGCTGAATTATATTCTGACTTACCCATATTTACTTTCGGTCGTTCATCAGGCGGTTATTTAGCTATTCAAATAGCCGCTCATAGAAAAGTAAAAGGTATATTAGATTTTTATGGTTATAGTCAAATAGATCTACCTGAATTTCGTCATGAACATGAAATTTTTAAACGCAAAACTTCAAAGCTGACTGAACCTATGATTCAGCTGATGTTGCAATCTTCTCCTATCACATCCGGGCCGACTCAAATCCGTTATCCGCTCTATCTTTATACGAGAGGTAATGCTTTGTGGTATGAATATGTTGGAATAGAAGATGCTGCTGCGACTTTCCTTAATCTCTCAGAAGCAGCACTCAAAAAACTTCCACCTATTTTTATCGCACACGCTGTAAACGATATCGATGTACCTTATAGCGAAGCTTTAAGATTACATCATTCCGTTGTAAACAGTTCGCTTGTAAGTATTCCAACTGATGAACATGATTTCGATAGGGTAATGACTCCAAAAGTAGCAGAAGTTTATCAAAAAGCCGTTGATTTTTTGATAAAACTTCTAAATTAGATGAGCAGAAATCACTCTTTAAAATCGTCTAAATTATGATGTTCGCAAGCTAATAGCTGTTTCTTAGTTTCGATACCGCCGCCATACCCAGTTAAGCTGTTATCTTGTCCCACTACGCGATGACAAGGAATAATGATAGAAATAGGATTGCTGCCGACAGCTCCCCCTACTGCTTGTGCTGACATTTTCTTTTTGCCGCGCTTTTCAGCAAGCTTTTTGGCAATTTCTCCATATGTCACTGTTTCACCATATGGAATCTTGGCAAGTTCGTTCCAGACTTGTTCTCTGAACTCTGTTCCCGCAGCTTTATAAGGAAAGTTGATTTCTGGATTCTTTCCTTTAAAATATGCATCTAACCATGTACTTACTTTCTTAAATATCTCTTGCTCATCTTGATTTACTTTTTCTAAATTTGGGTTGTCTTTATTCAATTGTCCCGCATAATAAACACCAGTTAAGTTTTCACCATCTGATTCTAACGTCAAGATACCAACTGGTGATTGATAATCAGTAATATACATTTTAAGTCACCTTTCTTTTTTACACCTTCATTAATATAAACGCTCTTTCTGCTCTTTTTTCTTCTTTTTTCAAAAAAATTCTTAACAATATTATGTATGAAAAAGAGAGACGCCTCAAATGAGAAGTACCTCTCTAAATCAAATATTTTTAAATACAGCTTGCTTTATTCTTTTATGGAATGTAAACTTTTCATTGTTAATAGTTAACATATTTTTAGAAAAAGGGGATTTGAACCATGGAGATTGCACATAAAATAATTAATGGCGGTGCATTAACCAAGCAAGAGGCTTACGATTTATACACAGATACATCAATTGATACATTTACTTTATTAGATGAAGCGTATGCTGTACGTAAACATTACTATGGAAAGAAAGTTAAATTAAATATGATTTTGAATGCTAAAAGCGGGATTTGTCCAGAGGATTGTGGGTACTGTGGTCAATCTCGAGATATGAAGCGTAAAGATCGCTATGCTTTAATTCCGGAAAACGATATTATCGCAGGAGCAGATGCAGCTGCAGACAACCAAATTGGTACATATTGTATTGTAATGAGTGGACGCGGACCAAGTGATAAAGAAGTGGATCATATTACTGAGTCTGTGCGTGCAATTAAAGAAAATCATCCTCAATTAAAAGTGTGTGCTTGTCTAGGTTTAGCTAATGAAGATCAAGCACATCGTTTAAAAGAAGCAGGTGTAGACCGTTATAATCATAACTTAAATACAAGCGAGAACTATCATGACACTGTTGTATCAACACACACATATGAAGACCGCGTAAAAACTGTAGAAATTATGAAGGAAAATAATATTTCACCATGTTCTGGTGTGATTTGCGGGATGGGAGAAACTGCTCAAGATAGAATTGATATGGCCTTTGCTTTAAAAGAATTAGATGCAGATAGTATTCCTATTAACTTCTTGCATCCGATCCAAGGTACTAAGTTCGGCAATATGGATGAGTTGACACCAATGAAATGTTTACGCATTATTGCACTCTTCCGCTTAGTCAACCCTACTAAAGAAATCCGTATTGCTGGTGGACGAGAAGTCAACTTGCAATCATTGCAGCCTTTTGCATTGCTTGCTGCGAATTCAATCTTTGTGGGTGACTACCTAATTACAGGCGGCCAGCCGAATACTATGGATTATCGTATGATTCAAGATTTAGGCTTTGAAATTGATTGCAGCAATCTTCCTGAAGATACAGCTGAAAAAATCACTGAAACTTTGGAAGCTTAAAAGAGTAAGGGAGCGGGACAGAAATAATTTTTGATTAAAATTATTTCGTCTTCCCGCTCCGGCAAGGCTAACTAGAATAGAAATAAGCTTGGAACAAGCGTATTTTCTATTCAGATAGCTACTGCCAGTCCATAGAGAAAAGCTGAGACATTATTATGTCCCAGCCTTTTTCTTATGCTACTCTCTTCGCTACAAAAATGCTTCTCTTTTCCCATTCATTGGTTTGCGGATTATAATCATCACATGTAATCAATGTAAGTTGTTCTTTTTGCCCTTTATGCTCATCTAATACACTAACTTCATCCGGACTCACATCCTTGATTGAAGTCATTTTATACTTGCGGGTTTCATCACCGACTTTAAAGGTTACTTTCGCTCCCTTTTTCACTTTGTGCAGATTAGTAAATTGGTAATCTCCACTTGTATTGGTGTGCCCTGCAATAGAAATGTTCTGCTGGTCTAAAGTTTCATCATCTTCTGCAAGACTTACACCACGATTCAACTGTTCCGGTGTAGCGGCCCCTGGATAAACCGGTTCTTTAATATTGACACTCGGAATATCTATGTAGCCTACTAATTGCGATTTATCCTTCGGCACTTGTGGTGCTGCTTTATGTTTGTCTTTATGATCTGCTTGCTGCTTATCATATTGTTCGATTTTTTCGTCGTTTTGTTTTCCTGTAATAAAATGATCAATTTGGGGTTTAAATAGGAAAAAGACCCCCACTAAAATGAGCAATACTCCTATAATAGAGAATAAACGAGAACGCCATTTACGCATACTTTTCCTCCTAATAAAATTCTTGATGTCAGTTGTTAAATTATATCACGCTTTCTACCTTACATATAGCCTTTATCACATTCTGGTAATCTGCATAAAAATATTATACAATAAAATATAAGACTTACTTTTTCCGAGGAGAAAGATGATGTGGAAATTAATTAAAGGATTATTTATTGCACTGGCCCTAGTAGGTATTTATAAATTGTGGCAAGACGATCGGTTGCTCACTTTTATTCCGCAAATGTATCACCAATTCGTTGATGGGCAATTTGCAGATCAAGTCAATCAATGGACGAATGAATATCCATTTTTGCGGAAACTTGAAAGCTTTACAGAACATCTGCCGTCTTTATATGATTTACGACATATTCAAATTTCAGATTTCACTCAACATAATGAAGCAAAGCAGTGATTCAGACATGTCCGCACAGACATTCATGAAGCGACTGCTTTGCTTTTTATTTATCATGTTTTAATTTTAAAGATTCTTTATAAGCAGCTTCTGCAGTTTGAAAGTGCTTGCTGCGTGGCAGTACGTGATTCTCTACTGCGTTTTCATAAGCGGCTAACTTTGCGCCTTCTTTCTTCTTAGGATCTTTAAAGACAGCTTTCAATTGCGCCTTCGTCGTAATGCCTTTCATCTTTTGCTTTTGGGCAGCAATCGCATCGGAGTCATGATGCATTTCTGCTTTAATCATATTATAGCCAGAACCCATAATCAGCATAACGAGCAACAACCCAATGATTAAATTCTTCATGTTGAAAAACACCTCGGTTTCATATATTCCCTTGTATTATACGCTCATTTCCCCGTCATCCTAGTCTTTAGAGGCACTGTTCACGAAACGTTGCGATTTCCAAGTCTTTCTTTCACGAAGTGTAAAAGTAATACTTTACATATACTTTATGTATCGAGTATAATTAATATATCTTAAAAACAGAAAGAGAAAGAAGGATTTTTAACATGTCTCAAGTACTTTATATTACTGCGCACCCGCTCAATGAAATGGTTTCTAATTCGATGGCGGTGGGCAAGGCGTTTATCGAAAGTTATGAAGAAGCGCATCCTGATGATGAAGTGGTACATATTGATTTATTTAAAGATGAGGTTCCGGAAATTGACGCGGATGTGTTCTCTGGATGGGGCAAATTGCAGTCTGGGGAAGCTTTGTCTGAGGTTGAGCAACATAAGGTCAGCCGTTTAGCTGAATTGGTTGATCAGTTTGTGGCTGCGGATAAGTATGTGATCGTGACTCCAATGTGGAATTTATCGTTCCCTCCTGCTGTAAAACGTTATTTTGATGCGGTTTCAATCGCTGGCAAATCGTTTAAATATACTTCTGAGGGACCTCAAGGTTTATTGACTGATAAAACTGCATTGCACATTCAATCTCGCGGCGGCTTCTATAATGAAGGACCTGCTGCGGAAATGGAAATGGGCGATCGTTATATTCGTACGATTTTCACTTTTATGGGTGTTCCGAAGTATCGTTTAATTGCTGTTGAAGGACATAATAAAGTTCCTGAAAAAGCTGAAGAGATTAAATTGAATGCGATTCAACAAGCGGAATCTTTTGCAAAAGAATTTTAATAAGTGGGCGCGGAAATGAAATTATTTCGTTGTACCGCTCCAGTAAATAAGGACTAGGATAAGTTAAAATCCTAGTCCTTTTTTTATGATGAATGTTTGTGGGGGTTAGCCGTGGAGAAGCGCTGGTGAATGGCGGGCTGTGCTGAGGGTGGAGGCTGGTGAGGGTCAAAGTGTTGAGGCTCGCCGCCGCTGCCTATACACTTTGCCCCTATCCTCCACTCATCCCACCAATCTATAACAAACAAAACGTCCATAACGCTGACAATATGTAGTACCTCCAAAGTCGAACTCAAAATTCAACTTCAGGAATACACTACACCAGCGCTCTGGACGTTTTTTATTGCTCATGCTCAAATTGTTCGAAATAATTTTCATCTAAGTGATTCAAATCAAGATGTTCGATTTGCAAGGTAGTGTGGTGTAAGCCGTACTTCGTTTTCAACAATCGTTCTAGTTGATTGATGATTTGGTATGCGTCTTGACTGCTTGTGCTATCTAAAACAACATGGGCAGAAAGGGAGTATTGGTCAGACGTTACGCTCCACAGGTGGAACTCATGCACATCTATGACACGCTCTGCTTTTTTCATATCACCAATGATTTGATCGACATCGAGTCCTTCTGGAACAGAGGCCATCAATATCAGCCAAGCATTCTTCAAGATTTTATAGCCGCCGTTCAATAAAATAGCTGAAATCACAATACTCAAAATCGGGTCGATGATTTGAATGCCAGTCAATTTAATTAAGACGACTGCGACAATGACGCCGACTGAATTCAATAAATCACCGAAGAAATGCCATAAAGCACTTTGGATGTTAATATTGTCCTCGGATTTCAAAGAATTGTACAACAGCCATGTCAGTATAATATTGACAATCAAACCAATGATTGCCACTACCAGCATAATTCCGTCTTCAATTGGTTTAGGATAAATGATGCGCATCACCGCTTCGTACAATATCCACAATGAAATGACTACGAGTGCTAAGCCGTTTAAAAATGCTGCAATAACTTCTAACCGCAAGTATCCATATGTAAAACGGTCTGTCGGTGCTTTACTCGCAAAATAAATAGCAATCATGGATAAACTTAGCGCTAAAACGTCGCTCAACATATGGAATGAGTCTGATAGTAATGCTAATGAATTCGAAACTAAACCTCCGACAAATTCTACGATGGTGAAAATCAAAGTAATGATTAATGAGGCCCATAGTGTCCGCTTCGAACTTTGCTGAACTTTACGATGTTCAACATGATGAAAATAATAGTTTCGAGAATAATTTCTAACCATCATTTTCCCTCCCTTATATATATTCATTATGTAATACAACGTTTGTGCTCTCCCCCACGGTGAACACAAACGCTTTCAAGCTCTAGTTAATCGTGATTCACGCCCCACAGCGCTGTTTCACAAGTTTTAATAATACGTTTCAAGACTGCAATACGTGCTGATTTCTTATGGTCAGCCGGTACGATATACCAAGGTGCGTGTGATGAGTCTGTTTTTTGAATCATATCTGCACTCGCTTCAAGGTATAAGTCCCATTTATCGCGATTGCGCCAATCTTCGTCAGTAATCTTCCATTGCTTATCTGGATTGACTTCTCTGGCTTTAAAACGTTCAAGTTGGATATCTTTATCCAAACTCAAGAAGAATTTCAAAATGATAGCACCTTCATCAGTCCACATTTTTTCAAAATCATTAATTTCATGATAGGCACGCTGCCATTCATCAACCGTCGCAAACCCTTCCACACGTTCCACAAGAACACGGCCATACCAGCTGCGGTCGAACATTTCAATATGGCCGGTACGCGGCATATCTCTCGCAAAGCGCCACAAATATTGATGCGCTAATTCTACATCTGTCGGAGCACTGATCGCGTTGACTTCATAACCGGTAGGATCCAATTTCTCACGAATACGTTTGATATTGCCGCCTTTACCTGCAGCGTCCATTCCTTCAAAGACCAAGATGAGCGGAATCTTGCGTTCATATAAGGCAAATTGGATTTCTAACATACGTTGCTGCAATTTTTCAATTTGTGCATTATATTCATCTTTCTTCACTTTCGTTAAGCGATTCTCAAACAAATCTGTCTTATAGTCTTTAGTAAATAAGCCATCTCTTTCCACTACACGTTCACGATAAGCTTTGATTGCTTTCTTCAAGCGCTTGATAATATGTTCGTACATATTGACAGTAGCTTGTTCGCGCTCCGTATAATCAATCACTTTCCAATCTTTCTGCTTTGGATCATTCAAGATTTTGTGCATTTCTTCTAAATAAATATCATCCGGGATGACATTTTCATATTCTTGCGCTTTCCAGCGTGTGAGCGGATTTTCTTTAGTTTGGCGAATATGATCTTGCCGCTTCTTCTCATCAATTTCAATATAGAATTTGATGATTTCGTAATGATCATTTTCCAACATTTCTTCAAACCCATCAATTTGATCGCGCAATACATGATAATCCTTATACTGCAAATGCTTGATACCATTGACTTTGTAATCAATATAATGCGCATACCAACTGCGGAAATAAATATTGATGTCCCCTTTTCCTGGCAGCGTATTCCAATATTTCTGCAAGAATTGATAACGCAGATTTTCAGGTGTCGGCGATGCTGTAGCAATAAAGCTAGAATACTTAGCATCTAATGTTAGTAAGAGTTCATTTGATAAGCGCGTTTTACCCGCTGCAGGCACTCCCTCGAATACAATCATCACCGGAATTCCTAATTTATGCGTTTCTCTTGTTAACCGTGATGCTTCTAACTCTAATTCTTTAATCTTAGTTGACATATTCTCACCCCATTTTTTAACTTATCTCTAAATTAACACTTTTTTATGAAAAAATGCGTGAATGAGTAAAATTCCACTTTAGATATATTCTAATATATAAAAAAACTTCCGCCGAAACGGAAGTTCAACGTTCTTTTCACATTCAATTACTGCTGTTTTGCCTCAGCTAAAATTTTATCCATCGATTGTTCTACACTGCCTTCATACATAGAACCAAATTTCACTAAATGTACGAGCAGTAAATAGAGTTTATAGAATTCAATACGGCGCTCTGCTCCATCCGGTAACGGATAAGCTTTGTTATACGCTTCATAGAATTCTTCAGAGAAACCGCCGAAGACACGTGTTGCACCTAAGTCGAATTCACGGTCACCATACAATGGCATCGGGTCAAACAACGCCGGTTCGCCATTTTTCAAGAACATATAATTGCCGCTCCACAAATCACCGTGCAACAACGATGCTTTACTTTTATGATTATCCAGCGCATCTACAATCACTTCTCGAACATTATCAAACTTGTTGAGTTGATCCACGTCCCATAAGTCTTTCTCCACAATTTTTTCACGCAAGTGATCCAAACGACGATGCACGAAGATTTCTTTCCAAGAATCCGTCCAGCTATTATCAAAGGCGACATCCGGACCATTATCAGGATAATCAAATCCGAATTTCTTATCCGGATTATGGAAATCATGCAACTTCGCAACCAACTTGCCTAACGCTTCTTGGCTGCCCGTTGTACCTTCATCCAACCACGTCAGAATCATATAAGCATCGCCCGCAATTTCACCTTTCGCGACCACTCGAGGCGCCGTCACCTCCGCATACTCGAAATCATTCAGACCTTCCGCTTCAGCAGAATAGAAATCATACGAACTATTCGGCTGCACTAACAAGAAATACTGCTCATCCTCTGTATCAATACGATACGCATCATTCACATCTCCGCCTGACACCGGCACGATATCCTTAATCCCTGAAATTGGTAGATTTTGTTGCCATAATTTATCCATGTCTGTATCCCCCGTTCATCATATTCTTCACTCTATACATATACCACTTTCACGCTCTCTCTAACTTCCTGGCGGAAAAGAAACCTTTGAAGAGGCACACTCTCTCAGATAATTCCTTCTCTCTAAGGTTTTCCTTTTCAAATAGCAAGTTATTCGAAATATTTAAGCAATAGGTTAGAAGTTCTATGCTATACTTATGGCAAATAACTGGAGGTCTTATATATTTCATTATGAAAAAATTATTACATCGTTGGTTTATTCAAGGTTTAAGTTATATGACTTTAGGGCTCTTCGGCTCTTTAATTATTGGTTTAATTATGCAGACAATCGGCAAACAGACGCTGATTCCTGCTTTAAATTTACATTTCTTAGCTGAAATCGGCACAGTGGCCATGGGCTTGACGGGCGCTGCGATTGGCGGGGCGATTGCGTATGGTTTAGGCGCGCAGCCTTTAGTGGTGTTCTCGTGTATTATTGTCGGGTCGCTAGGTTACGATAAATTCGGCGGCGGTGCGGTCGGTGCATTTGTAGCAACTTTAGTGGCGACGGAGTTAAGTCGTTTCTATGCGGCGAAAACGAAGGTCGATATTATTATTTCACCT
Organism: Staphylococcus piscifermentans; assembly: GCF_900186985.1. Taxonomy (NCBI): domain Bacteria; kingdom Bacillati; phylum Bacillota; class Bacilli; order Caryophanales; family Staphylococcaceae; genus Staphylococcus; species Staphylococcus piscifermentans. The sequence goes on along the minus strand of NZ_LT906447.1, from coordinate 613,680 downwards.
TTACTGACATTGATTATCGGCGGTGCGGTAGCTAAGTTTATCGGACCGTTCTTAAATGACTTTATGGTATCGCTAGGTAAAATGATTATGTTAGCGACGGATCAACGTCCTTTAATTATGGGCATTCTGGTCGCTGTCATCTTCGGCTTGGCTTTAACAGCACCGATTTCTAGTGCAGCCCTCGCTTTAATGCTGGATTTATCTGGGTTGGCGGCTGGTGCTGCGACAATCGGCTGTTGTGCGCAAATGGTCGGCTTTGCGGTAACTAGTTATAAAGATAATGGTGTCGGCGGCTTGATTTCTGTCGGCATCGGAACGAGTATGCTGCAAGTTCCGAATATCTTGTTGAATCCGGCCATTCTGATTCCGCCTACTGTTGCAAGTGCAATTATCGCACCGATTATGACGACATTGTTCCCTATGACGAATAATGCGGCAGGTGCAGGTATGGGTACGAGTGGATTTATCGGACAGATTATGACTATTAATACGATGGGTGCTTCAGCCAAAACCTGGATACTCATTGCTGTGTTCCAAATTATTTTACCCGCTGTAGTCAGCTATCTGCTCTATCGTGTATGTAAAAAAGCTGGCTGGATTAAAGACGGCGATCAAAAAATTAATATAGGCAACAAAAAAGTGGCTGATTAATATGAAAACACCCGAGCTTGCTCAGCTCGGGTGTTTCTATATTCAAGCTTTTATTTTTCAACATTCATTTCTGACAAGAAGCTGCGGCCATATTCTGGTAGTGGCACATCAAAGTTGTCTGCAATCGTCGCGCCGATTGAACTGAAGGTTGTATCACCGCTCAATTCATGTGCTTCTGTTTTCAATTTAGGACTATACAGCAAGACTGGAATATACTCTCGTGTATGGTCAGTGCCTGGTGCAATCGGGTCGTTACCGTGATCGGCTGTAATAATCACTAAATCGTCTTCTTGCAAGTTATCAATCAGTTCCGGCAAACGTTCATCGAAATCTTTGATAGCTTGAGCATAACCTTCTTTATCACGACGGTGGCCATACAAGGCATCGAAATCGACTAAGTTTAAGAAGCTGATACCCGTGAAGTCTTTTTTCACAACTTTAATCAATTGATCCATGCCGTCCATATTATTCTTCGTACGAATCGCTTCAGTCACACCTTCACCATCATAAATATCATTGATTTTACCAATCGCGATGACATCGTAATCATGGTCTTTCAATTCGTTCATTACTGTGCGGCCGAAAGGTTTCAACGCATAATCGTGTCGATTAGAAGTACGTGTGAAATTACCTGGTTCGCCGACATAAGGGCGTGCAATAATACGACCGATTAAGTATTTCGGATCTTTCGTCAACTCACGCACTTTCTCACAGATGTCATACAATTCTTCCAATGGAATCACATCTTCGTGTGCCGCAATTTGTAAGACCGGATCTGCTGAAGTATAGACAATCAAGTCGCCCGTCTTCATTTGATGTTCGCCCCACTCGTCAATGATTTGAGTACCAGAAGCAGGACGGTTCGCCACAACTTTACGGCCTGTCATGTCTTCAATTTCTTTTACTAATTCGTCAGGGAATCCATCAGGATACACTTTGAACGGTTGCATAATATTCAAGCCCATAATTTCCCAGTGGCCTGTCATCGTATCTTTACCGACAGAAGCTTCACTCAATTTAGTATAGAAAGCTTCTGGATGCTCAACCTTGTCTACCACAGGTAATGGCGCAATGTTGCCGAGTCCTAAGCGTTCTAAATTCGGCAAATCTTGCTCGAATCCTTCTAAAGTGTGTTTCAAAGTGTGGCTGCCTTCATCATTGAACGCTGCCGCATCGGGTCCCTCTCCGATACCTACTGAATCCATTACGATTAAATGTACACGTTTAAAGGGAGTTGTCATAATCACTCTCTCCTATCTCTTTCTGATTTTGAAAAATAATTATTCTGTAATGACTGTGTGAATTAATGTTGGCGCTGTGCCAGATTTTGAAATGGTGATATTGTCATAAATCTTCGCTTTGACATCATCAATATCTTCCGTGTTGCTGTAAATCGTCATTAAGCTTTCACCCGCTTCGACTGAATCGCCGACTTTCTTATGCAAGACTAAACCGACACTTAAATCAATGTCGTCTTCTTTCGTTTGACGACCGGCGCCAAGCATCATGGAAGCAATGCCCATTTCATTAGCGACAATTTCTGTCACTACGCCGCTTTCTTTAGCCGGCAATTCACTTTGGTACTGTGCTTGCGGCAACAATTCAGGATGATCCACTACTTCAGGATTACCCCCTTGGTTCTTCAAAAATGTACGGAACTTATCTAAAGCTGCACCGCTGTCAATCGCTTGTTGCAATAAACCGCGTGCTTCTTCTAAGGTTTCCGCTTTGCCTCCAAGTACTACCATTTGCGAACCTAACGTCATGACAAGTTCCGTTAAATCATCTGGTCCTTCGCCGCGTAACGTATCCATCGCTTCCTTCAACTCTAATGCATTTCCGATAGCATATCCTAAAGGCTGGCTCATATCTGAAATAATTGCCATTGTTTGACGACCGACATTATTACCGATCTTTACCATGGCATGTGCTAAGGCTTCTGCATCTGCCAACGTCTTCATAAACGCACCGTTGCCTGTCTTCACATCCAAGACAATCGCATCTGCTCCTGCCGCAATCTTCTTACTCATAATAGAAGACGCAATTAAAGGAATAGAATTGACCGTACCTGTTACATCACGCAACGCATACAATTTCTTGTCCGCCGGCGTTAAATTACCCGATTGACCGATAACTGCCAATTTATCCTCATTCACTAAACGAATGAAATCATCTTCTGCAATTTCCACATGGAAGCCGTCGACAGATTCCAACTTATCAATCGTACCGCCCGTATGACCTAAACCACGGCCGCTCATCTTCGCAACCGGCACACCGACTGCAGCTACTAAAGGCGCCAACACTAACGTCGTCGTATCCCCGACACCGCCAGTCGAATGCTTATCCACCTTCGTACCCTCAATCGCCGACAAATCAATTTCATCGCCAGAATGCACCATTGCCATCGTCAACTCAGCACGCTCATCATTATTCATGTCTTGGAAATAAATTGCCATGGCCATACTCGACATCTGATAATCCGGAATATTGCCATCAGTATACTCCGCAATCATCCATTTGATTTCCTCCGCTGACAACGATTCGCCATCGCGCTTCTTATCAATCAAATCCACCATTCTCATAAACCAATCACTCCTCAATGTATTCTCTATAGACTGTCCAATGTGACTGTAATTCACTCCTATTTTACCACGTCTATACCAGTTTACCGCAACCTTTAACCCTTCTAAAAAGAACAGTGTCAGGGTTAAGCTGCATGTGTTATGGGAATGGAGGTGTATAATTAGAGAAATGATGTGAGGAAGTGTTGTGATGGAAGCGGTGCGTATCCACAAGTATAGTAAAAGTATTCGTCCTCAATTAGATGAGGTAGCTGTGCCTGAGGTGCAGGAGAATGAGGTGCTGGTCAAGATTCATGCGGCGAGTGTGAATCCGATTGATTTCAAGGCGGCGCAAGGGGGTATCATGCGTTTGTTCTTTAATGAAAAGACGCCTTATGTGATGGGACATGATTTCGCGGGTGAAGTGGTCCAGACGGGCAAATGTGTGACGAAGTTTCATGTCGGTGAAGCGGTTTACGGGATGAGCATCGGCGCATTTGCGGAGTATATTGCAGTCACGGAAAATCAATTGGCGACGATGCCGGCGAATTTGAGTTATGAGGAAGCGGCTGCGTTACCGATGGCGGGTTTGACTGCTTATCAAGCGCTGCATGATTATATGCATTTGAGTGCGGGTCAGAAGGTCTTGATTCAAGCAGGTTCTGGCGGTGTCGGCTCATTCGCGATTCAATTAGCTAAAGTGCTAGGCGCTGATGTGGCAACAACGACAAGTGCACGTAATCGCGAATTTGTAGAAGATTTAGGTGCAGATAAGGTGGTTGATTATCATGAGCAGAATTTTGCGGAGGTGTTAAAGCACTATGATGGTGTGTTCGATACTTTAGGCGGCGATAATTTAATGAAAGCCTTTAAAATTCTCAAGCCGCATGGAACGGTCGTGTCGATTAATGGCATTCCGGATGCACGTACGGCTGTAGAACTGGATTTGCCGTTATGGAAGAAATATCTGTTGAGATTCGCGGCCCGAAAAATCAATAAAGCAGCCGATGAACGTCAAGTTTATTATCGTTTTATTTTCACACGTGATAGTCGCAAGGCATTGAATAAAATTAGAAAATGGGTAGAAGCTGAGCGCATACGCCCAGTCATCGATAAGATCTTCGATTTGTCTGAGACTAAAGAGGCATTGGCGTATATTCAAGAAGGACATGCACGAGGTAAAGTGATTATTCGCGTCACTGAAAATGAAATTTAAGATTAAAAAATACCGCATAATTCTAACCGTTGCGCCCTCCCTCAACTTGCGTTTGCGCGACGCGATAGATTCATGCGGTATTGCTTTATCGAAAATTATTGAATGCGGATTTCGGCTTCGTCTTCAGAGTCTGCACCGTCTTCAATCGTAATATGTGTACGTAATACTAAGGCATTTGTTTCTTTGTCTAATGTGAAATTAGCGAGTTGGAATTCGAATGGTTTCTCAACAGATTGCGCTTTTTCAACGACTTGTTCGCTTTTAATTTCATACATTTGCAAGACTTTGTCAGATTCACCAAAATCTTTATTTTCATCAGAACCTTCTTTTGGTTCAAGCAATGTCAATCTGATTCTTGATACTTGCTGATCTTTGTCTCCGCCTTTTAAAACAACTTTCCCGGAAATTGTTTCATCAGCTTTGAATTCAGCTTTTTCTAAACGTGTATCCACTGTAAGCTCCCCAACTTTCAGGGATGTTAAAATTTTATCGAACATTTAAAACCCTCCTTAAATTTTCAATTGCTCAAATGCATCTATGAATCAAATATAATTTTAAATCCATTTTAACAACACAAGTAGTTTAATGAAGATTTCACATAAATGTCAAATATTGTTGGTTATGATTTGTTTGCTTTCGCTAAAAATAATGAAGCATCTTGATTCATAAAGATTTTTTCTCCTTGATAAAAAGTATGGATGGCCGGGTCCGTGAATCCTGCTTCCTCCAGTTGTGCTTTGACTTCCTCTTGGGTAAATCCTGAGTGAATAAGCGGATGGCTGACGTTCTCGTTGTGATTAAAATCTGCTATTAGAATTTGACCGCCTGGCTCTAACAATTTGAACAATTGTTTTAACAACGTTTGTGTATCTGGAACATGCAGCATTACCAAGGACATGATAATGGTGTCGACTTGTATAGTAGGCAATGTATCTTCTACTACATTAAGATGCAGTGTTTCTGCATGCTTTAAATCTAAGTCCTTAATTTTCTGTTGTACTATTTTCAGCATTTCATTTTCTGCATCCGCAAAGATGATGTGGTCCGCTTCGTCCGCAAAGCGCAAACCTACTAATCCTGTTCCGCAGCCGTAGTCTAGCAATCGGTGCGGGATACTCATGCGTGCTTCCATCTCTCCCGCAATTTTTCCCGTCAGGTGAATTTGAGGGTCATTATCGTAGCGATGTGCAATGTGTTGGAATACTGATTCTTCCATGGTTCCACCAACCTCTCTCGTCTTTGTTCTAGCATAACAAATACAGACACTTGAGTGGGTTCAAGTGCCTGCTTCGGGATGGATGATGTTAGTGAATGGAAAGTGGTGTTGCGCCTTGGAAGTTGACGAGTTCGTAAGCACGTGCGACGTCTGCTTCACTCGGCTCTTGTACGCCTTCCAAGGGATATGTTTGTCCGAGTGCTTCGTATTTGTGCACGCCGAGTTGATGATATGGCAAGATTTCGAAACGTTCAACGTTGTCTAGTGTAGCGATAAATTTGCCGAGATGGATGAGGTCATCCTCGTCATCAGTATATCCTGGAACGAGAACGTGACGGATCCACACGGGTTGTTTGCGTTCGGACAAATGTTGTGCAAATTTCAAGATGTGCTGGTTCGGTTTGCCAGTCAGTACCAGATGTTTGTCGTTGTCGATGTGTTTAAGATCGAGCAAGATCAGATCTGTGTAGTTGAGCAAGTTGTCTAAGTGCGCGAGAAAGGTCGGTGTTTCGTTGACGCAACCGGCTGAAGTATCGATGCAAGTGTGAATACCTTCTGCTTTCAACTGCTGGAAAAGGAGTTCTAAGAAAGGCATTTGCAGAAGCGGTTCTCCTCCGCTCACTGTGACGCCGCCGTCTGAAGTGCTGAAATAAGGGCGATATGGAAGTATTTCTGCGACGAGTTCCTCTGCACTCACTTTGCGTGGCGCATCGGTCAAATTCCAGGTGTCAGGATTATGGCAATAAAGGCAACGCAATAAGCAGCCTTGTGTAAATATGATATAGCGCAAGCCTGGTCCGTCGACCGTGCCCAAGCTTTCTACAGAGTGAATTCGTCCTTCCATTGTATAGACCTCCTTAGATTTTGGCAGTGTGCTGGGTGTGGCGAGTGTGTGTTCTTTGGGCAATCGGCAGGGTGACAGGCGAACGTGCATGATGTGCGAGTTTGCGTAGAGGTGCAAGATGGATCTAGACACTTTAAGCGGGGAAGTGTCTAGATTACATGCTTTTCTAGACACTTCTCGAAAACTTGTGTCTAGATTACACCCTTTTCTAGACACTTCTTGGAATCTTGTGTCTAGATTACATGCTTTTCTAGACACTTCTCTGAAACTTGTGTCTAGATTACATGCTTTTCTAGACACTTCTCGAAAACTTGTGTCTAGATTACATGCTTTTCTAGACACTTCTCGAAAACTTGTGTCTAGATTACATGCTTTTCTAGACACTTCTCGAAAACTTGTGTCTAGATTACATGCTTTTCTAGACACTTCTCAAAAACTTGTGTCTAGATTACACCCTTTTCTAGACACTTCTCGGAATCTTGTGTCTAGATTACGCCCTTTTCTAGACACTTCTCGGAATCTTGTGTCTAGATTACATGCTTTTCTAGACACTTCTCAAAAACTTGTGTCTAGATTACACCCTTTTCTAGACACTTCTCGGAATCTTGTGTCTAGATTACGCTCATGCTCCGCCAACCAGCCACACACTCACACACACCCGCTTCACACTACTCCACTACATTCTTTCATGGAATGTTCTTGATATAACATCGAGTTGTTGCTCGCGTGTCAACTTAATAAAGTTAACTGCATAGCCAGATACGCGAATTGTGAGTTGCGGATATTCTTCCGGATGCTCCATTGCATCGATTAATGTTTCACGATTGAAGACGTTGATATTCAAATGGTGACCATGCTGCATTGCATAACCATCTAATACTGAAACTAAGTTGTGATTTTGTTCAACGTCTGTTTTGCCAAGTGATTTCGGCACAATACTAAATGTATTAGATATACCATCTTTACAGTATTCATATGGAATCTTGGCAACTGATGATAACGATGCTAATGCGCCATGTTCATCACGGCCGTGCATAGGATTCGCACCTGGTGCAAATGGTTCGCCAGCTTTGCGTCCATCTGGTGTGTTGCCCGTTTTTTTACCATATACTACGTTAGAAGTAATCGTTAACACACTCATAGTATGTTCTGAATCACGGTATGTTTTATGTTTGCGTAATTTTTTCATAAATGATTTCACTAATTCAATCGCGATATCATCCACGTGTGCATCATTATTACCGTATTTAGGGAAATCGCCAGTTGTTTCAAAGTCTACAACTAAGCCTTCTTCGTTACGGATAGTTTTGACTTGTCCGTATTTAATAGCAGATAATGAGTCCGCTGCTACAGATAGTCCTGCAATACCAGTTGCCATCGTGCGGTGAACATCTGTATCATGCAAAGCCATTTCAATGCGTTCATAACTATATTTATCATGCATATAGTGAATGATATTTAATGAGTTGATATATACTCCAGCCAACCATTCCATCATTTGATCGAATTTCGCATATACTTCATCATAATCGAGTATTTCAGAATCAATCGGCACAAATTCTGGGCCGACTTGCATGCCAGATTTTTCATCTTTTCCACCATTAATCGCATATAGCAATGTTTTCGCTAAGTTAGCACGTGCACCAAAGAACTGCATTTGTTTGCCGATGCGCATTGCAGATACGCAGCAGGCAATTCCGTAATCGTCGCCGTAACTCTCACGCATCAAGTCATCATTTTCATATTGGATAGAGCTTGATTTAATACTCATTTCTGCACAATATGCTTTAAAGTTTTCAGGTAAACGTTGGGACCATAATACAGTTAAGTTCGGTTCTGGAGCAGGTCCTAAGTTATCTAAAGTGTGCAAGAAACGGAAAGAGTTCTTAGTTACCATTGCACGACCATCTAATCCTACACCGCCGATAGATTCAGTTACCCATGTCGGATCACCTGAGAACAATTCATTATAATCAGGAGTACGCGCAAATTTAACCAAGCGTAGTTTCATAATAAAGTGGTCGACAATCTCTTGTACTTCGCGTTCAGTCAAGACGCCCGCTTGTAAATCACGTTCTGCATAAATATCTAAGAAAGTAGACGTACGTCCTAAACTCATTGCTGCACCATTTTGTTCCTTAATCGCAGCAAGATAAGCTAAGTATAGCCATTGTACCGCTTCTTTAAAGTTCTCTGCAGGTCGGCTGAGATCGAATCCATAACGTTCGCCCAATACTTTCAATTCTTTCAAAGCACGGTATTGTTCAGATAACTCTTCACGTAAACGAATCGTGCTTTCATCCATTTCAGTCGACATATTATTGAAGTCTTTCAACTTTTCTTCCATTAAAAAGTCAATACCATACAAAGCCACACGACGATAATCTCCGATAATACGACCACGGCCATAAGCATCAGGCAGCCCAGTAATAATACCCGCTTTACGACAAGCCAGCATTTCTTTTGAATAGGCATCGAAGACACCTTGGTTATGTGTTTTACGTAAATCTGTAAAAATACGTTCTGTTTCTTCATCTAAATGATAGCCATAAGCTTCACAAGCTGCTTTCGCCATACGAATACCACCGAATGGCTGCATAGAACGTTTGAATGGTTTATCAGTTTGAACACCCACAATTTGTTCTAACTCTTCATTCAAATAACCTGCATCATGCGATAAAATTGTCGAAGCAACTTTAGTGTCCATATCCCACATGCCGCCTCGCTCACGCTCTTCACGTGTTAAATTCATTACTTGATCCCACAAATCACTCGTAGCCCGTGTAGGTGATTCTAGGAATGATGAATCTCCGTCATACAACGTATAGTTCAATTGAATAAAGTTTCTCACATCTACTTCTGAAGCCCATTTACCTCGTTTAAAGCTTGCCCATGGCGTCGTTGTCTCTTTCATTGTTTCAACCATAATAATCCCTCCATTGGATTTAATGTGATGTGTTAAATCTTGTTACCGTTTTCACAAATGAGTATACGGGCTTTTGTGAAAAAAATCACTTAATTTCCGAAAGAATTAAACAAGGTGTGTCAAGGTTGTGAAACTGTATTATATATTTGTACTATACGATAGCTAGTGTATTAGAACAGAGTTTGTTTTATTTGCAAAAAATAAGAAGCTAAGACAAAATTATGTCTCAACTTCTATAGATTCTACTGGCAGACTTTGTCAAGGCGGGACTACGAAATAACTTTTTTTGCACCGCTTCTTTAATTATTTATAGCCTTGTTCTTTTAAATACTCTTGCAATACTACCGCTTGATTATGTTCTTCATCTTTAGCCGAATATAACAACACTACATCTTTACGCGCATCGTTAATGATACCTTCTAATACTTTTAATTCTTCATGTTGCTCTTTATTATTTTTCAACTCATCAATGTATTTCTTTTTAAATTCATCAAATTTATCAGGATCATGACCAAACCATTTACGCAATTCTGTGCTAGGTCCGATATTCTTCATCCATTCATCTAAGTTCGCATTTTCTTTAGATATGCCGCGTGGCCAAACGCGATCGACAAGTACACGCACACCATCATTTTGTGCTTTATCTTCATAAATACGTTCAATTTTAACAGTCATGCTAGCTCCCTCTCTTTTCAAAAAAATTTTCGCTTCACTTTCTGAAATACCCTTGCTTTCTTGCTACAAACACATTGTATGTTTTGCAATTTTTTCACTGTCAAAAAAATTGCTGTGGTAGAACAGTAATTTTTAAATATTACAGAAATTTAAACAGGTTCACAATGATGTCACATGTGCAAATAATTTTATACCATATTTAGTGATTTTCCTCACATTCTTTGTTAGAGTTATATGTGAAATAGATAACAAAGTTGTTGTAAGCGGATTCGCTGTTCAAGAGAACGTAGAGAAATGAACAGTTGATGGATATGCGCTTTTGGCAACGCTATCTATTCAATTATTTCATTTAGCGAAGGTTGGGCAATTCGATGAGTTTTCTAACCTAGACGCTTAGCAGTGAACGAGATCACCTTAGATTCTGCAACTTAGAGTAGATTCAGATACAGAGATGCTGTGGTAGGAGTCTCTGTATCGCTGACCCTTATTGAAACTACGTTACCCCACGTAGTAATAAGACAGCATCAAGTATATTTCAGGAGGTGACTTTCGATTTTCAGAAGATAATACACTGTGTCAGCTCCCCCGTAGATATAGTGTGCATGCACAATTTTATATTCAAGCAATGAATCATCAGTGAGTTTCCCCAAGCTCACAGCATTCAATAAACAACAGACTCATTCGTTATTGAAACCGGCTCCCCAACCGTTTTCAACCAACTCCCAATAAATCCCTGTTTGGGTCTGCATGATAGAACAAGTCTTGAATACAATTTGTGACAATCTACTGATTTTTGAAACATTTGTATCTTGAACTTTAATGCTTAATTCACATGAAGACAGTTCGAATGTTAGAGGATTCGACATCGGATTCACTGAATTAAGAATTGATTACCCCTTATAATTGTAGGCAAAGTAAGTAATCAAGCATTAACAACAATCCTATTAAATGCACTCCTATTAAATATACTAGAACAACAAAGTGCCGGACACCTCCCCTTTAGGTTCCGACATAACTCCTGATAAAAATTGATATTGTTGAACTGCGAGAGAAGGTTTCCCCAAGCCTTCTCTTTTTTAGTGCATGAATGTAGTTTCTAATTTAATTAGCACTCCCTCTTGGTTCCTTTTTCAATTATAAAAACAGCACGCCGAACTAGGACGTACTGTTTTCACAAAGCAACTTATTTAGTTTCAACTGTATCTAAAAATGCTTTTGCTGACTTATTCACTTCTTTGAAATCTATACCTTGTGCTTGTGCTGCAAAGACACAGCCACAATAACATTGTCGATAAATATTATAATCTCTGCACATTTCTAATGAACGTTCATACCCTTTATTTTTCTTAAAGTCACTTGGAAGGTAATTGACGTCATAAAGTTTTTGAACTTCTGCACCAAGTTCATTAATCAACTGTGCATTCTTTTTCGGTGAGAGTGTCAATGCGCTGCCGAAATAATCATAGCCATGTTCGACCGCCGCTTCTGCCACCATATCTAAACGCATTTCAAAACATGCACGACATCTTAATCCGCCTTCAGGTTCATCCATCAAACCGCGTTCTTTTGCCATCTTCATGAATTCATGCGGTTTATAAGGTGCTTCGATGTAACGTACATTCGTCCCATTTTCTTGATTGAATTTTTCTATAAAATCCTTTTGCACCCAGGCTCTGCGTTCATATTCCTTTTTAGGATGAATATTAGGATTAGCAAAATAAATTGCTAAATCTGCATATTGCGATAAGAATTCTAACACATAAGTACTGCATGGTGCGCAACAACTGTGCAGCATTATTTTTGGACGTTCATCAGTACGTTCCCATTGTTGAATCATTTTCTTTAATACACGATCATAATTAATCTTTTGGTTTTTCATTTTGGCAACAATGCCATCCATTTCTATCATTGCTGTCGCCCTTTCTGTTTATTCTTTTCAGGTGTCAAAACACACGATTAAATTCATTATATATGATTTAATCATTGTATGCTATGCATCTTTATTCGTATGCAAATTAGGCGGCATATGCATAGGCACTTCACTATGATCTAGGTTTGGCCAATTAAGGTGTTCGCCAAAGATTGCATAGCCACTTTCAAAGACTGCTTTAATCGTATCTAATTCTCGTAAATCGCCACGTTGCAATTCATAGACAAACTCTGTCAAAGTTTGGTCAAAACGCGCGCCTTCAGGTAGTGATTCGTTAAATGTAAAGTCTTTATTTACGAATGGATAAGGTAAGACGAAGTATGTCGGACCTGCAAAATCGCCGCCGCCGAACCAGAAACCGAATTCAATCATTTCCTCATCAAATGCTCCATATTCAATGACTTGTGCTGGTTTAAATTCCTCATGAAATTTATTATTAACTATAATTGCTGAAATGTCGAAAGTTCCCCAGAAAAATGCAGGGCCCGCAGTTCTAGCGCGCAAAGGATGAATAAAGCGTTTTAAAGAGCGTTCTGCATATTGCATTAATTCTAATGCCTTAACTGCGACATCATGATTATAGTGATGGTGAGTAGTATCTTCATCTAAAGGAATTTTATTTTCCATCTCTTGCGGCGCTGGATTCAATTGTACTTTGATATCATAATCATCTAAGGTACCTTTTATTTGTTTGAAATAATCTTGAACTGTTTTACCATCTTCTAAAGTAAAAGAAGTTTTTTCGTGATTCACACGAACTTCAATCAAGTCATCTAATAAATTGATATCAATCGAGAAGTGTTTATCATCTACATAAAGTATGCCGGTTGTTAAGCCTTCTGTTGTAATATCTAAAGTCACATGTTCCCATTGGGGGCGTTGATATGCACAAGCAATTTTATACTTGCCTAGAATCTGAGTAATCAAGTGCAGTGTCAGTTGTTCATCTTTCCAATCCTGATACTTTAATATTTCCATAAATTCTTCACTCCTTTTCGGTTTATTTACCCCTTTTTCAAACCTAAAAGCAGACATGAAAAAAACCGCCGAAGCGGTTTTTTCGTCCATTATTACTTTACAATCAATACAGGTGTATTAGAACGTTTAGCCACTTTATGAGTGACATGACCTAATACGTGTTTCAATTCTACACGAGAACGTTTATTACTCATAACCACAATATCATATTTATTAGATTCTAAATCGGTTAAAATTTCTGTTGTTGGGGAGCCCACTGTAAATACAATTTCATAAGGTAAATTCAATTCTTCAAGCTTTTTCACAAAAGGTTGCATATCTTCTTCTTTTTCTTTAGTTACTTCTTCAAAATGCTTATTTTGGTAACGCACATAGTTTGCTAAATCTGTTTCAGAGATAACGTTAAAAATGGTAATTTTCGCATCTTCTGCACCATTTGTAAGTTTCTTCAATTGTTCTGGAACATTATTGAAAGCATTGCCGAAATCGAATGGTACTAAGATATTTTTATACATATACATCACTCTTTCTTGAAAAAGTTGTTTAATAATTTATTCATTATTAATTTACCCTATACCGTTAATTAATAACGTTCTTCAAGAAAAATTCATAATATTTAAGTGGTGGGTGTGCGGAGTGCGTCGGGTTATGAGGGGTGGCGGTTGCATATTGGACACGTTAACCTGATTCATGGCCAATATACCCGTTTATCGGATTCGAATGTGTCTAAATAACACCATATTCTAGACACTAGTTCTTGAGAAGTGTCTAAATAACACCATATTCTAGACACTAGTTTTCGAGATGTGTCTAGATAACACCATATTCTAGACACTAGTTCTTGAGAAGTGTCTAAATAACACCATATTCTAGACACTAGTTTTCGAGAAGTGTCTAAATAACACCGTATTCTAGACACTAGTTTTCGAGATGTGTCTAGATTCACGCGGAATTCGCACACATTCCCCCCATAAATGAAGGGTTGGAACATTTTTTGTTCCAACCCTTCTCTAATTAGCTTTGCCGGGGCAGAACGACGAAATAATACAAACCAATCTCGTTTCTGTCCCGCTCTTCTCTATTTCAACCTATTACAAATCTAAATTTTTAATATAGCTTTCAATTTCATCTTTCATTTCTGCATCTTTTAACGCGTAAGCAATTGTTGTTTTGACAAATCCGATTTTTTCGCCGACATCATAACGATGACCTTCGAAATCATAAGCGTATACTTTGTCATCTTGATTCAATCGCTCAATCGCATCTGTCAATTGAATTTCGCCGCCGCTACCTTTATCTTGAGTTGATAGATAATCAAAGATTTCAGGTTTCAACACGTAGCGCCCCATGATAGCTAAATTTGACGGCGCTGTACCTGGTGCAGGTTTTTCCACAAATTTTTCTACTTCATATAAACGTCCTTCATGACCTTCAGGCTTAACAATACCATAACGATGTGTTTCATTTTCCGGAACAGTCTGCACACCAATCACTGATTTATCCGTTTCATCATACACATCCATCAATTGTTTGATTGCTGGCGTATCAGATTCTACAATATCATCGCCCAATAATACCGCAAACGGCTCATTGCCGATAAATTGACGTGCTGTCCAAATTGCATGGCCTAGACCTTTTTGCTCACGTTGACGCACATAGAAGATATTAGCTAATTGTGTAGAATGCTGTACTTTTTCTAACAAGTCATCCTTACCTTTTTCACGCAAGTTATTTTCTAATTCCACTTGATTATCGAAATGATCTTCAATAGCGCGCTTATGTTTACCTGTTACGATGATGATATCTTCAATACCTGCACGTGCCGCTTCTTCCACAATATATTGAATAGTAGGTTTATCTAATATCGGCAACATTTCTTTAGGCATTGCTTTCGTGGCAGGCAAGAATCTTGTCCCTAATCCTGCTGCTGGTATAACTGCTTTTTTTATCTTAGACATTTAAATTCTCCTTTGTAAAAAAAAGAGCCGGGGAAAGCAGGTACTGATTTAGAGTAAATCTTATGTATATTCCTGCGTTTAAGTCTGATACAGCCCCGTACTCTAAAACGTTTCCATTATACCTAATATTATGAGTTTCACATTCAATAGTCAATAATGAACTGGGTGAAATCCTCATACAATATTCTGAAATTGTCGAAATTGTAGCTGATTTATTCCAAAACGAGTATTTGGTCACACTCTTCAAGGCCATTCCACTCTCCAATTCTTTCTTTTACCAAAAAGAAAACACCCGCCGAAGCAGGTGTGTCTGATTAGTTGATTACGCGAAAGGGCGGGATATCGTCGTTGCCCTCATCTTGTGCGTCGACTTTGCCGTTTTTATCTTCGTAGCGATGGTTGGCGAGGTCGATCAGTTTTTGTTTGTAGTCTTTGCTATGAATGATTTCATCGAGGATACGTAGTACGTCATCGTTTTTCATTGTTTCTACTTTACCGCGATAGATTTTTTCATAGACTTGTTCTGGGTGTATTTCGTCTTCGTCGAGGAGTTCTTCGTAAAGTTTCTCTCCTGGTCGTAAACCGGTAAACTGGATTTCGATGTCGCCGTCTTTGTATCCGCTCAAGCGAATTAAGTTTTTGGCTAAATCTACAATTTTCACTGGTTCACCCATATCGAGTACGAAGACTTCTCCGCCTTCTGCAATTGCGCCGGCTTGCAATACAAGTCGTGCCGCCTCTGGAATCGTCATGAAGTAGCGTGTGATGTCAGGATGTGTCACTGTAATCGGACCGCCCGCTTCAATTTGTTTCTTGAATAATGGAATAACTGAACCACGGGAGCCGAGCACATTACCGAAGCGCACTGCTACAAAGTCGGTCTTACAATTCTCTTCGTTCATGCTTTGAACAATCATTTCGGCCGCACGTTTAGAAGCGCCCATGACATTCGGCGGGTTGACTGCTTTGTCGGTTGAAATCATAACGAATTTGCTGACTCTGGCCGCACGTGCTGCTTCTGCTGTATTTTTAGTACCTATAACGTTATTTTTAATGGCTTCACTTGGATTGTATTCCATCATTGGCACATGTTTATGTGCTGCTGCGTGATAGACCACATAAGGTTGATAATGATCTAGAATCTTAAACATACGCGCTCTATCTTGAATATCGGCAATCACTGGCACAATATCAATTTGGTCGCCATATTGTTTCTGCAGCTCTTGATGAATGAGATAAATACTGTTTTCACCGTGGCCAAGTAAGATAATACGTGCAGGTGCGAAGCGGCAAACTTGGCGACAGATTTCTGAACCGATTGAACCGCCTGCACCGGTTACCATAATTGTTTGATGTGTCAATTCTTTAGAAATCAACTGCATGTCTAATTCCACCGGATCACGTCCGAGTAAATCTTCAACTTCGACTTTCTTCAATTGATTGACTTCGAGTTCGCCCGACATGACTTCTTCGATATTCGGCATTTTCAATACAGTAACACCGAGATTTTCGCAAACCTCATTAATTTCACGTAAGCGTTTTTGAGAAAGTGTCGGAATTGCAATGATAATTTTCTTAATACGATATTTGCGTACTAAATCAGGTACATCTTCAATTTTACCTTGAACTTTCACGCCTTCTGTAATCGTTAATTTCTGTTTATTTGGATCATCATCGACTGCGAGTACAGGTTCCATGCCCATACCTGGACGTTTCAACATTTGTTGAACCAGCATTGAACCACCTGCACCTGCTCCGATAACTAAAGTGTTTTTTGATTTTCGTCCTCGGCGATTAACTGTTCTATTGAATATTCTCCAAGATAGTCTTGAACCTCCGATCAACAGAATATGCATCATCCATGTAATAAAATACAATCTCAAAAATGGACCTTCATGCGTGAAAAAGGGAACGACCAGTACGGTCAAGGCCATTGAACAGGTTACTGCTTTGACAATGACAAACATTTCATTAATACTGGCGTACTCCCATGCACGATGATATAAATTGAAAACACTCGCAAAAATATGGTGCGAGCATAGTAAAACTAATGATGATAAGATTAATAATGTTAATGAATAACCACGAAAGTATGGTTCTAGAATCGAATAACTTAAAAAGACAGAAAATGCAACAATCAGTGAATCTATAATTAAAAAGAATATCAGACGCTGCTGTCTGACAGGTATTTTGGACACTTTCTTTCACCCCAATTTAAAGTTCTCTCTCTGTGCTTTAAATACAAGTTATAGTGATGTTGAAAAAGCAAGAGGTCGGGTGTTCTATTAGAATCCCAACCTACTGATAGTGCAATAAGTTTACTAGCGCAGATGATTTCCTTCATCAGGTCTATCGTACTCATCCACATCACCTTGCGTTAAATCTTCTCTTTTAGGACGTCTGCGTTGATGTGTATGTTGTGTGTGTGTTGTTTCACTGCGCTGTGTTTTATGCTTTTTTGAATTTCTTAAGAATTCTAAAATACAGATAAGGATGACTGCTAGAATTAATCCTGCAATAAAGCCGACTGTGGCATTTTTACCCATGCTTGCAGATGTAGATTTAACATTGTCCGCTGATTTAGATAAGACTTCAATGTCACCTTTTTCAGCAAGACTGCCGATTTGCTTTTTGAAGATTTCAGCAGACTGATCTGCAATTTTTTCAGCACGTTTTTTGTTTTCATCTGTAGCAGTAAAGTTCAATACTTGCGAGTTAGGCTCATTACTAATTTCTACTTTCTCTGAAATCGAATTCGCATCTTCTCCATGTCCGACTTCATCCGCCACTTTGCTTAATACACGTGGACTTTTTGCGATGTCAGTATATGTAGCGACGATTTGAGAATCTGCTTGGAATTTCTCTGCCATAGTTAAATCCCCTTTATCACTCTTGTTGATAAGGACTTGTGAAGTTGCTTGGTATTTGGGATGTACTGCTACTGCTGTAAACAGCACACTCAATAATAGGCAGACAATCGGCAGAATTATCAGCCACTTCAAATTGCGCTTGATAATCTCCCATAACTTTGAAAAATCAAAACTTTTATTTTCTTCCATATTGCTTCGTTACCTCCGTAATGCGGAAAATTGAATGCTACATGTCAGAAGCGTTGATGATGCTTAGCTTTCACGACTAATCCGACCGCTTGTGATTCATTATAATGGATATAAAAGTATATTTTGGGATATTAATTAAAATGTTGCATACTTTTTACATATTATTTACAAACTTTATTGATATTTAAAATGATATTCGTTAATTGCTTACATCTACTTAAAATTAAATCTAGGATGAGGACTTTCTCTTACATTATTCGAACTTTCTAAAGGTTTCTTTTGAAATAAGATGTGACGGTTTTGCGAAAAATTCTCAGTTAAGGCGTACGGTTTGAAATCCTTGTGGGCGTTGAGGTTGAGTATTTCTCTTAAATATTTGTATCCTTACATCGTTATTTCTTTTTTACATTTATCTCATATTGTTTAAAAAAAGATTGTAGACTTTTTAAGATGGGTGTAAGATATCAATGATAATAATAATCAATTACAATTATGTTTTGAAGGGTGGCATTTTAATGGTTCATGCAGCTAATGCCGAAAAAGGTTTAACTTATAAAATTACGAGTATTAATTTTGAAAATACTATGCTTGCACATCGATTAAGCGCACTTGGTTTTACAATCGGAAGCAAAATTAAAGTACGTCAGAAGTTTTTTATGAAAGGTCCATGCACGTTAGAGATGGATGGCCAATGTATCGGTATCCGTCATTGTGATGCTTGCAAAATAATGTTGGAGCAAGCGGATGCATAATTCTTATTGTATTGTCGGCAATCCGAATGTCGGCAAGACAACGCTTTTCAATGCACTGACTGGTTCTTATGAATATGTAGGGAACTGGAGCGGTGTAACGGTTGAGAAGAAAGTAGGTATGTTGAAGGATAAGCAAGGCGAATTGGTCGACTTGCCGGGTATTTATGATTTATTGCCGATTTCTAAAGATGAAACGGTCGTGACAGATTATTTATTGCACAACAATTTTTCTAAAGTTGTCAATATTGTGGATGCAGTGCAGTTGAAACGTAACTTATTATTGACGACGCAGTTAATGGAGTTCGGCTCTCCAATTCTCTTATGTTTGAATATGGGTGATGTGGCTGCGAAACGCGGTATTGAAATTAACCGCAATTTGCTGATGCGTCGGTTGAAGATGCCGATATTGCCGATTGTGGCGAGAAGCGGCCAAGGTATCGACAGTATATTGGAGCTCCTCAAAGATGATGATTTATCTACAGCTCAACCTTTGAAAATTCCTTATGAAGCAGCAGTTGAATCTGCATTATCAGAACTGCAACATTACTTCAAACACCAATTGGATTTACCAGCAAAACGCCATCGTTTTATCGCAGTCCAATATTTATTGGGCAATCCTGCAATCGAACAATTTATTGACGCTCATAATCATCCTGAATTAAACGCTATCAGAGAAAATTTAGCGACACAATTAGATATGTCTATTGTTGACAGTATGCGCCGCTCTCGTACGGAATATATTGATGATATTTTAGAAGGTGTCATTACGCATCCTAATAAGAAGAAACAATATCTGACTGATCGTGTAGATAAAATATTGACTAATAAATATGTAGGTATCCCGATTTTTTTAGTCATTATGTGGCTGATTTTTCAAGCAACGTTCTCATGGATTGGTACACCATTGTCAGATAGGCTGGATGATTTTATCGGCGGTCCTTTTACCGATTGGGTTAAACAAGCGATGGATGCGATTGGATTATTCCCATTCTTGAAAGACTTGATCACGGACGGTATTATTGCCGGGGTCGGCGCTGTCTTAGTATTCGTACCGCAAATTATGATTTTATTCTTCTTCATCTCTGTATTGGAAGATTCAGGTTATATGGCACGTATTGCGTTGATTATGGATAAGATTATGGAAGGTTTAGGCTTGAACGGTAAATCTTTCATCCCTATGATTATCGGCTTCGGCTGTAATGTACCGGGCGTCATGGCTACGAGAAGTATTGAACAAGAGAAAGAACGGTTAACTACCATTTTAATCACGCCGTTTATGTCTTGTTCCGCACGTCTTCCGGTCTACGCACTATTTGCAGGTGTCTTTTTTAAAGAAAACCAAGCCCTTGTAGTACTCAGTTTGTACGTTATCGGCATCGTAGTAGCTTTGACCGTCAGCTTTGTCATGACGAAGACGATTTTGAAGAAGGAAAACTCTGTCTTTGTAATTGAGTTGCCACCTTACCGTTTACCATCAGCTAAAACGTTGTGGCGCAGCACTTGGGAAAAAGCAAAAGGCTTTGTGAAAAAAGCCGGTACCTTTATCTTCGGCGGTTCAGTCGTCATTTGGATGTTGAATTATGCAGGACCGACTGGCTTCGGAGTTAACGTCGATCACAGTTTCTTGCAAATCATCGGAGCTTGTATTGCACCATTATTAGTGCCGCTTGGTTTCGGTACATGGCAAGCCGGTGCAACTTTAATTCCTGGCTTCTTAGCAAAAGAAGTCGTGGTAAGTGCCATGGCCATTATTTATGCGACTGACAGTCATGGACTGACAAGAATGATATCTACACACTTTACACCAGCATCTGCATACGCATTTATGTTATTTATCTTGTTGTATATTCCATGCTTATCTACGGTTGCAGCTATTCGTAAAGAAACCGTCTCTTGGAAATGGACAATTATTGCAACACTTTACCCTGTTGTAATTGCCTATGTTCTAACATTTATTGTCTATCAAGGCAGTCAACTTTTTGGTTAAGGAGGAATTGTACAATGACAATTTTAATCAACGCTGTCATTATTTTATTAATCTTCGGCTATGCCGCTTATACTTTAGTCCGCTTCTTCAAAAAGTCTAAGCAAGGTAAATGTGCAGCATGCGATATCAACAAAGGTTGCGGACATGCAATGCCTAAAGAAATGAAAAAACATCAGAAACATGCGTCTTAATATAATAGTTGGGAGCGCGCGGGGCCGAAATGTTATATCGTTCTTTCGCGCTGGTAAATCTAACTTTTACTGTTCAGGTAGCTACTGCCCATTTTGGGAAGAAGAGTTGGGACTTCTATGGAGGTCTCAACTCTTTTTCTTTGTCTGATTAAGGGGGATTTATATTTTTTATGAGGAGATGAGGGGCGGATAGGGAAAAGTGTCGAGGCGCGACTCTCCCGCCTATACACTTTGGCGATTTCTCTTATTAAAATATCCTGTTAAATAGAGAAAGAGAATCTGGTATATCATCCCCTCCCTTTTATAAATATTTGAAGACCTTGAAGTTGTTATTTCAAACTTTCAAGGTCTTTCATCTAACCGAAACTATACTCATGTACTTTTTTCAAACGCTCTACTTCAATTGAACAAACTTGCTGGTGTGTTAAATCGACTAAAGACAAGCGCTCACCATGACCAGCCCCTGTATCAATGTCGATAGTATGACCTTTGATGTAAATCTTATTCTTCTTCGCACCATAGCGACGGGTTGGGACATGTCCATGGACGACCCATCTACCTTTTATTTTCCGAGATAAGGCCACATCTGATTCAAATCCAGTGACCTCAGACATTTTTTGTTTCGATAATGATTTAGAAGGATTTACGCCGGCATGAACAAATAGATAGTCATCGATTTTCGCAATACTATCAAACTCTTGCAACACAGAACGCCACTTACGTTTCCGCTTCTCCTTCGATTTCATCCACCGTACATCATGATTGCCTAATAATACAATTGCACCTTCGCTATGTAATTTCTTGACCATTTTTAAAGTGCCCGTTGAATCAGGGCCATTATTTACATAATCTCCTAAGAGCACTAATTGATCTTTTTTAGGATTATAATCTACATATTTTAAGAGTTTGGCCAAGGCTGCTCCATGACCATGAATATCTGATGAAACAAGTATTCTCCCTTTCATGATGTTGAACTTGACCTCCTGCCTTTCTCGAATTATTACTTATTTATAGTATACATAATTTTCAGTCTTATGTTTTTAAATTTTTTGTAAAAAATAACATTACATATTAACCGGAGGCATATTATTCAACGTTTTAGCGTATACAAGGTGATCTGTCCATTCTCCGTTTTCAAAAATAAATTTTTCACGCGTACATTCATACTGAAATCCTGCTTTTTCCAATAATTTCGCAGAAGGTATATTTCCAATATTCACATGGGCTTCAACACGGTGATACTTCAACCGTTTATCCGCAATCTTCAACATGGCTGTCAACGCTTCAAACGCATAACCTTTGCGCCAAAATTGATTATGAATCGTGTAACCGCACTCTGCCCATTGAAAGTGACTGCGAGACAAGGTCACGATATCTAAATTCCCCAAATGCATCCCATCCGCTTTGCGAAATATACCGAATATGTAAATCTTGTCTTCTTTAATAAACTGATGGTGCTTGTCTACAAGTTGGTTATACCAATTTTCAGTACAAATCGACATATCTAATCTGCCTTCATCATAAGGAGATCGTGAGTCGAAACGTCCGCAAAAGCCTGTTAGCCATGCTTGATAATCCGAGTGTTGGAGAGGTCTGATCACTAATCGTTCTGTTTCCTCACTCAAATATTCGAACTTCATTTAACTCACCTACTTTATTATTTAGGTCTACATATAGTTGATTATATCTAATTTCTCCAATTCATGATATATTATAGATGAATACTAATTACAAATAAATTAATTGCTAGGAGGTAATATTATGTCATTTAAAGAGTATGTTGGAGATATGGTCGAAACAATCAAGCACATGCGATTTGGTTCTAAGAATGGTTTGATTATGATTGGTTCAGTTATTGTACTTAGTGCAATCACAACGCCTATCATCGGTATTCCTGTAGGCGCATGGATTGGCTATTATTTAGAAAAAAATGGCAAGTAATCATGTGAAATAGGCAATTGAATCGGGAGCCGGGATACTATTATCCCAGCCCCCGTTCTTTTCTCAACAGAATATATAGTAGGAAGAACTTCCTAATTGTATAGTTAAATCCGATATCTTTCCCTTCACTATGCTCTTATTTTTTCTGCAATTCTAATAAGTTCTTAGTCAAACGTCTTGTCGCATTATAAACTTGTTGATAAATTTGGAAGTAATCTTCGTAAGCTTTATGACGTTTTAAATCTGGCTTGAACGTCGTTGTATAATGAATAAATTGTTTCGCACAATCTGTTAAACTTGGATACCATCCTAAACCATACGCCGCCAACATAGCTGCGCCCATACTCGGTCCCTCTTCATGTTTCAGTTTATAAATTTCTGCATTAAATACATCTGCTTGTAATTGCAGCCAGAAATCGCTTTTCGCCCCTCCGCCGGTAGAGACAATTTTCGTGACATTTTTTCCGACACTGCGCAAGTAAATTAACGAATCATATAATGAGTAAGTAATGCCTTCCACTACTGCACGTGCAAAGTCGCCGCGTGTGTTCGAGCCGCTGATACCGATAAAGCTGCCGCGAATCGAAGCATCTCCATGGGGTGTGCGTTCTCCCGCTAAATAAGGTGTGAAGATCAGACCATGTGCGCCAATGCCCGCTTCTCGTGCCTCATCCAACAACTGTTCAAAGCTTTCATCCGCATAAAACTCCCGCTTGAACCAACTCAAACTATACCCTGCACTCAATGTCACGCCCATCAAATAATTGACATCTGGCACCGCGTGATTCATCAAATGAATCTTATGACCATATCCTTCAGCGCCGCCCACAGGTTCGCAAATCAACAACACACCCGAAGTGCCAATACTGCAAATCGAATCATTAGGATTAATAACGCCAGAACCTAGCGCACCACATGCATTATCAGCACCACCAGCAAATACCGGAACATCTGTCCCTAAGCCGAGTTCAGCTGCCAACAAAGCATTGAAGGTGCCTGCCTCATCATGTGATTGCAGCACATCAGGATAAATATCAGGAATTCCAAATTCCTCACCTAACTCCTTATCCCAGGCTTTGGCCTGCGGATTCCATAACATCGTTGCCGCCGCATCCGAGAACTCTGTAAAAATTTCGCCAGTCAAACAATAGCGGAGATAATCTTTCGGCAACATAAACGCTGCTGCTTTTCCCCACACTTCAGGCTCATTCTCTTTCACCCATAATAATTTTGTTAACGTAAATCCTTCCACCACCGGATTTCCCAGTACTTGGTCGCCATGTTTCTCTTTAATTAGTTCACATTGAGGAGTCGTCCGTGTATCATTCCACAGAATAGCGCGTCTTAACGGTCTCCCCGCTTCATCTACCAACACTAAGCCGTGCATTTGCCCAGAGAACGAAGCTCCCTTGATAACCACCTCAGCCATTTGCGGTTGTCTCAATAAATGCTTCAAACCACGCTGCATCGCGGCATTCCACTCATCAGGATCTTGTTCCGAATAACCAGGATAATCTTGATAAAGCGGCAGTGGCTCACTCTGCACACCCAAGACCTCCCCCTCTCTAGACACCGCCAATAATTTAATCGCACTCGTACCTAAATCAATACCAATAACTGCTTCGTTTACCATAGTTGTCACCTTTCCTTCTAAGCGCTTACATTACTATTATTATAACGTTTATCAACTTTAATATACATCCAATATCTTTATTCTTTTTTTAAAAAGAAAACCTTGAAAAGCAATAAAAAAATAAGACACGGACTAGGCTGCCCGCGCCTTATTTTTTCACTTTAATTATGAACTCCAAAGTTCAGCTAAACCTTGGAATGAGAAAATTCCTGTGATAATTGTTACAACAACGGCGATGATACCGAAGACTAGCATCCAAGTTGGATGTTTATAGTCTCCGACAATCGATTTCTTCTTACTCGCGACAAGTATCGTACCTAAAGTAATAGGTAAGATAAGTCCGTTCAATGCACCAGCAATAATCAATAATTTGATTGGTTTACCGATGAATAAGAAGATTAATGTTGAAACAACGATAAATGTAATAACGATTAAATTACTACGTTTCATTAATGATTTACTCAATGTTTTCAAGAATGTTGCACTTGTATAAGCAGAACCGATTACTGAAGATAATGCTGCTGCAAATAATACAACACCGAAAATATTTTTACCAATTGGTCCTAAAGCATGTTGGAATACAGATGCAGGTGGGTTTTCAGGATCTAAAGTAACACCTGTTACAACTACACCCAATACTGCTAAGAATAATAGACCACGCATTACACCAGTAGTTAAGATACCAGAAATCGCTGATTGGTTAACAAATGGTAAATATTCTTTACCTTTGATACCAGAGTCTAAAATTCTGTGTGCACCTGCGAAAGTAATGTAACCACCTACTGTACCACCGACCAGTGTAATAATCGGCAATACTAATGCTGCAGGATGTTCAGGTAAGACCATTCTATGT
The DNA here is from genome assembly GCF_900186985.1 of Staphylococcus piscifermentans. NCBI lineage: Bacteria > Bacillati > Bacillota > Bacilli > Caryophanales > Staphylococcaceae > Staphylococcus > Staphylococcus piscifermentans. The sequence continues at coordinate 588,309 of NZ_LT906447.1, read as the reverse complement.
GCTGCTTCTAAATATGGAGGGTTGGAAACCACCATTACATAAGCCACAATCAGAATCATGAGTACCCCTAAAACCATTGTGACAACGTCCATCACTTTTTGACCGCTCTTACTTACGAACACGCCAATGGCTAGAACAGCTGTAATCGCTGCGCCCCATTTGACGTCAATTCCAAAAATGGCATTTAAACCTAGTCCAGCACCGGCAATATTACCAATGTTAAAGGCTAATCCGCCTATTGCGATCAGGATAGAGATGAAAGTACCTAATCCCTTTACCATCTCGTTCGCAATTTCTTGTCCACGAAGACCTGTTACTACTAAGACACGCCAGATATTGATCTGTGCTCCGATATCAATAATAATTGAAAGCAAAATCGCAAATGCGAAGCTCGCTGCAAATTGTGCTGTAAATACAGCTGTTTGTGTTAAGAACGCCGGCCCGATTGCTGATGTTGCCATCAAGAAAACTGATCCGAGTAACAGGCGTTTATGCTCCTTTGTGAACTCGAAATCCGTCTTTGTTTGTTTGTTTTCTCCCATATATTAACCCCCTAGTTTCGTAATCGAAATACCTTCTTTCGTTAATCTTTCTCGAATTTTCGATACGAATTCTAATGCATGCACACCATCGCCATGCACACAAATTGTATCTGCTTGAATATCTATTTCAGTTCCATCTTTCGCTGTCACTTTGTTGTCTTTAACCATCTTAATCACTTGTTCAATTGCTGCATCAGTATCTGTGATGACCGCATCACTTTCTTTACGGCTGACTAATTGGCCATTTGCTTCATAGCGTCTATCAGCAAACACTTCAGATGCTGTCTTCAAGCCGATTGCTTCAGCTTCTGAAATCAACAAAGTGTTAGATAGTCCGACTAAGATAAGCGATGGATCCACGTCATATACTGCTTGCGCAATAGCGTGTGCAATATCTTTGTCACGTGCACCCATGTTGTATAATGCACCATGTGGTTTCACATGATTGATTTTCACATCGTGGATTTGGCAAAAGGCTTGCAACGCGCCAATTTGATAAGCCACTAAGGTATAAATTTCATCTGGAGCCATATCAATATTACGACGTCCAAAGCCTTGCAAATCATGGAATCCAGGATGCGCACCAATACCGACACCATGCTCTTTCGCTAATTTCACTGTTTCATTCATGACATTTTCATCACCTGCATGAAATCCGCAAGCTACATTCGCTGAAGTAATCACCGGAATGATTTGATGGTCTCCTCCGAATGAATAATTACCGAATGCTTCACCTAAATCACAGTTTAAATCTATTTGCATATTATGATGCCCCCTTAATAATATGATGACGATCTAAGAACTTGATATCTACATCACTTGCATCGCCTTCTGCATAAGCAGGATATGATAATACAGCATATAAGAAATCAGCTGTTGTAGAGAAACCTTCAATCACCATTTCATCTAAAGTAGATTTTAACTTTTCAATGGCTAGTGCGCGGTCGCTTGCTTTGACAATTACTTTGGCAACCAACGAATCATAGAATGGCGATACGATATAGTTTGGATAAAGTAATGAGTCTACACGTACGTTAAAGCCTTGAGGCAAGTGCAACGCTTTGACCTTACCTGGTGAAGGCTGGAATTTGCGTTCCGGGTTCTCAGCATTAATACGTGCTTCAATGACATGACCAGTGAAATGAATGTCTTCTTGCGTATATGGAAGTTCATCATATTTCATTAAGTATAATTGCGACTTAACTAAGTCACGGTCTGCACGCATTTCTGTAACAGTATGTTCAACTTGGATACGCGCATTCATTTCAATGAAATAATAAGCATCTTCAGTAACTAAGAACTCGATTGTACCGGCACTGCGGTAATTCGAAGCCTTTGCAACTTTAACAGCATCATCACAGATAGCTTGGCGTCTTTCGTCAGATAAGGCTGCACAAGGTGATTCTTCAATTAATTTTTGGTTTTTACGTTGTACAGAACAATCACGTTCTCCTAAATGAACGTAATTTTCTTTACCGTCACCAATAACTTGTACTTCTACGTGTTTGGCAACTGGAATAAATGCTTCGACGTAAATGCGGTCATCGTTAAAGTATTTTTTACCTTCACTTTGTGCTTCTTTGAAGGACTTTTCTAAGTCTTTCTTTTCTTTAACGATACGGATGCCTTTACCACCGCCGCCGCTCGCTGCTTTCAATACAACCGGATAACCGATATCTTTAGCAATTTCTTCAATTTCTTCTACAGAGTTGACTGCGCCAGTTGAACCTGGAATGATCGGTACGCCTGCATTGTGGACAGTTTGACGTGCTGTAATTTTGTCACCCATCATTTCCATTGTACGTCTTGTAGGTCCAATGAAATAAATATCATTTTCTTCTACTTTTTGCGCAAAAGTAGGACTTTCTGATAAGAAGCCGTATCCTGGGTGAATGGCATTTGCACCTGAAATTTCAGCCGCCGCAATAATGCGTTCAATATTTAAATAGCTGTCTAAAGGATTAGCTTCTCCGATACAGATCGCTTCGTCTGCTAAACTGACATGCAGACTTTTTTCATCTCCCTTCGCGTATACAGCAACCGTACCCACGCCTGATTCACGACAAGCACGGATGATACGTACAGCGATTTCTCCTCTGTTTGCAATTAAACAACGATACATGATAATTTCACACCCCTTTATTTAACTTCAATCAACGCTTGATCATACTCGACATTTGTACCATGGTCGACTAAAATCGCTGTCACTTCTCCATCTACATCACTTGTTACTTCATTCATGACTTTCATCGCTTCGATAAAGCCAACCACGTCGCCTTTGCTGACTTTGTCGCCAACTTTAAATAATGGTTCAGTTAAATCTTTTGCATCTTGCAAGAAGAAAGTACCTACCATTGGTGCATTGATTGTATTACCTGCCGGCGCTTCATCAGTTGCTGACGCTGTGTTATTTTCAGGCGTCGCACTTGAAGTCGCTTGTGTTTGAATTTGTGCAGCAGGTTGTGTTTGTTGTGGAGTTGAAAAATCTAATTCAATTTCACGTTCTTCATCTTTATATTTAAACTTATTTACTTCGTTCTCTTTTACTAAATTAATTAAATCTTTAATTTCTTCTAACTTCATTATTTCTCCCCCTCTAATAATTCGCAAATACGATTCGCCGTAATTCTTAATTCCCGTAAATCAAATAACGGTTCTCTTTCGACATTGTTCAATATGTCTTCGAAACCATCGTTGTATTCTTCTAAATCTTTAATCGCATCTTCAATTGAAACCCATTCAAAATTAATTTTCTCTCCAGGTTTCTTTTGCGCGAGTACGCTTAAATCTAATTGTGTAACCGTCGCGATTTTCGTATAACCGCCGACAGTTTGTTTATCATTCATCAGAATAATCGGATTACCATCATTCGGCACTTGGATGCTTCCTAAAGCAACAGGTTCTGAAATGATATCTGCGCTTTCTTTAGGTGGAATCGATGGCCCTTTCAAACGAAAGCCCATACGATCTGATTGTTCTGAAATCTCAAACGGCTCAGAAACTAAGCTTTCATGATTTTCATCAGAAAAGCTGTCAAATTGAGGACCTTCTACAATACGAATTGTATCTGTATCCTCATGAATTAAATCTAAATCGCTAGAGAACCCTACGTGCTTGCGATATGTTTCATTAAGCTTCTGATGGACAAAGTCACCTTTCTTCAGCGCTCTGCCTTCATGTCCGCCCATTTTTGTACGTGTATGAGTGGAATAACTGCCTGCAACTTCCGGCACATCTAATGGATGTCCAAAGAATAAGTACCCGCGTGCACCTTTAACAGCTGCATTCATCACAAGTTCATCACCTTTGTACACTTGAACTACAGTTTGATGCGGTACTGGACGACCGTTTAATTCAGCTTTAAATTCTGCGCCAGTTATTACGATAGTGTCGTCTTCTAAAAATGTAAGTGAAGGTCCAATAATAGTTGCTTCAATAGCCGGGCCTTTATTTCCAATTAAGGATTGGCCTAAGCGGAAACTATAAATATCTAAAGCCCCTGCTCCTGAAAACCCATCCTTTTGATGACCGATACGTCCTTCATCTTGAATTGTAGAAAATAGTCCTGGTTTGTTTATTCTGATACTCATCTTAACGATTCACCCATTTTTCTAAATCAAAATCCGGTTCATGCTTTGCTGTCATAATTTCATCAAAATCAGCTTCACTGATTTCATAGAATTGAATATTATCACCAGCAGCATATAACGTCATCGGTTCACGATTTAAGTCGAAGACATCTAATGGCGTTCGACCGATAATTTGCCAACCGCCTGGTGAATCTTGCGGATATAAACCTGTTTGATTGTTCGCAATGCCGACAGACCCAGCATCAATACGAACTCTCGGTTCATCTCTTCTTGGGGTATACAGACGCTCATCTAATCCTCCAAGATAAGGGAAACCAGGCATAAATCCTAGCATATAAATTAAATAAGTAGGTTCTGTATGTAATTTTATGACTTCATCAGTAGATAACTGATTGTGTTCGGCTACTGCTTTAAGATCCGGTCCGTATTCTCCCCCGTATACGACTGGAATATAAACAATTTTAGAACTCTCTGATACTTCAATATCTGCTAAATCTAAGTTGTCTAAATTCAATGTATCAATCAGTTCTTGTGCATTAATCTTTGTTTGATCAAAATGAATCATCACCGCTCTGTATGATGGCACAACTTCTGTGATAGCTTCAATTGCTTGTTGTTCTAAATACTTCACAATCTGTTGTACTTTTTTAAATGTTTCCGGATCAATTTGCGGCTCGAATTTAATCATAATAGATTGCTCATTTATGATTTGATAATCCATCTCATAGCCCCCTTTGTTTAAAATTACGTTGTTTAGTTTAGAGTTGGTTTTCAGTATATACAGAAAAATCCAACAATCCCTATTATAACATTTTTAGTCACTTCATTACGATTAAGATGAATATATGCGAAACGGAAATAACATTAAATGAAATTTAATTTATCATCTCGTCACAGCTGATTTTTTAGTGTTTTATTCTTTGGCTTTCAATCGTATCATTATTCTGACAACTTATTGTGAAAGCCCTTCCATTCGTATTGTTATACTATAATACAACTTTAACGGAAGTAAAAGACTTTTTTTGTACAAATTTTACACTCTTTCTTCCTATTTAAGAGTACTTGGTTAAGAATACTTAGTTTTTTAAGTACTCTTGGCATTTTTTCCACTCTCACAAGTTTTGCTTTTCCACCAAAAAAAGAGAGCAAGCGTCGGCCGTGTCTGCTTGCTCACTCTCAGGTTTATCCCAGGAATTTAAAGATATCTTTATTGTAGATTTTAAGCACGCGCATATAAATAAAATGTGAAATGAATGCAACGGTAAATGGAACGACAAAGAATGCGATGGCTACGAGTATGAGTTTAATGATAACGTTGTCGCCTTCTAAGAATCTGAAGGCGTTGATAGGTCCAACAAGTCCGATGATACCGAAGCCGGCTGATTCTTTGGTTCCTCCTATCCCGATGAAGCTGGCTACGAATCCTGAAATGGCAGCTGTAGTAGTAATAGGCAGCAACATAATCGGGTAACGGACCATGTTCGGCAGCATCATTTTTACTCCGCCTAAGAAAATAGTTAAAGGTACACCTAAGCGGTTAACGCCCCATGTGCCAAATACAAGTGCCGCTTCTGCAGCGGTAATACCTATGGATGCTGAACCGGCTGCCAGGCCGCTGATGCCGATAGCCATAGATGTCGCTACAGTTGAGATAGGCGAAATAATGATGATGCTATAAACGAGTGCAATCAGTACACACATTATAACTGGCTGCATTTCTGTGAAGGTATTGATCATATGACCGATTGCAGTTGTCACCATTTTCACATAAGGCAGTGTATGTAAGGTAATGAAGCCTGTGAGTACAGCTACAAATGTCGGCAAGATGATAAGGTTCAAACTGCCGAAACGTTCACCAATCAGCAATATCAAGAATGAAGCGAGCGCTGCTGCAAACATAGTATTGATTAAATCTCCAATTCCTGTAATTACCCATGTGCCATTTTTAAAGACGGCGGCACCGCTTCCGATAAACGAAGAGGCAGCTACTACTGCAATACCGAGCGGCGAAAAATTAAATCGGTGTGCCACAAGTGCGCCTACTAAGAGAGGGACAGCGAATTGTATAGATGTGGTAATGAGCAGCAATTCTCCAAAAATTGGAAAATGCGGTTTCAATGCTTTCAAGATTTCGCCTAAAATGGCATTGGGAATCAACCCTGCTATAATGGCGATAGCCACCCCATTTAAAACATTAAATAAAAAGACTTTAGGTGTTACTTTAGTGCCTGGTTTAGTAAGTGTACTTGCCATAATAATTTCGCCTCCTATGTTGTTGGAATTTTGTGCACGAATTTATTTTTATAATATTCTGATAATTTTAGATTGAAATGCTTTGAAAGTCAATAGCAATTTTGACTTAAAAGGTAGGAATAGTGCAATTTTAGCATTTTAAAGAAAAAGAAGGGATTAAAACATCATATAATCTCAGCGTTATTTCTGTTCTGCTCCCCCTCATTTTCTTATCCTAAAAAACGAAAGATATCTTTATCGTAAATTTTAAATACTTTGATAAATAAAAAATGAACAATAAAAGCTGTAATAAAAGGCACAACAAAAAATGCGACTGCGCAAAGTGCAACTTTAACTAAAAAATTATCACCCTCTAAAAATCTAAAAGCGTTGATTGGGCCCACAAGTCCGATAATACCAAATCCAGCCGATTGTTTTGTGCCTCCAATTCCAATCAAACTTGCTACAAAACCAGATACAACGGCAGTCGTAGTGAGCGGTAAAAATATAATCGGATGTTTAACTAAATTCGGCAACATCATTTTAACCCCGCCTAAAAATATGGCTAGCGGTACACCTAAACGATTCACACCTAACGTACCTAATGTAAGGACTGCTTCCACAGAGGCAATTCCAATCGATGCTGAGCCGGCTGCCAATCCTGTTATACCGATTGCCATCGATAGCGCTGCAGTAGATATAGGTGAGATAACGATAGACGCATAAACTAAAGATATTAAGATACACATTGGAATCGGCTGTAGTTCTGTAAAATAATTGATCATACTGCCAATTGAAGTTGTTACTAATCTTACATAGGGCAAGGTATGCACTGTTATAAAGCCAGTAGATACTGCTACAAATGTCGGCAAGATGATTAAATTCAAGCTGCCGAATCGTTCGCCGATAAGCAAGATCATCATGCAAGCGAGTGCAGTGGCAAACATTGCATTGATTAAATCACCCATACCTAAAAGTACCCATGCTCCATTCTTGAATACGGCTTGCCCGCTGCCGATACTTGCAGAAGCAGCAACCACTGCGATACCGAGTGGCGAGAAGCGAAAACGATATGCTACGACAGCGCCTATTAAACAAGGTGCTGTATATTGAATTAGTACTGATACACTTAAAATCATTTTAAAAATGGGATGAAAAGGTATCAGTGCTCTTAAAATTTCACCTAAAATTGCATTAGGAATCAAAGCAGCAACTATACCGATTGCTACTCCATTCAAAAGATTGAATAAAAATTGTTTGGGTCCTATTTTAGTGCCAGGCTTAGTAAGTGTTTGTTCCATAAAAGATGTTCCCTTCTGAGATGTGTGTTACGTACTAAAGACTTAATTTTCTGAATATATTATTCCTAAATTATTTTGAAGTCAATAGCTATTGGTTAATAGAAAAGAAATGTTAATTAATATTCGGTTTAATTCCCGAATTGTCACACTACCGCCATAAAATTTTCAAAATATGACAAATAAATGTCCTTTTATTTATCTATAAATCTGTAATAATGAAATGTAGTCTTTTTACAAATCGTAATGATTCCTATATAAATAGATAAAGAGGTAATACTTAATGAAAAATACATTTAATCCGCTTCAGAGACTTCACTTCTATGCGGCGATCTTTATAACGCCGTTGCTGATTACATTAACGCTATCTGGAATCGCATATCTCTTCTTCCCAGAAGTTGAAAATCATTTTTATAAACATGAATTCTATGGACATAGCGAGCATCATCAGCAGCAATCTCTAAATGATGCGATTAAGCAAATTGAGAAAGAACATCCTGGATATATGATTAATAAAGTCAGTATGATGCAAGCCCCTTATAATAACCGCATTACAATCGGTGATATGGATGGAAATTCATACTATATCTTCTTAGATAACCACAATCAGATTGTAGCTCAGCAAAATGCTAAATATACGTATTCTAATATGACACGGAGTATACATAGTTCACTGTCAACGGAAAATACAGTGATTAATTACTTGGTAGAACTCACAGCATGTTGGACGGTCTTCATGATACTTTCCGGTATTTATATGATGTTCCGCAAACATTTATTAACTCAAAATAGCCGTAATTTACGTTTGCAGAAATGGCATTCGATTGTCGGCATCATTATTGCTATTCCGATGTTAATTCTGGTATTTACAGGATTGCCTTGGTCAGGATTTATGGGAGATAAGATTAATAAAATTGCAACTGCATACCCAGCTTTAGGACAAACACAGATTGCAGCCAATCCTCCTAAATCAGAAGCGAATGAAATTCCTTGGGCCATGAAAAAGAAACAAGCGCCTGAATCAAGTAGCGGGGGTCATCATGGCGGTATGGCTATGCCGATGACGCACACACCAGGTCAATTATCTTTAGATAAAGTAGTGTCAGATGCGCAAAAAGAAGGATTAAAACGTCCTTATGCTATTGTGTATCCAACCAGTGCAGATGGCTCGTTCACTTTATCACGAGCAAGCAATAGCGGTGTGACTGGTTTTGACGTCTCACCTTATAAAGAAACAACAATGTATATAAATCAATATACAGGTAAGAAATTGGGTCAAGTCAATTACCAGGATTACGGTATTTTAGCTAAATGGTTAACTTGGGGTATCCCGCTTCACGAAGGTCATTTATTCGGCATTGCCAACAAAATTATTAACCTATTAGTATGTTTAGCCTTCTTAGGCGGTATTATTTTAGGTTTCTTATCTTGGTTTAAACGCTTAGGCCGCATGAAAACACCGCAACCATTGCCAAGACGTATTAAAAAACCAATGTCTATCAGCTTGATTATTACACTCTTCATTTTAGGGACTTTAATGCCGTTATTCGGTTTCTCACTCATTATTGTCTTTATCATAGAAGCGTTGCTTTATTGGAAAGATCGACGCAAAGCAAAATTAAATTAAAATTGAAAAAGCTGACGCAGCTCTCCATAGAAGTATGCTGTGTCAGCCTTTACTATTATTTATAGTTTCTCCAAAATGTAGTAGTCTCTGCTTTGTCTTGCAAATTAAATTCAATAATCTCTTTTAATAAGAGATAATCTACTTCGTCCGTCCATTTAATTCGAAATAAATTTTCTGTATAAGTATAGCCGTCTGCTTCAAACCGTTGGATAAAAGGCTTCATTCCTGCTGCTTCAGGATTCACAGAAATATGTGCTTTCGCTTTACTGAAACCAATAATATACGTGTCATGATGTGTATACATCGGCTGATTCCACTTGATGACTTTATCTAACTCAGGAAATGTTGTGTCTACCCAATTAAATATAGCTTCCATCTTCTTTCGATGGTCCGGTTGTTCAATAGTATTTAAATAATCATTAAAATAACCCACTTCTTTCACCCCTTTATTTTCTTGATTTAAGTATAACGGAATGATTTTAATCAACAATTATTTTCTATCCCATTCCCTATGCTAATTCATCTTCAACTTCACCGTGTGAAGAAGCTAATCCAAAGATGTAGAATAAGATACCCATAATGATAAGCGCAATAATTCCTGAAACCCATCCGCCTGTAAGATCATGTAAAAGACCGACAAAGAAAGGACCGATTGCTGCTACAAAGTAACCGACAGATTGGCCAAAGCCAGATAAAGCAATACTGCCATCACTCGTTCTTGCACGGATTGAGAAGAAGGTCATACATAAACTAAATCCAGAACCCATTCCGAAACCTGCTAAAATCATACCTATAATTAAGAGAGTAAATGATTGTGTAAAGAAAAGTGCAAACCCAATAATAAAGAGTGCTGATACTATGGTAATAAGCAGTTTCTGGTTCTTCATTTTAGAAGCCAGAATCGGGAAAAGGAAGGTCATCGGTACTTGAGAGAATTGATTCAACATCAATAAGTAACCCGCACTAGATTGGTTTAATCCCCGGTCTACTAAAATTGAAGGCACCCATGCTACAAAGGTATAAAAAATCATAGATTGGAAGCCCATCATCAAAGCAATCGACCAAGCCAATTTAGAGCGTGACACATGAAATCTCTTACGATCTTTGTGCTCTACTTCCTCAAGCATTTTCTTCTCAGCTTTAGAACCGCTTTTCATTTGAGGCAACCATAAGATCGCAGCAATCATTCCGAAAATAATCCAAAAAGAGAGCGATAAACGATATCCTCCGATTTCTGATAAAGGAAAACTTAATCCGCCGCCTAAACCTGCAGTGAAATTCATCGTACCACTATATAAGCCAGTCATAATTCCGACTTGCATAGGAAATTTCCATTTTACATAACTAGGTAAAACAACGTTATTTAATGCAATCCCTACCCCTAATAATAGAGTTCCTATGATAAAAAAGTTGAATACGCCTAAAACCCTTACAATTAAAGCCAGTAAGATAATGGCTATCGCCAAGAAAACAGTACGAGACATAGTGAGTTTGGCAGTAATTTTCGAAACTAACGGGGAAATAATCCCGAAGATGATAAGCGGGATGGTCGTTAGAATACCAGCTACACTATTTGAAATGTGAAGCGCATCTTTAATTTGGTCGATGACTGGACCCACTGCAGTTAAAGGCGCACGTAAAGTCGAGGCCACTAACACAATGGCTATGACTAGGACCCAACTATCTTTGATGCGTCCCGTTTGATACGGAGTATTCGATGACATTTAAACGCTTCCTTCCTTTTTAAAATAATATTCCAAAAAAGTTGAGAGGCATGCAAACTGGATTACCCAGCTTACAGCCTCTACTTAATATTAATTCAATTTTAAGATGACCCTAGCATTATTTCAAGACAGTTCTTCAAGAATTTCAATAATCTTCAGTATATTTCAAAGGATTGTATTTTTATTGTGGTAAAATGAAAGTAAATAATCATTCTTTATCAAGGCGCTGAGACATAAAAGGATAGTCTCAGCCTGTTTTATTAAGCAGCTTTGCCGGAGTCAGAGTAGGATGAAGAAATAATTTCAATTCATTATTTTTTCTGTCCTGCTCTTCTTATTTTTTAAGAAAGGGTTTGAAGATTATGAACATAGATACAGTCATGAATCATTTAAATACGTTTAACAATTATGGGTACGATGAAGAAACGGGCGGCATCAATCGTATTGCATTTCGTCATGCAGAACGACTCGCTGCTTTGAAATTTTCTATGCTTTGTCAAGAAGCAGGTCTGGAAGTACACTTTGATTACTTCGGGAATGTAATTGCACGGCGCAAAGGAAAGGATAATACGCTACCACCAGTGATGCTTGGCTCACATATCGACACAGTAAAAGATGGCGGCCGTTACGATGGTTTGTTGGGAGTAGTGGGCGCACTGCAAGTCATTCAGCATTTGAATGAACATCAAATCGCAACAGATCACCCTATTGAAATAGTAGCATTTACTTGTGAAGAATCTGCACGTTTTAATAAATCCACGCTCGGCAGTAAATATATTACCGGAAACCTTTCTGCTGAAGATATGAAGAAGCTTACAGATGATAGAGGAAAAACACTTTTCCATTTAGTAGATACTTTAAAACAGAGCATGCCGTCAGAAAATGATTTCTATCATAAAGGTGACTTGAAAGCATATCTTGAATTACACATCGAGCAAGGTCCTATTTTGCAAAACAAACACAAAGACATCGGCATCGTCACACACATCGCTGCTCCTCATCGTTATAAATTAAAATTAACGGGTGAGACAAGCCATTCTGGTTCAACTCCAATGCCGATGCGTAAAGATGCTTTGACTGCCGCTTCTGAAATTGCTTTGCAAGTAGAATCTATCGCCCAGTCGCACCACCAAGAAGGTATTGTAGCCACAGTAGGATATGTGCAGCCTTTCCCTAATATGATGAATGCGATTCCTGGTGAAGTAAAAATGCTGATAGACGTGCGCGGCAAAGAAGCAGAATCTCGTGAACAAGTCGCTTCTGAAATTGAACAGGCGATTAAAACGATTACAGAACGCCGTAATATTGAAGCGGATTTAGAAGACTTAGGTGCTGATACACCAGTAAGTCTTAATCCTCAAATCGCCAATATAACTGAAGAAGTTTGTGAAGAACTTGATTACTCCTATCGTTTCATGTTCAGTGGTGCAGGTCATGATGCTATGAATATGGCACTGATTTGTCCTGCAAGTATGATTTTTATTCCATGTAAGGATGGTGTCAGTCATTCGCCGAAAGAATCTGTAGAAGTTTCCGAAATTGAAAAAGGAATCCAAACTTTAATTGGTACTACAATTGAATTAGCTAAAAAAGATGTCACTGTATAATTTTAAAGGGCGGGATAACGAAATGATTTGGGTTAAGATTATTTCATCGCCCCGCCTTTAAATTATGCTTGCTCTTGCTTTATTGCATTTAACTTTTCTTTGTCCAATAGTTCTACACAATAATGCGTCTCACCGCAATTCGGGCATTCAAACTTACGTGTTTTAAAGGTATGATTTGCTAACATTACTTTCATGAAAGAAGGTTTAAAAGTGTACTGGCAATTCGGACAAACATAACTCACATTTTTATAATAGTACCAACTCACTCCTGCTGCATAAGTAATTAAAAAAGGTGCTGCAATACCCACTGGTTTCCAATCATGATTTAGTATTGAAGCTGCTATACTGCCATATTGGAAAATACCTACAATACCTGCTGAAATCATAATATTACGTCTGAGTTGTTTCATCTCAATCATCCCCTCTGATATCTCATCAAATTTGAGGACATTAGAAAGCGGTTCTTCACTATTTTGACTGATGACATCGTTCAAATTTTGAATTTGTTTAAGCTTTGCTTGCTGCTTAGCCAATTGTTTTTCTAATTCTTCTTCTTTCTGCTTTAATAAGAATTTTAAAGTTTTAATTGAATCTGTTTCGTCTAATAGTGTTTTGATTTCCTTTAAGGAACAGTCCATTTCTTTCAAAACATTAATCATTTCTAATTTTATTTTAGCCGCTTCACTGAAATATCTCCGCTTATTCTCAACTTTATCAGGTTTCAATAACCCTTTTTGATCATAATATTGCACTGTACGTACAGAAACATTGCAGATCTTAGCAAGCTCACCTGTGGTATAAATCATTTTCTTTTCACCTCACTTATATTCAAATTCGCTTATTTTAATTGAACCACTTTCCACCTCAATTTCAAATTACTATATGACGTCGCGTCGCGAGCAAGCATATTTTCGACTGTTTTTTACTTTTTAAGACTTCCCGCAGTCTTGTTTTTTTAAATTTCACTTTATTACTTTCTTAACATTCTCTTTAGCAAAATATGCTTCATATAGCTTTTATAAATATCACTATAATGCTAAAATTTATTCATATACATATTATTCAAATAATCATTTACAAGGGAAGGTTGTTCAAATGAAAGTATTAATTACAGGTGGTTCAGGATTTATCGGTTCACATATAGCTGAGCGATTTCACAATGAAGGCAACGAAGTATTTGTCGTAGATAATTTATCTACTGGAAAAAGAGAAAACATCCCATTCATCGATGATGCACATTTTTATCAAGAAAATGTACAAAATCATGAATTACTAACTGATTTAGTTAAAACACACCAATTCGAATATATCTTTCACTTGGCTGCAATGGTAAGTGTGGTAGAAACCGTTGAAAAACCCGTCGAGTCAAATGGTGACAATATCGATTCTACAATTCATTTATTAGAAGCAACTCGTCAACATAATACTAATTTGAAAAAATTCTTCTTTGCGTCTTCTGCAGCTATTTATGGAGATTTGCCAGACTTGCCGAAGTCGGTAGAAGATTCAAATGTTAATCCATTGTCACCTTACGCTGTGCAAAAATTTGCGGGTGAACAATATACTAAAATTTATCATACGCTCTATGGCTTGCCGACTGTCGCATTGCGTTTCTTCAATGTATACGGTCCAAGACAAAATCCAGAATCGGATTATTCAGGCGTCCTATCAATTATTAATCAAAAATTCTTGAATAAAGCTCCTTTCACCTTCTTCGGTGATGGAAAACAAACACGTGATTTCATTTATATCAAAGATTTATTGCAAGCGATTTGGATTGTTATTGAAGATGATTCTACAAATGGCAAAGTATTTAACGCCGGAACAGGAAAACAGACTGATTTAATTACTGTGTTTAATGCCTTCTCAGATTATTTCGGTTATGAAATTCCTTATTCATTTACAGATGCACGGGCTGGAGATATCAAACATTCTTACTCAGATGTGTCTCCGTTGAAAGATTTAGGTTTCCGTCCAGAATACGACATCATGAAAGGTATCGCAGCATATTTAAAATATAACCAAAAATAATACGATATTGATAAAACCCAAGTCCGCTTCCAAAGGACTTGGGTTTTTATTTCGTCATTTATTTAAATTAATTGCCGTACTCTTTAACAAGTCGTTGCATTTCTTGGTTGGCAGAAGCGTTATCACTGAGTTCAAATGGATGATCCGGTTTTAAGTTCGGATCTTTATCATTATGGTCTTTAGGTGCAAAGCCAGAAGACAATTCAACCTTTTCTTCAGGTTGAAAAGTATACTCGTACACCCTTCCGTCATCGGCAAATAAGTATTTCGTAACAGGTTGATTCAAATCCGCTACATTTTGATAACTTTCAATATTCGTTAAGTTTTTAGCTTTAGAATCCAATCCAGTTGTGCCATCTTTTGATTTATACATCACAACTCCGACCAAATTATGACGGTCAAACGCTTTAGGGCCAGGCGATCCTTGATTACTCACTTGCAGTTCACCTTTAGGCGTCATTGCATACCAATCCCCACTCGAAATTTCTCCTGCTCCAAAATAACGATTTGAAACTGCTAAGCCTTGTTGCTTACCATATTTATCTGCCCAATCCAGCACTTCTTTTTTCATCTTTTCATGTTCTTTATCAGATAGCTTTGCTTTATCGATTTTTATTTCTGTTTCGTCATTATTATTTGAGGCTTGCTTAGATTCATGTTGTGTCGTCTGCGCATTTGCATCACTTGTTTTCTTTTCAGGCTGTCCGCTGCATCCTGTTAAAAGCAAGCTTAAACTTGCGATTGCTGCTGAATATGTTAAAAACCGCTTCATCATTATTGCCTCCTATGTATTAAAGTCAAGGGATCGGGACCTTAATTTATCTCAGTCCCTCTCCCTTAACTTCATTGCAACCTCTTCCTTATTTTTTATTATCGTCTTTTGAAATTCCGAATTGGTCAATCAATTTAACTGATCTTGGTTCACCTTTACTGATATCTCCACGCAATTGATAGATTTTCACAATCAATTTGTTGCCTTTGACTTCATATACTGAGAAGTTTTGGTCTGAAGAATCACGGTTATTTTCATGACTGTCGTTAAATGCTGCTGTTTTCTGCGGCTGTTCACCTACAGCAAATAAATTATTGTATTCTTGACGTTGTTTTTCTGTTAACCATTTCAAGTCTGGTTGAATTTTCTTAATATGGTCTAATGAGCGGCTGTAAATATCATCATAAGCTTTAGTACCGCCTGTATTCGGCAATACATATACTGAACCTTTCGGGTTATCATAATATTTCACACCATCTTTACCAGTCACTTGTTTGGCGTCTTCAATCTTCGCATTGACGAAACTATTTTTTGTGGATGTATGTTGCAATACTTTTGTTCGTGCTAATACATGGTCATGTCCTTGTAACACTAAATCTACATCTAAATCATCAATTTCTTTCGTTAATTCTTTACGAACTTTCTTAATGTCTTCATCAGTTAATGCGTGGTATGACTTAGAATACATTGGTTTGTGCAAGTTCAAGATTACCCATTTAGAGCCATTTTTACGTGCTTGTTTGATATCATTTTTAATCCATTTCATTTGTTCTTTACCGATTGCTTTTTCATCTGGATTATCTTTGCTTTTCTTATTATCATTTGTGTTCGCAACTACCATGTGTGCATTATTATAATCGAATGAATAATAAGAACCGCCATTAACTGCATTATTTGCTTTAGGTACATTGACATGACGATTGAAACGGTCTAATAACTTTTTATCGTCTTCCTTAAATGGATATTCATCATGGTTACCTGCTGCTGCTGCAATCGGCAAGGACATGAATGATGGACGAGATTGATCATAAATATCGTTCCATTCATCTTCAGTTTGTGAGTTTTCTACAAAGTCGCCTGTATGCAAAGCAAAGTCAGGATTGCCCGCTGTTTTAATTGCTTCAGCGATTGTATTTGCTCCAAATTGCGCTTCGTTTCTTACATGCTCATTCCAATAAGCATTTTGTGTGTCTGTATATTGTACAAATTTGAATGGATCCTTTGCACTGCCGCCTGTTTTGAATTGTCCAACTTGGCTTTGCTGACCATTCTTGCTTCCTACTTTGTAGTAATAGTGTGTATTAGGTTTTAAATCTTTTGCTTGAGCTTTGTACACGTATTCTTTTTCATTTTTCAAAGAAGCTTTACCATGCTGGTCACCACTTGTCCATTCAGGACCACTTACATTTGCATCCGTATAATACCCATTAATTTTTTCTTTACCATCTTTCCCTTTAACAGGTTCTCCGTCATCATTCTTCTCTACATCCGCAAAGATAAAGTGACCCGATTTATCTCTTTCTATGTATTGAGAATCCACTTGTTTTGCATCTGCTGCAAATGTCTTAGCATCTTTCATATCCTTGGAAGTTGAAACCCAAACTTGAGGCTGTTCAGCTTTATCAGTTGTGTACCAGTTGAATCCCATTTCTTTTTGCGGGTTTCCGTTGAAATTCGTAATAATTCTATTAGGTGAATTCTTTTTAGGAATCGGTGCCACTTCAGGTTTTTCTTTCATTAACTTAATGCCATCTTGATTCGTTGCTTGTTGCGCTTGTTGTGTTTGCTGTGATGTCGCTTGAGCACCACCGTCCGCTTCTGCACTATTAGCTGTCCCTGTTGCTAATAACAGCATTAAACTTGCCATACTCCCTGCTACAATTTTAGTCATCTTGATATTCTTCAATGCCCTACCTCCGAAATAGAATTTTTTAAGGAAGTGCTTACCCTCTCTGAAAAAAAGAACCCCTGGTAAAGGCTTCATAAATGTGGTTGACTCCCTTTCACTTTGAATTGTAGCAACCAAGTTTTAAGAAAATATTAATTTAATGTTAGGACTGTGAGAATTATTGATACAAGCGATATAAATTCAACGTGATTATATTATTTATTTTATACAACATAATTAAATATTATTGTATTATTTGCCATGGCAAGATAATAAAAAGCGAGAGTAGGACAAAGTATTTCGTCTCACTCTCGCTTCAAATTTTCTTATTCAAATGTATGAACCATACCATTTTTAATTGTCGTATTTACTTGAATATTATCATCTACAATTACTAGATCAGCATCTTTGCCCACTTTAATACTACCTTTTTTATTATCAATACCTAAAGCTATCGCTTGATTGAAACTAGTAGTACGCCAAACCTCTTCTAAAGGAGCTCCTGTAAAGTCCATTAAATTACGCACTCCGTCATTCATTTTTAAAATACTGCCAGCAAGTGCACCTGATGCTAAACGTGCTTCTGAGCCTTTCACGATGACATTTTGACCGCCTAAATCATAATTACCATCCGGCATTCCCTTGGCACGCATGGCATCAGTAATTAAGTAGAAATGTCGATTACCTTTCATTTTAAATGCTGTTTTAACTGCAGCAGGATGGGAATGGACACCATCCACAATAGCTTCGGCATTAATATAGTCATTGGTCCAAACTGCGCCAAACACACCTGGCGCGCGATGTTCAAATGGTGTGCCTGCATTATATAAATGTGTCGCGTGTTTCGCACCGTGCGCTACCGCTTCATTCACTTCATCGTACGTGGCTACTGTATGACCAATCGAAAAGATAATATAATCGCTCAGTGCTTTTAGAGTATCCTCCGCACCTTCTACTTCCGGCGCAAATGTTACTATTTTAATATTCCCTTGAGCTGTGCCTTGAAAATGTTGGATAGCCTCTACGGAAGGACGTTGTACATATTTAGGATTTTGAGCACCAACTTTATGTTCTGAAATAAAGGGCCCTTCTAAATGTACGCCTGCCACTTCAGCCGCATTCTCCGTATCCTGAAATTGTATATACTCAACAATATTTTCTAAAGCACGATCAATATTTTTAACTGATTGTGTCATCGTAGTTGCTAAGTAAGATGTTGTTCCTTCAGATAATAAAGATTCAGAGAGATGCTTTAAGCCATCAAATGAAGCATCCATCGCATCCTCGCCGTAACCTCCATGAATATGAATATCAATAAAACCTGGCAAAATATTTTTTCCTTCAGCATCGATAACTTGCAAGTCGCCTGTATATTCCCCTGCACCGACTTCCGCAATTTTTCCATCCGCAACTCTGATGTAACCTTGATCCACTACTTTATCTTCTGTATAGACTCGGCCGTTCGCCACTACATACTCTGTCATATTCTAACCTCTTTTGCGTAATGTGTATATACTCGTATTTTAACATATATTTCAGCTAGACTATTTGAAAGCAAACCTTGAAATTTTAATAAAAAGCAGAGTTGAACACCTAAACTGTATAGGCGGCAGGCGCGTGCCTTAACACTTTCGCCCTAAACTGTATAGGTGGCTGATGCGAGCCTCGACACTTTCGCCCTAAACTGTATAGGCGGCCGACCCGAGCCTTAACACTTTCGCCCTAAACTGTATAGGCGGCAGGCGCGTGCCTTAACACTTTCGCCCTAAACTGTATAGGCGGCCGATGCGAGCCTTAACACTTTCGCCTTGAATTGTAATTTATCCATCAATTCCTATTGTCTAATCGTAAATTTACAAAAAATTTTAACTGACCACATGCAAACAGGAGTTGAGACATTCCATAACGCCCAACCCCTGCTTGTATTAATTACATTTTTTTATTTAAATCGTTATTCCTTCACCTGCAATTGCCTGTGTTTGCTTTTTACATTAAGAAATGTTGGCATACATTAATAATAGCTATTGTAGCAGTCACTATAGTAGCAAATATACCTAATCCCCATTTTAAGTCTTTCTTTAATTCATCAAATTTATTGTCTATTTTTGAATCCAATTTCTCTATTTTGGAATCCAATCTTTCTATTTTTGAATCCATCTTTTTATCCAATTTCTCTATTTTGAAATCCAATTTCTCTATTTTTCCGTCCATCTTTTTTTCTAATCTTTCTATTGTTTGCGCCATACTTTCAAACTGTAAGCGAGTTTCAAGTTTAAAATCATTAATTAATACGTATAAACGTTGATGTTCTTTATCATTCTCTTCTTTTAAATCATCAATTTTTTTATGGAGAATTTGGTGATCTTTTTCATTTTCCTTTTGAAAACTATCGATTCTTTCACTCAAAAGACGATAATTCGTATCCTTATTTTCTTCTAAATGTGTCATTCTCAATTCTAAATGGTCTAATCTGGTGATAATTGCTGAATTTTGCGTGCTGCTTTGATGATTATTTTGTTGTGCACTCATGTTGTTTCCTTCTTTCTTAAGATGTTGTGTGAAGTGCCTATGTTAATTCACTATGAAGGCATCACGCAATTGATATTCAATTTTAAAATAAAGTTACGCTCTAGCTTGTTCATAGGTTATTAACCACCTTTCATCATCCTCGAATTCTCACAATTATTTTATCTTTTACAATCAAGTTTAATTAATATTATTATACAGAATCAGCGGAAGAATTGCGAGAAAAATCTCACTTTACTTGTAATTTAATTTGCCGTTCTCAGCAGCAGCTAAAATACTGTAAACCGTTTCTAAATAAGGGGTATAGAGCCCTAATTCTTGCCCCTTGCGATACATAAAACCTTGAATGGCATCAACCTCTAAAGGCGCGCCGCTGATAATATCATAATACATGCTTGTACCCATCTCATCTGGGTAACCGGCATAAATCTTCATGATATCTTCAACGATAGTTTCAGGTAGAACGATTCCTGCTGCCTCTGCTATCCTTTGTCCTTCTTCTAACAAGTTGCGACATAAATTACGAATTTCTGGCACTCTTAAAATCGCAGCGGTCTGCCTTCCTACAGCTGTAACCGAATTAATTCCCAGATTCACTAGCAGCTTGTACCAGATTTCAACCTCAATATCATCTTTCAATTGCAACTCTAAGCGCGTATCAGCTAAGTGTTGCGCCAGTTCGCTGGTAAATTCATCTTCTTGCACTTGCAAGATGCGGTCTCTGAAATGAATTACGCCTTCTTCTGTCTTCTGCCCACTGATGTAAACCACAGCTTGATAGACATGCGGATAATCGATTTTTTCTAGTTGCCCGTGCCCATTCTGAGCTAAAATAATAAGCGTGTCGTCATCTATAACATGTGCCATTTGCTCTATCACATGATCAAGTTGATGCGTTTTGACCGCTATGAACAAGACATCTAATGTATCGTCGAAATGCGCCAATGTTTGAGTTTGCAGCTCACTTTGTTCTCCTGTATCTCTTTGGCGGTATGGTACTTTCCAGGCTTTCTTTCCAAAAAGATGAACTTGGTCTGTGTCTAGGCTGCGCAAGAGTTCGTAAGCAATGGTGGTGCCGACTGCTCCAGGGCCGATAATTCCGTATTGTAGTGTCACTTGAATCACCTCAAAATTTCCTTATTTGTGTTATTATATCTTTATATTAAATAAAGGATATGATGAAATGAAACAATTAAGCAATTTATTTGATATGAAGCTGAATAATGAAAAGATTTCAATGGTGACTGCGTATGATTATCCGAGTGCGAAGCAAGTTGAAGCTGCGGGAATTGACACTATTTTGGTGGGTGATTCTCTAGGTATGACGGTGCTGGGTTATGAGAGTACGGTTCAGGTCACTTTAGACGATATGATTCATCATGGCAAAGCGGTACGACGTGGTGCTCCGAATACGTTTGTGGTAGTGGACTTGCCGATTGGTACGGTGGGTGTCAGTGATGAACGCGACTTGGAGCATGCGCTGCGTTTATATCAAGAAACGGGTGCGAATGCGGTGAAGGCTGAAGGTGCGCATTTAATCAGTTTTATTACGAAAGCGGCGGCGATGGGTATCCCGGTAGTCTCTCATTTAGGTTTGACGCCTCAAAGTGTTGGGATTATGGGATATAAAATGCAAGGTTCTACAAAAGAGGCAGCAAAACAGTTGATTGCGGATGCTGAAGCGGTGCAAGAAGCTGAGGCTGTAATGCTAGTTTTGGAAGCGGTACCAAGTGATTTGGCGGCCTTAATTTCTGAACGTTTAACCATACCTGTTATCGGAATCGGTGCGGGTAAAGATACAGACGGCCAGGTCTTGGTCTATCATGATATGTTGAATTACGGTCAGGAACATCGCGCTAAGTTTGTAAAGCAGTACGGCGACTTTTCAACGGGTGTAGAAGCTTTGCATCAGTATCATGAAGAGGTTCGCAATGGCAACTTCCCTTCTGAAGCTTATACGTATAAGAAACAAATCTTGGAGGAATTAGATTAATGACTGAAGTAATTACAAATATTCAAGATATGCAACGTTTAGCTCGTGATTTCAAACGAGATGGCAAATCGGTCGGTTTTGTGCCGACTATGGGTGCGTTGCATGATGGCCATTTAACGATGATGCGCCGTTCGATTGCGGAGAATGATGTGACAGTGATCAGTGTGTTTGTGAACCCGCTTCAATTCGCACCTGATGAAGATTATGATGCTTATCCGCGTGATATTGAAGCTGATACGCAAGCAGCGAAATCTGCTGAAGTAGATTATGTCTTTCATCCAAGCGTTGAAGCGATGTATCCAGGTGAAATCGGCGTCGCTTTGAAAGTCGGCAGATTAGCAGATGTTTTGGAGGGCGCGCAACGTCCGATTCATTTTAACGGGGTCGTGACAGTGGTCAATAAACTCTTTAATATTGTCCAACCTGACCGTGCTTACTTTGGTAAAAAGGATGCTCAGCAACTTGCTATTATTGAGAAAATGGTTGCTGATTTTAATCATCCGATTGAAATTGTAGGGCAAGATATTGTACGTGAAGCAGATGGTTTGGCGAAGAGTTCTCGTAATGTTTATTTGACTGAAAAGGAACGCCAAGAAGCGCCTGAGCTGCAAAAAAGTTTAAAATCAGCTGAAAAGCTCTACCGCGAAGGTGAAAGAGAGAGTAAAATAATTGTGGAAGCGGTCACTACTTACTTAGAATCGCATACAAGCGGTCATGTGGATGAAGTAGCCGTTTACAGTTATCCTGGACTTATAGAGCAGCAACACATCAAGGGTCGTATTTTCATCTCGCTCGCAGTTAAATTTTCTAAAGCACGCTTGATAGATAATCTGATAATCGGAGATGAAGAAATTGATTAGAACAATGATGAATGCTAAGATTCACCGCGCACGTGTGACTGAATCGAATTTAAATTACGTGGGCAGTATTACAATAGATGCTGATATTTTAGATGCGGTAGATATTTTACCAAATGAAAAAGTAGCGATTGTTAATAATAATAACGGTGCACGTTTTGAGACGTATGTGATTAAAGGAGAACGTGGAAGCGGTAAAATTTGCCTGAATGGTGCTGCTTCTCGTTTAGTAGAAGTTGATGATGTGGTTATCATAATGACGTACGCACAATTAAATGAAACTGAAATTGCAGATCACGCTCCAAAAGTGGCAGTTATGAATGAGAAGAATGAAATTGTCGAAATGATTCACGAAAAAGAAAATACAGTTGTGTTGTAAATGAGGCGTATTGTGTTACAGTTTTTGAAAGTTTCATAATTTGATAAATATATTTGCTAACCGTTTTTTTAATCTGTTGTTTATTAAAAACCCATATGCCACCCCAATTGGAAAATGATATAATATAAAAGTCGTCGTTTTACTTCTGTGTTGTGTCTAGCATGGAAGGAGGTGGCGTCATGTTCAGCAACATATTTGTATCTTTAGTTGCTCCTATAATAGTAGGAGTGACAATCACATTATTTTCATATTGGCTAAATAATCGTGATAAATAAGCGACGACAAAGCTAATATACCGGAAAAAGAGCCCGATAACTATTCGCAGTAGTTATCGGGCTCGGTGTTTGCCATGTCAGCAACATATTTGTTACTTAAATTATACCACTAGTGCGTAGAAAAATGCAAAGGGCTAATTTATTGAATCTTTGTATAAAATCCAGTTATTATTCCTTTATAATAATATATTAAATTACCCTAAGTCTTATAACCCCCTCTATTCTTCATTTTAAAAAGTTAAATTTTTATAACATTAAAAATTTTATTATTGGATTACAGTCGAAATGATTCACGAAAAAGAAAAAACAGTTGTGTTGTGAATGAAGAAACCTGTAATACACAATTATATAACAATAATTGTGTATTACAGAGAAATAGTTTATAATAAAAGCACAATAACATTATGACATACCAAACCTCTTACTATGCCTGTAATAAGCGGTTCTTTTCGGTATTATTAATGATTATCGTCATCTTTGCTGCGATGGTTTAACCAATATGTAAACCACACATCTTCCTATCGTCGAAACGATAAAAGTGCATATAGTTTCTAATGTTCTTAACAACATTATGGCACACCAAACCCCTTACTACTGCTATAGTAAGGGGTTCTTTTCGGTATTATTGGTGGTTATCGTCAAGAGTGGAACAGAAATAATAAGTCACTCATAATAATATTATTTAATATGTGTACGAACAAAATTACCTGTTGCACCATTCATCGCTTCGCCGCCAGCCATTTCAGCTTTAGCGTAATTAGTAGTTGAATTAGCCCATAAATTATAACCGTATGTTCTCAAACCGAATATTTGATAACTGCCGTTGACCATAGGTGAACCTGATGCGCCTGCACGGAATTTATCTTTCGTTTGTAATTCAGTACCATTGGAAGATCTTTGAATGAAGCGGAAACTACTCCAATGTGTTTTCGTATTGTCACCGTTCTGCCAAGGATAGCCTACTGAATATAATTTCGTATTATATTTCAAACCATTAATTTGCGCATTCGAAGCTAATTTTAAAGGTGTCGCGTATTTCGACATCTTTTCTTTTGTATACACTAGCGCTACGTCTGCATTTGGTACTTTCACAACTTTCGTAGCATGGAACGTATATGGTTTTCTAGCTCCGTCTCTCGCCATATCAAATGTGATGTATTTAGGGTTTGCGGCAACCCCTTTCGCAGTATCAATGACATGTGCGTTTGTCACCAATGTATAGTTTCCGATTACTGTCCCCGTTCCCATACTGTCTTTGCCGCGACCTTTCCAGCCGTCTTTATTACTAACGCGCCCCACTGCTTTATACTTTGTATTCATAGTATTCGAAATATGATGGATGTCCAAATTACTATTAGAAATTTTCTTTGCTTTCGGATAAGCAGTCGACTCATTATAGTTGCTCATACCATTATAGTAATAACTTCCTGCTGCATGCGCTTCCTCTCCGCCTGCTCCTGAAAAAGAAAGACCGACCACAGCACATACTGTGATGATACCTGCTTTCAAACCTTTAACTTTCATCTTAAAATTGCCCCTTATTATTAATTTCGAAATGAGTGGTGTCGTATTTAAAGTTATTTTCAGTTTACTTTTAAAAAAAGAGAAAAGCAATATCTGATTTACTTCATCTCTCTCCATCCCCTATTGCTTTTTCTGCCATCTTGCTTTATGATGATTTTGTAAAGTAATGGTGAGGCGGAACGAATCCGTCACTCTCGTGCATTAACACCTCGCTACACGTTTTGTTAGTGCTGATAATATGTATTACTTATTGAAATGAATAATAACAATAAGTCCACTGGAAGTGCCTGTTCTTACAGGCTGAGATCCTCATGGCAATGAGGAAATTCTTGGAACCTGATCCAGTTTATACTGGCGTAGGAAAGTGGCGTATTGCACTTTTTGATGCGCTGTTTTTCTATGGAGAAACAGTGCTTTTTTATTTGGATAATTTTAAGAAGGAGTACATTATGTATATTGCAATTACGCCCTATCGTACTTTGACCCAAGCTGATTTAAGGCATTTCATCGCTATTGCGCCGGCGATTGACCATTTGATATTTCGCACGCCGATGCAACAAGAAGATTTGAAAAGGTTTCTGGAGCGCTTGCTTCAAGCTGGTTTTCCTAAATCTAAAATCACGGTGCATTCTGATATGGAATTATTACAGAAACTTGATTTAAGGGCGATTCATTTTCGTGAGCATGATGAACGTGCGTTTCAGTTTAAAGCAACCCATTCTCAAATCATGGTCAGTATGTCGACACATAGTGCTGCAAGTGCACAAGCTGCCGAGGCACATCACTTGGACTATGTACTTTTCGGGCACCTCTTTTCCACCAAATCCAAACCTGGAAAAGCGCCTAGAACTCAAGCAGAAATCACAGCAGTGTTGCGGGTCGGTATCCCGGTGGTAGCGTTGGGTGGTATTAATGCGGAAACGGTAGGCCGTGTCCCGTCTGGATTCGCGGGTATCGCAGCGATTTCGTATTTTATGGAGAATGATTTGGAGACGTTGTGTTCAGCAAAGGAGGCTGAGTAAGGATGTTTGATTTAGCGATTGTTGGAGCGGGTGTAATCGGTATGTCGATTGCCCGTCATTTGAAGGATAGCGGTATGCGTATTGCGTTGATTGACCGCGATATTGAGGGGCAGCATGCGTCTTATAAGGCGGGCGGTATGTTAGGAGCTCAGAATGAATTTAAGGAAGATAGTCCGTTATTTCGCTTGGCTCTGAAGTCTCGTGCAAAGTTTGGTGAGTTGAGTAAAGCTTTGCAGGAGGAAACAGGTATCGATATTCAATATCAGCAGAATGGATTAATCAAGATTGCGACGGAGGAAGAGGACGTGGCTTCGTTGCAACAGCAATATGAATTTCTGCATGCGCATGATAAGGATGTAGAGGATTTAAGCGAGCACGATTTAGGTGAGTTGACGCATTATTTGGTGAAAGGTGCGCAGGCTATGATGTTTGTCCCGCATGATCATCAAATTAATGCGAACCATTATACAAAGGCTTTGCATGCGGCGTTGCAAGCTGAGGATGCAGTGGAACGTTTCGACCATACGAATGTGGAAGAGATTAAGCGTCAAGGCAACCATTACAGTATCGCAGTAGAAGCTGAGGGCAAATCTTCTGTGCTGCAAGCTGAAAAAGTAGTAGTGGCAGCAGGTGCTTGGGCCGGCTTCTTAACGGATAAACCGGAAATCAAAGAGACCGTAAGCGGTGTGAAAGGTGAAGTCGTCTTGGTGAAAAATGAAGAATTGGATTTGAAACACACTTTATTTATGACCAATGGCTGTTATATTGTACCGAAACCGCCCCATCGTTTCTTAATTGGTGCGACCAGCTATTTCAATGATTATTCGGTCGGTGTGAGTACTGAAGGCAAAAATTGGCTGCTGCATGAGGCGATTGAGCGCGTGCCTGAATTGGCGTCGAGCCGTGAGTTGAAACATTGGTCCGGCGTGCGACCTTGGACTCCTGGTGAACAGCCGATTATGGATGAAACGGACCCTAATTTATGGGTAATTACCGGACATTATCGTAATGGAATATTGTTGTCACCGATTATCGGAGAGTTGATGGCAGAATGGTTGAAATTCGGCGAGCGTCCAGAAGAATTGGCACCATTCGCAATGAGGAGGGAAAGTTATGAAGTGCATCATTAATGGCGATTCGTTTACGTTCGAGAGTGAACTCAGCATTCAAAATGTATTGGAATCACTAGAGTTAGACCCGAAACGTGTAATCGCTGAGCATAATGAAAATTTAATACAGCGCGATGATTTTGCTAAGCAAATCGTGCGCGAAGATGATCGTTTAGAATTACTAGAGTTTGTTGGAGGCGGATAAAATGTTGAAAATTGGACCGTATGAAATGGAATCAAGATTGTTGTTAGGAACAGGGAAATTTGATGATGAAGACATTCAAACAAAAGCAATTGAGGCGTCAGGTACAGATGTCTTAACGTTCGCAGTACGTCGTATGAATTTATATGACAAGAACTTGCCGAATCCTTTGGCTAATGTGAATTTGAAAGACTTCGTAACTTTCCCGAATACAGCCGGTGCAAAGACGGTTGATGAAGCAGTACGTATCGCTGAAATTGCTAAACATGCGGGTGTCTGCGATATGATTAAAGTCGAAATTATCGGCGATGATGAAACGTTATTGCCTGACCCGATTGCGACGTATGAGGCTTGCAAAATCTTGTTAGACCGCGGCTATGTCGTGTGCCCTTATATTGCGGAAGACGTCGTACTGGCGAAACGTTTAGAAGAACTAGGCGTGCATGCAGTCATGCCGTTAGCTTCCCCTATCGGCACTGGGCGCGGTATCAATAACCCATTGAATTTAAGTTATATCGTTAAAAATGCCAACGTGCCGATTATTGTAGATGCCGGCATCGGTTCAGCTAAAGATGCGGCCGAAGCGATGGAATTAGGCGCTGACGCTGTATTGTTGAACTCTGCAGTATCTCGTGCGAAAGATCCCGTGAAAATGGCCGAAGCGATGAAATTAGGCATCGAAGCCGGACGTTTGAGCTACGAAGCCGGACGCATCCCAGTTAAATATACCGCACAAGCATCCAGTCCGACAGAAGGATTAGGTTTCCTATGATGCCGCACTCCGGTCATACTGAGGAATCACCAAACATGAATTTCGCCTCAGCTGACCGCTTCAGCCGCCAAACACGTTATGCCCCTTTTGGTGTTAAGGGACAGAAAGCTTTGGAGAGTGCCCATCTGATGGTTATGGGCGCCGGCGCTTTGGGCAGTCATTTAGCAGAACAATTGGTGCGCATGGGCGTTGGCAAGTTAACGATTGTAGATATGGATATCGTAGAAATATCCAACTTGCACCGACAAGCGTTGTATGATGAAGCGGATGCGTTAGAAATGCGTCCGAAAGTCTATGCCTTAGCTGATAAATTACGTCAAATCAATTCGGAAGTCGAAATCCAACCCCTTTATCAGGAAATCACTCCGACCAATATTGAACGTATGCTGACAGATATTGCTCCCGACATGCTGTTAGACGGCATGGATCATTTCGCCATCCGCTTCTTATTCAATGAAGTGTGCCATAAACTTGGTTTGCCATGGGTTTATGGCGCAGCGGTCGGCGGCAAAGGTACAGTTTATGCCATCGATTATACCGGCCCTTGCTTACGCTGCTTAATGAGCGAAGCTCCGGAAACTGCTGAAAGTTGTGCGATTAACGGTGTCATCCCGCCGGTAATCTTGCAAGTGGTCAGTTATCAAATTGCTGAAGTAATGCGGTATTTGGCAGGCACAGGCTTCTCTGGCAAATTGCTGACTGTTGAACCCTTTAATATGAAACAACAAAGTATGGATGTCAGTCGTATGAAGAACCCTGATTGTCCAGTCTGTGGCGGACAGGCTGCTTATGAATTGCTCGGAGTAGCTGAGCCGAAATGGGTAGAAGGCAGTTGTGGCGATACTTACGTCTTCCGTTTCAAGCCACAGCATTTCGACAATGCAGACCTGTTTCCTGGCCATATCTTAAAAGTAAATCCTTATGTGAAATTGCTGGATATCGACGGTCGTTCTGCTACTTTGTTTAAAGATGGCCGGATGAATGTGCACGGAATAGAGGATGCTGAAACTGCAGAAGCGTTATATCAGCAATTATTGAAAGCGATGAAATAATAACTAACTGAACAGAGGCTGCTCGTGGTGGGGCAGTCTCTGTTTTATGCTGTTCTTGAGGTGAAAATGTATAGGCGCGGCTTCTTTGCCTATACACTTAGCACCAATCTCCTAATAAAACTCCTGTTAAATAGAAAAAGGGTCAGGAGTTTATCTCCTACCCTCAATTCCCAATAACTTCCCTATATTAAAACTCTAGATAACTTGTATAACCTTCTTTAAAGCCTGCCATCACTACGTCGAGATTTTGGAAAAAGGATATGGCGATAGTAATGAGTACTACGGCGACTCCTATTTTCAACATGCGGGTGAACCATTGCGCCTTTGTCATGTTGCCTCGCCTGGTCATACGATGTTCCATAACGAGTGCGATGACTGTAAGCAACATGATTTCCATGAATATAATCATCTTGATGTCCCCCTTGATGTCGTTGATTTTAAATCATTATACCATCAACAACACTATGAATGAAAATAATTATATAATAGTCTAAGTCCTTTATTAGTCGTATGCTATTTACACATTTATACACTATTAATCAGAGGAGGCAGTTATTGCCGTTCTGAGGCAGCTCTTCAACTGTCTGTACTCTCTAAAGTTTTCTTTTCCCCAAAAAATTTTGTGAATATGAGTGGCTTGGGATTGAGTTCGTTTAATTTATAGAATACAATAATACTGTATATTTATAAATTTGAGGGATGAAATATGGAGAAAGAAAAGCGTCTTGAATTGATTAAATTATTACTGAAGAATAATAAGATTTCGACGGTGCGTGAGTTGGCGGAAATTTTGGAGGAGCAATATAATTTGATTTTCAGTATGACGACGGTGGCGAAGGATTTGCAGGAGTTGAATGTCACTAAGGTCCCGAATGGTGCGAATCAGTCATATTATGTGCTGCCTGAGAAGAATTCTGCGAAGAGTTATCGTGAAGCGTTTAAGAAGTATCGGCAGGATAGTGTGAATTCGGTGATTGTGAAGGATAGTTATATCTTGATTAAGACGGAGCCTGGGTTTGCGCGTACGATTAATTATTGTATTGATCAGATGCAGTTGCCGCATGTGCTGGGCACGGTGAGCGGTAATGATGTGATTATGGTGTTGTTGAAGTCGGCGGAAGAAGCGGAGTATGTGAAGTATCTGTTATTAGAGACTTAAAGTAAATGAGCAGCGGCCACTATGTGATGGCGACTGCTCATTTTGTATATTAGATGGACTTGCTGATGGTCCAGGTTTGATAGTTTTTCAAGACTAGGTTATTGTTGCTGAGGCCTCGCACGACATGGCTGGCCTTTTCTCTGGAAACGCCTGCTAATGCGCTTAACAGAGTAACGGTCATTACCTTGTCGATTTCGTAATAGGCGCCTTGGTCGTTGCCGATGGTCTCACCTAGTATGCGCAAGGTGTTGATGACTTTCTGTTCGGCGTTGCGCCCCATCAAGGCCATGTTGCGGTTAATACTGATTTGCTGTTCTTGTCGCAACAAGGTAAAGATTTTAACGAAGGTGTCTTCATTATTCTTGCTCAAGTATTCAATCAAATTTTTAGGTACACGAACAATGAGTGCATCAGTCAATGCAGTACAAGATTCTTCGTAATGTTCTTGTTCAAAAAGATGGCTGATTGGAAATAATGTGTGGCCACGATTCAGCATTAAATAGTCATCGCCATTTTCATTCAAACGTTCTCGCGATACATAACCTTCTATTAATAAATAGATGCTGTCCGCTTCTGATCCTTGATAGTAAATGACTTGTCCCTTTTCATAATTTCGAACATAAATTTCAGAAAGATGCGGAACAATTAATCCTGACGGCACTTCTAATATTTTGGATAATTCTTGAATTGAGGACTGAAAGGTCTCAGTTGTCCTGCTCATACACCATCACCTCATTTCTCTTGTCTTTTTTAAAAATGAATATGAGTCCTTATCTGTTTTCACTAAATTTTATATAATTAAAGTAATTCGTTAAATTGATGATGTGTTCAATATATGATTATTATTACAACAAATTAATTGTATCATAATCAATTGCAATTCTCGGAATTAAAAGGTGCTCGCTGCTTCTGAATGTCATAATAAAACCCCCAAAGCTTGCTAATAAGGGCTTCGGAGGTTATATATAATTGCATCTGCTCAATTTATATTGATGTCTTCGCCCTGGTTAGTAAAAATTCTATTTATAACTTTAGCGCTAGAAGACGCTGACTGCACCTGTAGCTAAACGGATAATACCGATAATCGCGAAGAGGATGATGAATCCCATCAAGATGTAGTCGCGTTTAATGAATTTTCGATGGTTGTTCTTTTGCACACGGTAGTAAACAAAGAGTCCTGGAATATAAAGCAACATTGTCAACAACAAGTAGTCCACGCCTGCTGCGTAAATGAGCCATATTGCATAGATGGATGAAATAATACCGATGACTAATTGTACATGTGCTTTGCGATCTTCTTGAATCGTATATTTGAATTGGTAGAAAGCACTGAATGCATATGGAATTAATATGGCACTTGATGCGAGTGAGAATGCAAATTGATAAGCGCTTTCTGTAAATAACATACTGATTAAGAATAATTGTACTAAGATGTTAGTGATTAATAATGAATTAACTGGTGCGCCGTTGCTGTTTTGTTTGGCAAACCATTTAGGGAACATTTTGTCTTTAGCTACGACAAATGGTAATTCCCCTGCTAATAGTGTCCAACCTAACCAAGCACCGAGTACTGAGATAATCAAACCGATGTTGACTACTGTTGAGCCCCAAGGTCCTACAATATGTGCAAGTAAGCTGGCCATTGAAGGCTGATCTAATTGTGAAATATGACCTTGTGCTATAACGCCTTGTGCGAGTACAGTTAATAAGAAGTAAATCACTAATACTAACAAGAGTCCGATGACTGTAGCTGTTCCGACGTCTTTTTTCGTTTTAGCACGACCAGAGAAGACGACAGCACCTTCAATACCTGTAAAGACCCACACTGTAATTAACATAGTGCTTTTTACTTGTTCCATAATATTTGAAAAGTTAAGCGGTAAAGCAATGTTGCCTTTCATTCCGGCAAATCCTGCCATAAAAGTGTCAAAATGGAATGCTACCAACATACAAACGATAGCCAAGAAAATCGGAATTAATTTAGCAACTGTTACAATGCTATTGATTAAAGCGGCTGTTTCTACACCGCGTAAAATCAAGAAATGTACACCCCATAGTAAGATGGAGGCTACGATAATACTAGGAAGTGTGTTACCGCCTTTAAATATCGGGAAGAAATTGCCGACTGCTGACATCAATAAAGTCGCATAAGCTACGTTACCTAAGAAGGCAGCAAACCAATATCCCCATGCACTAGAGAAACCGACGAAGTCACCGAAACCTGCACGGGCATAACTGTAAATCCCGCCGTCTAAATCAGGTCGTTTATTGGTTAAGTTTTGGAACACAAAGGCTAAAGAAATCATACCGATAGCTGTAATAATCCAACCGATGATAATTGCTAATCCACCAGCTTTGCCGCCCATGTCTGAAAGAATGTTGAAGGCACCGCCGCCGATCATGGAACCAATGACCAAACCGATTAAAGCTGTTTTACTGAGTTTATTTTGTTCTAATTGTTCGCTCATTTTCAAAACTCCTTTAATACTTAGAGCTCTACTGCTTTTTCGTCCCTAAGTATGTGTTGTCAATTTATTCAGTTTTTGACGCATACTGCTTTAATAGTTTTTTCGTGCGGTCTTCTTTAATACACGGGCTATTCTGCGACTGTTGTCGTCATAGATTTATTTTTTCAAAGCAGTATTGATAATAGATAACTAGACTTTAAGCAAAGACTTCGAACTACCTCTATTGCTGCAATCCATTTTACTTAAAGCCTCGTCATCACTTTGAAATTAGATATCTTCGCGGTATAAAGGTTGGCTCATGCAACGAGGGCCCCCTCTTCCGCGAACCAATTCACTACCTGTAATTTCAATAACTTTGATGCCGTTATCACGTAATAATTGGTTAGATACATAGTTGCGGTCGTAAGTGACTACCACCCCTGGGCGGATTGTTAAAGTGTTTGAACCGTCATTCCATTGTTCACGTGGACCAACGATACGGTCGCCGTCACCAGTTGGAATGAATGTAATATCATCTAAACCTAAGGCATCTTTTAATGTCTCTTTTAAGTTAGAAGTTTTAGTAATTTTAATATCTTTGCCATCGTCACTTGGTTCGATTGTGAAGATATTCATGTCGTCGCCTTTTTTCTCGATTGCAGAGTGGATGGTAAATTTGTCGTAATCGATCATTGTGAATACTGTATCTAAATGCATGAATGCACGTGTATTCGCAATTTCAATGGCTACGATTTTTTTAATTTTAGATTCAGGGTTCGCAAAGATTTGACGCGCTAATTTTTCAATGGCTTGTGCTGAAGTTCTTTCAGAAATACCTACCGCTACTACTTCTTCAGATAATACAAGTTCATCTCCGCCTTCAATATTGTATGGTGAGTTGCGGTCTAACCAAACTGGTACATCTGCATCTTTGAAACGTGGATGATGTTTCAAGATATATGTGAAGAAAATAGATTCTCTGCGGCGTGCTGGCCAATACATACGGTTGACTGTCATGCCGTTGCCGATAGATGCTTGCGGGTCACGCGTGAAGTATAAGTTAGGCATTGGGTTCATGTAGAATGGATAAGAATCATCTACATATTCAACTAAGTGTGTATGTCCTGTTTCAACTTCTTCTTTACGCACACCTGCCATTACTTTTTCTACTAATTCTTTATTGTCTAAGTCTTCGAATAAGGCTTTCACTGCATCTTCATGGCCTAATAATGTTTCTTCTGATTCTGCTAAGACATCATCAATAAATTGTTTACGTACTTCAGGATCTTCAATCGCTTCAGCTGCTAAATCTTCAAGATAAACGACTTCTATACCTTCATCGCGTAATGTTTGCGCGAATTTATCATGTTCTTCTTGTGCTACTTTCAAGTATGGGATATCATCAAATAACAATTCACCAAGATACTCAGGCACTAAATTTTCTAATTCTTTACCAGGGCGTTTAAGTAATACCGTTTTCAATTTGCCGATCTCACTGTTTACTTTAATTGGATGTTCATTCATTTGTGAAACCTCCTTGTTCTATTTGTCTACATTGTAAGCCCTTGCACGATCCTCTTATGTGAATCTAATCACATGAGTATTGTTGCTATTTTCACACTGCTGCATTTATTCATTGCATTATTTTGTATAATTACTACAAATTTGAGCGATTTTTATGCATATACCGCAGTTTTATACATTTTCCAATTGCCGAAATTTCTCGAAAAAGTATTTTATTCATTTTTTAGAAAATATATTCATTATGGCTGCGGTAAATCGACAAAACGCCTGGATTAATAAGCTTCCTTCTAATATTCGAATGATTATTAATGCTTATTGCATTGAATACACGCGCTTACAAAATAAAAAAAGAGCAGAAAGCACTGGATGAATGTGCAATTCTACTCTTCTTAAGTTTATGCAAAATGAGCACTCGTCTGCTCACTACTTATCGGCACTGGAAGACCATGCAAGGCGTTCCAAACTGATTGTATACTGTCACTATTAACTGACCCGCTTCAATTTCCGCTTCTCCTACTAACGTATCACTTGCATACATCGGCTGTTTAAACCTCAAGTCAATCGCTTTATAACCGCCCGTAATGGCCTTAGCTTCTGTTGAAAAAGAATCTGTTTGCGCGTCCTCCCAATATTGCAGAATCAACATTGCAATATAGTCACCTGGCACAATCTTGGTTTCCGGATGCACAGGATTATCATCTTCCACATCTTCTAAATATTGCAGGACGCGTGGCCACTCTATATTTAACTGCAATGCATGAGCATGGCTTATTTCTGCGTCTGGGCGTGCCTCGCGCTGTGCCGCGCCTGCACGCACCCCTGCTGTATCTCGCTTGTTCGCTGTGTCTGTTACGACTACAAATTCAGTGACGATTTCAATAGCAATGCCTTCTGTATCGGCAACTGTCAATTGATAACGACAATGCGTCATGTGCTTCAATTCTCGTTTGCTCCGGCAGTCCAACTCTGCATGATAGGTTACCCCGGCAGACAGCGGACGACGTTTGCGGATTTTCTTTTTCCGCAGGAGCAGATTTTGATGATGATAGGGTTGAAAGCTTGCGAAGCGATTCCAAATCTTGGTCAGGTAAAAGGGATCTTGTTGCGCATCGCTTTGTGTCCACTGAAATTCTAGTGTCTCCATTTACTCCACCCTCTCGTACAGACTGGCGATCCCCATACCACCGCCGATTCCGATTGCGGCCATCAGTTTATTTCCCGGGTTATATGTTTGGATGGTTACCAAGCGTGCAATCAGATTGGCACCGCTCGCACCATAGGGATGGCCTTCTGCTAAAGCGCCACCATAAGGATTGACCTTCTCTGGCGGCAGACTCAACAAATCCATTGAAGCCAAGACTTGCGAACTAAATGCCTCGTTAAAGGCTGTGTAATCTATATCAGAAACCGACCAGCCTTGACGTTCTAGTGCATGCTCAGCTGCTGGCACAGGTCCGACTCCAAGAACTTTAGGATTCACGCCCGACACCTCGCTGTCCACGAAACATAATTTCGGCAACAATCCTAATGCCCAAGCTTTGTCCTTCGCCATCACTAATACGAGTGCTGCACCATCGCTTTTCGGGCAAGCATTGCCGACTGTCACGGTCCCTTCCGGAAAAATAGACCGTAATTTCCCTAAACGTTGTGCGGTCATGTTCTGTTTAGGTGACTCGTCCGCCTCAATCCATTGCCCATGTGCTTTCACAGGTACTATTTCTCGAGCGATTTCTGTTTGATGAGCATGATAGCGTGCGTGGCTGCGTGCCGCCCATTCATCTTGATGCTCACGTGAAATATGATACATCTGCGCAACATTCTCAGCCGCTTCAAGCATACTCGGATCACCATAGTTATCTGGTGTGAAAGGCGCACGCTCGTAAATTTCTGGAGGATTCTTTTCATATAAAGACTGCGGCTTTTGAATCTTCCAGGGTGCTCGGCTGACTGATTCTACGCCGCCAGCCAGATAAATTTCTCCTGCTCCGCTTTGAATCAGGCGACAAGCTAGATTCACCGCTTCTAGTCCCGAACCGCATTGCCGATCGATAGTCATGCCTGGAATATGTTGGGGCAAATTAGCGTGGAGCAAGGCTTTGCGTGCGATATTCCCGCCGTTGCCGACCGTGTTGCCGATAATCACATCATCAATATGGTTTGCAATGTTGGCATGCAAGTTTGTCAATTCGTGTATCAACGGCTTCAGCAAGTCCTCGGGTTCAAGGTGTTTGAACATGCCGCCATAACGGCCAATCGGTGTATGTTTCGCTTCAATAATCACTGCTTCTGGCATCACTTTCACGCTCCTTCTGAAATATTAGTGCCCATAGGTTTCTATCATCGCTTTGCGCGCAATTTTACCGCTGGATGTCCATTGCATTTGGGGCACCTTAATCCATCGCATAGGCACTTTATAACGTTCCAGGTACTTTCTCAGTTCTTTTTTTACGTCAGTGATAGGAAGTGGTGCATCACTTTCATAATAAGCAATCAGGACTTCTCCCAATTCATAGTGCGGGGCAGCAGCGACCATAACATGTTTGACTGGAAAGTGCTGCATAATGACACGCTCGACCTCTTCAGGATAGACATTCATCCCGCCGACGATACATTTATTATTGACGCGACCTTCTAAAATTAAATCCCCTGCTTGGGTCAGTCGTGCATAGTCTCCTGTGGCAATCTCGTCTTGTTCAGAAATGCGAGGGCCGTCGACATAGCCTGAAAATACCATAGGACTTTGAATATAGAGTTGACCGGATTCAGTAAGATTTGGCAATCTATTTCCTTTATCATCTCGCAACTTGATTTGAACCCCTTTAAATAATTGCCCGACGTTATGCGGCTGATAGTTCTGGACTTGATGATAGGAAATGAAACTGGCTTCACTCGTACCAAAAAACTCAATGACTTCAGATTGAGGTAGCTTCTCTTGAAAGCGTGCGATGGTTCTAGGTTCCAGCTTAGCGCCTGAAGTTAAGAAAGTGACTTTAATATCCGCAAGTGCATCAGCTTCAAATTGCAGGAGATGCTCTAGAATCGATGGAACTAAGAAGACGGCTGAATCTGGATGAGATTGCAACTGTGTTAACAACTGCTCTGGACGATAATTTGTTTGCATATAGCATGGAACTTGGTGATAGTGCGCATACATCAGTGCGTAAAGGGTTAAAGAATGTGCTAGCGGACCGGGCGCAATAATGCTAGAGGGTGCACCATTTAAGATAGCATCGTTTGCCTCGTAGCTGACCACCCAAGACATCCGGTTGCGATAATACGCTTTCGGCATGCCTGTGGTTCCGGAAGTAAACCCGATATGCAGCAAATCTTCAGGAGGTGTATTGCAAGCGAGTGGCTCAGCAGTGCCATTTTCACTATACAGCTCAGTTAAAGTTAATTGTGGTATATGGATTGCCGGCTTCTTTACATCTGTAATTAAATGAGAGATGTGATAGTGTTCCAAGATTGCGTTGAATTGTGTGGTTGTCCACTTGGAATCTAAAACTACCGGCAATTTTCCAGCTATTTGAATTGCGCGATAGACTACCAAAAAATCAGCTGGGTCTGCCACACTGATACCTATTCTTTCATTAGGATGGTCTGCAGCTTGTTGCCACCATTGCAGTATCGCGGCAGCATTTCTCTCTAAATTTCCCTTGAATTCACTGTACGTGAGTTGAGAACTTTCTGTTTGTACCATTATTTCGTTTGTATCTTTCATACCCTCACCTTCCTGCTTGAAAATTTTTATATGTATGAGTTCATTTTAGCATACTGCAATTTTCTTCCTCGAATTCGTAAAGTATCGCGAGCGTTGTTTGTGTTGTACACTTCTGCAAAACTTTGTTATATAATAGTGATAAACTTATAGTTATGTCTAATTATTCAATATTCTAAGACTGCGATACGATGAATCACCTATTTACAGCAAGATTCAACAACTTAAGAGTCAGGAGGCAGCATACTTTATGGAACAAACTCATCGCATACTCAGTATCTATACACGGCTGATTCAGCAGAAAATAGTAAATAAAGAGCAGCTCGCTCAAGAATGGCATGTATCTCCACGTACTATTCAGCGCGATATTGATAATATCCGCAACTTTTTATACGATACAGATGAATGGCACGGTTATCGAAAGGAGATTACATACAATCACCGTAACGCCTCGTATGTCATGGACAACACTAATGAAGACAATGCTATTTCTATTTACTTCTTAATTACATTATTACAGACTATTACTCCTATTATTGATCAACAAGTTTATGATTACTTAAAACTATTGATTAAGACATTCCACAGCAACCATGAATCCGAGCTGTTTTATCAACTTGAGAAATTAAAGGTCAGTAATAGAGTTCAACCATTGCGTAACTTAACTATCGCCAACCGTGCGATTAACCAACAGCAGAAATTATATATAAACGAGGGTAAAGAAATCACACCTTTGTATATTCGTTATCAAGGATTTACCTTTAATTTAATTTATCATTATCAGCAGCAAGCGATGATTACTAATCTGAGAACCACGGATATTACCTTCAGCCCTGAATATTTCACCCCTCGTCACTCTCAGAAATATTATCAAGAAATTACTTTTGAGATGCATACTTCATTATATGAATCTATGCAACATTTTTATGAAAATAAAATGATGAGACCTCCAAAAAACGGTTACTGCATCGTCCGCTTCAAAATGTGTCCTGAAGATGCCATCAACCTTTGCTTCTCATGTCGTGAACAAATTCGTATTCTCGAACCTGATGACGTGCGACACAAAGTGTTGCATCAATTATTGAAGTTGCAAGAAACTTATATGATCAATCGTTTACCTTCCGATTACTAAACACTTAGACAACTCTTTCTATTAAAGTAAGGGTTGTCTTTTTTATTAATTATCCCTATGTGATACGATAAAGCCAATTAATGATATGAGGTGAGTACAATGTATAAAGTAATAGTCTTTGATGCATATGGGACATTATTCGATACTGCATCTGTTAAAGAAAAATTAGAAGAATTTGCAGGCGAAAAAAGTGAAGCAGTCTCAACGTTATGGCGTCATACACAACTCAAACATACTTTCTTGCGTCAAGTTATGGAACGCTACATTACATTCGATGATATTACGAAACAAGCTTTAGAATACGCTCTTGAAGTACATAAAGTTCCTTTCACCCGTCAAGATACCAATCAGATTTTTGAAGAATACTTAAACCTCAAAGCCTATAAAGAAGCGCCAGATGCTCTGAAGGAATTACACAAGATGCAGAAAACCTTATCTGTCTTTTCAAATGGCAATATGGATATGTTAGATCCAGTTATCGAAAATGCTGGCATCTCTAATAAATTGGACTCAATCATCAGCGCAGACAGTATCAAACAATATAAGCCCAGCCCGGCAAGTTATGCACTCATCTTGAAATACTATCAAATCAAACGCGAAGAAATTCTCTTTGTGTCATCAAACACTTGGGATGTCACAGGCGCTGCTCATTTCGGTTTCGACACAGTATGGGTCAATCGCGACCAAAGCTTATTTGATAAAAATGGAACATTACCTAAAATAACAGTACAAGACTTAGATGAATTAGTACACTGGTTGAAACTTAATTAAGAATTCATGTATGATGCATTTCTTCCTATTTAATACTAAATCAATCTTTTCAACTTTGAAAAGAAGTCTTGAAAAGTAGTAATTAAGGAAAGAATTTTTACAAACAAGAAAGTTCAAAGCACAGAATGACATATTATGACACTCCTTGTTGATATTAGTCCTTTTTATTTATAAAAATTTTCTGATAATTTTTCTCTAATGAAATAATACGTCTATCCCTTTTGTGTAAAATAGAAGCATAACTTAAATTATGTACTTACCATCAGTATATTTACACCTATCACATTTATTCAACAGACACTCTAGGAGGATGACACATCATGAAGAAAAAACAACTCTTTTCACTTAGAAAATTATCAGTAGGCATTGCCTCAGTATCATTAGGAACTTTAGTATTCGTAAGCGGTGCTCACGTGGCGAATGCAGAAGATGCTCCTGCAAAACCTCAAGCAGAACAAACTCAAAAAGCTGCTAATGATAAAGATGCCCAAGCCGTCAATGCACAAGTTGAACTTGCTAAAAAAGCTGGAGCTGAACAAGAAGCTAAAGAAAACGCGCAAAACGTTCAAAAACAAGTTGAATTAGCTAAAAAAGTTGCGGCTGAACAAGAAGCTAAAGCCACAACTGAAATTGCTCAAAAAGCATACAGCACTATCAACAACTTGCCAAACTTGTCTGACGCTAAAAAAGACGCTTATATCGCTAAAGTAACTGAAGCTGTCGGCAATAAAAGAGCGACTGATGTTGAGGGTATTGTAAAAAATGCTAAAGCTGAAGATTACCAAGTCGGCGTAGCTAAAAAAGTTGCGGCTGAACAAGAAGCTAAAGCATTAAATCAAAAAACTCAAGATGCTTACAACACTATCAACAACTTGGCTAACTTGTCTGATGCTAAAAAAGACGCTTATATTGCTAAAGTGACTGAAGCTGCAGGCAACAACAAAGCTGCTAATATTCCTGGTATTGTTAAAGACGCCAAAGCTGAAGATTACCAAGTCGGCGTAGCTAAAAATGTCGCTAAAGAACAAGAAGCTAAAGCTGCTAAAGCTGCACAAGAATTAAACAAAAAAACTCAAGATGCTTACAACACTATTAATTCTCTGAAAAACATCACTGATAAACAACAACTAAGCTTCTTACATCAAGTCGAAGTAGATAGCGGTACTAATAACGGTGAACGTATTGCAGCTATTGTTGCTGATGCTAAACAATTAGATGCACAGTTTGCTTATGACAAAGAACAAAAAGCATTGAAAGAAGCTAGAGAATTAAATACTCTAACTCAAACTGCTTATAATACAGTAAATGGTTTACAAAACTTAACTGATCAACAAAAAGACGATTTTAACTACCAAATTTTAGTAGACAGCGGTAATAATAAAGGCCAAAAAATTAATGAAATTGTAGCAGCTGCCAAAGCTTTAGATGCTAAAAATGCAGAAGCTAAAAATGTTAAAGAAAAAGATGCTAATACTGGTCTTAACAAAGATTTAGCAGAAGCAGTTAAAGCAGCTCATAATGAAGTAGAAGCTTTGAAAAATTTAAAACCTGCTCAAAAACAAGATTTCCATAGCAAACTTAATGATGCAGCTAAAAAAGATGCTAAAGCAGTAGCAAAAGTATTATCTGAAGCTAAAGCTTTAGACGCTAAACAAGCTCCTAAAAAAGAAACTGTTAAGAAAGAAGATAAAGCTTTATCTGAAGCTAGACAAAAAGCTACAGGTACTGTAGGTCAATTAAAACATTTAACAAAAACACAAAAAAATGTATTCACTAAAAAAATTACTACAGCTACTGCAGCTGAATTACCAGCTATTGTTAAAGAAGCTAAAGCATTAGATGCTAAACAAGCTCCTAAAAAACAAGAAGCTCCTAACCAAGGCAAAACTAAAGATCCTAAACAAGGCGTTGTAACAGGACAAAATAAAGGCACTGACCAAGCTAAAGGTGCTAAACAAGATCAAGCTCCTAAAGTAACAACTGGTCAAGCTAAAGATCAAAACTTGGCTAAAGCTAAAGTTGCTAAAGACCAAGCTAAAGCTCAACAAAAAGCTAAAGACGCTAAAAAACAATTACCAAATACTGGTGAACAAGATCAAGTATTATTCGGAATGCTTGCTGGTTCATTGTTCGCAAGTGCGGGTACATTATTCTTAGTTCAAGCTCGTCGTAAAGAAAACAAATAAGATTCAATTCTAACTTAATTGTTTCAACTATATAATAATCCCGGCAACGTGAAGGATTCATTTCCTCCCCTTGCCGGGATAATTTTTTCTTTCATTAATAATTATAGCGCTGTATAACCGCCATCGATTGTGAATACACTGCCTTGTGCAAATGATGATGCATCAGATGCTAAGTATACAACGATACCGCCCAACTCTTCAGGTAATCCTGGACGCCCCATTGGAGTGAAGCCCATCCAATCATCAATCATTGCGCCGCCTTGTTCGAAGAATGGTTTCGTCAATTCTGTTTTCATATAGCCTGGTGCAATAGTGTTAACTTTAATATTGTACTTAGACCATTCCATTGCTAAACTTTTCGTCAACATAATTACGCCTGCTTTTGAAGCGTTATAAGAACATTGTTCTTGAGGTTTGTTAGCGATAAGCCCGGACATACTAGATGTATTGACAATTGAGCCATAGCCTTGTTTAATCATTTGGCGACCTACAGCTTGAGCCACTAAGAATACACCATTCAAGTTCAAGTTGATAACTTTATTCCATTGCTCATAAGTCATATCTTCTGCTTTTTCATTGATCGTCATACCTGCATTATTGATTAAAATATCAATTTTGCCGTATTCATCTACTACATCATCTACCATTTTTTGAACGTCATCTGGATTAGTAACGTCTACTTTTAAAGCTGTTGTTTTTACTTGTTCAGTTTCACGAATGGTTGTCGCTGTAGCTTCAGCAACGTCTTCTCGGATATCAGCAATTACAATATTTGCTCCAGCTTGTGCTAAAGCTGTTGCCATTGCTTGTCCCAGCCCCATTGCGCCGCCTGTTACGATTGCTACTTTATCATCTAATCTAAATTGTTCTAAAATATTCATTACAA
This sequence comes from Staphylococcus piscifermentans, assembly GCF_900186985.1. Classification (NCBI taxonomy): domain Bacteria; kingdom Bacillati; phylum Bacillota; class Bacilli; order Caryophanales; family Staphylococcaceae; genus Staphylococcus; species Staphylococcus piscifermentans. Next base: position 545,464 of record NZ_LT906447.1, on the reverse strand, counting down.
ATCACCTTTTCTTTTTATTTTTGAAGTGAAGGTTGTTTGACTTTCATGAAGAAGGTCAAGACAAATCCTAGGAAATAAATAATTGCATAAACCCAAATTGTCGTAAGTGCATTACCAAACATCAATACTACTGTCGCAATACCAGGTCCAAGGAAGTTACTTAATCCTGCAGATAAGTTGTGAATTGAGACGGCTGCACCTTTATGTTCAGGTTCTAATGTTGGGAAAATGGCAGACATCGGTACGAATGCTGCTACCGCAAATCCAAATGCGATGGCCACCAGACAAGTAATCCAGAAATTCGGTCCAAACCATTCTGGAATATAGTAAAAGGCTAACGTTGAGAGTGCCATACCAATACATCCGAACCAGCGAATTTGTTTCACCCAGCCGATTTTATCCCCGACAATTCCCCAGAAGAGGTTAGTGAAAATCGTGACAATATACATGAAGCCCCAAATTTGAAGCCATTGTGAAGTTGTAAAGCCAAATCGATCGGTAAACACAGCCGGCATGAAAGCGACCAATCCAAATAATGAAAGTTGGTTAATAATACGTACCACACAAGCTATGGCAACTTGAGGATTGCGTAAAATTGTTACGCCGCGCAAAATTTCACCAAACATTTCTTTAGTTGTCAGCTTATCACTTTCTTTCTTTTCACCTTCTTTATCTTTTACTAAAAAGAAAGCTAATAAACCGCCGACTCCGATAAAGAGGATAGAACCCCAAAGCGTTCCCATGAAGCCGATATAAGGAATCGTGAAACTTGGCAAATAGGATCCCAGCACGCCGATACCTACTGAATACATTGCCCAGAACCAACCCATTGCTGAAGCTAATCTTTGTGGAGGTGCTGAGTAAGTAATCCATACTACAAAGCTGTAGATAAACATCGGATAAGCAATACCGCGAATGCTATACATAATAATCATCATCGTGTAATTATGTGTTTCTAATCCTAAAGTTAAAAATCCAACATGAAAGACAATCCATGTTATAAATGCAAAAGTCATTAACCTTCTTGGACTGAATACTTCAGCTAATACGCCAGACAGCCAAGAAGCGATGGCTACAACCAGACCATAAGAAGTCAGTACTGTTGAGGCTTGACTTGCACTAAAACCGATATGCTGTATGTACTTTGATAAAAAGGCTTGTTCTATTCCGTCTCCAGTCATAAAGACAGCGACTGCTACATAACCCCAGATTAAGGTCATCGGCAAGCCTAAGAATTGTTTCGACTGATTTCTCTCTATAGTTCCCACAATATTCTCCCCTGTTTCTATTATGTTGAATATTTAATGGGCCGCGCTGCAAACTATCACGACCCATTGTATTATTGATCGTTAATTCAAATAATCATTTGCACTGCGTTCTACTGACAAGCCCGCTTCAAATTTCTTGATATACTCTCGGAAGCTTTCTACATCTTCTGGTTCAGGAGCGATTATTAAAGCATCTCCCTCTCCAAAAGCTTTCTTTTGCAAGTAGTCTGCTAAAGTCAAGTCGGGTTGGACATCTATCAAGTAGCGCGCCAGCACTGCAATACCCCAGGCACCGCCTTCGCTTGCTGTCTTCATGACACTGACCGGGCTCTCTAAAGCAGCAGCCAGGAAGCTTTGTGCCACACGTTCTGTTTTAAAGATGCCGCCGTGACCTACCATGTTTTCAATTTCCATTCCTTCGTTACGTTTCAATAAATCGATTCCGATTTTCAATGTACTAAAGGCGCTGAAAATGTGGGTCTTCATCACATTAGCTAAGTTAAATTTGCTGTCTACGTCTCTAATTAGCATTGGGAAACCCTTGGGTACGTCGGTAATGAATTCTCCTGAGACGTAACCGTATGATAGTAAGCGTCCTAAATCAGGGTCTCCGTCTAATGCTGTTTCAAACATGCGTGTGAATAATTCGTCCTTAGTGTAAGTAGCACCCATTGTATCTAATACTTCTGTGAATAAATCTATCCATGCATTAATATCTGACGTGCAATTATTGGCATGTATCATCGCCACTTCATGGCCCGCTGGCGTTGTGACTAAATCTACTTCTGGATAAACGCGTTTCAATGGATGGTCTAATACAATCATTGAAAATATACTTGTTCCGGCTGAAACATTGCCTGTACGCGGTGCCACGCTATTTGTCGCGACCATACCTGTTGCTGCATCGCCTTCAGGTGCACATAACGGCGCGCCTGCTTCTAATTCATTTGCTGAATCAATCAATCGTGCGCCTTCTACTGTTAAGTAACCCGCATTTTCGCCGGCACTCAAGACACGAGGCAATAATTGGTGAACGTCTTGGTTAAATCCTTTTTCTTTAAAAAGTGTATTAAATTGGTCCAATAAATCCTCGCGAAAACTACCAGTTTCTGGATCAATCGGAAACATTCCAGAGGCATCTCCGACTCCTAATACACGTTCACCTGTTAAATACCAGTGAACAAATCCTGATAAAGTAGTCATGTAGCGAACTTGAGAAGTATGCGGGGCATCTTCTAAAGCGGATTGGAAGAGTTGTGCGATGCTCCAGCGTTCTGGAATATTTACACCGAATGCTTGGCTTAAGATACCAGCCGCTTCATTAGCGTTATTATTACGCCATGTTCGAAATGGCACTAATAAATCATCTTTTTCATCAAATGCTAAATAACCGTGCATCATTCCACTGATTCCCAATGACTTCACTCGGCGAATTGTCGTATTGAAATCATTTTTTATCTTATCTGCCATTTCCCGGTAACTCTTTTGCAAACCGACCCAAACGTCATTGATAGAATACGTCCAATAACCGTTTAAAAATTGGTTCTCCCATTCAAATGAGCCAGTAGCAATCGTTTGGCAATCTTTATCTATCGCTACCGTCTTGATGCGTGTTGAACCAAACTCGATACCGATAGACAAACCGCCATCTTCAATCATCTGTCTTGTTGCTTCAATATTATTCGACATAGTTTCCCCTTCTATTAAAATTATATTATATTGCTTTCCTATTATTTGTATCTTTGTATACAACTATGCAATCGTTTACATAAACTTTAAGATATCATGTAAGCGTTGTCAATGAATCAATTACAATTATATGAGTAAATTAACATTTCTAAATTCGATTTACTTTAAAAAAATTAATATGCGTTTGCGAATAATCTCACCTCCTCTCACTTCAACCAAACAAAAAGCGGACTGCACTTATCGCAACCCGCTTCAATCCATCATCTATTAAACTTTTCGATATCGCTTCAATCCTACAATATTCAACACTGTGAAAATAATAATGAACAGCAATAAAATACATATATCTAACCAAAAATGACTTATACCTTCTGCTTTCACCATAATTTCAGTGAGCGCATTGCCCGCATAACGCAACGGGAACAAGTAGCCGATACTCGCAATCCAACGATTGACATTATCTAATGGAATAATACCGGAGAATAAGACTTGCGGGACTACTACGATTGGTATAAATTGCAGCATTTGGAATTCTGAATTGGCGAATGTGGAAACAAACAAGCCCATTGCCAGGGCTGCAAAGGCAACCAAAATATTAATCAACAATACCCAGCCAAGGTTGCCGGCCATCTCTACCTTCAATAAATACACTGAGAACAAAACGATAATCAATGTTTGGATAATCGCGAAAATACCATAGCCCACTAAATAGCCGAATACAATTTCGCTTCGTTTTACAGACGTAGCCAGTATACGTTCTAAGGTACCTGTCGTACGCTCTCTAAGTAAGGCAATCCCTGAAATCAAGAATACAAATAAGAAGACAAAGAACCCCATCAGAATTGGGAACATTTTATCAAAGTATGTACTATCAGCGTTTCCATATAAATAATGCGACTTCAACGACATACCTTTATCAGAGAACTGCGTGTCATTTTTTCCTGTTGCACCAGGCATTCTCTCCATTTGCGTCTTCATTTTATCTACTTGTGTCATAACACTTTGCATTTTAGTTTTCTGCAATGCACCATTCAACATTTGCTTTACCGCATTGGTTTTGCTCGGATCTTCATTCGTATATGTGACTTCCAGCTGGTTTCCTTTTTTCGCCACAAACGCATCCAAGTCTTTCTTTTCAATAAGAGATTGAATTGAGCCGACATCGTGATACTTAGAAGTGTCTGCCTTATCATCCGGCAAAGCTTTGACAATACGATCCGGCACGTTGTCTGCAAATCCGACTTTCAGGTGTTCATCGGTATCGCTGTTGAACAGGAAGTACATGATGGTCAGAATCAGCAAAGGGACGATAAACATCAAGGCGAGTGTGCGTTTGTCGCGGAATAAATCGGTAATGACGCGCACTAATATCGCTTTAAATCTCATTATCCTTCGCCTCCTCTGCTTTCAAGAATACCGCTTCAATACTATCTGCATTGAAACGCTGCTTCAACTCTGCCGGTGTACCTAGCGCAAAGATATGGCCATCCACCAACAATCCGACTTTATCACAGCGTTCGGCTTCATCCATCACATGTGTCGTCATCAAAATGGTCTGCCCCGCTTCGGACAATTGTCGTAACTCACGCCAAATCGATTGTCGCAAACTCGGATCAATCCCTACAGTCGGTTCATCCAATATCAGCAAATCCGGGTGCGCCAACAACGTGATAGCCAAAGAAAGTCGTCGCTTCATGCCGCCTGAAAAGGTATTGACAATATCCTTCAACTTTCCTTCTAAATCTACCAATTTCATATAATCGTCAATTTCCGAATTCAGCTTATCTCCTGCCAATCCTTTCAAATTGCCAAAAAACTTCAAATTCTCTTTCGCACTTAAGTTTTCATACAGCGCCAGTTCCTGCCCCATATAACCGATATGATTCAGCACCTTACGATTCGGCATACGCTTGTCGTAAACCAGCGCCTCACCAGCATCCAATTTCTCCATACCCAGCAAACACTTAATCGCCGTCGTCTTCCCAGATCCACTCGGACCAATCAGCCCCAGAATCTGCCCCTTCTCCAACTCTAGCGTAATATCCTCCAGCACTACCTGCTTGCCAAACACCTTGCGCGCATGCTTCAACTCCGCCACTAACTCAGCCATCGAATCCCCCGTTTCATTCCATCGTTAACCCTATTATGCGTCTAAACCCGGCACATTGCAATTTGGGAAAAGAAACCCTGGAGAGCGGGGAAACGGTGTGAGCTGACCTGGACTTTAAGAGGGGGGCTCAGGCGGTCGCTAATATGCGATGACGAACGGGCCGGTTGTTAGCAAGGGATTTAGACACTTCTCAAAATCTTGTGTCTAGATTCACTCCTTTTCTAGACACTTCTCAAAAACTTGTGTCTAGATTACATGCTTTTCTAGACACTTCTCCGAAACTTGTGTCTAGATTACATGCTTTTCTAGACACTTCCCAAATACTTGTGTCTAGATTCACCCCTTTTCTAGACACTTCTCAAAAATTTGTGTCTAGATTCACCCCTTTTCTAGACACTTCCCAAATATTTGTGTCTAGATTATGCTATCTCGCTACTAAAAAATCTCACAAATGCACACAAAAAGTGCGAAGATAGCTTCTCTATCTCCGCACTTCCACACTACACCATATTTATTTTTCCAGTTTTTCAAGTGAATCCAAATCTTCAAATCCGCTATCAAAGCCATGGCTTTGATACCATTCTACGATAGCTGGAAAATATGCAATCATAATTAATACATGCACAGCAAAGGAAATTGAGTAATCGTACTCACACGATTATAGCCCTCTCTTCTCACTCTTAGTAGCAACCGTCTTGCCTATGCTTTCCAAGCTTGTGTAATGCGATCAATCAATTGCTCTGCTACAACTTCTACGCTCACAGGCGGCATTTCATCATAGTCACCATTTTTGATACCTTTACCGATTTCATCATTACGATATTTGTTCCAAATAACAGTAGCATCATAATTAGCCACACGTACTGAACCTTCTTGCAATGTTTTCAATTCTTCTTTTTTCATCGTCACAAAATCTGCCATTTCAGGAATACCGAAGTTGACGATACCGACATTACCAATTGCTTTCAAATTATGTTTTTCCGCAAAATCACGCACGGTAGTTACAGCGTCTTGACTGCCGTAAGTAAGCGTAACAATATAGTCTGCTTCATCACCATACAGAGCATTCTCAAAACTTTGCGCATCATTAACATCGACTTGTACATGGTGAACATGCGCACCTTGAATTTCTTTTCTATCGCCGCGACTCGTAATATAAATCTCAGCTTCTGGGAATCTATTCGCCCATTGCATTGTCAACTCACGACCTACAAAACCATTTCCGCCTACAATAATGACATTGTTACTCATATCAAATTCCTCCAAACAGTTAATTATATATTTAATATTATAAATAAAGCGTACTTTGTCTTATTTGTAATTTCAATTATTACAAACAACTCCTGATCTCAATAAACTTCATTTGTAACTTCATTTTTGACAATTCTATTAACACTGCCATTATTCCCCACTAAACTGAATAAAACACTTCTTAAGTGGTAAATATATAGATGTGAAGAAAATATAAAAATAGATTAAAACGACTTTTAAAATAGACAAAGAAGAGCGGGAATGCTCAACCAAAGGAGGACTTCACTATTATGAAATACGTAGTAGTCGGAACATCACATGCAGGTTATGCTGCAATCGAAACTTTATTAATATCAGATCCAGAGGCCGAAATTGAAGTATTTGAAAGTGCGGATGCACCTTCATTCTTATCTTGCGGTATTCAAAGTTATTTAGAAGATGTCGCACCATCATTACAATCCTTGCATTATGCAGATGCAGAATCATTAAAAGAACAAGGCGTGAACTTGCATCTGCAAACAACGGTAACGGATTTAGATACTCAAAATAAAACCGTGACAATTAAAAAAGACGGTAACACTTCAGATGTCTCTTATGATAAATTATTCTTAAGCCCAGGTGCTGTACCAAACGAACCGCCAATCGACGGTATCAACGATTACAATAACGTCTTATTTATGCGTGGTGAAGAATGGGCCGGCAAAATCAAAGAACGTATGCAAAATGCGAAGAAAGCCATTGTAGTCGGCGGCGGTTATATCGGTATCGAAGCAGCTGAAGCCTTTACTAAAGCAGGCATCGATACAACAATTATGGATGACGGTGACCGTATCATCAAAACTTATTTAGATAAAGAATTCACAGATATTCTAGAGAAAAACGTTGCCGAACATGGCTTAAAATTCAAAGGCAATGCAAATGTCAAAGCCTTGAAAGCAGACGACAACAATAATGTTACAGCTGTAGTCACAGATGACGGCGAATACGAAGCAGACACAGTATTATTTGCTGTAGGCGTCAAACCTGCAACAGAATGGTTAGACGGCAAAGTCGAACTCGGCAAAAAAGGTATTATCAAAATCAATGACCGCTTAGAAACATCAGAAAAAGACGTCTATGCAAGTGGTGACGCTACACTTATTCCATTCGCACCTATCAACGAAGACCGCTATATCGCACTTGCAACTAACTCTCGTCGTCAAGGTTACGTAGCAGCACGCAACATGGCAGGCAAAGACATGAAAATGCCACGCGTTTCAGGCACATCTGGCCTTGCCTTATTCGATTACAAATTTGGTCAAACAGGCGTGCACGAAACAGAAAAAGACAGCTACGATGGTAAACTAGGTGCAAAATATATCGAAGTACCTGTACGCCCTAAATTCCGTCAAGACGATACAACAGTACACCTTAAAATCATGTTTGACGAAGATACACATCGCATTCTTGGCGGACAAATCATGAGCACAGAAGACTTAGTAGAATCCATCAATACACTATCAGTAGCAGTCAACGCAGGTTGGACACTAGAAGAACTAGCATTAGTCGACTTCTTCTTCCAACCAGACTTCGACCGTCCATGGAACTACTTGAACGTCCTAGCACAACGCGCACTAGGCGACGATGTATTCCCTAAAGATAAACAACTCTTCTAAACCCTTACGGAAAAATAACGGTGCGTCTCTCATCGAGGCGCACCTTTTTTATGAGCTGAAAGCAACTTAAAAGGGCTCCAATCCTTTAAAAGCATATAAAAGAAGCGATAAGTGCGGATGCAAACTTATCGCTTCTTCCTTTATTTAGAGATTCATTTCTTTAATACGACGCGCTTGATTAACCTTCTCTTCTTTTTCCAATTCTTCACGATCTTCACGATTAGCTTGGTATGGCACACGTTCTTCAGGTTTACGCATTGCATGATGCAAAGGCTCAACCTTACTATTATCTCGATATTCACGATTTGATGATTGAATACTCGCAACCTTATCTCTGCTTGACGTCTTATCGTTCAAATTAGTATCTTTTTGCAAATACTTAGGACGGTTCTTCACTTCATAATAGATACGGCCGATATATTCACCGATGACACCAATGGAAATCAATTGAATACTGCCTAGGAACAGCACAGCAAATATCGTCGAGAAATAACCCGGTGAATCTATACCATTCATCAATATCATCACAAAGTTTACCAACAGATAAATAATACTGATTCCGAAAATGGCAATACCAAAATACAAGATAGTGCGTAGCGGTTTATTGTTAAATGAAATCACACCATCCACGCCATAATCTAATAATTTAAAGAAAGACCATTTCGAATCTCCAGCCGCGCGTTCTTGGTTGTTATATTCAAGCGTTTCAGTCGGATAACCGACCCATGAAAAGAGACCTTTAGAAAAACGTTGTACTTCATCCAATTCTACTAAAGAACGCACAGCACGTTGGCTTAGTAATCTGAAATCACCAACACCGTCTTCAATAGGGACATCGACAAAGCGGTTGATTAATTTATAATAGCATTTGGTCATAAATTTACGTGAGGCTTTTTCTCCATCGCGATTACGCTTTGCAATGACTTGATCTGTACCATCTGCTAAATATTTCTCAATCATTTGTGGAATCAGTTCAGGCGGATGTTGTAAATCACCATCTAAAATAATCACAGCATCAACATCTTGGCTGTTTTCTAATCCGGCAAACATGGCCGCTTCTTTTCCGAAGTTACGACTGAATGAGATATATTTTACTTTTTCATCTTGTTGGCTATATTCTTTTATCATATCGATTGTGCGATCCTTGCTTCCGTCATCTACGAAGAGCAAGTCATAATCGTAATGATGGAGTTCAGAATCTGCAGCTAAAACTTTGGTCAACTCTTTATATGTGTAATTAATAACATCCTCTTCATTGAAACATGGGATTAACATTCTAACTTTACTCATTCTATTACTCCATCCTTTTTAAAAGTTAAGAATTTTAATGAAATATACAAGTTCTTAATTCCTGTATACCCGATTTTACATTAGCAAATTATTTTCACTTATTTTAACTTCCACTGAAAGTATTTGGTCATCATTATAAAAGAAATATTTCTGTATTTCTAATAATCACAGGTTGCTTTACAAAAACTAAACACTTATGAAATGTGGTAGTAAACGGTATATTTCTTATATTGTTATTATCACTGAAAAGTATAAATTCAATGTTAATTTTTTGTATGTTTTCGTGCGATTTTTATCTAATTATTAAAATTTGTATTATACTACTCTTAAAAATATTGATTCGAGGAAACTAAATGAAAATATTTAAATCACTATTTCCGAATTTCTCAGTACAGAAAGTCGGACTTTATATTGTTATTTTATTTTTTGCTATATTAAGTGCACTGATTCCGCTCTCACTAGATGATTATGCGTGGAAATCAGATGTAGGAATCGAACGGATGCACCAATGGTTTCATGATTATAATGGTCGCTACTTAAGCAACTTATTAGAAATCGCTGCTGTTAGGACGCCTATTGTACAGGTTGTAACGATGACTTTCTTTTCAAGTTTATTAATTGTTATGTTACGTCAATTAACTTTTAGAAATTCAAGAAGCATTTCTTATATATTGATTTTATTAGTGGTAATGATGTTGCCTATACCGTTGTTTGCAGAAACATTTGGTTGGGTGGCAGGGTATGTGAATTATGTTACTTCAGCTGTCCTTATGCTATACATTCTTAAAATTTACTTTGAGCAGTATGACAGAAATAGCGCAAATGTTATTCAATTAATATGGTATTTTCTAGTAGGAGTTATCGCTTCATTACTTGTAGAACATGTTACTTTGTATTTAATCGTCATTGCGTTTGGTGCGGTCATATTCTACTTTTACAAGTTCAAAAAATTAAAAATGGTATATTTCGTTTTCCTAATTGCACACTGTGTGGGAGCTGTCATGATGTTTACGAATTCAGCTTACCGCCAAGTGACTGCCGGGAAAGATCACTATCGGAGCGTAGAACAACATACTAGTATGTTGGGGAATATAACGCACCTATATCTTTATAATATTACGCCGTATTTTTTCACTACAAATACACTATTACTTGCACTTTTATTAATGATTGTATGTATTGTTACATATATGCATCGTGGCCAGACATTACCTGTCAATATTGTTTTTATAAGCATTTTATTTATTGGACTTTTGTTCACAATGATCAACCGTACAAATTTAACTCGTATGATTGTTAATGAAACAACTATCGTCATTGCAGGTATTTTATTTTTGTGTCTTATCGTAATTTTCCCTATTTTTATTTGGAAAAATTTACAGTGGTCACATCTTAGTCAACGTATATTCTTTTATTATACTAGTGCTATTTTCTTAACCTTACCGTTTTTTGTGATTACGCCATACAGTGCCCGTTGTGATTTTGCGAGTCAAATTTTCATCATTTTAATACTCTTAGAAATGACGAAATATATACTGCAGAACCTTCATCTTAAATGGCCGTCGAAGTGGAGTAAAAACTTAGCTATCATAGTGATGCTTGCATTAACTTTAAGTTATCTTGCGCCGATATCAGTAAATAAGTATATCGATTACAGTCGTTCAGAAAAGTTATTGCATATGCACCACTTCCCTAAAGAAATTACAATACAAAGAGTACCCTTTGAAGAATTCCATAAAATTGTCAACTTCCCTAATAACTCGTGGATGGTTTCTGCGTACAAAGAAGTTCATAAAGTACCAAGGAATGTAGAAGTGAAAATTAAACCATAATAACAAAAAATCCCGCCTACTCAGACCACATCTGAGAGGCGGGATTTCATTCATCTAGAAATTAGAATTTATGATCATCATGATCTAGAACATCGCTTTGTCCTGATTCATATAAGCCTTTTGGTTTATTGCTTGTATCGATAAAGATATTTTTAACTTGTTGGTAATTTTTTAATGCGCCTTTATAAGTTTCTCTACCGATACCTGATTTTTTATAACCGCCGAATGGTGCACCTTCTGGCACTTGGTTATAAGTGTTGATCCATACACGTCCAGTACGGATAGCACGTGCAATATTTAAAGCACGGTTAATGTTTTGAGAGAACACACCACCAGCTAAACCGTATTCAGAATCGTTAGCAATGCGGATAGCTTCATCGTCGTCTTTAACTTTAATAACAGTTAAGACAGGTCCGAAGATTTCTTCTTGTGCTAATTTGTTATCATTATTGTCTACTAAAATAATTGTCGGTTGGAAGAAATAGCCTTTGCTTAATTCGCCATCAGTAATTCTGTGGCCGCCAGTTAAAATTTCAGCACCTGAATCTTTCGCAAAGTCTAAATAACTTTGGATTTTTTTCATTTGTGCTTCTCCAGTTTGAGAACCCATTTGAATATTTTCATCTGTTGGATCGCCGACTTTAAGGTGACTGAAGACATCTTTCAAACGTTTGATTAATTTATCATAGATATCTTCTTGGACTAATAATCTTGAACCGGCACTGCAAACTTCACCTTGGTTGAACAAGATACCTAATTGAATACCTTCTACAGCTACATCTAAGTTCGCATCGTCTAAAATAATATTGGCTGATTTACCGCCAAGTTCTAAAGTAGCAGGTACAATACGTTTGGCTGCAGCTTCAGCAACTTGATAACCTACATCAGTAGAACCAGTGAATGATAATTTATCAACGCCTTCATGATTGAAGATGGCGTTACCTGATTCTGAACCTTTACCAGTTAAGACATTCACTACACCATCTGGTAATACTTCTTGGAAGATTTTCGCTAATTCAATCAAGCTTAGCGGTGTAGATGATGAGGGTTGGATTACAACTGTATTACCTGCAGCTAAAGCAGGTCCTAATTTCCATGCTGCTAATAGCATTGGGAAGTTCCAGGCAACGACAGCACCCACGACTCCGATAGGTTCATGACGGACGATACTCATCACATCTTCGCTCATATCATTTACAGAACCTTCATCTGTATCTATAACACTTGCAAAGTATTCAAAGTGGCGTGCAGCAAGCGGAACATCAATTGTAGATGTTTCACGAATTGGTTTACCATTATTTAAAGTTTCAATCATCGCAAGACGATCTTTTTGTTCTAAAATTTTGTCACCGATTTTACGTAATAATTTAACACGTTCTTCTTTCGGTGTTTTACCCCAGCTGTCAAATGCAGTTTGTGCAGCTTTAACTGCTTTATCTACATCCTTTTCTCCTGCTTTCGCTACTTTCGTTAATACTTCACCAGTTGCAGGATTTGTCACTTCAAGTGTTTCACCAGAATCACTCGGTACAAATTTACCATTAATAAATAAATCATAACTATCTTGGATATAATCTCTTACATTTACACTCATGCTTAAAGTCCTCCTTTAAGTTCTTTGATTTATATTGGTGCGTTTCTAACCGTTGTATCATTTCAACTGCCAGTCACGCAGTAAAGCTGTTGAAAAGTAAAACGTTTACATCTCTGATTATTATTATCACACACACTTATAATTAGTTCATTTAATGTGCTTGTGAATCATTTACCTAACACCTTAATGAGATAGAATAGCTTTATTCTTTAACATATTTCATTTCTAATTGATGCACTAAATGCTTCAACATCGTATTATTCGGTGTCGGAATTTTTAATTCTTGACCATATGCTTCAATTTGACCATTTAGGTAATCCACTTCAGTTAAACGACCTGAATATAAATCTTGATGCATTGAAGGATGATGCAATCCTTGCGCTTCTACTGGATAAGTTTTCTCGATTTTATTTACGATTGTGTCAAAATTCAAGTCCACACCTCTTGCGGTACCGACATCCACAATTTCTTCAATAATCGGCACAATCATTTCATGCGCTTGATCATATTCCGCAAATTCAGCAATTGTTTTATCTAGAATTGTACATAAAGGATTCAACACACTATTTAATGCTGCTTTATTCCAAACAGAGACCATCACATTATCACTAATCGTCGCATTCAATCCTGCCGCTTCAAAGACCTTTTGAATTTCATACGTGCGTTCTGTCACCTTTCCATCCACACGTTGGAACTCGATGGCACCTGTGCCTTCTAATAACAATTGGCCTGGTCCTCTAAGTCCAGCAGTCCATACAGTCACCGCTAAGTAAACTTGTTCTTCCGGCACGATTTTAGTAAAGCGTTCATCATGTCCTAAACCATTCATTAACGTTAACACAGAAGTATCCGCATTAATCGCACCATACTGCTTCAAGTCGCGCAGCATTTCCTCTGAACGCATCGCCTTCGTTAAGATAATCACTAAATCATAAGCTTCTTTCACTTCATGCGGATAAATCATCGTTGCAGGAACATTATAAGTTTCGGTTTCCGTTTGGATTTCAAATCCATTTTCGTTCACCGCTTCTACATGCGGTTCCCAATAATCAATAAATGTCACGTCGTATCCTGCTTGTTGAATTTGTGTACCGACACGACCGCCCATCGCTCCGGCACCAGCTACTGCTACTTTCATATGTACCTTACTCCTTTGTAATCAGATTTCGGCTTTCTATTTTACCGACACTATATCTATTATTGTACGGCAGAAAGTCAGTTTAGGTCTAGACTATATTTAGAATTTTTAGATAACTTCTTTTGCTTGAAAAAAAAGAGCCGGCTGTCGCGCCGACTCAAGAAAGTCCTCTACTTGATGCCTTCTCTTTCCTCTTGTTTCTTCTTATAGAAATAAATTGGAATACCTAATAAGGTAATCACAATACCGATAACTGCCAAGAGTGTTTGCGTAAAGAGCGTGTTGATCAATACGAAGATTCCTGCCAATAATGCAATGAGCGGAATAATCGGGTAAAGAGGCACTCTATAAGGCCGCTCCATCTCTGGTTCTCTCTTTCTTAAAATCATAACTGCCAAGAAGGACATGGAATAGAAGGTCCAGATGACGAAGACGAGCATATTTGTGATGGTATCGAATGCGCCGAGTGACATCATGACGAATGCGATGATTTGCTGCACAAGTCCTGCTGCCCATGGTGCTTGTCCGGGTGTCAATTTCAAGAAGAAGTTGCGGAATGGTAAGCGGTTGCGTTCTGCCATGGCATACGGTACACGCATTCCTGTCATTAAGTAGCCGTTTAAAGCACCGTAAACGGAAACCATAATACCGATAGTAACGATTTTACCGCCGCCGTCACCAAAGATTTTAACTGAAGCTTCACTGGCCGCGTTTAAGTTGCCGCTGATTTCTGAAATTGGCAGTGTCATTAAGAATGCTGCATTGATGAGTAAATAAACAATCATGACTGCACCTAAACCGATAGTGATCGCACCTGGTAAATCGCGTTTAGGATTTTTCAATTCTCCTGCGATAGTACCGACGTGCATCCAACCGTCGTAAGCAAACATTGTAGCAAGCAATCCTGCACCTAACGCAGTGAAGAAGCCGTGATGTTCACCTGCTTGAAGCGGCAGTAATGAAAAGTCTACATTGCTGTCTTGGAATAATCCTACTACTACGATTAAAATAATTGGTATCAATTTGATCACCAATGTAATAGATTGTAGCATGCCTCCTGCTTTAGAACCTAAGCAGTTAATAAAGTAAATCGATAATGCTGTTAATATCGCTAACGGGACAATCCAACCCGCTTGCATATGGAATAAATTAACTAATTGTGTTGCGAAGACAATCGCTAAGGCTGCGATATTAGCCGGGAAATATATAAATGCTTGAGCCCAGCCTGATAAATAGCCCCAGAAACTGCCATAAGTATATTCAATATATGTGATTAAACCGCCTGTTTCAGGAATTGCTGCTGCCAGTTCAGCTGCAGTGAGTCCTGCACAGATGGTAACAAGTCCGCCTAATAACCAAACAAACATTGCCATACTCGTAGAACCGGTTACTTCCACAACGCTAGATACTTTGAAGAAGACACCTGCTCCGATGACCGTTCCCATGACAATGGAAATGGCTGAGAAGAATCCGAGATTACGTTTCAACTCATTTTGATTACTCATTTTACCTATCCTCCATTCACCGAATATATGATAAGTAACTTGAGAAAGAATGCTATTCTTGCATCAGTTTTCTGCAAAATAAAAAGACTGAGACTGCAACATATATAATAACGATATACGATTGTATCGATTATATGAGTTGCGCTATCCCCAGTCGCTTTTATTAAACTTGCCCCAATTATTCATTGCCATACTGATAAAATAACATTTTATTTGTCTCAGTTACTTTTACCCCTAAAATTCTCTGAATCTTAGCATTCTTATACAGTTTAACGCACAGCAGTGTAATGAGCAACAGAGATTGTGTAAAGCTTCAAAAGAAAAGAAGAAAAATACAGAAGCTGGGACAATATTTCGTCCCAGCTTCTGCTTATTTTTCTTTTCCGTATAATTCTTTTTTGATTTGAGTTGTTGAGATACCTTCTGTACGTTTAAGATAAATCACTTCACATTGGTCTTTTAAGAAGTCGAATTCACCTTCCCAGTCATGACCCATTACAAAAGTATCGACTTCGTATCTATCAACATCTTTCGTTTTTTGTCCCCAATCGTCTTCAGGGATGACTAAATCTACATAACGAATAGACTCTAACATCATTTTGCGTTGGTCATAGCTGTAATAAGATTTTTTATTCTTTATTTTATTAAACTCGTCGCTAGAAAGTGCTACGATTAAATAATCGCCCATTTCTCTTGCTCTACGTAAAAGTTCAATATGTCCATAATGCAGTAAATCATAAGTTCCATAAGTAATTACACGTTTCATTCTTAAATTCTCGCTTTCCTTTAATTATTTATTTTCAATGTCTTTATGAATCATTTCTCCGATATATTCAGAGGCTGTACCTTTCTCAAGAGAACAGAAACGCTCATAAAATGCATTGATGTTAGTTGAATATTCTTCAGCAATTCGGTCCATTTGTTTAAGTCCATCTGCTAATTTAAATGGATCTGTATAAATTGGACCAGGCAAATCATTCATATAATCCATATAAAATCCGCGCAAACCTTTGTCATATTTATCAATATCGTAAGCAAAGAAGAATTGCGGACGTTTTAAAATACCATAATCAAACATTACGGATGAATAATCAGTGATTAACGCATCTGAAATTAAGTAAAGCTCTGAAATATCATTGTAGTTTGAAACATCTACAGCAAATTCTTCATATCCGCTGAGATCCAATGCATTAGCTATAAGATAATGCATACGCAAGAGAAGCACATATTCATCGCCTAACTTTTCCTGTAAATTCTCTAAGTTAATACGCAAATCAAAGAGGTATTGGCCTTTTTTGATAAACTCATCGTCTCTCCAAGTCGGTGCATATAATATCACTTTTTTGTCTTCAGGAATATTGAGTCCTTCTCTGATTGCATTCTTATATTCAGTATCATCGGAACGATTAACTAACACATCATTTCTAGGATAACCTATTTCTAAAATACGTTCTCTATTCATCCAGAATGCTGATTCAAAGATTTCTGTAGAATAACGGTTAGGAGAAATCAAATAATCCCATCTGGAAGTTTCTTCATGGAAGTTACGCTTATAATTAGGTGTCGTGGTGCCAGGCATTCTTACAACTTTCATATCATTTGCTAGACGTTTTAACGGTGTACCGTGCCAAGTCTGGATATAAGTTTGATTTTCTTTTTTATGCAAATATAGCGGCGTTCTAGCATTCGTCACCCAATAATGCGCATCTGAATAAGCTTTATAATATTCTGAAGAACCTCTTTTTACTTTCACAGCATTTCCCGGCACACTATGTTTTTCAGGCTCATTAAATACCCAAATATAATGATATTCAGGATATTTATCCATCATATATTCATAAATATATTTAGGACTGTCACTATAATTTTTACCCCCGAAAGTTTCAAATAGAATAGTTGTATCTGAAACATTTTCAGGTTTATCTTTCAGCTCGTAAATTGAGCGGTTTTTCCTTTTAGAATTAGTGGCAATATTTTTTAGATGTCTTATGGCAGCACGCCCTTTATTTAAAGAGAATGCCTTATCGGATTGGTTGAACATCAACATTACCATTTCTGTTTTGAACAAACCAGAACCTTCTTTTAATAATGCCCATTTTAAGTGTTTCGCTAATTTCTTAAGTGTTTGTCGATGTCTGTCATATCTTTGTTCAATATCTCTACGTGCTGGATCAAAATCCCTTTTAATCTTCGCAATCATCTTATGATTTAAGAAATCTCGAATTTGTTTATTATCTGTTTGGTCTATTTGTTTAAAATAACTTTCCACATATTCTTCAAAGAGTTTATCGAAATCTTGTTCAGATAAAGTTTCAGATTCAAATGGATGATAAACTTCTCCTCTATAATAAAACGGGAAGTTGAAAATTCTTACAAAGCGATTAACATAACGCACATAATCAATTAAAAACGAGCGGTCAATATAAGTATGTAATGCCTCGTCGAATTGAATATTGTGCGCTCTCACGATACTTGTTTTAAAGATTATATTACAAGCTGTATTTTTCCTTAAAAAAGAATTGGGGTTCTTTTTCCCTGTGAGATATTCAATTTTCACTTTATTGTAATCGATAAATTGCGGTTGCTTTAAAGTGAATTTATAAATCGGTGCCACTAAGCCGTCTAAGCCATTTAATTTTTTTAAATAGAAATTGACAGCATAAGAAGCAAGCTGATCATCGGCATCTAAAAACATGAAGTAAGGTGTTTCAACCTGCTCTATCCCTACATTTCTTGCATAGGCATGACCGTGGTTTTCTGTTAAATTAATAATTTTAATGTCGTTATTATAATCTTGCAAAGCTCGATCAAGTAAAGCTTTTGAATTATCTTCAGACCCATCATTTACTATAACGATATCAAAATTTTGATTTCTTTGCTTTTTAAGACTATTGATACATTCTGTGATATATTCTTCTGAGTTGTAATATGTAATAACAATAGTTAAGTCATTCATAATATTATCTCCTCTAGTATTATCTCTTTTATATCATTTGGGAAGAATGGGAGCGGGATATTTTCCCAGCTCCCTTAATTTGTGTATCAGTCTATAATGATAATTTACGGTTTCGAGTTGTCTATTTCTTTAAAGAGTTGTTTAAAGTTTTTTATAGCGGCTTTTTCTGTTAAAGTCTTTTTAGTTTTAACATGTTGAAGCGGATGCTCGATAACCGAAACCATCGCATCAGCAACACCTTGAATATTATCCACTTCTACAATATAGCCATTTTTGCCATTTTCAATAATTTCTCTCGGACCATATTTCACATCGTAAGCAATCACCGGACAACCTTCGTTTATACTTTCCATTACAGTAAGTCCGAAGCCTTCACGTCGGCTTGTCAGCAAGGAAGCCTTTGATTCTCTGAACGCTTCTAAAGGGTTCTCAGTGAAAGCTTCGATAGTTACATCATCCTCGAGATGATAATCTTGAATCAACTTCTCAATAGCCTGGCGTTCCTCTCCGATTCCTGCTCCAAATAAAACTAATTTGGTAGCATAACCTTTATCTTTAAAAATTTTATAAGCTTCTATAATATGCGGAATTTGTTTTTCTGGTGCAAAACGTCCCATATAAATAAAACGATTCTTCTTCTCGCTTTTTGCTGCTTTAGATTTTTCTATAAAATGCGGTATAACAGCAAATTTATCGTCAGGAATATCGAGTTCACTTTGGATATCTTCTTTTTGATGATGTGTAAGGACAATATATTTAAATACTTTATCTGAATTAAATAAAGCTGTTCGATATGAACCTTTAATCTTATTGCCCTCCAAATGTGTATTATGTAAAACCATAATCGGTTTCACTTTTTTATTGCAATCCAATAATGATTTATCTAATAATCTTGCATCATCAAAGACAGTGTCTCCATCTTCAAAAATATGATCAAAGAAATAAGTAAATAAATCTTTTTCATTGTTGAATCCTTTTTCTACACGTCCATTTTTATAGACTAATATAGAGTTTATTCGATTATTTTCATCCTCATTAAAGAATCTCCGACAATAAATATTGCCATCTAAATCATAAAATTGGTCTTCAATTTTCTTATTTAACTTACGCGAAAAATTACTGATTCGATGTAAATAACCATACATATTAAATTCATGACGTTCAATTTTATGTCTCACACCATCCACAAAGTAATCTTCAAATTTAATGATGTCAGATTCTGGAAAGAATTGGCGATACATTAAATACTTGCCAGTATCTTTATCGTAATATCTTATAGCATTCCGTTTTTCGTCTTCTTTCTCTTCATAATTGGAAATTCTAATCGGCTGTGGTTTATAAATTTTTTGTTTCTTAAATTTAGTTTTACGAATGTTATAAACATTATAATCTGAAAGCCATTCATAAAGATTAATGATTGGAATATTGCTTTTCAATAATCCTCTCTCTTCAAACGATTGATAAACATCTCGATAATTCGGATCATAGTTAGTCGTAAGAATTGTTTGCTTTCTCTTTAATTTATCTTGAATAAAATCTATCCGCTTCAAAAGTGCTTTAGTTCTCCCTGCATGGAACTTCGGCAAAGTAGAAGTGATTGTATATATCATATTGATTGTTCCCTTCAATTAATTACTTATTCCAGACTATTTATCTGTATATATGTAATTATTTTCACGCAAACATATCTCATAAAACAAAAATAGTTTAATTTATGTCTATCGTATTTACAAAATTATAACATTTACTTAGTAAAATTCATATTTCGAGGCAAAAAAGGATTGAAGTGAATTCTACATCTCTTCAACCCTTATTTTTAAAAATATATTATTTCAGACAGTATTTTATTTTCAGCTTAATTCATCTAACAATTCTAACCATAGTTTGTTTATCTTTTTCTCATGTTGACGTTTTGTAATTTCTAACGCATTTTTCTGCATTTTTTTGTATTCGTTTTCTGGCATTTGCAGAATTTGAATTACTTTTTCTGCAGCTTGCTTTATTCTATCATTACTTAATTTATCGATTACAAAGCCATCTTTATTTTCTCGAATTATTTCAATTGGTCCATACTTGGTATTATAAGAAACAATTGGAACACCACAAGCAAGCGACTCAAGTAAAGCTAATGGGAAGCCTTCATAGTTAGATGTAGATAAGTATAATTTTGCTTGTTTAAGTCTATCGATAGTATTGTTAACATGCCCTTTTAAAAAGATATTGTCTTTTAATCCTGCATCATCGATTTGTTTTTGAAGTTTTTCTTTATCTGGTCCATAACCGTAAATTTCAAACCTAACTTTAGGTATTTTTTTGACAACCTCTTTCACGATGTCAATCGCTTCAGGTAAGTTTTTAGCATTATGATATCTTGCTAATGAAATAATTAATGGATCTTTATTCTCAGGTAATTTTTCCATGAACTTCGTTAATTTAGGTTGATGATGTGAAATCACCTTTATTTTATCTTCAATGTGTTTGATTTTGTTGATATCTTCTTGTTGCTCTTTAGTTAATACTACTAATTTATCGATTTCATCATTTTCTATACTTTCAAATAAGTCATCTACTGAAGGAGAAAATTTATGAATATCAGTAAATGGTGTATCTAAATGATTATTATGCAGTATATAAATCTTTTTAATGTTGGCACCTTTTATTCTGTTGAACGGTTTTACGTGTTCTCTTTTTTCAATAAATAACAATGGATGAGGGATATCTTTTATAAATTCTTTAAGTACATCTACTCCCATTGATATTTCATCAGTATATTGTCGTTCATTTAAATGACAGAAATAATTTACTGGTCTAAAGTTATCTTTGTGCAAAGATGATGATACCACTGGTTTGCCTTCGTTTGAATATAAAACATTGAATGATGGTTTGTTTCTATCATCCATATAAATTGCTTTTCTTACTTTTCCATTTTGACCATAAATTTCTTTTAAATAACGCTTCCAAGGTGTGGTAAAAACATCTTTGAAATTAGCCGTACCATCCTCATGTAATCTTAAATAGTAATGATATCTTCCCTTTTCATCAAAAACTCTATAAGTATTTTTTTGCTTAGCATCAGCAAAATAAGTATAATTAGGATTTTTCTCATATTTTTGTGTAGAAGAATCTGCATTATTATTCTCATATAAATTATATATTTCTACATTTTCTGCTATATTACCAACTTCTTTATGATATTTACATAGTTCTTGAAATTCAGGATCAAACCCGTATGTGAAAATAATCGCTCTTTTATAAACTTTAGATAACGTATTAATTCGGTGATACGCAGCTTTATGAAGTCCTCCGTTAACTTTCTTAATATTGTGTAAAAATACAATAGGTACTAATTTTTTCATAAATTGATTCCCCTAAGCTTTATTTTAATAATTAATCACTAATTTTGTTGTAAAACATTTGAATTGCAGCATCATTATACTCATTGATATCAAATTCGTGATTATCCTGTACTTCATGATGAGCAAACTTCTCTAATCCCTCGACCAACCCGTCTATTGAATTTTCGACTAGCAAACCATGTGTACCTTCTAGTACACTTCTATTTCCTGTAATATCTGTTGCTATAATAGGTTTTCCGATAGAAAGTGCTTCTAGTAACACCATTGGTTGTCCTTCGTGATTTGAAGAAAGAATGAAACAGTCACAACGTTCTAAATATTGATAAGGGTTATTGACTTGTCCTAATAAATGAACGCATTTTTGTAATCCTAATTCCAAGATAAGTGCTTGTAATTCAGAATATAATACTCCTGACCCTAAAACTTCCAATTGTATATTTATCTTTGGATTATTATCTTTAAATTTTTTAATAGCGTAAAATAACTTGCTATGGTCTTTTTCAGGCGACAAACGGCCAATCGTTACTAATTTAATTCCTTCATCTTTTTTATCTTCAATTTCGACGATTGAAACATCTTTCATTTCTTTTAACAGATAAATTTCTTCAGTTTCATTTGATATGATAAGTTCTCTATTTTGGTTATTCAATTTTGCTAATATATCATTAAAATTAATAATATTATTTACAAAGTCGAACTGATGATAGTGAGCATACTTCTTTAAATTTTTTGCATTAAGTTCTTTAAGTGGTTCAGAAACTGAAAGGATTTTGTCGTAAAATTGATATAGTGAAAATACTCTTGGCAAGATGTATTTATGCTTATATTGCCCCTTTATCTTTTTCTTTGTTTCAGCTAGCAAATCATTGTGTTGATAAATTACTTTTTTATTTATATTTGCAAAAGCAAACATGGCTGTCCAAAATGGTACATAACCGCTAAAGTCTACTGCGATGTCTAAATGAATATCCCCTAGCATTCTTCTAAGTTCTCTATTATAAAAGTTTTTAAAATCTTCTGTTCCTAAAAATCCTCTATAACCTCTTCTTTGAGTAATAAATTGATTTTTACGGTATTCATTAAAAGTAGTATTACTTTGACCAATTCTAAATACTAAATTTGCTCTAGGATTAATTCTCTCCATATTATATTCCATTACACTATTTACTTGGCCTTTGTCTATAACTATCAAATTATACTTATCATAATCGATAGAGTGCGATAAATTGATTGCAGAAGAAGTAATACCGTTTGGCTGAAAGCCTCCGCAATACATAATGATATTTTGTTTACCATTATTTATTTTAAAATAATCTTTCTCTTTACCATCTATAATATTAAACATAATATCGAAATTTAATTGACACAGACGCTGCTCTGTATGCATAAAATAGAGCTCACCCTCTTCGTCAATTTGATAGTACATATTTTCTTTTCCAATAAGATCTGTTTCTTTATCAGACATGATATCTGCTTCATTGAAATTCAACGCTTCATTTTCAATATTTGGAGAGACCAGTAGATAATCTAATTCTTCAATTTCTGAATAATAATTATATACATCCTGATGTGCGACAATATAATAATCAGACAGTACTTCGTCTGCTTTACTTAATATATCACTGAGTTGAGAAGTAGAGTAGATATTATTTAATAGGATGAAGCTTGGATATCTTTTTCTATTCTCTTGTCTAACATAAAAATTGGCATTGCTATATACATGACCTTCAAATATGCCATTGATATTAAATAACGAAGTGTATTTTTCTACTTCGTTTTCTGTTTTGAATAATAAGTGTGATGCTTGGAATAATGAATGTTGGATACGAATTTTTCTTTTATCAAATTGGTTATTATCATCGATTTTCCAAGAGAAATCATCAGAAGTTTGAATTAAAATTTGTCTTTTATCTCTGATAAAGTAAGTAGGTAATATTGTATACGAAATAATATACTTACTTGTTACTAACAAATTTAGAAATGCCGCATCATTAAATCCTATAAAGTTATAATCTTTATACTCGTCAGGTATTTCGTCTATCTCACCTAATTTTTTTATAGCAATATAGATTTTTTTATGTGGATATTTTTGTTTCAAACTCTTTATAAGAATTAATTCTTGCTGAGCCGGCAATTTCTCAATAGCTAACACTATTTGATTTTTCTTTAAAGGTTTATGGTTGAAAAGGTTGGTGAAATCAACAGCATTCTTAAAGTTTTTTTCTCTTTTATATTTAACTATAGGTTTTTCTAATTCTTGTTTTTGTTTAAGCAAAATCTTCTTTAATGAACTTAACTTAGACATTCAATATCTCCACTCTTTCATCAGTTCTTGTTTCTTTGTTGCTAGAAGATACTAAATCATATTTCTTAAAAAGTGGTAAAAATGATTCCCAATTATCAACGTATTCAATATCTAGCTTCAATGTTTTATTAATATAACTTTCATCACAGACTTTTACATCGATGCCATTTTGAAGCGCACAAACTACTTTATAAAAAGCATCCTTTAAATCCTCTAAAACAAAATAAAATTTTGATTTACGAGCAAGATGATATAAATCCGCTTCCTCTTTAAGTACAGGCATTACTATGTCTCTTTCATGTATCTCTTGATTAATTTCATCAATTAAATTATGGCTTACATTTATTAGAATGAGTCTTGCTGCTCTGTCAGATTTATTTTCGTTAAATTTATAATAAAAACTCATTACTTCTTCAATTGATTTATTTGCAACATCTATTAAAATAAAATCTTCATTTAAGATATTCTGTTTAACCATAATATACTGAGTGTTAATAGAATTTGATACTATTGGAATAAAGTAATTATTATATTTCTCTAAGATTGCTGACTTAGCATTCTCTTTTTCAGTTTTACTATAAATAAATTGAATATCTTTGTTATTATTCTTAATTGCTAATGATCCAGCTTCAAAAGAAATAAAGTGTTCAAATCTTCTATTTTCGTTTTTGTTAAAGAAGAATTCATCTTCCTCAATGGACTGTAAATCATTCTTTTCCAAGTATTGAAATTTTAATTTACTGGCAATTGGGAAATTACCTAAAATATTTTTCCAGAACTTATCATTACTTAAGTTATATATCTTATTAATCTCAATATAACCAAGCAATCTATGGATTTCGTTTGTAGAAATTTGCTCTAACTTACTCTGATTCAAATGAACGTTTTGCTGCTCCATTAAAAGCATATATTCAGTCCACAATTCTTTTCCAACATTTAATTTGCCAAATCTAAAGAATAATTTTATACCTATAAGCTGTTTTAATTGATTCTCTTCTTCGTATTTCAACTTATCTTTTGTCAGGACAATAATATTATTCTCTTTTCTAGAAATATTGTTGATGAATGTAATTTTTTTCTCAAAGTCTTTTCCGTTAAACTCGTCTACAAATATAAGTACGTTCTTTTTGATATTACTTATTTTTTTAGCATAATCAAGATTTTGTGTTCCATAAAACAAAGCTTTTATGACTTTATCAGTAGCAGTACCATCTTGCCATTCAACAAATTCATTTACAGCACAACCTTTTAGATTTCCAGGATTCTGCAGTAATTGATTTAATTCTTTTTGACTATTAGCAATATAACAACCTAAATCTTCGAATTTTAAATATGTTCCACGTTCTTTTAAATATTCTTCTTTATCATAAGTATATAAAATGATAGGTTTATTTCTGACATAAAAATCAAAGAAGACACTTGAATAATCAGTTATCAACACATCAATTACAGAAAGTATTTCACACATGTCGATAAAATCTGGAATGAAAATTGCTCCTAATTCCTTGTCATTTTTAAAGAATTTAAATAACAGAGGATGAACTTTCAGAAGAAGTTGATATCCATCTCCTAAATTATTTTGCATGTTTTTTATAATATCTTTGATTTCTTTTTTTATATCTTTTTCTTCCCCTACATTTCCTCTCCATGTAGGCGCATATAAAACCAATTTTTTCTTCGGATTTACTTTAATGTACTTTTTTAATTTTTTAATAATATCTTTTTCTTTAGTCTCAGTGATTAAATCTATTCTAGGATATCCTGTTTCTAAAAACTCTCCCTCATAAATACCTATTAAATTATGAGAAGCTGCCAACTTTTCAGTTGTGAACGCATTAGGAGATAAAATATAATCTGCTTGAATAAAGTTTCTCTGAAGATTTTTAAGCTGATTTAATGGTCCTTTCATATCTTTTCCGAGAGTTTTTAAAGGTGTACCGTGCCAAGTGTTTAAATATATTTGTTCCTTTCTTTTTAAAAAGTAAGGCGGAAAAGAAGTATTATTGATTAAGTATTTTGCAGTAGCTAGGTAATATAAATACCCATCTGAATTTACACTTACAAATTTAACATTTTTAATTTTTTGATAGTCTTTGTATGGTTCTGAATTATTAATAACCCATATATGTTGATAGTCTCTAAACTTTTCATCATGAATTAACTTTTTAAAAATAGCATAAGGATTATCTGTTAGACTTTTCCCATGAAATGTCTCATAAAGAATTGTTTTTGATTCTATTTCCTCATTTTTATAATTATTATAATGTTCTATAATTCTTTGTCCTAAATTTTTCGCTAAAATCTTTTCATATTTACTATCATATGATTGAGAAAGTTCGTATTGAGCTTCATTTAATATCTTTTCTGTCGGCAATTATAACCCTTCTTTCCTAATTCGAAGAACTTCTTTTATTGATCTATGTTTTTTCTAATGTATGCTTTAATTTCATCCTTCATTTCAGGATTATTCAATGCAAAATCAATTGTCGTTTTTATAAAACCAATTTTTTCTCCTACATCATATCTTTGACCATCAAAGTCGTACGCATAGACAGATTCTTCAGTATTCATACGTTCAATGGCATCAGTTAATTGAATTTCTCCGCCTGCACCACGTTCTTGACTTTCCAAGTATTCAAAAATAGATGGAGATAAAACATAACGTCCCATTATAGCTAAATTCAACGGTGCTTTACCGAGTTCGGGTTTTTCCACAAATTGTTTTACTTTATATAAATTGTTTTCTTGAGAAACAGGATTTACAATACCGTATCTATACGTTTGACTTTCTGGAACTGTCTGCACGCCTACAATCGACTTTCCTGTTTTTTCATATTGCTCCATTAATTGTTTTATAGCAGGTTTCTCTGCTTGAACAATATCATCACCTAACAAGACAGCAAACGGCTCGTTGCCAATAAATTGTTTGGCACATAATATTGCATCTCCCAATCCTTTTTGTTCTTTTTGACGAACATAAAATAAATTGACTAACTTTGTGGGGTATTGCGTCTTCTTTAATTTCTCGATTTTCCCTTTGATTTCTAAATTTATTTCTAATTCTTTTTGGTTATCAAAATGATCTTCTATCGCTCTTTTATGTTTACCAGTAATAATAATTACATCTTCTATACCTGCTGCAGATGCCTCTTCCACAATGTATTGAATAGTCGGTTTATCTAATATCGGCAACATTTCTTTTGGCATTGCTTTTGTAGCGGGTAAAAAACGCGTACCTAAACCTGCTGCAGGAATAATTGCTTTTTTTATCATGTTGTTCCCTCCAAGTTATAGTAATTGTGTCGTTGATTTAAACGGTATTATTTATAGTATTTCTAGTTGTTATGACTACCATCTAATTTGGCAGGATAACAAGAATTTTCTAGAACACTAAAACCTTATAATTAATATACTACATTAACTTTTTAAATAAAAGATTAACTTTCTTACCATCGATAAATCATTTTCATTTAATAAAATATAAATATTTTTTATAAATAAACGCATTCCTTTTATTTGCAGATAGCAAATAAACGTAAAAATATCCAATAAAAAAACGCACTCGCTCTCGCAAGTACGTCTCCTCTATATTCATCTTTTTTTATCTGAATTCGCTCTCGACCGCTTCCACTACTTCTCCAAAGTCTTTCCCAGTCGAAATATTGACGCTTGCCAAGAAACTGCCTTCTACTATCGGTGCTTCAACTTTTTCAACACGGTAGTCGCCTTCATACATTTCAATTGCCATATCCAAGTTCATTTCTGCTGAGCCTAAATCATAGAAGCACAAGGCATCATCTTTCAATCCTTCAATAGCTTGTTGTATCGGCTCAAATGAAGTTCCAATTGTACCGTCACTGCCACCGACTGGAATCACTTCAACACCTTCTGTCATTTGCGCAATCAGCTTCTGTATACCTTCCGCAATTTCTTCACTATGACTTACGACAATAATAGAGGTCATGGCTATTCATCTCCAATCAGAGCATTTAAAATATAGACACTGCTTTGTGCACCTGGATCGGTATGTTCACGAGATGCTTCTTTATAGTAAGCAGCACGGCCTTTCGTTGCTACCATATGATACGTTTCATCTGCTAGTTGTTGTAGATACGATATGTCAACGGTTTCTCCTGAGGCCACCGCTTCTCTTGCAGGTTCAATCACATCATACATCGTTTTTTCATTCAGCTTTACTTTTCCACGCTGAGCTACAGCATCTGAAAATGCTTGCAGCAGCTGAGGTAAGTTTTCTTCTGTAATTTCATCTTCAGCCACTTGTGCCATTTTGACAAATCCAAAGCCGTATAATGGGCCAGAAGCGCCTCCAACTTTAGACATCAATGTCATGCCTGTCGTTTTCAATACATCTGGCACGCTCTCTACATTTTCAAGTGCATCGGCCAAAGCATTGAAGCCTCTTACCATATTGACCCCATGATCACCGTCTCCTATTTCACGGTCTAACTCTGTTAAAGTATCTTCTCTTTCTTCAAAAGTTTCTTGTAAATTCAATAATCGTTTTTTCAGTGTTAAGCCATCCATCACGATTTCCCCCTTGTGTCATTATCCAAAATACTTACTCGCTGTCGGTGCTTCAAGTGCTTTAAATATTTCTGCATCATTCGGTACGAGCGTTAATGAAAATCCTTGCATATCTAAGGAAGTCATATAATCTCCAACAAACCAATCTACCACTGCAATATCATGATCGGCTAAGGTTTTGTTGATGTATTTCGCCGCAATATTCAACTCAGAAAGCGGTGTGCCTCCCATGCCGTTGACCATTGCAATCACTTCAGAAGCTGAAACTTCTTTTTGTAAAGTCTGTACTAATTCTTCTGCGATTTTAGCAACTGGTTTAATAATTTCGCGCTTCAATCCGCGCTCCCCATGAATTCCGATGCCGACTTCAATTTCATCTCCTGCCAAATCAAAGCCTAATTGTCCTGTAGAAGGTACAAGCGGCGGTGTCAAAGCCATTCCGATAGTGCGCATACCATCAAGCAGATGTTCCACCTTTTCTACAATCTGTTCTAAATCTATCCCTTGTTCTGATAAATAACCGGCATATTTATGGACAAAGACGGTACCTGCTACGCCACGACGTAATTCTTCATCTTCAACTGCAATATCATCGCGTACAATAACTTTGCCGACTTTAATGTCTTCCATTTCCGCCATCTCTTGTGCCATCTCAAAATTCATGACATCTCCGGAATAATTCTTAATAATCAACAATACGCCGTCACCTGTATCGACTGCTTTAATGGCTTCTAGAATCTTATCAGGTGTAGGCGAAGTGAAAATTTCACCACAGACGGCCGCATCTAACATACCTTGGGCCACATAACCTGCATGTGCAGGCTCATGACCGCTTCCACCTCCGGAAACCAGCGCTACCCCTTTCTCTTTCTTATTCTTTCTTACCACCACTGACTCCGCAATGATGTCAGTTTCTGGATTAGCTAATACAAAACCATCTAACATATCCGATAAAATTGTCGTCTTTTCTTGTATCAATTTCTTCATTTCTCTCACCCTTTGTATGAAGTTATCTCGAATACTGCTGATTTACTGCTTATTTATTCTTTACACTTCTATTATATCTTTTGTATTCGTTGAATTCATGTCATAGCTGAGATTTCAAATCAATTTGGTCGTTCAATCAAAGAGAACCGCTGTCAAAAACTTCATATTTTATATGATATAATGAGAGTAAGATATAAATTTATTAAATACGGAGGTGCGCAATGATTAATACTCAATTGAAACATCCACGTATTAAGTTAGCTTGCGATTTAATTGCGATTGCTTGTATCATCGGTGTCCTTGCCATTTTAGCATTTGGATTCTATGCGAATTTCCAAAGTACTGGCGAATTTAAACTAGGTATCACTATCGAAAGCACACCGCAAATTTTGACCCTTTCAGCTTTAATTATTATTTGTATTGCTTGTGATATTCTGAGTTACTTTTTGAAAAAGCAAAAGAAATCTATGATATAAAAAATAGGAGCTTGGACATTATTGTCTCGGCTCCTATTTCTGTTCTGCTCACTTTATCTTCTTTACATACATAGACTTCAAGCCGATTTGGCCAAAGCCCGGAATCTTGCAATCAATATCATGTCCATCTTCAGGATCTACTAAACGAATCCCTTTGACTTTCGTGCCTTGCTTAATCACAGATGAGGCACCTTTAACTTTCAAATCTTTAATCACCGTAACCGTGTCGCCATCAGCCAATTCCTGACCGTTGGCATCGCGTACCTTTAATGCTTCTTCCGCTTCCTCAACTGAATCTTGTGTCCATTCATGCGCACACATCGGGCACACAAATAATGCGCCGTCCAAATACGTATACTCCGAACCGCAGCTCGGGCAATTAGGTAAAGTTTGTTCCATTGTCTCCTCCTGATGCTTAATAACCTACTCAATTTACCATGCTTTGATGGAAAAAGAAAGCTTGGGAAAGCTGCTAGATTTGAAAGATTCCTAGAACTGAAAGTAGATATTGAAATAGATGTCTTGTTATTTGGTAAATGCACGTGTCTGAATTCCTTTTTCATCTAACCAATCTTCAATTTGCTTTTGTTGTTTGCCGTTTACCACGTCACTATCTGACCCTATATCACCGATTTCTTTGATAGAAACTTTTCCGTCTTTAGAATTTTCCATAACTGTATCAATCTTCTCTTCCATATCTCTTAAATACTGATTAGAAGTGGTAATATAACGACTGATTTTGTGAGTATTTCTATCATAGCCCTTTGGCAATTTGTTTTGATTAATGTAATCTGCAAAATTATTGTCATTTTTATCTGTCAGTTTTCCAGCTTGTTTGATATGGTTTGCTTCTTCTTTGCTTAACCCTTTTTCTGAATACATGGCATCTTGATAATGCTCAGAAATCTTAGTTAAGTCATGATCTGCATTGAGATATTGTTGAATATCTCGCTTCATTTCTGCTTCACTGATAGTTTTATTCTTAGCTTTTTTAGCAAAGATTTCGGGATGTAAATTAATTTTAGACGCGTCTTTTTCAGTCGGCTGCTTTTGTGTTACTTTTTTCTCTGGCTTATCTTTATGCTCCGCTTCTTTATCTCCAGACATAGAGCATGCTGATAATATACACCCGCAAGCCAATAACATAATCATGATGCGTTTCATCTCTGTTTCTCCCTCTCCCAATTAATGTATTCTTTCTTCCCATACCCTGTTTAATTCTTTTGAAAATCAATTTCACATATTCATCAAAATTTAGCTTAATCGTTGTGAAGTAATATTTAAAACGCTTTCATTTTCAATATATTAAGAAAATTTAAAAATCAGACTACTCAATGAATAAATTTAGTGTATAATACTTCATTATATACATTCTATTCCGTGCAATATAAATGGGGATTTGATGAAATATAGCATATATTAATAAGATTGTATGCCATCTTTTTCCATCAACATCGAGAGGAGACATATTATGGAAAACAACGATTTAAAACGCAGTATGAGTAACCGACACATTCAATTGATTGCCATTGGGGGCGCAATCGGTACTGGATTATTCTTGGGGGCAGGGAAAAGTATTGCGTTAGCCGGGCCTTCCATTTTACTTGCCTATATCATCATCGGTTTCTTTTTATTCATCATGATGCGCGCATTAGGCGAATTATTACTGTCTAACAGCAACTACAATTCATTTATCGATATCGCTGATGATTATCTTGGACATATGGCCGGCTTCTTTACAGGATGGACATATTGGTTCTGTTGGGTGGCTACAGGGATTGCTGATATCACGGCTGTAACGAAGTATATCAACTTCTGGTGGCCGAGCGTACCGCCTTATCTGACAGCGATTATCACAGTTATCTTACTTTTAGGTCTGAACTTAATGACAGTCAAAGCATATGGTGAAATTGAATTCTGGTTTGCGATTATTAAAGTTATTGCGATTTTATTCTTAATTGTGATTGGTTTATGGATGATTTTCACCGGCTTTACTTCTGCTAACCATATTAAGAGCGGTTTCAGCAATCTTTATTCACATGGAGGATTTTTCCCGAACGGTATGATGGGCTTCTTACTCGCCTTTCAAATGGCCGTCTTCAGCTTTGTAGGAATTGAACTCGTCGGTGTAACCGCACGTGAAACAAAGGATCCTGAAAAGAACTTGCCGAAAGCAATTAATAGCGTCGGAATTCGTATCATCATTTTCTATGTTATTAGTTTGATGGTGATTATGAGTATTACACCTTGGAATAAACTGGATCCGAATGAAAGTCCATTTGTTAATTTATTCGTACTTGCAGGTATTCCAGCAGCTGCCGGTATTGTTAACTTTGTTGTACTGACTTCAGCATCCAGTGCAGCGAACAGCGGCTTGTTCAGTAACAGCCGTATGGTTTATGGCCTTGCTGTTTCTAAGAGTGCACCAAGTTCACTCGGTAAAGCCAATCGTCACGGCGTACCGTACAATGCCTTAATATTCTCAGGGGTCGTTTTATTCTTGGCAGCACTTCTGAACTATATTATTCCAGATACAGTATTTACGGTGGTTACTACTGTAGCAACAATATTCTTCATCTTTATTTGGACTATTATCTTAGTCTGCTACATTAAATATCGTAAGCAACATCCAGAGTTGCATGCACAATCTAAGTTTAAAAACTTCTTCGGAGTTATCGGTTCTTATAGCACGCTTGTATTCTTCGCAATCGTGATTGTGATTCTGTTCTTAGCTGAAGATACGCGTGTAGCGTTGTACTTTTCACCATTCTGGTTGCTCTTACTTTATGTTGCATATCGATTTGGCGGCTTTAAAAACCGTGCTTTGAAAAAGTAAAGAATTAGAGATAAAAGCTTTCTTTTTTCCATTAGAAAAGCCGGAGCAGTTCAATACTGTTCCGGCTTCTTTATGATTTAAAACTTCGACTCAACAAGTTTAGTTCAAGCGAGTTGGTGTGTCGCCTGTGTTAATTACGTTCAATGCAGCGTTTAAGCCGCCTTCAACCAAGTTACGTACCGCTTCATCTGAGAAGAATGCGATATGTGGTGTCAATTGAATTCTTTCATTTTCGATTAAGCGTTTGAATGTGTCGTCTTCTAATTCTTTACCAGACCAATCGAAAGTGAAGTATGGCATTTCAAATTCATACGTATCCACTGCAGCACCTAGTAATTTACCGCTGTCTACAGCATCAATCATTGCTTCAGTATCAACCATTGCACCACGTGCAGCATTAACTAATACAGCACCGTCTTTGAATTTATCAAACAATTCTTTATTGAATGCATGATGGTTTTCTTTAGTAGCTGGCATATGCAATGATACGATATCTGCGTCTTTAACCGCTTCTTCAATTGAATCTTTATATTCTAAGAAATCTAATGAATCATTAGGATATAAGTCATAACCTACAACTTTCGCACCGAAACCTGCAAATAATTCACCAGTCAAAGCACCGATACGGCCTGTTCCGATGATAGCAACTGTCATATTTTTCACTGGTTTAGACATAATTGGTGCTTCCCATGTGAAGTTGTAATCTTGAACACGTTTTTCAATTTGTGGGAAGTGACGTACAAGGTTCAATGCAGCCGCTACTGCGTATTCAGCAATTGTTTCTGGAGAGTAGCTAGGAACATTTGATACGATGATGCCGTGTTTCTTAGCTAAATCTAAGTCGTACATATCAAATCCTGCAGTACGTTGCGCGATTTGTTTGATTCCCATTTCTTCTAACTTAGGATAAGCTTCAGGTTCAAGTTTGCCGAATTGCATTGTTGTAACCCCGTCAAATCCTTCAAGTTGATCTAAAGTGTCATAGCTTAAAAAGTCGTCTGAAAATGAAACTTCCACATCATTTTCCTTAGCCCAATTTAAAGCCATGTCTTTTTCATAATCGCGTGTACCAAAAAACTTAATTCTTGTCATAATTACTCCCTCGATTCTAAAAAATTAATGTAATTGAATAAATCTTATCTCACTTGTTATTTTATGTGAATATATTCACATAGTCAAGAGGATAAGCTTAATTCTGAATTCTCTGTTATTTCATTATAGCGCTTTCTAAAGCGTTTTACTATAATATTATCTTGTATTTTAATATCCTCTTCATATCCTACTATAAGTATAGTATTGTCGAATAGATAAAGACGGCTTTAAAACAAGTGTTTCCCCACCTGTTTCAAAGCCGTCTGAGCTTTACTTATTGCAAGAACCAGTAATCTTCTTTCTCACCTTTTAAATAGGTATAGGGCGCTGGTTCTTTACCATGTTTGCGAATGTCATGATTAATTTCGTCGCGTACATCCCACACGAGATGGATAAATCTTTGTAACTTTGCACCGAATTTAGGTGCTTTCATTGCTAGAATGTGATCAATGTCTTCAACTGAAACATTTAAAGTATCTGCTAAATCTGCTTTGCTTAATGTTGATTTTTCAAAGTGTGCTTTGAGTTCCTCACTGGTTATTGCGCGTTGTTCTTTATTTAATGACACCTGGCATCACTCCTTCAATTCTCTATTATAGTTGTTATTTTTTCTTTTTATAGGGTTTATAACTGATAGTCGGTTCTCTTTCCCCTTTTCTAAAGGCTTCTGTAATTTCTTTTCTTCTGGCTGCCCGCAACTTACGGTTCTTAAGTGCCACTTTACGATTATAGGCGATGTTCAAGGAAGTACCTTTTCTCTGAGAGTCTTTCATATACATATAAGAACCTATGTTATAGGCTGCTCGTACAATCATCTGTCCTGCTACTGGAGAGGTCAGATATAAGAAAAGTATCGTAAGTAACGTGCGGACGCTGAAGTAATCGCGCAACATCAAAAAGTAGATAAAGACGCCGGTCAAGGAGAGCAGTACGGATAGTGTTGAGCTCTTAGTCGCTGCGTGTGCGCGTAGGAAGACGTCTTTGAATTTGACGATACCGATAGCACTAATCAAGGCAACGATGGAACCTAGGAGAATCAGAACTGCTGCGAATAAACTAACGATCTCGTTTAGATTCAAAGATACGTCCTCCTTCCACAAATCTTGAAATTCCGATCGTACTCAAGAAGGCTAAGATAGCGATAATTAGGCTGGCATCTAAAAAGCTCAATGTGTCTAGCACAATGCTTAAGAGTCCTACGATTGAAATGACCATGGCACCGATTGAATCGAAAGCAACGACTCTATTAGGTGTGGTCGGTCCTTTGACGACGCGGTACAGTGCAACGATGACAGCGATTCCGTAAATCACGAGTGCTGCGTGTATCATCCACATAATAATAGTTTCGATCATTTGAGCACCTCCCAGATTAAGCGTTCATACTTTTTAATTTGTTTCGTTAAAATGGCTTTGTCTCTTTCTGATACATCGATTGCGTGTATAAAGAAACGGCTGCCGTCTGGTGATATCCGCAATACTAATGACCCAGGCGTCAACATAATCAGTAAGGTCAATAAGGTAATTGCCCAATCTCTCTTTAAAGAAGTTTCATAAATTAATAAACCTGGATTCATATCATGGGATTTAAAGAGAATATAATTAATAGTTGAGAAACTAGAAATAATCAATTGAACATTATAGACGATAATAAATTTAAATATAACCCAAACTTTCTTTAAATAGAATACACGTTTAAAGAAGAAACGATGTATTAAATAAACAATGACAATACCAATCAAATAACCGGCAATGAAAGTGGACAAATGAAATTTATCTTCATCTTGAAATAAAGTCCACAAGAATGCGATTAAAATATTCAACGTTAATTGTGCTAACATCAGTCCACCTCCACTTTCACATTTGGAATAATTGCCTTAATGTACTCGCTTGGATGCAGATTCAATTCTGCTGCTTGGCGTGCGAAATCTAAGAACCATTCGCCGCAGATTCCCATTAATACAGTCGCTGCAGTCAGTAGAAACATGGCGATAATCTTGTGCAGCGGCAAAGGCACAGGCTGCACTCTCGGAACATCTTCTCTACCGAAATACATCACGAAGAAGATACGCAATAAGCTGTACATGGCAATAATACTTGTGAGTACTAAGACTACGACTCCTGTGATATAACCTTTTTCCAAAGCGCCTTGAATAATCAAGACTTTGCCAGGGAAGCCGCTGAAGGGCGGTACACCGCCAATCGATAGTGTCAGTATAAAGAAGACAATGCCAAGGCTCGGATGTACATGAATCAAGCCGCCCATGTTCTTGTAACTGCGTGAGTTGCATTGGACCACGAAAACGCCTAAGACTAAGAAAAGCAAGGTTTTAATGATGATATCGTGACCTGCGTAATAAATGGCCCCGGTAATCCCCGCTTCATTCAAGGCACTGATGCCCAGTACTGAAAAACCGATGGATAATATCACTTGGTAGGCTGCAATTTTCTTCACATCTTCATAACCTAAGACACCGACTGCACCGATAATCATGGTAATAATCGCCATATAATACATTAATTGATGCGTAATATCCGGCTGGTGATTAAAGAGCAGAGTCATAACGCGAATCAATGCGTAGACACCGACTTTCGTCATCAAACCTGCAAAGAGGGCTGCGAGTTCTGTATTCAATGCCGCATACGCTTTCGGCAGCCACATAAACATGACAAGTGCTGCCTTGCCGCCGAAGACAAAGATCATCATAATCGCTACCATCGTCATGGCAGGTGGTTGACCGCTTTCAGCTAAACGCATCGCTAAATGTCCGAAGTTCAATGTACCGAGTGTCCCATATAAATACGCAATGCCGATCAAGAAGAACCATGAACTGACCACGTTCATAACGACATAAATCACACTAGCCCGCAGTTGTTCCAAGGTTTGGCCTAAGGTTAAAAGTACAAACGAGGAAATCAGCATAATTTCGAACATGACATATAAATTAAAGATATCAGCGGTTAAGAAACTGCCATTCACTCCGGTTAACATAAACAATATGAAAGACGGTAAGAAATAGCGGTTGGCCAAGTGTTCCTTTTTTCCGAAACCGAAATAAATAATGACTGTGACGACAAAGTTAGCGATAGTGACGAAAAAGAGTGCCAAGGTATCGCCGACAAATTGAATTCCGAATGGCGGCTGCCAATCTCCGAAGTTAATAACGAGTGGTTTCGTATTAAAGACATGGATTAACAAGTAGATTGACACAGCTGTCGTCACCATCAACATCGTAATCGCAATACGACGTGTGACCATCAAACGTTCCTTGAAGAAGAATAAGACGAGTCCGGTAATCAGCGGAACTAATAAGGGAACGAGCAATAAGTTATTCATCGACGTCATCATCCTCTCCGCTCAAGGCTTCAATACGATTCACACGTGTGACTTTATAAGTTCTATAAACTAATACCAATAAGAATGCTGTGACCGCAAAACCGATGACAATCGCTGTTAAAATCAAGGCTTGAGGCAACGGGTCTACAAAGTTGCGTCCTTCACCATTGATAATCGGTACATTTTTACCGTTAAAGCCGCTCATAGCTAAGATCACTAAATTGGCGACATGTGTGTAGATGGCTGTCCCTAAGACAATACGGATTAAATTTTTAGATAGAATCATATACGTTCCTGCAAAGGTTAAAATTCCTATAATAATAATGAGTATGACATTCAACTTTTATCACCACTTATCGCTAACATAATGGTTGTGACGGCACCTACTACAGTCAGCAAAATACCGAATTCAAATATCGTGACACTTGAAAGGTGTATCTTTTCCAGCAAGGGTAACGTGACGTACACATCTTCGTGAGAAAGCAGCGGGTGCCCAAAGAAAATCGGGGTGACGGCTGTAGCTATAGACAGCAGACAACCTGAAATAGTTACGGCACGAAAGTCTATCGGAAGCGATCTCACTACTTTCTGTACATCAAAGGCTAAGAACATCAGAATAAAGGCTGAGCTGAAAACCAAGCCGCCGATAAAACCGCCACCTGGGTTATCGTGTCCTGCAAGAAATATATACGCACCGAAAGTCAAAATAATAAAGACCGCTACTTTCGAGATAGTTTCCAGAACAATATCATTTTCTTTCATTCGACTCACCCTTTCTGATCTTGAATTTGACTAACGCGAAGATTCCGAGTCCGACAATCATAATTACGATACCTTCCAGCATCGTATCGAGTGCACGGAAATCTCCGAGAATTGCATTGACAATATTTTTCGAGCCAGCTAAATCATAGCTGTTCTCATAGAACTGCGAAATTTTTTGGAATGGCGGATCTTGCAATGCAATGACGACAAAGGTCATGACGAAAACTGCCATCATAAATGCAATGATTAACTTCACCGCTTCTCTCCCCCACTGCACCTTATCACGCTGCACGTTCGGCAAGTGATAGAATACCAGCAAGAAGAGAATCGTCGTAATGGTTTCAATAACTAATTGAGTCATCGCTAAATCCGGTGCTTTCATTAAAATAAACACAATGGCAATCGAATAACCGATCACTCCATTCAAAATGACCATGGCCATCCGTTCACGAATGTATAGTAAAGCGGCTGAAAGAATAGCGATATTTACTAAGACTAAGATTTCGAACCAAGTGAACGGGGTTATCTCAAATCCTTTAATCGGAATCCATCCTACTTTAATAAACCCATAGACCAGCATGCCGAAGAACATCAGATAAATCACATGCAAGTATTGATTTAATTTGTTATTCATCATGGTCTGCATATTACGGCGACTGAAAGCTTCGCTCCATTTCAACATCGCATTATACAGCGTATTGATACTCAAGATAGAAGGCAGCTTGTTGTACACTTCCATCCAGCGCGAACGCCATAACAGCAAGATACCGATTGTATAAATGACTAAAGTAATGAGTAATTCCGTAGTAAACCCATGCCACGCTTCCACATGCGGAATATATTTCACTACGGCTGCAGTATGGTTAATATCGCGTAATGCCGGAGTGATCAGATATTTTCCTAAGATATTCGGAATGATGAAAAATAACGGGAGACCGCACACAATAATGACAGGTGCAAGATACATCGATGCCGGTTCATGACCAGGTATCTGCGGCAACTTATCTTTTTTCAAAGGTCCGAAAAACGTATCTTTCACCATTCTCAAACTATAAACAAAGGTTAAAACACTTGCACCGACTGCAATGACCAACATTACACTCATAAAGATTTGATCATCAATCGGCAACTTTCCAGCATTGACTAAAGTGGTAAAGAACATTTCTTTTGATAAGAAGCCATTGAAGAACGGCAAACCTGCCATGGCCATCGCACTGATAGTCATGATTGTTGCTGTTACCGGCAATACTTTTCTCAAACCACCTAAGTTGGCAAGATTTCTCGTGCCCGTTTCATGGTCGATAATACCGACGCCCATGAACAACACACTCTTAAACAGTGCATGATTGATAAGATGGAAGAGACCCGCAAAGAGACTGATGACGAAAAATTCTACAAAAGATTGGTGCAGACTGTATGTCAACATGCCGAAGCCGACCATGGACATGATCATGCCGAGTTGACTGATAGTGGAATAGGCTAATAACCCTTTCAAATCCCGTTGTCCAACTGCGACAAACGAACCGACTGCTAAAGTGACGATGCCGACTGTGATAACAATATAACCGACCCATGGGGCATAACTTAAAATCGGCGTGAAGCGGAATAAGAGATACAATCCAGCTTTAACCATCGTGGCAGAATGCAGATAGGCACTGACCGGTGTCGGTGCTTCCATTGCATCCGGCAGCCAAATATGAAAAGGAAACTGAGCAGATTTAGTAAAGGCACCGATTAAAATACAGATAACCGCAAAGGGATACCACGGCGATTGGCTCAACGTTTCAGTTTGTGTTACCAATTCAGAAATCGTATTGGTTCCGGAAATACTATAAATAATAATGAAACCGATCAACATGAACATACCGCCGAACACGGTAATCAAGAAGGACTTCAACGCCCCGTCCTGACTCGCTTGGCGATTATACCAATAAGAAATTAATAAAAATGAGGCAATACTCGTTAATTCCCAAAATACATACAGCAATATAGTATTATCTGCTAACACTACACCGAGCATGGCGAACATAAATAAAATTAAATAAAAATAGAATCTTGGCAAGTCGTCATGTTCTTTCGATAAATACGCATTGGCATATAATACTACACCTGTTCCTATCAAGGTGATTAACAAAGCAAATATCATCGATAACCCGTCCAGTCGAAACGCTAAATCTAAATCAATGGCGGGCATCCAAGGCAGTGAAATTGTAGTTAAACGGCCGTCAGCTGTCCGTGAAATCGCAAATATAAAATATACGGCACTGACGACAGGGGCAATGAGGGCAATCCAACCTGAGAAACGTGCAAACGGCCGCTTACTAGACAGCTGTGTCTGTTGAACAGTTGCGTCTGCACCAGTCTCAGTGGGAATATCAGGTTCTAATGTTCGAGAAGGATACACTTTCATATTCGTCAACAAAATGACCAACATGATGACCATCACAAAAACAAACAACCATAAGAGGCTCATATTAGGGAAAACTCCTTTCTATCTATTGAGTTCTACAAATGAAAATACGCAGCAACATAAAATTAAATATCCAAATGAATCTCAATCACCTTCGATACATCCGGCACATCCATAAACTTAATCGTTTCAGCCAGCGACTGATGCCCCAGATACTTCTGAATCACCGTAACCGGAGTACCCGCCTGATAAGCATGATACGCAAACGTCTTGCGCAACGACTGCAAACCAATATGCGCCAGCTCAACCTCCTCAGCAGCCTGATGAATAATACGGTACGCCTGCTGACGCGACAACTGCTTCTTCGTTCTGCTCGACTGGAAAAGAAAACTCTGAAGAGTGCAGTCT
This sequence comes from Staphylococcus piscifermentans, assembly GCF_900186985.1. Taxonomy (NCBI): domain Bacteria; kingdom Bacillati; phylum Bacillota; class Bacilli; order Caryophanales; family Staphylococcaceae; genus Staphylococcus; species Staphylococcus piscifermentans. The sequence continues at coordinate 504,665 of NZ_LT906447.1, read as the reverse complement.
CCTTGTGAGATGTACGCAGCCAAAGCTTGACGCAATGAAGATGGAAGCGGTACTACAATTTCAGGGAATTGCGGATTTGACCATGATTGGATAATGTCTTGGGTATGGAGCGTGTGTAGCGTTTGATCATCCGCTTCATTTCGGTGATGTTCTACGACATCTGCAACACGCAGACTAAGCAGTGTACTCAATTTCACTCCCGTATGTATCGCAAAGCTTAACAATAAATAGTCACGTTGGCTGTGCTGCTGTAGCACTTGATACATCGCTTCGATGTGCGTTTTATCTTTAATCGGCACCACACATTCCATTATTATCATTCCCTTCCAGATTATATTGAGATGTTATTTTATGTTACATAATAATGATAATACATATTTGAGTAACATTAAAGAATGATGCTCGAATTTTTCAAAAAATTTATTTCAACTTAATTGCTGAAACAATCTTAAGGCGAAATCAATAATTAAGTCATACAATATTTTACTTTTATTAAAAAACCTTATTGACGATTCAAGCGTTTTTTCACCCTGCATTCAGGGAAATTAATACATGTGCAATTTGACTTATTCGTAAATTAAATTTAAATTATAAATTACGAATTTTTTGCTGAAAAGAAAGCTTTAGAAAGGAGGTTGCAGAATGACAACGTTTAACGTGGGTATTATCGCTGCTCCCGGATTTCCAGAACGCTTATCCAACAAAGTAATTGAAGAATTACCTACTATTTTAAATCGAGAACTGAACACCGATGCTGAATGGGATTTTCATGTGGCCGTCGATCCACTTATCGGTTCAGCCGAAGATGTAAATAAAAGTTTGGATGCAGCCCAGAATGTTAAACAAGAACATAACTGGGATTACGGCATTGTGGTTACTGACCTTCCTATCGTCTCAAATCGTCGTGTTATCATCGGTAATCTGGATGAAACACATGCCACTGCACTGATTTCCTTGCCTGCTTTAGGTTGGATCGGTTTGCGGAAAAAATTAAAACAATCCTTGCTGTATTTTGCTGAAAGTATTTATCGTTCTCAACATGATGATGAAGCGAATCAACAACATAAATTGAATTTATCTTGGATTACACGCATCAAGCCTGAAACCGCATCTTTAGACCAAAAGCAAGATAACGATATGGAGACAGCGACAGAACAAGAAGATGGAGATGAAACTTCCAAATCTCATACTACGACGCGCTTTATACTTAAACCATTAATTATCAGTTGGATTTTCTTATTATTCGGTATGACTCGAGCTAATGAACCTTGGAAAGAGATACCGAATTTCAAGAAGATTATTTCACTATCATTTGCCACAGCTACGTATTTAACCATTTTCTCTACACCTTGGCAGATGAGTATCGAATTCTCTAATTTACGCTTTATACTGATGACCATTCTTGCAGTCGGCGGTATGGCGTTATGGATTATGTACGCACATCGATTATGGGAGCCCCCGTCCTCTTTGACGACGCGAACCTATCGGACGGTCTACAATATTACCACTGTCATGACCTTGCTGATTATTATTGCACTCAGCTATGTCATCTTATTTGTACTGCTCATGGTCAGTGTCGCTTTATTCGTACCGAATGACTTATATAATATGATGACTTCCAATCAAGGCATAAGAACTTGGGGACAATTCTTATACCTTACGTGGTTTATCACGTCTCTCGGTTTCTTGGCAGGTGCTTTAGGCGCTTCTGTTGAAAATGAAGAAAAAATTAGAGATATGACTTATTCTTATCGTCAACGCGCGCGCTATAGAGAAGCTAAAGAATGGGAATCCAGCAAATATTATTCCTCTGATTCCGAGAAAAATATAAAAGAACAGAAAGGAGGCTAAAATGTGGAACAGTTAGTAGTAGGTATCGTGGCTGCGCCTGGTATTGCCAATAAACTCTCGCATAAAATGGTAGATGCATTGCCTGACTTGCTTTCAAAATATATTTCGTCTCAATATAAATGGAAAATCGAAGTCATAGTCAACGCATTAACCGGCTCAGCTGAAGAAGCTGATAAAGCCTATCAAAAAACAGAAGACTACTTAGACCGCTACAATTGGAATTATATTATCAGTTTAACCGATTTACCTTTGTTTCATGATAATGAGGCAGTTATCGCAGTAGATATCAACGAAGAAAACGGAGCCAGTATGATTTCGATTCCGGCATATGGCTGGCGTCCTCTCACCAAACGTTTAGAAAAAACTATTATCACTGTTATCCATGAGATCAACCTTCAATTCAGTGATCATGCCAAAGATGACAATGAAAAAGACGATGAAGAACGCCAGAAAGAATATCGCAATATCTTTCCTTTTTCTAACTTAAGAAAAATACGGACCTATGCAGACGAAACACATACCATGCATATCCGGTATATTGTAGCTTCGAAAATCAGCGGCAATTTACGTTTGTTAAGCGGAATGACTTTCGCCAATAACCCGCTGCGTCTGATGCAAAGTATGAACAGTGTCATCGCTATTGCATTTACAACCGGTGCGTCAGGTATGATTTTCTCAACGATGTGGCAACTCGGCAATACTTTTACAGCAGAAAGATTAACTGTACTTTCCCTCTTTGCCATTATCGGCATGATTGCTTGGATTATCTTGGCACATAACTTATGGGAATCCACTCGTTATAGTCAAAACCGTAAGATTACGCGTTTATATAACATGACGACGTTGATGACGTTGGGAACATCCGTGTTGATTTATTACATTGTCTTAATGCTACTCTACATTATTGCAGCATTAATCTTACTGCCATCCGGCTTCTTAGGACGACAACTCGAATTAAAACACGCGGCACCGTTCTCACTGTATATCTTCATTGCCTGGTTTGCAGCCTCTATTTCAACTATAGCAGGTGCTATCGGAGCAGGTATGCGTAATGAGAAACTCGTGCGTGAAAGTACGTATGGCTCACGTCAGCAAATGCGTAAAGCTTTGAGTAAAGAAAAAAGTAAAGATCAATAATTAAAAAAATCTTCGCTCGTTATATGTCGAGTGAAGATTTTTTAGCGTTGCTTATATTTCCATATGCGGTATCCAGCTGGAATAATAATTATCATCGCAAATATAAAACCAAGCCATAAATAATCTTTGTTAAACATTAGGTAAATGGCGAATAAAATTATTCCTAAGATAATCGCTACAAGATTAAACCATAATTTTTGTCCAATTTCCTGAAAATAGCGTTTCATAGCGGCGACTTCCTTTCTCTATAGTTCGAAGTCAAAAGTGCGGTTATTATAATTCAATCTATATGCTATCACACGCTATTTCGGATACCAATTTATTCTAAGTGCGGTAAGTCTCCGGGTTGTCTGAAGGAAGACACCCTGCCCTCTATTAAGTTGCTTAGCTGCTCGCAATTATGAGAATTGCTACTGTATGAGAGAATATATTAAGATATAAATCAAAAACTTCCGATTGCCCTAAATATTACTGCTGAAAATCAGCCCTCTCAAACTTATTTTTCTTTCTATGATAAAAATTTTTCGCAACTCATCTCATCCCAACAAATCGCATCATATCAGCATTTAATTATAATTTCATTTGTCACAATTACGACAAATATGTCTAAAAAATAAATAGTTTGTTACAAAAGTTTGACAAACAAAACGATGCGTATTAGAATTGAGACATCAAGTAGTTGAGAAACATTCTCAACACTTTCTCGATAGTTTTTCAAAATTGGTACGCTGTACTAATGTGCAGTTGGCTAATCTCTAACTATTGAGCTATCCATCGTAACTAAGGCAAAAGCGAACTGACTGTTGCCTTCATATATATATTCTTTTCTGCGGATTGGTATTAAGTACAGACCGTGCCGATTACTACTCCCATCTCCACTGCACATTTATGTGCAAAGTGGCGCGATGGGAGTTTTTTGTTTGCCCGCACTTTTTTCCAAAAACAGAGAAGAAGACAGCAGCCAATAATCATTTAAAAAGGAGAATGATTTTTAATGAAAATTGTAGCATTATTCCCAGAAGCAACAAAATCTACTCAATTATTATCTAAACAAGAAGCTTTAGGTTTACCTGAATTCTTGAAAGGTACTGACAACGAACTTATCTTGGTATCAAGCAATGAGGAAGTTGAACAATATGTTGAGGATATGGACGTTGTAATTTCTTCTCCATTCTTACCTGCTTATATTACTAAAGAAAGAATTGAAAAAGCTAAAAATCTTAAATATGCTATTACAGCTGGTATCGGTTCTGACCATGTAGATATTGAAGCAGCTGCAGAACATGGTATTGTTGTTGCAGAAGTAACAGGTAGTAACAATGAAAGTGTTGCTGAACAAAATGTTCTAGAAACATTATTATTGCTTAGAAACTATGAAGAAGGCCATAGACAAGCAATTGAAGGCGAATGGGACTTACCATTAGTAGGTTCTGGCGCATTTGAATTACAAGAGAAAAAAATTGGTATCTTCGGCTTTGGACGTATCGGCCAATTAACTGCTCAACGCTTAAAAGCTTTCGGTGTGGACTTACGTTATAATGATCCATTCCGCAAAGAAGATGTAGAAAAAGAAATGGGTATCCAATATCTACCATTTGATGAATTAGTGGAAACTTCTGATGTTATCATTATTCAATCTCCACTTACTCCTGATACAAAAGGTAAATTTGATAAATCTGTTATCGATAAAATGCAAAAAGGTACAGTATTAGTAAACTGTGCACGTGGTTCAATTGTGGATAAAGATGCTGTAACTGAAGCAGTTAATGATGGCCACATCAGATATGGTGGCGACGTTTGGTTCCCACAACCAGCACCAAAAGATCATCCTTGGCGTTCACTTAAAAATTCAGGCATGACTGTGCACTATTCAGGTATGACTGTAGAAGCACAAAAACGTATTCAAAAAGGTGTCGAAGAAATGTTGACTAATGCAATGGAAGGCACTTCTATACGTTCTGACTATGTAATTGTGGACAATAATAAAGTAGCTAGTCAAAGTTACCAAACTAAAAAAGATAAATAAGTTCTTTAAAGAGACTTTGTCATAAAAAGAAATCCCCTTTGATTTCAGAAACTTAATGTAATGGAATAAACTATCTCAAGACCGCTATCTGGTGTTAAAACTGGATGGCGGTTTTTTTATGTGGGGTGCGGGGGAAGTGTATAGGCGCGACTCCTCTGCTTATACAGTTCAAGGCCAAAGTGTATAGGCACGACCCCTCTGCTTATACAGTTCAGGGCTAAAGTGTATAGGCGCGACTCCTCTGCTTATACAGTTTAGGGCCAAAGTGTATAGGCACGACCCCTCTGCTTATACAGTTTAGGGCCAAAGTGTATAGGCACGACCCCTCTGCTTATACAGTTCAGGGCTAAAGTGTATAGGCGCGACTCTCCAGCTTATACACTTTGCCCCCTTCCCCCTCGCTCACCCACAAATTTTCATACTAATTTGCCCGCTTTTTACAAAACAATGTCCAAATATGTTAAACACACCGAATATCTACCAAAAAAGAGTCGAGACCCCACCAGAAGTCCCAACTCTATACAATATCTGTCTACTTTTTCAATATTTTAATTAAGTTTTGTGCAAATGCTTCTGGTTCTTGTACATAACCGAAATGACCGCCTGCCGCTTCTATCGCTTGTCGATCCATCTCTCTCGCAAATAAATGTGAGGCTTGATAAGCTAAGGAGCCTTTAGACTTTGTGCCTTGCAGCCAAAAAATTTTATCGGCTGATTGGCGTAAAGTTTCTAAATTCACTAGGTAATCCATGTATTGACGCAATTCATATTGCATCCAGATTTTCGTAGATTCAGCACTGTTCGATTCCATGGTATCTGGTGAACATACCGCGCATGGTGCGATGGTATTTTCTACTAAGACTTCCATATCTAACTGCGAAGGCTGCATGACATGTTCGAAGATGCGCATGGCTGCAGGAATGCCCTCAATTTCGGCTGCTTCAGAGATTTTTGTGGTTTCTTTTTCTAAATCTGAGCGATTCGAGAAAACAGTAGCATTCAAAGGTTCATGCAGCGCTGCACCGGCGATTAATTCCGGAGATTGCTCTAAAAGATGCATGCCGACGACAGCACCTGTATCTGTACCCATAATATAAACAGGATTATTACTTAAATGTTGTGCGAGTGCGATGACATCTTGTGTATCTTTCTCCAGTTTAAAGGTGCTGTGCGTTTGATTAATTGAAGCGGGCATAGGTTCAGTCAATTCGCTGTAACCATAACCTCGGCGATCAGGCAAGATGACCGTAAAATCAGCTTTCAACGTTTCTGCAGCATCTTTATAACTGTCGTGTACTCCGCTGGCTCCTGGAATCATAATCAATAAGGGACCTTCTCCTAATTGTTCGTAACGGACAATAGCGCCATTAGTCTCAAGTGAATGCATGTGATTTCCCCTTTCTCTTTTTTTATAATTATTATTGCAAATCTTTATATAAATCAACGGCTGCTTTCGTTTGACTCAAATGCGCCACATGATTTTGGTAATCTTTAGATAAATAGGTATAGAATAATATATCTACAGTCATCAATTGTGCGATGAGAGAACTCGTTGCTGCAAGGCGCAAGCTTTGTTCAGAACTCGCATCGTGCAAGAGCACTATATCCGCTTCATCTGCTAACTGCGATTCGCTGTTGCTGGTAATCGCTGCTACTTCTGCACCATAATGATGGGCGACTTGTGCTAAACGCACCGTTTCTTGATTATTACCCGAATTAGAGATTCCTAGCATTAATACAGGACTATCAGGTGAATGGCCCGCTAAGGCAGTTGCTGCGACATGCGCATCTGCACTGTGTATGACCTCTACGCCTGCACGAGTAAATTTCTGATAGATATCCTCTGCAACGATATGACTAGCTCCGACGCCGAAGACCACTAGCTTTCGAATTGCATATAATTTGCCGGCCAACTCTTCCAGTTCTTTTTCTCCTAGAAGGGTTTCAGTGGTTTCTAAAGTATAGGCGGCGCGTGATAATAATTTGTGTTTAATTTCGCTCGGCGGTTCGTCTTGGGTGATTTCTTTGTAGGTGTTGGGCTCGTGATGCGGCATGTTTCTGGAAAGTGACAGTTTCAGGTCGACGAGTCCTTTGAAGCCGAGTTTATGGGCGCACCGAATGATGGTGGCTGAGCTGGTGTTTGTAGCTTGGCCGAGTGCTTTGGCGTTCATCTTAATGACGTTGTCTGGATGTTCGAGCAAGTAGTGTGCGACTTGTTGTTCGTTCTTGGTGAGGTGTTTCAGTTGTTCGCGTATATAGATTTGAAGGTGTTCGGTTTCCATAGTTCTCCCTTCTTACTCTTCTATTTCTTGGGGTGCAGTCATGTCTTTGGTTGTTCCGAAAAAGTAGGTCGCTATAAATCCGCCGGCATAAGCTGCGAGCAATCCTGCGATGTAGCCCAGGTACATGTTGTCGTAAATCAGCGGAATGAGTGAGACACCGCTTGGTCCGATAGCTACTGCACCGATGTGACCGATGCCTCCGATGACAGCGCCTCCGATACCTCCGCCGATACATGCAGTAATGAATGGACGGCCGAGTGGTAAGGTTACCCCGTAGATCAAGGGTTCGCCGATGCCTAGAATACCGGCTGGCAATGCACCTTTTAAGAGACAGATGATTTTCTGGTTCTTACGACATTTTACCCATAGTGCTAGTGCTGCGCCGACTTGTCCAGCACCTGCCATCGCTAATACTGGTAATAGGAATGTGGCATGATCTTGGTTGATCATCTCGATATGAATCGGTGTAAGTACTTGATGCAAACCGAACATTACGAGCGGCAAGAATGTCGCACCTAAAACAAATCCACTGAATGGACCGCCGATGTCTAATACCCATTTAATTACCGCTAAGATGCCTTCTGATACGACACCTGCGACGGGCATGATGAGAAAGATGGTCGCTAGTCCCATGATTAAGAGCGTAATGGTTGGTGTCACAATAATATCAATGGAGTTCGGTACTATTTTGTGCAAGCGTTTTTCAATCATAGCTAGAATCCAAACTGCAAAAATAACACCGATGACACCGCCTTGTCCTGCTGCGAGGGCATCGCCATTGAAGATGTTGTGAAGCGGTTTATCAGGTGTGATACCTGTTAGCAATGTGGCACCCCCAATAACCCCGCCGAGTCCAGGTGTAGCGCCGAATTCTTTAGCAGAGTTAATCCCTACATAAATAGCCAGATAGGCAAAGATTCCGTTTTTAATGACATCAAAGACCATGACGAGTTCTTTCCAAAATGAACCGTCAATTGTTCCGGCGACGAGCAAGTTGGATAGTACGGCACTAATACCCCCGATTAATCCGGCTCCAACGAATGCCGGAATTAAGGGTACAAAGATATTGGCAATCGTACGCAATACTTTACGCCACTTAGAGTTTTTCTTTTTCTGGTTCATCTGAGTTTTGAACAGTTGAGCTTCTTGTTCCACACGTTCTTTGTCAGATTGAGGTCCGTCAGAAGTGTGCGCATCCGATGAGTGATGTGTAATACGCTCGCCTAGAGGTACGCCGATTATATCACTCATAGCATTCGCTACTTTATTGACGGTACCTGGTCCTACGATAACTTGTAGGGACTCATCTTCTACAACACCCATGACACCATCGATTGCTTTCAACCCTGCAATATTCACTTTGGAATAATCGATGATATCCATACGTACTCTGGTCATACAATGAATGACACGTTCTAAATTTGCTTTTCCGCCCACGTTGTCTAATATTTCCTGGGCAATTTTCTCTTCTTTTGACATGATGTCTCACGCTCCTTATGTATTTCTAATAAAACCATCTGCCTTTTCTAATCTTTGAGTCGCTTCTGAAAATGAAATATTGTGTAATCCCATCACGATAGCAGCTTTCACATTGCCGCGTGCGTGACGGAAAAGTTGTTCGCTTTCCGCTTCAGATACTTCTACAATTTCTGCAATCATATTTAATGCACGTTGTCTTAATTTGTTGTTGGTCGGCTTAACATCGACCATCAGATTTTCATAAACCTTTCCGATACCGACCATGGCACCGGTAGAAATCATGTTGAGGATTAATTTTTGCGCAGTGCCTGATTTCAGCCTTGTGGAGCCTGTTAAGATTTCAGGTCCGACCTCGACTTCAATGGCATAATCAGCTAACTTGCCGATTTGCGAACCTTTCACACAGGCGATTGCAGCGGTAGTGGCGCCGACGGATTGTGCGTACTTTAAACCACCGATGACATAAGGTGTACGCCCGCTGGCAGCCAGGCCGACTACGACATCATCAGCTGTGAGAATATGCTCTTTAAGGTCTTCCTCAGCAATTTTAGAGTTATCTTCTGCGCCTTCAATCGCTTCAGTCATCGCTTTCGAACCACCGGCAATCAATCCGATAACTTCATCACGCGATACTCCGAAAGTCGGCACACATTCTGCAGCATCTAAGACGCCTAATCGACCACTGGTACCTGCGCCGATATAGAAGAGTCGGCCGCCCTTTTTAAAGGCTGCAATGACTTTATCAATCACTTGTGCAATCACTTGCTTTTCTTTTTCAATAGCCTGTGGGACGCGCCGATCTTCTTCATTCATTACAGACACAAATTCTTCTGTACTTAGTTCATCCAAGTGCATCGTCTTCTCATTGCGTTGCTCGGTCGTCAATTTCCTAATATCCATGTTACTCATCCCCTTTCTGGTTAAAAAGTTTGAAAGCAGTACCTGATTGAATTAATTGAATACAATCTAAATCATCTTCTATCACATGCCCTAATACATTGACTGCTGCATCCGCGGACAAGTCACGTCGCGTAATTTCTAATTCATTCATGTAGCGGCCATATAAATTGTTGTCCAACGTTACTGAACCGCGCGGACGTTCTACTGCATTTGCCGGTTCCACTTGATCTTTAAAAGTTGTGCGTGATTCTTGAGCCCGCACGACATCACGCGCGACATCTGGTCGGTTAGTATAAGTTTGTAAAAATGAGCTGTCCTCGCTCAAATCTGTGCGCAACCATACTGTATCTTCAGTAGCATAATGGAAAAATTGATCAATCATGAAATCATTAATTTTAATATCACCAATACATACCACGTCCGTAAGCATCATTTCTAATTCATAGGCTGAAGCAAGCGGATGTGCATAACGATGTGCCTCTAATGTCGGCAATCCGCGATGAATCGGACCACGGAACGTTGTACCAGGTACAAATGCCATAATTTGTAATTCTGGATAAGCGCCCTTTAATCTTTCATTGATGTGTTTAAAAAATGCTGTATCCAATCCAGTGTTAGGACGCGGGTAATAATTATGCGCTACGTAAATATTCTCTTGAGAAATACCGCGGTCATTTAATTCGCGTAATATTGGAAATGCATCTGTACTCGCGTTCAACATGATAGGATGCTCATCCTCTACGTAATCTGCCAATTGATCGATGTCTACCGCTTCATCCAATCGAATAATATCGATGCCGGCATCTTTGATACTTGATGGGTCTTCAAGCGATAATCCCAATTGCTCAAATGTGGCACGATTCATATCCGCAATGACTTCTGCACGTGCTTGATTCAATACTGAAAGCTGCTCCAAACGTTTTAAATATTGGGTCTGATCCTCTTCTGGTATCTGCAAAGATGTGAAAATATAGCGGAATCCTTTGTTTAACATTGTTTCGATATACGTTTCGTCGAACTCTTCACCTAAATACACTGAAAAACCTAATTGCATATTATCCACCTCATCTAAAAAGAATAATTTCTATTCTTCACTTTACCCAAAAAAGATAGAGTTGCTTTTGTGTAATCGCTTTCATTATTGCATAAGTGAAATAACATTACAATATGCGTTCATAATATTGTTAAATATTGAAATTTTGTTTCAGTAAAGGTACTGATGTCAGGTACGCTAAAAAAGCTGGTTTGGGATATATTTGCAGTAAATCCCCCAAAAATTGAATTTTTGGGTTCAACTTTTGGGGGTCAGTTCACCGCCTATACAGTTTGGGACGTATATGTATAGGCGCCAACCATCCGCCTATACAGTTTGAGGCATTAGTGTATAGGCACCAATCCTCCGCCTATACAGTTTGGGACGTATGTGTATAGGCACCAATCCTCCGCCTATACAGTTTGAGGCGTATGTGTATAGGCGCCAATCCTCCGCCTATACAGTTTGAGGCATTAGTGTATAGGCGCCAATCCTCCGCCTATACAGTTTGGGACGTATATGTATAGGCACCAATCCTCCGCCTATACACTTTTGGCAATCCTTTTCTTTTTCAACTTTATTAAATAGAAAAAAGCAGGGTTTGGGACAAAATAATGTCCCGCTCCCTGCTAAAATTTCTATAATTTATTTAAGATTGCAATTTTTCATAATCGTAAGCTGTGATAATAATATCTTTCAATTCACTGATTAATGGTTCTTTAGGATTGGCTGTTGTACATTGATCTTCATAAGCTAATTCCGCCATACGGTCTACTGTACTATCGAGCACTTCTTGTGTAACGCCTTGTGCTTTCAAGTTCATTTGTATACCTAAGCTGCGTCCAAGTTCATAGACAGCGTCTGCTAAAGATTCTACAAGCTCTTCTGTTGTATTGCCCGGTAACCCGAGGAATCTAGCAATATCCGCATAGTCTGTATCTGCTCTGAAATAATCGTATTTAGGGAATATAGCATGTTTAGACGGATCCTTAGCATTATAACGAATGACGTGCGGTAATAGAATTGCATTAGTACGTCCGTGCGGGATATTATATTCTCCTCCGATTTTATGTGCAATTGAATGGCTCACCCCTAAGAACGCATTTGCAAAGGCCATTCCGGCAAGTGTAGAGGCATTATGCACTTTTTCGCGTGCAACTGGGTCAGCTGTATCCGCAGATGCTTGCAAGTAATCAAATATTAAACGAATAGCTTGCAGGCTCAAACCGCGAGTATAATCAGATGCCATTACAGAAACATAAGATTCAATAGCATGTGTCAACACATCCATTCCTGTATCAGCAGTCACACTGCGTGGAACAGTTAATACAAATTGCGGATCAATAATGGCAACATCTGGTGTTAATGCATAATCAGCTAATGGATATTTCACGTGTGTTTCGCTATCTGTAATAACCGCAAATGGTGTCACTTCTGAACCTGTTCCTGAAGTTGTCGGGATGCAGACTAATTTAGCTTTTTTAGCTGGTGCAATACGATAAGCACGTTTGCGAATATCTAAGAATTTTTGTTTAGCACCGAAGAATGAGAGATCTGGATGCTCATAGAAGACCCACATACCTTTGGCAGCGTCCATTGCAGAACCTCCACCTAACGCGATAATTGTATCAGGTTGGAATTCGTTCATCATGTCTAAGCCTTTGTAAACTGTATTCGTAGAAGGATTTGGTTCCACCTGGCTGAAGACTTTGACATCTACAGTATTTTGACGACGTGACAACACATCTTGGATGCGACGTACATAGCCTAAATCAACCATACCAGGGTCAGTTACAATCATGACACGTTCTACTTCTTTCATATGTTCTAAATATAGCAATGAATTTTTTTCGAAGAAGACTTTAGCCGGCAATTTAAACCATTGCATATTATCTCTCCTTTTAGCAATTGTTTTCACGTTAATCAAATCTACTGCAGTTACGTTATGTGATACAGAGTTATGACCGTAAGATCCGCAGCCAAGCGTTAACGAAGGAATCATTTCATTATAGAGATTTCCGATTCCCCCTTGTGCCGAAGGAGAGTTTACAAGCACACGACAAGCATTCATACGAAAAGCGTATTTTTCTTGTACCTCTTTATCTTGTGAATGAATCACAGCGGTATGGCCGAGACCACCCAACTCTAGCATACCTTCACAAAGTTCAAATCCATCTTTATGGTTATCTGCTTTGACCATTGCAAGTACGGGCGATAATTTTTCTCGAGAAAGCGGATAATCAGGGCCAACTCCTTCTAATTCTGCAATTAAAATTTTCGTTCCTTTTGGTACATTAAGACCAACAGAAGCTGCAATCGTTTCAGCTGACTTGCCGACGATATCTGCGTTTACTGCACAGCGATCTTCACGCATAACGATACCTTCTAATTTTGGTAATTCTTCTTTTGTCACAAAATAACATTGATGTGCTTGGAATTCTTTTTTTACGTCATCATAAATTTCTTTATCCACGATGACCCCTTGTTCAGAAGCACATATCATGCCATTATCAAAGGTTTTCGATACAATCACGTCGTTGACAGCACGTTTGATTTTCGCAGTTTTTTCAATATAAGCAGGCACATTCCCGGGACCTACGCCCAATGCTGGTTTACCTGTTGAATATGCAGACTTGACCATTCCTGCACCACCTGTAGCAAGCACTAAAGCTACTTTCTCATGATTCATTAATAACTTCGTTGCTTCTAAAGAAGGCTGATCAATCCATTGAATAATATTTTTTGGAGCGCCTGCTTTAACAGCTGCATCATATACTACTTGCGCTGCAGCGACTGAGGATTGTTGTGCACTTGGATGAAAAGCAAAGATAATCGGGTTTCCAGTTTTAATAGCAATGATAGATTTGAAAATAGTAGTAGAAGTCGGATTCGTTGTAGGCGTTACTCCGCAAATCACCCCGACTGGAGATCCGACGAATGTCAGACCACGTTGCTCATCTTCTCCGATAACTCCAATAGTTTTATCATATTTTGTAGCATTCCAAATATATTCAGAAGCATACAAGTTCTTAATCGCTTTATCTTCGTAAATACCTCGTCCTGTTTCTTCACATGCCATTTTAGCAAGTTCCATATGCTTATCGACAGCGGCCATCGCCATACAATGGACAATGTGATCTATCTTCTCTTGAGGTAAGGCTGCTAAATCATGAAGTGCTTGCAAGCCATTATCAGCTAAGCGGTTAATAGTTTCTTCAATATTATTAACTTCCGGCTTTGCTTTAGACGTTTTACTTTCTGCTGGTTGAACTGATACTTTCTTCGATTGTTCGGCTGATGTTGTCATCATCCATTCCTCCTCATGAAACAATTACACTAGTTTCGAAAATAACTTCTTTAAGCCTTTGCTGACACTGCTAAGTTTATACATTTAAGTTTGTGAATTAATTCACAAATAGAATATATCTTTTTCCAGATCTTGTAAACTCATTTCTAGAACAATCAGATCAAACTTTTACAACTTTATGAACAGCGACTTAACGAGTGGGAATTGACGAGAGGCTTAACTAAAGCAATGGAAATGTTTTCAATTCCTAGCAGAAATATTGAAGTATGAGCATAAATTTTTTGAGGCTTACATAGAAAGCTATTCTTATTTTGATGGAATTATTTAAAAAGAAAACCTGATTCTGTCTATCTAGAGAATCAGGTTTCACAATATAAATTTATAGTTTTTTCACAATCCACATAAGTACGAATTGTAATGGCAATCTGCCGTAAAGTCCCCATTTCGGAACTTCTTGATCGCCTAGTGGTAATTTTTTGCGTGCCATGTAGATATTGGCTGGAAAGACTGCTAGCAGGAATGCGTTGATGGCGCGTTTAGTCCATTTGCATGGTCGTTTCCAAAATAGCAGTATGCCGAAAATGATTTCGAACACGCCTGTAACGTAAACTGCTGTTTTGCGCAGCGGTAAATATTTAGGCACGATATTTGTAAAGCCGTCCGGTGCCACAAAGTGCATGACACCTGCTGTGCCGAATAGGCCGCCGATTAAAAATCTTAGAATTTTCTTCACTGGAAATCCCTCCTCTCTTCTATTAATACCACATCGATCTTAGTTTTATCTACATATCAATTTACGGTTTCTTAAAAATATTTACAAAAATTTCTGAATATTTGGTTTAATAAGTAACTTTTTGAGGAATAAAACTTCTAGTACGGCAGAATTCTTTTCAGTCACAAATTTATTTCGACAAGGGGGTAGGCGAATGCCTAAGAAATTATTTAGTGTAGATTTGAATAAAAAAATGGATCAACAGGCTCATCCTGGACATAATCGGTGGCATCCAGATATTCCAGCAGTCTTTTCAGTAGACCCAGGAGAGTCTTTCCGTATGGAATGTTTAGACTGGACAGATGGTCAAGTCGGCAACAATGACGATCCAAGTGATATTAAATATGTGAATTTGAACCGTGTTCATGTATTAAGCGGTCCAGTTCATGTCAATGGTGTTGAACCCGGCGACTTATTAGTGGTAGATATCTTAGATATTGGAGCTTTTCCTGAACATGAATGGGGATTCAACGGTATCTTTGATAAAACAAATGGCGGCAGTTTCTTAGTTGACCATTATCCTGATGCTCAGAAATCTATTTGGGATTTCAATGGTATCTACGCGACGAGCCGTCATGTACCTGGCGTCGAGTTCGTAGGATTAATTCATCCAGGTTTAATCGGAGTCGCTCCTTCGCAAGAAATGTTGGATGAATGGAATCGTCGCGAACAAGCTTTAGTCGATACTGACCCGAATCGTGAACCTGTATTAGCCAATTTACCGGAAGAAGATGCGGTAGTGCTTGGTTCTTTAAAAGGCAAAGACTTTGATCGTGTCGCTAAAGAAGGTGCGAGAACCGTTCCACCTAGAGAGAACGGCGGTAATTGCGATATTAAGAACTTGTCGAAAGGGTCCCGAATTTATTTCCCTGTATTTGTAGATGGTGCGAAATTATCTGTCGGTGACTTGCATTTTTCACAAGGCGATGGCGAGATTACTTTCTGTGGCGGTATTGAAATGCCCGGATGGATTGATTTACGTGTCAACGTGATTAAAAATGGCATGGAAAAATATCAAATTAAACAAAACCCTGCTTTCAAACCTGGTCCAGTAATGCCGAATTATACAGATTATATTGTATTTGAAGGTATTTCAGTTGATGAATTCAGCGGTAAACAGCAATATTTAGATGCGAATACTGCCTATCGCAATGCTTGTTTGAACGCAATTGAATTCTTAAAGACACGTGGTTTTACTGGGGAACAAGCGTACATGTTATTAGGCACAGCTCCTGTACAAGGTACTGTTGCCGGAATTGTAGACGTTCCTAACGCTTGTTGTACAATTGCAATCCCACGTGAAATATTTAACGATGATATCGTGCCAAGTTTGGAGCCAGATGAGTAATGCCAAACTACACATACGCATGTCCAAACCACGGGGAATTTACGTTGAATCAATCCATGAACGCAGACCACGACTCGGCAGTTTGCCCGAACTGCAGTACAACTTCTAATCGAGTGTTTGTCCCTTTTCACACCTATCAACTCGATTCTAAGTTGAAAAAGAAAATAGAGTCTGGAGCTGAGCCGAAAGTAGTGAAGCGAGAAAATCTTCCGCTTCAACAAAAGCAAAAAACAAATCAGAGACCATGGATGGTATAAATGCTGAAAGCCCGTCTGTCAAAGTTGCGCATTTCATCCATGTTCTCACCTCTAAAACCCATGTGTAACTGAAAAAATACCAACGAATATTCTTGCCCTAGTTATTCGTTGGATGTCCTTGAAGGGATGGGTCAGAAATAATATTATCGTCCCACCCCTACTCTGTGAACTGAATTCTCTGTTTACTTCGTTCTTATCAGCCCTATAGAACAAGTAAATTAATAAAAAGACTAGATTGAGATTACCCTCCTCAATCTGGCAATGCGATATTCAACCTATTTTCATAAATATTAAACTAAATTGCACTTAATTAAAACCCACACTATTGAAGATGTAAAGAGTGCAAAAACACTAAATGATTAGGCAATCCTATTCCTTTGGCGAACATTAGTAATATCGCTCATGTGAAGATGTGCCACAGATTTCCTACCCCTTCTTTGTGGTAAGATCTCATGAGTGTGTGATTTAGAAGACTTACGCTTGCCCGGCGTAAGTCTTTCCTTTTGTCTTAAAACTCAATATTCGGAACATATAATCGTCTCGTATGATCTACCGTTTCCCCATTTAAAATTTGTGTAATTTCCTCTTTCCAGGAAGACGGCGTATAATCGCTTGCAAGCAACTCACGCAGTTTTTTTGCATTATCGGTGTGATGATAAAGGACATCATTCATTTCTGCTATGGTCCACTCTGCACACGGTCGCTCTATTAATTGGAAAACATCATGCTGTTGAATATTCCCTTCCTTTAATACTCGGAAATACCACCCTGTACGTCCTGTTGCTTGAATTCGATTGCCCCATTCAATCCAGCGTACGCGTCTCCCTGGCTTCCAACATGGTCTGCGAGGTTGAGAAACTTGGACAATTACTTCTCTGACTTGATAAATGTCACCTATACAAACGGTAGTTTCATCCATATCAATGACCGAAACATTTTCCCCGTTTAATCCAGCTTCAAACTGGATAGCAGGATATTCAGCTGCCCACTTTTCATAATGACTTTTACTATACGCATACAAGGCTTTTTCGGGGCCTCCATGGTGCTTCTTATCACCTACATCGTCGCCTTCTAAACCAGTTTCTGTTAAAAAAACAGCTTTTGTGGTCGGCTTTTTAAAAGCTGCTGTTGTCCATTCTTGATCTAGACGATTTTCAGCGTGCGGCTCACCTATTTTTTGAATGCCCCCTATGAATAATTGATCAATTTTACTCACACATTTCACCCTCTCTCAACGTTATTATAGCGACTTTTTGAAGAATTTTTAAAGGTAAGCGTTTTCTTGAGTTTTTTTGATGTAAAGTATTTGCGAAATCAATAATTTTTTTCCATACTAGAGGTGTGAAATAGATAAAGCAAAATGCGGAAAGAGGAGTGTCAATAAATGAACCAAGAACAATTTGACAAAATTAAAAATGGTAAAGGATTTATCGCAGCATTAGACCAAAGCGGTGGTAGTACTCCAAAAGCGCTAAAAGATTACGGCGTTGAAGAAAATGAATACTCTAACGATGAAGAAATGTTCAACTTAGTACACGAAATGCGTACTCGTATCATTACTTCACCTGCATTTAACGGAGATAAAATCTTAGGTGCGATTCTTTTCGAACAAACTATGGACCGTGAAGTTGAGGGCAAATACACTGGTGCATATTTAGCAGATAAAGGTATCGTTCCATTCTTGAAAGTCGACAAAGGGTTAGCTGAAGAAACTGACGGCGTTCAATTAATGAAACCTATCCCAGATTTAGACAAATTATTAGATCGTGCGAACGAACGTGGTATCTTCGGTACTAAAATGCGTTCTAATATCTTAGAAAATAATAAAGAAGCAATTGAAAAAGTTGTTAAACAACAATTTGAAGTTGCTAAAGAAATTATCGCAGCTGGTTTAGTACCAATTATCGAACCTGAAGTTAACATCCATGCTAAAGATAAAGAAGCTATCGAAGCTAACTTAGCTGAAGCAATCAAAGCTGAATTAGATAACTTGAAAAAAGATCAATATGTAATGTTGAAATTAACTATTCCAACTAAAGTGAATGCTTATAGTGAATTAATTGAACATCCACAAGTTATCCGTGTGGTTGCATTATCAGGTGGTTACAGCCGTGACGAAGCAAACAAAATCTTGAAACAAAATGACGGATTAATCGCAAGCTTCTCTCGTGCATTAGTATCTGACTTGAACGTTAAACAATCAGATGAAGAATTTAATAAAGGTTTACAAGAAGCAATCGATTCAATCTTCGATGCTTCAGTAAACAAAGCATAATTTAAGGTTATGTTATTAAGCGAGCTCCTATGCGGGGCTCGTTTTTTGATGCGGGTATTTTTCATGCTTCATTACTTGCAATATCAGATAATTCTTATGTCATCAAAATATATTTAAATAATCTTCGAGTTGTGAAGCCTTGTATTTCTTCGCTAACTAGTGTTATAATCTACGTAACAACAATTATTTGCATATATGCACCAATCCCCTCACTACCGGTAATAGTGAGGGGATTTTTTGATGCGGCTTATTGTCGCTTTCTATTTATTACGTTTACTACTAAGCCAATAAGTAAAGTATGCAACTACACAGCCACTGATGACTGGCGCAATGATGTGTACAACTATTATTTGCATATTCAGCACCTCCTTCCGTCGAAATTATCGCCGGAAGTAAAAGCGACTTCAATATTATATCATCAATGAATGTACAAATACATCTATTACTGACAAGATGAATTATTTCTATTTTATTTTCAAACACGCTACATAAACAAACTTGACTCCACTACGAGCCAGGCTACATAATCTAAATTGTATTTTCAAAATTATACATTTTAGCGAATACACCCTCATTTATTTTTAATAATTCATTTTTGGTACCCTCTTCAATAATTTCCCCTTTATCTAATACTATAATTTTATCAGCATTTTCAATAGTCTTAAGTCTATGAGCAACTACTATAACTGTTTTATCTTTCACTAACTTTGTAAGAGCTTTCTGGACCTCATACTCATTTAATGAATCTAAAGAGGCACTTATTTCATCTAAAATTAAGATTGGTGCATTTTTCAGAAAAGCACGTGCAATCGATAATCTTTGACGTTCTCCTCCTGATAATCTTGAACCATTTTCTCCTATTTTCGTTTGGTAGCCTTCTGGTAGTTGTTGAATAAACTCATTACATCTTGCCATTTCAGCTGCTTGAATCACTTCTTCGTCAGAAGCACCTTGATTACCTATTCTAATATTTTCCATAATTGTTGTATTAAAGAGTGTTACATCTTGAAAAACGACTGATATCTTCTCATAGAACGCAGACGGTGATAAATTTTCAAGTTTATATTTTCCAAAATAAATTGTTCCACTATTATATTCATAAAGCTTTGCTAATACGCGGAGCAAAGTTGTTTTACCTGAACCTGAAGCTCCCACAATAGCAGTAATTTTATTCTCTTCGACTACAAAGTTGAGATTTTTTAAAATTGTATTCTCGTTATATGCAAAGGTTAAGTTTTGTATAGTGAAAGTTGTATCTTTATTATCAGGCTTCTCAGTTCCTTTTATTTCAGGTTCATTTAATAATTCATTAATTCTATTGATTCTTACTTTAACATAACGAGATATAGCTGATAATTCGTAGATTTGTATTATCAACGAATACAACCTGCTAAAGGAAATTAAGAAAATAACCAATAATACAAAAGAAATTTTATGCATTGCATAGTAATAAGAAGTTGTAATAATTACAATACCTATTCCTGAAGTTAATAAAATATTAACTAATCCTTGTGATATAACGCCGGGAATCTCAGTCTTCATATGCATTTTTTCTTGTGATTTTAATAACTTTTTAATTTTATCTAAAGCTTTTTCTTTTTGATTTAATAGACGTGTTTCCTTTATCATTTCAATCTGTTCTTGATATTGCTCACTTTGATAAGTCAACGTATTTAAATAACTTTGATAAGCATGAATCTCGTGTTTTTTAGAAACTAGAAATACAATATATGAGAGTGGAATAACTAAGGAACACAGAAGAGTTATAGTAAGATTTAATGTTGATAAACCAATTAAAAAAAGTACAATAATCGGTAGTAACCCTGTTATTTTAGGTAAAGCATGAGATAAAAACATTTCTAAATCGCCAATATCATTTAATAAAATATTGCTCGTTTCAGCAGCAGATTTTCTAGAAAAATAAGAAACTGGCAACTTGTAGAGTTTTTCAGCAATATTCATTCGTGTATTTTCACTTTCTTTATAGGTATTAATAAAGTTGCTAGAATAACTCAAATAATTAAAAATGTACATCAAAATAATGATGATTGCAGCTGAAATTAAGTAAGTCTGCCATCGAATAGCATTATAATTCGAGTCGTTTATAAACATATCTAACTCGTATAAAAAATAGATAAACAAAACCATTGGAAGCATATTACAAATATTATTCAACAGTTCAAAAATAACTGATATAATATAATTCTTTGCGCCTTGATCTGACAGGGCAAATTTATTTTTAATATAATTAATCATTAAGACTCACCTAACTTCCATGTCTTAGTTTGTCTATATCTTTCAAACATTGTTTTATACATACCGTCCTCTAACAAGAGTTCTTGATGAGAACCTTTTTGTGTAATATTTCCTTGATTCATGACAAGGACTTGTTGCGCCATTTTAACTAGATTTAGCTTATGAGAAATAATGACCACAGTTTTTTCTTTCACTAGTTCTTCTAGGATACATTGAATTTTATATTCATTAACCGGATCAATCGAAGCGGTCACTTCATCTACAATTAAAAATTCAGTATCCCTTAATAGTGCTCTACATAACACTAGACGCTGTATTTCTCCTCCTGATAATTTCACATGTTGTCCACCAATTACAGTATTCAATCCTTCAGGCAACTTTTCTACGATATCTTGGCATTGTGCTTTTTGCATAGCCTTCTCAATATCCTTGTCAGTAATATTTTCGTTTGCGAGTTTTAAATTATCGTAAATAGATAAATTATATAATTTCATCCCTTGAAAAACATAGGTCATATAATTCATATAATCAACTTCGTTAATATCTTTTAACTCTCGGTCGCCTATTTTGATACTTCCTTCATAATTACCGTACATCTTACTAAGCACTTTAGCTATAGTAGACTTTCCAGAACCCGATGAACCAACAATTGCTACGATACTTTTAGCAGGTATAGAAAAATTAATATCTTTTAAAGCATATTTATCGCTATCATAAGTAAAACTTAAATCTTTTACCTCTATATTTCCTTCTATTTTTTTATTTAATCTTTCATTAAATTGATTAAAGTTATAATTACTGAATATATTTTCCACTTCGCCCACTATCTGAATAGCCAAGGAAACATTTTCACCCGTGTTCATAATTTTAGACAGAAATAACACAATTTGCCCACTTATAAGTATTGTAAAGATAATCGAAACGTAAAATTGGTTGAAGTCAGGAGAATGTTCAATAAAGGGCAATGTTACCAATAATATTAAGATACTGATTCCATGTAGTAGAATCTGATTAAATACATAAGGAACTCTTGCTGAGAATGCATAATTTGTAGCCCACCTACTATAATCTCCTACACTTTTTTTGAAATTTAAAAATCTCTTAAATGAAGCATTGAAGATTTTTATTACTTGTATCCCACGAATATATTCAGTACCATCTGAAATCATCTGATTTAATGAATTTAAGAATTTTTTCATATTATTGACTTTTCCTACCATCAAATAAATTAAGAATAGAGCTACCAATATCATAACCAACATAATCAGCCCCATCACCCAATTAATGGTAAATAAAAAGGTTAAAATAATAATTGGAGAAATTAAAATTCCTACTAAATCAGGTAAATTATGTGCTATAAAAACATGTGTTTTAGCGGCATTGTCATCAATAGTTTTACGGATTGTTCCAGACTGATTATCATCAAAAAAAGCTAATTCAATATTCATTAACTTATCAATTCCATAGTTCCGTATATTTCTCTCTACGCCGAATGCACTAATATGACTTAAATATAAAGAAATAAAATATATAATTACACCGATTATAATTGCACTACTCGCTAAAAGCCCATACTTTACTGCTTCGATTTCTTCATTATTCACAATATTCATCAGCATTTTATAAATACTGTAATAAGGTATGAGCATCGCCACTACGCTTAAAGCTGAAAATATCAATGATAATAAAATGTACTTTTTGTATCCACCCATATATCTATACAAAGTTTTAATATTATTCAATTTTAAATTCACTTCCTTTAAAATAAAGGGTTGCTTTCGATACAGCATTATAATTTAGTTCAAATTGATCGCTGACTCGGCCATTTTCAATTACCACTACTTCATTTGCTAATCTTAGAAGAAAATCATAATCGTGAGTAATAAGCAGTACAGTGAATTTCTTGTTTTTCATAAGTTTCTTAATTACTTCTACGATACGAATCATATTAAAATAATCTAATCCGCTAGTAGGTTCATCTAATATCAGTATTTCACTTTGTGCGATTACCCCTTCTCCAATAGCAACTCTTTGTTTTTCTCCGCCTGACAAATTTTGGGGATTCATTTCCTGATTAATTTCTAAATTTAATTCTTTCAATAGTTGCGTTGATTCACGTTCAAAATCTTCACATTTTTTACTGCAAATTTCCCATTCACTTAATACAGTGTTAGCTGATAATTGATTATTTACATCTTGAAAAACCATGAATACTTCTTTTGCTATCAAACTTCTTGTATTTAAGAAAAAGAACTTACGTAAATAATTCTTCTCTAGTCCTGCTAAATATTTAGCTAAGGTGCTCTTTCCGCATCCATTATTACCGATTAAAGCAGTTACTTTACCTTTTGGAATTTTGAGGAAAGGTATATCTAATATGTTATCTTCAGTATATTTATATTTAAATTTGATATTTTCAAATTCAATATAATCATTTGAATGATTTTCCTCATTATTATCGATAGTAAGTACAGGTGCCCAAGGGCTTCTTAGGCCTGCTTCATTAAATTGCTTATTAGTCATCGTTGCAACTTCATTATGGGTCAATATATTCGTAATCTCTCCGTTTTCTAATATAATTAATTGATCCAACAAATTTATTAAATATGACAGTCTATGTTCTGCCACAATAATAGTTTTTCCTTCTCTTTTCCATACAGTAATGAGTTCTTTTATTTTTTGAATAGCTTGAAAATCTAAATTAGCAGTCGGTTCATCAAGAAGAATAATGTCATGAGATAATATAGAAATCGAAGCACATGCTATAATTTGTTTTTGTCCTCCCGATAATTTTGAAAGATTTTTATTTAAAAGGTGACTAATATTCATTTTTTCTGAACACTTCTCAATTTGCTCTCTTATTAATACAGGGTCCATCCCGTTATTTTCTGATTCAAAAGCTAATTCATTAGTTGAATTCATACAGAAAAATTGAGCTTTAGGATTTTGAAAGACAGTGCCAGTAATCATGGAGATATCACTAAATGTTAGTTCACGAATATCTTTTTCATTAATTGTGACGTTCCCTTCTATAGTTCCCGGAATAAAATGAGGGATTAATCCATTTAATATTTTTAATAAGGTCGTCTTACCGCAACCTGATTTTCCTGCTAGAACAATTAGTTTTCCACTTTCTATTTGTAAATTAATATTTTTAAGTATCTTTTGGCCTTCTTGATATGAAAAATTCACATTATTTAACTTAATCATAATTTAACCTCACATAATTAAATTAAAATACATCAATACAATAGCAATCCCTAAAACTGCATAATCAATAAATTTCAGCTTTAGTTGGATAATGGAAGTTCTCGTATTGTTAATGTCTAAACCTCTTGTTAACACTGACATCGTTAAATCATTGGAAATTCGTAAAGCACTATGAATAATAGGTACAAGTTGGGATATAACCGGCCAAGTTATAATATAAGAATTTGTGAAATTAGATTTCATTTTATTTGCACTTTTAATATAATGACGTTCTTCAATTAGAGTCGGTATAAATCTGAACATAATTGCTATTGAAATAATTAAACCTCTCGGCAACTTTAATAAATCTAATCCTCTTATAAATTTATCTACGGTTAAAGTGTTAATGATAAAATAACCCATCAATATAGAAGGTAAAAATCTGGTAACAATATTCGAAACAACATACCCGATTAATGTATACATATTAGAAGTTATCAGACCTATTTTAATCTCATAGAGCCAACTTAAAAGTAAAATAATAAAAGCTAAACTACTCATTATCCACTTTTTAATCCAAAACAAAAGAAACACAGGTATTAAAATTACGACTAATCTATAATAAATCCCTGGTTCTTCAATTTTCCCAATCATTGAAGCAATAGAGATAATAAGACTTAATATTAAACATGTTCGAGGATCTAAAAAAATTTTATTTTCATTAGCAGTCCACATTTCAATTCACCAAATTGGTAAAATGTTTTTTCAACAGACCTCTCGATATCCAAGCTCCAATAGCTGCACCGATTACACAGACTAAGATTAAAACCGGAATCATTTCATAAGAAAATAACGAACTGATAGCAGTAACGTAATCTTTACCATAACCTTTTTCTAATTGTTTAAAATAATTTTCTCTAACAAAGAAGAAAGGTGCAAACCCTCCTAAAACCCACAATGAGAAAACACAATAGCCGCTTAATAAATTTATCCACTTTTTATAACTGCCTAGTTTCATAATCCAATCGCCAATGATTCCTGCTGGCAACGATATTAATATGCCAAACCAAGGATGACCAGTCACAAGCATGAAAAGAGTTAGTATCACGGCTGTAATCGAAAGTACTCCAAATTTTCTGGTTTTAGAAATTAATATAAATATAGGTAAAGCGCATGCTAATCCTATAGCACCTGGATAAATAAAGAGTAATATCGGGATGAAACCCATCATACCTACTATCATAAAGATAACAATATAGATAGCAGTAAATACTCCGATATTAATGTAATCTTTAACGTTAATTTTTTCATTTTGCATGAAAGTTACCTCCTTTAGATAACAGTGTAATCTTAAAGGTTAAAAAAATAAGATAACATTGTTATCTATTAGTCAAAAATAAATGAGAATCAATCTCATTTATGATTATAGACTTAACTTTTTTAATTAGCAAGACTTTTTATATTCATAAAATTAAACCAACCTGGCAACACAAAATCATGTAAATCAGTAGATAATTCCTTTGTTTTTTCCCTACTAAACTGATGTCGCAAAACATCTAACATTGCCGCAAAATAAGCATAAGTATAAAAATGAACTTTCTCTTTGTTGAGTGGTTCTGAATTAGGGAAAAGGACCTTATAAAATTTATGAGTATTTTCTTCGCTGTACTGCGTTACTTTTTCAAGCATATTCTCATATTTTGTACCTTGAGCATTAAAAAATAATAAAGTAAACACATCATAGTTATCATAAAATAAATCAATAAAGACATACATTTCATCATTATTATCCGCCCATTTTTTTACCACATCTTGTTTAGTATTAAATTCAAAAAAGTCAGTATATCTATTTTGGTAGGCTTCTTTCAGTTTAATGATGAGGGGCATAACAATTTCTTCAAAAATTTCCTCTTTATTTTTAAAATGTTTATAAAAAGCTCCTGTAGTCACTTCTGCATCGCGACAAATCTGTCTTAACTTTGTTTGTTCAAATCCACTTTCTAAAAAGTTTTTCAAACTCACATCCAACAATTTTTTATGGGTTTCTTCATAATTACGTGTAATAGCCAATTAATTTAATTCCTTTCGATTAAAGCTTATCTTAAATATACCCTATTTCCTCACTAGAGAAAAACCTGACTCAACTTTGAGCCAGGTTTCTACCTTCATTTCTCTACTAAATAGCGATATACATCATCACGTACGGGTGTATCCATAGCGAGATGCATGGTTACTACATTTTTACCGTCTGGCATTTGTGCATCTTCAGCGGTACCTTCCATATAGCAGGCGGTTCCTAAATAATAGAAATTTTTGCCATCTGCATCTTCTTTTTTCACAAACATATACATCGGTGTTTCTAATTCTTGATGATGAATTACATTCTGAACTTCAGGTGATTTCAACGAACGATTAGAACGTGTGAACCATTTTAGCTCGTCTTGATTTAGGAATTCATCTTCATAAGCCGTAGTTTCACTAATATCTTCTTTTTTATGATACGTAATGAAGACAGGCAATGTTTGATATTTCTGTTTATAACCATAAACAGTTGCAGATTCATCATTTTGCCAATTCATGATGCGCACAAAATCTTTTCGTGAGTATTTCTGATAGAGTTGTAAGCTATTACTATTATGATAATGATTGATGTGTTTATAATGTGCAAGTTGCATCAAATCATCCAAATGCGCCCGAAATGCTTTATTTTGCATATTCTTTTTAAAGTGTTCGCTCAATTGAATTTGTTTGCCTTGATGTTTGATATTGATGATAGGTGGACCGTAATGTTTATCCGTTCCTTTTTTAAAGAAAGATTGATCGAGTATTCTCAAACTTGTTTGCACGTCCGCTTCACTAATCTCACTATCTCTTGCTTGCAGCTTTGTCACTAAACTTTCGAAGCTCTCATCTTGTTCTGCTAACACTTCAATCGTCATATAATCCTAACTCTTCAAGCCTTGCGCCAGCTCTTTGGACATGAAGGTCAAATTCTTAGAGGCACTCTCAGAGATGCGCGGTGTCACTTGAGCTTTCTTTTCTAAAAAGATTTCGTAATTCGCGAATTTCGACAACAGCACGTCTGGATCTAGGGAGTTCTGTTCGATAAAGTCCATCAGGGTCGGTGTTCTGCCGATACGGTTCTTCACGTTCTGATAAGCTTCTACAATCATTTTCATTTCGTTCAGGGTGGCGCTTTGTATGGATTCGAAGACTTTCTTCTTGGCGACCTCTTCGAAATTGATAGTCGAAACGCCTCTTAGTGGTGCGTTATCTGTCAAGAATTTGCGGTAATTGTCTTTGTTGTGTGAATGGTCGCCTGACAACGCAATCGGAATCAAATAATTGTTCTTGTAGTTGCCGATGAAATCAATGACGGTCACGTAATCTTTGTTAGGACTTTTACGCAGGCCGCGTCCGAGTTGCTGGACAAAAATAATGCTGGATTGTGTACCTCTTAACATGACGACTTGGTTGATTTCTGGGATGTCGATACCTTCATTGAAGAGGTCAACGGTGATGATGTAATTAATTTCTCCGTCTTTAAGCTGTTGAATCACGGTATTTCGGCGTTGCTGTGAATCTGAACCGGTCAATGCAGTCGTTGCTATCCCTTGCTGCGTGAGTTTTTCGGCAAGTTCTACCGCTTCATGTTTGCGGCTGACAAAGATTAAGCCTTTCAGCACGTCCCCGGAATAACCGTAATAGCGCGTTCGGTCTAGGATATATTTCACCCGTTCATCTGAAGTCAAATACCGCAACTGACTATTATCATCCACTACCATTCCGTCTTGTACATAGTCGGAAACGCCAAAATAATGAAATGGACAGAGGATTTCACTTTCCAATGCTTTTTGCAGGCGAATTTCATAAGCGACATTATAATTGAATTGTTCGAAGATATTCAAATCATCGGTACGTTCTGGCGTCGCTGTCATACCCAGCATAAATTGCGGTTTGAAATAATGGAAGATGCGTTGATAGGTATCGGCGGCTGAACGATGTGCTTCGTCAAAGACAATATAGTCGAAACTTGCCGGATCAAATTGCGAATAAATATGTGCTTTAGATAATGTCTGCACGGTCGCAAATAAATATTTCGCATCCATATCTTTGTGCTGTCCGGATAATTTGCCGAAAGCTGAAGCGGGTTCTGTGGCCAAGACTTTCTGATAAGCCCGCATTGCGTCATTCAAGATAGTTTCGCTATGCACGACGAAAAGAAAACGTTCAGGTTCTGCTTGTCGCACGTCGAGAGCAGACATAATCGTCTTCCCTGTTCCGGTTGCTGAGATAATCAGTGCGCGGTCCTCTCCTCGTGCACGTACATTACTCAAAGATTGCAATGCCTCGACTTGCATTAAGTTAGGTTCAATCTGTGTCGCATCATCCACGCGATTAATCAAATCAGTTTGCAATCGGCTGTCTTCAAATACACGTTGCACGGCTTGCGGCTGATACACTTCGCGATAATGCGCAATCCAATCTGGTGTTAAGGGCGTGCTTTGTTCCCATAAGTCCGTGAATTGATGTTTTACACGATGCACTAAATCTCCATTTTGATGAGTAGAAAAAAGAATATTATGTTCGTAATTCACTTTAAGTGCGTTGGAAGTTAAATTTGAACTGCCAACGATTAACGATGAAAATTGATCATGTTCGAAAATATATCCTTTTGCATGAAATCCTGGCACTTCTGTTAAACGGACCTCAACATTTTTCAGTTTCAATAATTCTTCATACATTTTTGGTGTATTGAATCCGAGGTAGTTCGAAGTCAGTATTTTACCTTTGACTCCTTTTTGAGCGAGGTCATAAAGATGTGCTTTTAAGCTCGCTAAACCGCTTTCCGTAATAAAAGCGACTGAAATCATAAATGATTGGCATTTTTGCAATTCATCAATGACCGTCGATAATACATTTTCTTCTGCGTTATTAATTAACAGTTTCGGGACATGGTGACCTTGATGCACAATGGAACGGTCGATAAATCCTTTATGCAAGGAATATTTCAAATCATCGATAGCATTTTCCATAGGCCATTAACCCTTTTCGACCAATAAATCAACTGTTGGAATATCCGCCGGTGCCCACTCAAGTTGGTGCAAGTCTTCCGCGCTCAACCATTGGATTTGGCTATGTTCAGTGAGCGTCGGCATCTGTGCTTGCAATCGACATTGATATGTAGTGAGTTGAATAATCGCAAAGTCATATTCATGCGTCGTAGTCGTAATTTTCTCTCCGACCTCTAAATCGCATTTCATTTCTTCTCGGATTTCGCGTTTCAAGGCTTCGACATCTGATTCGCCTGGTTCAATTTTACCGCCCGGAAATTCCCATAATAAAGGCAAACTCATCTGTTCACTGCGCTGTGCGCATAATATTTTGTCATGATTATAAATAACTGCGCCTACCACTTCGATTAATTTCTTCATTCTTAATCCCTCGCTTGCTAGAATATTCACTTCTTATAAGCAGGATCTCATTTTTAAGGACAGAATGCCACATAATTGCAGCGAATTTGTGAACTTTTTCTGAAAAATACTGGGAGAGTTGGGCGGAAATATATACGTCAATCTGTATTTTGCGGATACACTACTTCGCCATCATCTTCAATAATCGGCATAGCGCCCCATTGCCCTAATCGATGTTCTTGCGTAATAATGTCACCTTTATTATTTTGCATAATATGCAACACTTTCCATCCTTTAGCGACCAAATAATTACTCACGATCAAACGGTGGCAACGTGCCGGATGATGTTCGGCGCACATATAAGCAGTCCGCTTCTCTCCCGCAATTTTTTCCAAAGTATGAATTCCATCCTTAAACGCATCTGTCAAAGTATAGTCGGCATAATTATGGAAGGATTCGTTCTGCCAACCTGAATTGAGCGAACGACCGACTGTATTGCTCGGACGGCGTCTGCCCCCTAACTCATGGTCTTGACGATATTCAATGCCAGCCTCTTCTAACCATTCCTTCATATGTTCATCATTGAATTGCGGATATTTACGACTCTTGGTAAAGGCTCTGATATCTTCCAAGACTTCGATATCGAAAGTCTGCAGCATCTTTAAGAATGTCGCTTGGTCATGATTTGAATGGCCGATAGTATAAATCACTTTTTCTGTACGCATCGTGTTCACCTCTCTTTTACTATAGCCCTTTTCTGAAAAAGAAAGCATAAGAAAAGCAGAACCGCCTGTATAAGGGGCTCTGCTCAAAGTAAAACTATTTATTTTGTTCTATATTGCGATGAATCATGTCTCCGATATATTGAGACGCTTTACCGTTTTCAACGCTGCAGAAGCGGTCGTAAAAGGCATCAATCTTCTCTTGATAGTCTCTTTTCACTTTCGAAATATCTTTCAAGCTTTCTGACAATGCATGCGGATCAGTGAAAATAGGACCTGGTAAATCATTTTTATAGTCCATATAGAAGCCGCGCAGTCCTTTATCATACTTTTCAATATCGTACGCAAAGAAGAACTGCGGACGTTTCAAGATACCGTAATCAAACATGACGGATGAATAATCTGTAATTAAGGCATCCGAAATCAAGAAGATTTCTGATGTGTCTTCATAATTAGAAACATCGATAGCAAAATCTTCATAGCCGCTTAAGTCTAAAGCGTTCGCAATTAAATAATGCATGCGCAATAATATCACGTATTCATCGCCGATTTGTTGCTGCAAGTGGTCTAAATCGATTTGTAATTTAAATAAATACTGACCTCTTTTGATAAATTCATCATCACGCCAAGTCGGTGCGTAGGTAATCACTTTCTTATCTTGAGGAATGTTCAAGTTTTCTCTGATTTCATTTATATAAGCTTGATCATCTTGACGATTTACCAACACGTCATTACGCGGATAACCGATTTCTAAGATGCGTTCTGGGTTCATCCAAAAGGCAGACTCGAAAATTTCTGTGGAATAACGGTTAGGTGAAATTAAATAATCCCAGCGCTCTGTTTCTTCTTTGAAATGACGTTTATAGGCTGACGTTGTGGTTCCAGGCATACGCACCACTTTCATATCATTAGCCAAGCGTTTCAAAGGTGTGCCGTGCCAAGTTTGAATGTAAGTCTGGTTTTCTTTTTTATTCAAATATAACGGCGTGCGGGCGTTGGCTACCCAGTAATGGGCGTCCGAATAGGCTTTATAATAAGCTTTCGAACCTCGCTTCACCTTTTGCGCATTTCCAGGCACTGCATGTGCAGAAGGTTTTTTGAAGGACCAGACATAATTATAGTAAGGATATTTCTTCTGCATATATTCATAAATATATTTAGGACTATCGCTATAATTTTTACCACCGAATGTTTCAAAGACGATAGTAGTGTTCTGCACATTTTCCGGTGCATCTGTCAGTTCGTAAATAGAACGATTCTTGCCTTTTTGGTTCAAGACAATATTTTTCATGAGACGAATCCATTCGCGTGTACGGTTGACAGTATAGGCTGCTTTCGGTTGGCGCAGCATGAGGAAGAGCATTTCAGCTTTGAATAAGGCGCCGCCTTGTACGAGAAGCGGACGTTTAATTTTACGTGCTAAATCGACCAACGTGTTCTCGTGTTGTGCATAATGGAATCCGATATCCTTTTGCGCCGGATCAAATACATGGCGGATTTTCTTCGCCATTTTATCTGTCAAGAAGCGCTTCACTTTCTTATTCTTTGTCTTTTGCACCGTATGCAAGTAACTATCCGCATAATCTTCGAATAATTCGTCGGCATCTTGTGCAGTCAATTTCTCAGTTTCAAACGGGTCATAAACTTCCCCTCTATAATAAAATGGGAAACCGAAGATACGCACGAACCGATTTACATAAGGGAGATAATCCACTACAAACGAATTATCGACATAGGTTTTCAAATGCTCGTCGAACTGTAAATTATGCGCTTGCACAATCGCTGTTTTAAACAGGATATTACAAGCTGTATTCTTACGTAAAAAGGAATTCGGGTTGTGCTTGGCCTTCATGTATTCCAATCTGACTTTGTTCGGATCGATGTACTGCGGTCGATTAACACTGAAATTATTAATCGGCGCAATTAATGCATCGAGCCCATTGATATTTTTCAAATAAAAATTTATCGCATAAGTTGCCAGCTGGTCATCTGCATCTAAGAACATAAAATAAGGTGTCGTAACGTCTTGCATTGCCAAGTTTCTAGCATGTGCATGTCCTTGATTTTCTGGCAAGTTGATATAATGGATAGATTTATCATAATCTTTGAGTGTTTCTTTTAAAATAGTTTCTGAATTATCAGTAGAACCATCATTCACAATGATTACATCGAAATTTTGATTACGTTGTTGTTTCAAACTTTCAATACAATCACGAATATATTCTTCTGAGTTATAGTAAGTAATGATAACCGTTAAGTCATTCATTGTATGTTGCTCCTTGTCTGTATATAGAAATAACATTGATTGGCTGCTTCAAATGTGAAGCATAATACAATCTAGAATTATATTTTATTTCTCATAAAATTGAAAACGAAACACATCATCTAATATATGTTAATCGCACCTTATTCAATTGCAAAACTTGCTGTATCAACTGTTCGGCGCTTCTTATGCTCGCTTTGTTAAATCTTTATAAATGTTTGGACACAAAGTAAGGAAGCTGGAACATTAAAAATGTCCGGCTCCCCCTACTTTAACTGCTATTGATTATTTTTATTAATTAAATGTCTGATTATATCGTTCATTTCGCTGATATTCTTGCTTTGTTGGCTTAAGAGACGATATAAATCTTCTCGTTGTTGCGCACTTGGTGTGCTGTATCTTGTTGTTTCATTGCCTTGAATAATACTTGGTGCTTCTGTAGTGTGCGGATGATTTTCATCATGACCGACCTCATTATAACCGCTTCCACTATGTGGATGCAGGCTGCGTTGGGAGGTATCTTCGGTTTCTCTCGCCTCTTCAGAGCTTTCTTTTCCAGTATGTTCTCGGTAAATTTCTGGGGCATGGTCTTTCGCATACAGCAGCAACGCATCATAGATAAGATGGTTCGGTTGGTCTGTTGTGTTGCGCAATTGTTTGTAAAGGTTTCGTGTATCTGCGGTTTCTTCGTTGACTACACTGTATTTGCGACGTTGTGCTGCGCGTTCTTCTTGTTCTGTAATGTAATCTTCACGCGGCATCATGTCTTCTAAGGCGTGTCCTTCGATATCGATTTTCGGCAAGATGCGGTTCAACCATGCTGGCAGGTACCATGATGCTTTGCCGAATAAAGCGGTAAGTGCTGGAATCATCAGCAATCTGACGATAAAGGCATCGAAGAAAACACCGAATGCGAGTGCGATACCCATTGTTTTAATCATTACGTCGTCTTGGATGGCAAAGGCCATGAAAACGCTGATCATGATAAGGGCTGCCGCAATAATTACAGGGCCGCTTTCTCGGATACCTACTTTAATTGAGTGTTTGTTATCGTGAGTTCGGCTGTACTCTTCGTGGATACGGGACATTAAGAATACTTCATAGTCCATTGCTAATCCGAAGAGGATACCGATGACGATGACTGGCAGGAAGGCTAGGACGGGTGCGGTCTCGTGGACGCCGAAAAGTTGCTTCATAAAGCCTTCTTGCATGACGAGTGTTGTAAATCCAAGTGTGGCAGTTAAGGAGAGCAAGAAGCCGCCTACTGCTTTCAATGGAATGATAATTGAACGGAAGACGAGCATTAATAATAAGAATGCTAATGCAACGATTATACCTGCAAAGACAGGAATCGCATCGTTCAATTTCTTAGACATGTCTAGGTTGATAACGCTCTGACCTGAGATTTCAGTTAAGAAGCTATATTTATCTTTGGCGTCGTCATGATAATCTCGCAAGTCTTTAACGAGATCATCTGTGCCTTTTGCTTGTGGTCCTTTATCTGGAATGACTGTAATTAAGGCATAGTCGTTATTTTTACTCATTTGCGGTGGTGCCACCATATCGACATTGTCCATATCTTTGATGTCTTTGCTTAATTTTTTCAAGTCTTTTTGCATTTCTTCTGGGTTATCTTTTTTATCTTTAACATTCACAAGCATCGGTATTTTACCGTTGAAGCCTTCTCCAAACTTGTCGCTCATTATGTCATAAGCTTTCTTTTGCGTTGTGTGATCAGGTTTAACACCGTCATCTGGTATACCTAAACGCATTTGGGAGATCGGCATAGCGGCTAGGCCTAAAATAATCACACCGACTAATACGGCTGCAAGCGGACTGCCAACAACAAAGCGGGACCAGCGTGTATCTGCTGTTTTACGTGATTTGCGTTCTACTTTCGGTCGGATTGCTTTATGGAAAATACTGATGAGTGCCGGCACTAATGTCAGGGCACTAATAACTGCGAAGAGGACACTGATAGCTGACATGTAACCCATGATTCCTAAGAATTTGATGCCGATAAGTCCAAGTCCGCAGACAGCGATGATTACGGTAATTCCGGCAAAAATAACGGCACCGCCTGCTGTACCGATTGCGAGGCCGACTGCTTTAGGAACGTCGCGTTCCTCTTTAATGATTTGGCGATACCGGAATAAGATAAAGAGTGCGTAGTCGATACCGACTGCGAGTCCAATCATGACTGCAAGTGTAAGCGTAACATTCGGTACATCCACGATTTTAGTCATTAAACCGATAATGCTGACGCTGGTTACTAAACCGACGACTGCTGAAATAATCGGCAATCCTGCTGCGACAAATGAACCGAATGTGATTAACAAGACGATAAAGGCTACTGCGATACCGATAATTTCTGAAGCACCGCCTGTATCTACGCTGCCGCTCATACCGTTACCTGTTAATTCAGTTTCTAGATTATGTTTATCTTTCAAGTCATCTAAGTTGTCTTTGACTTTATCTTTACTTTTATTACTTAAGGATGTA
This sequence comes from Staphylococcus piscifermentans, assembly GCF_900186985.1. Taxonomy (NCBI): domain Bacteria; kingdom Bacillati; phylum Bacillota; class Bacilli; order Caryophanales; family Staphylococcaceae; genus Staphylococcus; species Staphylococcus piscifermentans. The sequence goes on along the minus strand of NZ_LT906447.1, from coordinate 469,652 downwards.
GCTGAAACGTCATATTGAATATCTGCAAAGGCTGTAGTTTTATCTTTGCTGATTTGTTTATTTTTATAGGGATCAGTGATTTTATCTACATGTTTGTCGTCATCTTTAATGTCATCTAATGTTTTTTGAACGTCTTTCATGACGTCTTTTTTCACTATCCCATCTTTAGAATGAGATTTCATCACCACTGTAATGGTGGCTTTCTCACTATCTACGTTAAAATGTTTTTCAATTTTCTTATTCGTGTCTATAGATTTTAAACCGGTCATCTTGATATCGTTATCAAATTTAGGTTTATCTATTGCAATCGGTGTCAGTACTGCTGCAAGTAAGACGGCCCATGCAACAAGGGCCCACCATTTGTGTTTCGCAATAAATGAACCGATTTTATAAAGAAATTTTGCCAAAGTATTGCCTCCTCTTTAAATATACAGTATAGTTTATTCTACACAGTAGATTAATTACGTATCACATATGCTACATGGTTAATTATTGCCTGTACAGATATAATTCAATCTATTTATAAGTTTAAACTACACTAAGGAGGAGATGTAGAATTGAACCCGAAAGATTTACGCGTAGTTAAAACGAAACGCGCTTTATCAGAATCGTTGCTGAATTTGCTTGAAAATAAACCTTTTTCTTCTATTACTGTGAATATGATTTGTGAAGAAGCGTTGGTACATCGAACTACTTTTTACAAGCACTTTTTTGATAAATATGATTTATTGTCTTATTTATTGCATAACCTGACTCAAGACTATTTTGATAAAGATGTTCGTGAACGGATCAAGCAACCGTTTCAATCTATTGCCATATTTATTGATTTTCCTATTAATAAGATTAGTGAAAAACAAAAACATGATGCCAAATTCTTTGAAACAGCAACTTCTATTTTTATTGATAAATTACGAGAAGATATTGAAAATAATAGAGATAAAATTGAAATCGACAGCGACATTCCTATCAGTCTGGTTGCACGTGTCTTTGAAGCCTCTATTCAAGCGATGGGTGAATGGAATCATGTAGATAATTGTTATAATATAAATAACGAAAGTGGTGGCAAATTATCTTTAGAGAAGCTGGATGAAATTTTCAATAAACTGGTAAATATTAAAATTAAAGAAGATATTTAAAAAGGTGTGGGGCCACAGGAGAGGCTCGATCTGTTTTATGGAGCAAAAAGTTAAGGTGCTGGCTCATTGTGAGAGCCAAAGTGTTGCGGCTCGAACTTCCCGCCTAGACACTTTGCTCATTCTGCCTTCTTTATCCACCTCAACCTACCTATCCTTCATCACCCCCACAAAAAGCTCATCTTTTTTCAATGTTCACCAAATTTTCTAATGACTTTTTTCTACTCCGATAGTAAAATTATATATTATTAACCCGCTATTATGAGAAATGCATTCAATAATTAACATCTATTTAAGGAGAAACAACCATCATGATTCAATTTGTTATTTATTTAGCTATCGGTATACTATTTACAGTGCTCGATTGCTTATTGATTCGCCGCAAGGTTTCCATTTTCAAATGGATTGCCTCATTCTTTTTCTACACTATCTTTATTAACGCCAGCGTTATCGGTATATTGATTCTTTATCTACATAAACCAAATACCTTATTACCGAAAATGTATCAAACATCCTTTGCTTTGAAATATATTATTTTAGCTTGTATTTTAGGAATTATTTTGATGTTAGTGCAAGCCGTGTTGAATCGACGTTTGCAATTTGAACATCAAGCACCAAAACGTGCTTGGACAGATGCACTGATTAATATAGTAATTATTTTATTCACTGTCATTGGGCTGCTTGCAGTTTTCTTTGCTGATTGGTTTATAGATTTCTTCGGTAATATTACGCCGGAACAATTTTTATTCAATCTCAACTCTCCGATTAAGGGTACCAGCGATGATATGACAAACGCGATGTTGAAAGGTCCGATTTTAAAGGCCATCTTCTATTCATTGCCGCTGCTATTCTTAGTTGCTTTCAACCGCTTCAACATCCAATGGCTTACAGCACAAGGCGCAAAAACGTTTCTTAAACGTATTATCATTCGTTTCGGTTTATTGATTATCGCAACAGCGGTTTTAATCTCTGGCCTCTATTATGGTTCTAATAAATTGAAACTGCCAGAAGTCTACCGCGCCTATAACCAAGACTCGAAATATATCCAAGATAATTATGTCACAAGCGATGCAGCGCATTTGAAATTTCCGAAACAAAAACGTAATTTAATCCATATTTACTTAGAATCAATGGAAAATTCTTATGCCTCTAAATCACAAGGCGGCTATATGGATGAAAATTTAATTCCGAATCTGACAAAGCTTTCAAATGAGGGTGTTCATTTTTCTAATACGGACAAACCATTTGGAGGGCCTCAGCAAATATACGGGTCAGGTTGGTCCGTTGCTGGTATGGTCAATATGGGAATGGGAATTCCTTTAAAAATACCGATGAACGGCAACAGCTATGGTAAATCAGGATATTTCTTGCCAGGTGCAGTCGGTATCGGGGATATCTTGCATAAAGAAGGTTATAACCAAACAATTATGTTCGGCGCAGATGCTGACTTCGGCGGGCTGACAACTTACTTCACTACGCACGGTCATTATAAAATCTTCGACGTGAAATATGCACGTCAGCAAAAATTAATTCCTAAAGACTACAACGTGTGGTGGGGATTTGAAGATGACAAACTTTACGGCTTTGCGAAAGATGAAATTACACGCCTTTCTAAAGCAGGCAAACCGTTTAATTTCACAATGGAAACAGCAGATACGCATTTCCCAGACGGCTACCTTTCAAAAAATGCACCAACACCGCATAAAAGCCATTACGCTAATGCAATCTCTTATTCTGATGAAGAAGCTGTAAAATTTATTAAATGGATTCAAGCACAACCATTCTACGATAATACGACTATTGTAATTACTGGAGATCATCGCAGTATGGATAAAAAATTCTTTAAACACTTCGATCCGAAATACAATCGTACTGTGTTCAATTTGATTTTAAATCCGGCTGTGAAACCGCATCAAACTAAACAGCGTCAATATGCGCCACTTGATTTCTACCCGACTACTCTTTCTGCAATGGGTGTAGAAATTAAAGGCCATCGTCTTGGACTTGGAACTGATTTGTTCTCAAAAGAAAAAACTTTAATTGAACGCGACGGTTTCAAAAAGTTTGATAGTGAACTGAGTATCCGCAGTAACTACTATGATAAAGAATTCGTTTCTGAAAAACAGTCTCATTAAAAATTGTTTGCAAAACTGCCGACCTCATTTCATGCAGTTTATAAAAAAAGAATCTCGCTCTCGGGCAAGATTCTTTTTTAATGTGCTTTACTTCCTTTTTTAGGATTAAAGCGGTTAAGAATATGATATGCGATTTTCTTTTCACTGTTGCTCATAATTACAGTCCATAATACGACAGAATAGAGCAGTGAATACACAATAATATTGAGGCCTAAAATAATTAAACCTTTGCCGAAATGTGCAGCTATCCATTGATAAACAAAATAGTAAATTGCAGTCATCACAATCATCGGCAACCAGATTTTACCCATTTCCAGCCAAAACTTCTGCATATCCAACCCAATTTTTCGGTGGTAGTACACATTCATAATCAAAGTATAACCTAAGAAACTAAAGACACCGATTGATAATGAGACACCATAACCACTATATTGCGGTGCCGTAATCACTGCTCCTGCGATAGCAATCAACAAGGTTGCTGCTAAGACAATAAAACGAAATGTCTGGCGGTTATGTGCTTGAATAATACTGACAGCCGGCAACTGCGAAAGCTGGAAGGTAATCGTAAACATTAATACTACTGTCATAATGTATGCAGGTCTAAAATCAGGGCCTGCCCAAATCACAATAAAATTTTCACCAAAAATGACAAAGCCCGATAAAATAAATGTTAATACAATTAATTGAATCCGGCTGACACGCGTCATTTCATTTAATAACATATGGTTATCGGCTCCCTCGACTACTAACATGGAAAATCTCGGGAAGGTCACATTGTTAATAGAAGTCGCAAACTGTTGGAAAATCTTAACGAACTGAACAGCAATGACAAATATCGCAACTGCAACTGTACCGTTAATGGCACCTAATATCATTTGGCCGAAGTTTAAAGTCAATTGCTCAATCGCAATCGAGACCAACACGAGACCTAGATAAACATTTAATTCCTTTTGCTGAATTAAGCTCGTAAGGTTTACAGAACCGCGCCAATCAAATTTGATCTGCACACGTGAACGACACATTATCATTCCAAGCACTAAGACTAAAAAGTTAACACTTAAAGTGATAACGATAATTGTCACTGCCCCATAACCCATTAATAAAAATGGCGTCGCAATAATAGAAGGTGCTATGACGCGAATGAGCAGCATTGTTTTTGCAATCGCAAAATATTCATAAGCTTGCAAGATACCATTAAAGATACCTGGGTAAAATGAAATCATGATATTGATAATGATAAAAATCAACATCAATTTCAGTTCTGATAATTGCTTCGGTCCAAGAGACTGACCGAAGATAGCATCTGCATTAAAATACAAAATCACGCCCAACAAACCAATCATGAGCGAGCATAAGAAATAAATATTCAAGATATTGCCGAGGATACGCGACTCTTGTTTTTTAGAGCCGTTGACTCGGTTTTGTGATAAATATTTAGCAATCGTATTCCCGAATGAAAGGTCCATAATATTCAAGTAAACTAAGAATGAAAGGACTAAATTATATAATCCATATTCGGAAGTTCCGAGCGTACGGATGAAGAAAGGTGTATATAACACCGCTACTAAAATATTACCGAATATGGATATGTAGGATATAATTGCTCCAGCTCTTCTTTGATTCATACTATTAGCTCCCGTTTATGATTTTTTCCTTCTGCGATTGAGATAAGGTCGTAACACACGTTCGCCGGCAAAAATCACGATAGCTGTGAAGATATTCGCTGGTGAGAATGTATCGATGATAAATGCAATTGTGCTGGCACGTGGAATAAATAAAGTCATTCTAGCCATAATTAAAGCAATTGCAATCACGATAATATGCTTAGATGTCAGCATTTTAGTAAACCATCCGATTAATAACCCAATAATCATGCTGCCGAGAATAATACCGGCGTACCCGAAATCATGATACAGTTCAGCTACGAAACTTGAGCCGTAACCTACACCTTTTAAATACAAATCTTTCATTATGACATAAGAAATCGTATGAGAATATTGGTACCCTTCCAATGCACGGTCTACAGATTGACCTGACCACCCTCCTTGGCCGCCAGTCAAATTCCCCCAGATATTGAATTTTATATATTCTGTTAAAGGTCCAATTGAATAAATTTTATCTGGAATTTCTTTTGCTTTTTCAATCGTATAACCGATTACGTTTACACTAATCCCCTGGGAAAAGAAGAAAGACATTAAAGAGTCCAGCACTGAATTGCTGCTAGTCGACGTACTGCCACGGTTATTTCCTACAAAGTTCATTAAAGCTAAGAGCACAGGTGCTGCAATAATACCTGTAATCAAAGTCTTCTTTCCAAACCATTTATACGTATGCGTTTCCTCTGCAATTTGATTTCGGTAGCAGAAATAGATAAACAGAATCAACACGTCCAACATAAAATCAGAACGCGAACCTGTTAAAACGGATAAACCATCTACAAATAGGTAAGCAAGAATCGGAATCCAAGCACGTTTAATAGCAGGTAATGTTGCCAAATAGACGAAAAAAGCAATTGGGAACATTCTGCTGATTAAAACTAACGGCCCTGGCAAACTCGATTTAAAGGTTGAAAAATAGGCATAATAACCTTGTGTTTGTGATGCTTGAATGGCATCAGCTAAATAAATCAATTTAAAGACAATTGCAACCGTAAAGACAATTAAGCTGATAGTACGAATATTTTTAATATAATCCGTTTCTTCAGGAATAAAACGATTGAAACTGCGGTGAATATTGCGATCTAATAATGCATAACCTAAGTATAAACAGAACAAACTTAAACTCAACATAATCAAAATATTGATAATTGTAGATTGATCCGTAAAGTATGTTCCTAATATTTTAAATTCCTTTTCTTTGTAGTGGAAGACTTGGCTGACAAACATTCTTCCTATTAAAAAAACAAAGAAAGTTACATTAAACATAAAGAAAATGACTCGACTTTTAAACGATTCAAATCCATATATAATATTGTTCAGAAAAAATAACAAGAGCGCACTAAACAGCAGATTAATATTTGAGAATATTATTCCCAATGCGAGGACTATCACTGCTGCACCAAGTAAGCTCCATCTAAATATTCTAGCCAAACTCCCACCTACTCACTGATTCATTACTTTTTATTTTTAATTAGCATTCAAAGGCTGCTTTACATCATTATTAAGGAAAATTTATTGGTTTTATCATAGGTGAAGCTATATTATAAATAGCTGATTCTGCCTCTAACTAGGGTCTTCTGTTTCTCGCATAAACAAAAATTTTAATTCATACATTGCGTTTTGCATTCGATACAATTTTCCACTAATTCCCAACCTGCCTCGCCCATGCCGTCATGCCGCACTTCGCATCTCACTAAGTTATCTGCAATCTTGTCCTCTCTCGACTAATGCTTGCGCAAAAGAGGTATAGAGTGTTTCTGAGTCGCTCAAATCTTTCCAGCTTTGATAAGCACCTTTAGCATATTGCAGATACTGTTCATCTGACATTTGAATAAAATCTTCAATCGCAGAGGCTGTTGCATCCACGTTCAAATCAGCACCGATTAACAAGCCATTATATTCAGGTTTCACAATTTCTGCAGTGCCTCCTACGTCTGACGCAACAACTGGAATCGCATTGGCCATAGCTTCCATGACTGAAACCGGCACCCCTTCTGATTCCGAAGTATTCACAAACAGTGAAGGATTATGATCATGATACCATTGGCGCACCTCTTGATTCGGTAGACGACCGATAAATTCATATTCATCTGCATTCAATTTTTCTGCAGCGCGCGCTTTAATTTTTTCCGTATCAGGACCATCACCGATATGTACCCATTTAAACACATAACCCGCTTCTTTCAATTTCGCCAAAGCATCGATAATGACATCTAACCGCTTCAACTGACGAATCGTCGAACAGCTCACAATCAGCATCGGATTGCGTTCAGAAACTTGGAAATCTCCCTTTCCGACCCCTAAACGTCTTGTTTCTATCTTATCAGCATATTTCGGGAATTTCTTCTGCAAATATTGACTGCTGGTATCCGATACAGGATAAAGCGTATCGACCCGCGACAACATTCCTTTACGCATAGGCAAGAAGCTGAAGGGTTTGATATAGTCGTTAACATCATAACCATGGCCCCGAGAAATCAACGGAATTGAAGTGTCGCCATAATACTCATATTTCAATTTGGTACCTAAGTTGGCGGTAATATAGAACCAGTAACTATAAAGGTACAATTGAGTATCTTTATCATTTTCCGGCAGCAAACCCGAATGAATCAAATCATAATAAATGGCATCTGTACGCGCTTCAAAGTACAGATTATACAACCATTTATAAGGATTGAGCGAACCTGCATTCTGACCAATCCCTTGCAAACGGCTGCGATTCAATATAATATGCGGCGCCGTCTTCAGAAAGTTCACTGCTTTATCCTTCAACCCTTGCGGAAAAGGCAGATCCAAAACAGTAGCAGAGCCCGGAACAGTACGTGTTAATTGCATGGATGGGCTTACCATCGTAGGAATCACCGTAATGTGATCAAACTCTTCTGCAAGATAATTAATTTCTTCTTCTAAATATTCCTCGCCTTTGTAATAAGGGAAATAATTCGTCAACAGAATCAATTCTTTATGCATATGGTTTCCTTCCCCTTCTATTTCTGATTGATATTTTTTTGCAACAAGACTGTAGCTATCGTTTTATAAATAATAAATGCATCCATTTTAAAGCCGACATTTTGTGCATAAAATGCATCTAAACGCATACGTTCTTCCATAGAAGCACTATTTCTGAGCAAAGCTTGTGTTAAGCCTGTAATGCCTGGTTTCACATGAAACTTCTCTTTATAATAGTCAGGATAACGTTCTTCATTGCCAAGCGGACTTGGACGCGGTCCTACGAAGCTCATATCTCCTTTTAAAACATTTAAAAGCTGAGGCAATTCATCTATACTGGATTTTCTTAAAAAGCTGCCAATACGTGTAACACGCGGGTCGTTGTCACTGTTAAATGTACTCCCGTCTTCATTACGAATATCAGCTGCGTTTTCTTTCATGGTTCTGAACTTATGCATCTTAAATGGAAGCATGCCTGCTCCAAGACGTTTCCCGTTATAGAGAATACTTCCGCGATCTTCTGCTTTAATCGCCAGGCCGACAGGTAAAGCTACTAATAAGAGTATCGGCAATAATACGAGAAACAATACTACATCTAATACACGTTTAATATTTTTCTGGTATTTCATCGTCAAGCAGCTCCATTTCGTGATATATTTCTTGCAAGGCTTCGCCAAAAGCGTATTGCGGTGCATAAGCTATAGTTGCTTCAGCTCGCGCACCATCCATATAAGAAGGCGCAAAGAAATCTTTAACATCTTCGTCTTTGCGTTCAATCGGTGCCTGGTTTGCAAACGCTCTATTGATCTGTTCAGCCACTTCGAGGTTGGTCAAAGTTTCACTGCCTTTGACGTTCAAAATCAAGGCTTTCGTTTCATACTGACTCGCTTGCCAAATTGCTTGTGCGGCATCTTTAGCATACAGAAATTCTCGTTTCACATTGCTCGCCCCCATCACTGTGAGTGGTTGGTTTAAGTACGCTAAGCGCATAAAATAATTAATCATGTAATTATTTTGTTCGTTAGCGCCGAATAAATGTGAAAAGCGTAAACAAGTGATATCCAAACCAAAATGAACTGTATAATATTCTGCTAACATTTCAATATATCTTTTATTCAATCCATATAACGACTTAGGTATCGTTTCAACTGTGTCCCTTTCCTGCCATGGCAAGGTTTCAGTTTCTGAATAGACAGAGATAGAAGAAGCCACAATCACTTTCTTACATTTTTTGGCTGCGGCAGCATCAAATATATTTTGCGCCAGCTGCAATTCTGAAGTATAAGCACTGATTTCTTTCTTCGGCCCTCTGCCGCCTGCTAAGTGAACAATAATGTCACCTTCTTGAAAAATCATTTCTAAAGATGCTTGAGAATAATCAGTTTGAATACGTTTCGATTGCTGGTCAAGATGAGCCGCTTGGCGTGACAGTATTGTATAATCTTCATGATGTTCCTCTAGTAACTCAGTAAAGTAACGTCCTAAAAGACCTGTGCCTCCTGTAATTCGAAAGGCCATTTAGTTTTCCTCCTTTTTCAAAGGATAAATAAAGAAGCCAACTTTATCATAAACGCCATTTACCGGGCGAATTGTATCTCCTTGGTTGTAATAACGGTAGGATTCTACTGTTCCTTTTGGTGATATAAATTGTGTATAATCAATTTTTTGATTGGGCGTTTCACACATAAACTCTAACACAAAAGGATTAACTTTTTCTTCATTTGTAAAAATAGGTTGTTCATCTTCTAAAAGATGTTTAAATGTTTTTTCCAATAAATCATCTTCATTATAATATTGAATCAATTTATGCATATGGCAACCATCAAATCGAGGCGTAATTTCAATAATAAATGCTTCGTCATGCATCACTTTTACTTGCGCGTAAATCGGTCCATTATCGATATGCAGTGTTTCTAAATGTGCTTGGATTGCACTTTCAATCGAGGCCATAGGATAGTCAATTTCCGGATCAATAACGTGTTTATGAATCAACCCAGGATATTGAGGCCAAGTTTCACGCATAGAAACTAAAGTAAATTGTAATTGTCCATCCACTACATAACCATTGACACTGATTTCATAACCTTCTATATAGCGTTCAATAATCGCAGCGCCTTCTCTTGAGTGTTCCACTGCCTTAGCAATAGCTGCAGGTAATTCCTCTTCTGATTCTACTAAAGAAATACCACGTTGTCCTTGCCCATCTGTCGGCTTTACAAATACTGGGTATTCAATAGCTGTTTGATGATTAATTTCGTCAGTTATTTCAAAAGGAACCGCTCCTGAGATGCCTTTCGTTCGATTACGCATGTCATCTTTATGATTGCAAGCGTAGGCAGTTTCATAACTTACGAAGTGCGGTAAACCTAGTTCTTCAGACAATTTGTTAGCTACAGGCATGGCTAAATCCGACCCGACAGAATATACTGCATTAATATCGTTTTCTCGAATATATTCAGAAACCGCCGCTTCATCGATAATATTAATTTCTGCAAAGTGTTGCGCTGCATCTGCACCTGGTCCATCTTTTTTCATCGCAATCGCAAAGGTTTCATAACCCATATCATTCAGTTTTTCAATGGCTTCTGCTTGAACGGGCGCTACACCTAAAATTAATATTTTCTTCATATTAAGACCTCACTGACTGCTTGATTCACCTTTTTAACAACATATCCTACTTCTTCATCTGTCATCTGAGGGTACAGCGGTAACGTCAATTCATTTTGGTAATGTGCAAAGGCGTTCGGAAAGTCTTTAATATCAAATCCATAATTCTTGTAGGCTGTAAAAAGAGGAAGCGGTTTGTAATGTACATTTGTGGCAATTCCTTCTTCAGCTAAGCGTGTAATAATATTATTACGCTGTTCTTCAGTAATACCTTTTATCCACGTTAAGAATAAATGACAACTTGATTCTTTTTCATTGTCAAAGTGCTTTAAGGTTTCTAGATATTCTGGATTTAAATGCGCTTCATAATATTCCACGATTTCTTTTCGACGCTTAAGATTGTCATCATATTTATCTAACTGATCTATCCCTATAGCGGCATTAATATCTGTCATATTAAACTTATAACCTAGTTCTTGTATATCATATTCCCAGTTTCCTTTTTGCATTTTACAAAGTGCATCTTTGCTTTGACCGTGCAAGATTGCAACTTCAAAGATTTTAGCAATATCTATACCATATTGAGAATAATCTTTAGTCCAAGTCACTGCCCCGCCTTCAGCTGTAGTCAAATTCTTTACAGCATGAAAAGAAAAAGTTGTAAAGTCAGCAAAGCGACCGCTAGGCACTCCATTTTTTTGAGCGCCAAAAGAATGTGCGCCGTCATCAATAACAGCAATTCTGTTTAATATTTGATGTATTTTATTTTGCGTAGAAAATAAGTTTTGTTTTCGTTCAGCTATTTCAAAAATCTTTTCATAATCGCATAATTGACCAGCAATATCTATTGGAATAATAGCTTTGGTATTCTTTGTAATTTTGTCTTCTAATTGATTGTAATCCATTTCCAGAGAATCTTTTTGCGTATCTACTAATACAATTTCAGCACCTACATGATGAATAACAGAAGCGGAAGCTGTGTATGTATAGGCAGAAGTAATCACTTCGTCGCCAGGCCCGATGCCTAATAAACGTAAGGTCATTTCAAGGGCGGCAGTAGCAGAATTCATACACACTGTGCCTTCAGTTCCCATATATTCTGTTAAATTTTCTTCGAATTGTTTTGCTTTAGGACCCGTTGTAATCCATCCGTTTCTTAACGTTTCAACAACACTCTCAATTGCATCTTCAGATATTTGCGGCGGACTAAATGGTATTTGCATCCCTATCTTCTCCTTTGATTTTCATCTTATTAAAAGTAAACATGCCATATACGCACACATTGTATTTAAAGTTGTCCTGCGAATTTCACTATTAACGAAAAAAATAAATATAGGGAATCTTTGAATTAATCATCTAATAAGCATAACTATATTTCTTTTCGTATTGATACCATGTTTCAATTTATTAACAGTATAGTCTATCCACTAAAAAACATTCAATTATTATGTATAATCAAAATTATTATTTAACAATCACAAAATTAACAAAACAATATTTTAATGTAAAACTCATAAATTTGACATTACCTTAACAAAGTTTACATTGGTTTAATATAGAGTTAGCTTCTTTATACCGTTATTCTTTATGACACATATTCTTTATATAATATAAATACTATTTACTGTTATTTAACCTTTTTCTATTGGTGCGTTAAAGAAATGGCACATAATGAGATATTCTCCTCCACCATCTCAGCGTGCAATAAGTTAAGTTTTAATAATTATTAAGGTTACTCATCTTTAAGGAGTAAAATGTATAGGCTCCACTCCGCTCCCTATACATTTTGCAGAATCTTTCCATTAAAAAAGCAGGAGCCAGGACAAAATTAAGTCCTGGCTCCTGCAATAATAGAAATTCTGCTCTTATTTAATTGTACCTGCGTCTTTATCATGCACGCCATGTTGATAATAATCTTTATATTCTGGTTCCATAGGCTCATTTCCTAAGATGATATCTGCTGCTTTTTCAGCAATCATTAAGACTGGTGCATGAATATTACCGTTTGTAGTCGTCGGCATGACTGACGCATCGACTACGCGTAAGTTTTCCATGCCATGTACTTTCATTGTTAATGGATCTACAACTGCCATAGGGTCAGAAGCTGGTCCCATTTTCGCACTGCAAGATGGGTGTAGTGCTGTTTCAGCATCACGGCGTACCCAATCTAAAATTTCTTCATCCGTTTGTACTTCTGGTCCTGGAGAAATTTCACCTGCATTATATGGATCCATTGCAGGTTGCGATAAGATATTACGTGCGACACGAATCGCTTCTACCCATTCACGTTTATCTTCTTCAGTTGATAAATAGTTGAAAGTAAAGTCTGGGTGTTCGAATGGATTTTTAGATTTAATCTTCAAGTGACCGCGAGAATTAGAGTACATTGGTCCAACGTGTACTTGATAACCATGTTCTGTATCTGCTTTTTGGCCATCATAACGTACCGCAATCGGCAAGAAGTGGAACATCAAGTTTGGATATTTCACATCATCATTTGAACGGACAAAGCCACCGCCTTCAAAGTGGTTTGACGCTGCTGGTCCTTTACGGCTGAAGATCCATTGTAAACCAATCCAAGGCCATCTTAATAAATTCAAGCTTGGCTGTTCAGAAACTGGTTGTTTAGCCGCATGTTGAATATATACTTCTAAATGGTCTTCAAAGTTTTCGCCTACACCTGGCAAGTTGATACGCGGCTCAATACCTAATGATTTCAAGTGCTCTGGATCACCGATACCAGACAATTGTAGTAATTGCGGTGTATTGAAAGCACCACCTGATAAAATAACTTCTTTAGCAGTAACGGTATGCTCTTTACCATTACGTTTAAATGTTACGCCTGTTACTTTGTTGCCTTCAAAGTTTAATTTAGTCACAAATGAACGTGTTTTAACATGTAAGTTTTTACGTTTCATGGCAGGTCTTAAATAAGCACGTGATGCAGAAACACGACGTCCATTATGCACTTGGCTGTCGAAAGGTCCGAAACCTTCTTGTCGGAATCCGTTAACATCTGGTGTTTTGTTATAGCCTGCTTGTACACCCGCTTCAAAGAACGCTTGGAACAGCGGGTTCTTCGCTGGTCCACGTTTCAGTTTGATTGGGCCGTGGTGACCACGATATTCATCGTCTTTCGTCGAACCGAATGTCTTTTCCAATCTTTTAAAGTAAGGTAAGCAATGCGCGAAATCCCAAGTACTCATACCTTCAGGCGCACCCCATTTTTCATAGTCCATCGGGTTGCCGCGTTGATAAATCATGCCGTTGATTGAGCTTGATCCGCCTAGTACTTTACCACGCGCATGTGCGACTTGACGTCCGCCCATATGCGGTTCATTATTTGTACTGTAAATCCAGTCGTAGAAACGATTGCCTGACGGGAACATTAATGCAGCGGGCATTTGAATGAATAAATCCCAGAAATAGTCGCTGCGTCCTGCTTCTAATACTAATACTTCATTGTTCGGGTTAACGCTTAAACGGTTGCCGAGTACTGATCCAGCACTTCCGCCGCCGATAATAATGTAATCATAATCATAAGATGTTGCCATATATTTATATCCTCCTATTATTATGGTTAGTTTAATGCTGAATAGATGTAGCGATTTCAGCTTTGTTCAACCTATTGTCAAAAAATAAAGCGGGAAAGCAGGGGTATTTAGCGATGAGGCTGAGACATAATAATGTCTCAGCTCTTCTATCTGAACTGGCAGTAGCTATCTGAATAGAAAATGCGCTTGTTCCAAGCTTCTTTCTATTCTAGTTAGCCTTGCCGGGGCGGGAAGACGAAATAATTTTAATCAAAAATTATTTCTGTCCCGCTCCCATTCAGTGACAATCCTGCTTTGCTCGCTCTATCGATACTTTAAATTTAACCTTGGAACCAATTGACTGGCTCTGGTTGATAATTCGTTAAGACATGTTTAGAAACTAAGTACTCTTCAAGGCCTTCTTTTCCTAATTCACGGCCGATACCTGACTGTTTATAACCGCCCCAAGGAGCTTGCGCGAAGTAAGGATGGAAGTCATTGATCCAAACTGTACCCATGCGCATACGGCTAGCGACACGTTGTGCTTTGCCGATATCTTTAGAGAACACCGCGCCGGCAAGTCCATAAATAGAGTCATTCGCTAAACGCACCGCATCTGCTTCATCTTCAAAGCCTTCAACCGTAACAACCGGTCCGAAAACTTCTTCCTGCACGATACGCATTGAAGTGTCACAGTCCGTGATGACTGTTGGTTCGAAAAAGAAACCATCTTGTAAGTCCTTGCGTTCAGGACGCTTGCCTCCTGTGGCAATAGTAGCGCCTTCTTCTTTAGCGACATCCATATAGCCTTCAATTTTAGCTAAATGTTCCGCAGAAATAACAGGTCCCATTTCAGTTGTTTCATCAAAACCATTACCGACACGAATTTTTTTAACTCGGTCAATTAACGCTTTCTCGAATTTATCTTTAATACTGTTTTGAACGATAATACGTGAACCTGCTGAGCATACTTGACCAGCATGGAAGTAACCGCCGTTAAGCGCTTGATCGACTGCTAATTCAAAGTCTGCATCTTCAAATATAACGTTCGGATTCTTACCGCCAAGCTCTAATGCTACGTTTGTCACATGATCAGCAGCTTGTTTCATGATATGTTTACCTGTTTTAATACCGCCTGTGAATGATACGAGGTCGACATCTGGATGGCCAGATAATACGTCGCCGACTTCTGAACCGGCACCTAATATCAAATTGATAACACCTTTAGGGAAACCGACTTCTTCCATCAATTCGAAGACACGAATTGTAGTAAGTGGTGTAATTTCACTTGGTTTCATTACTAGTGAACAACCTGTTGCAAGTGCAGGTGCAATTTTCCAAGATGCTTGCAATAAAGGATAATTCCAAGGTGTAATCTGTGTCACTACTCCGAGAGGTTCTTTCAAGATTTTACTTTCAGTTCCTGGGATTGGAGAGTTGATCACTTCACCGCCATCTTTATCTGCAAGTCCTGCAAAATACATAAATACATTATGGATATCATCCATATCTGCTAATGATTCTTCGTAAGTTTTACCTGTATCTAATGTTTCAAGTTTCGCTAACTCTTCACGATTTTCTTTAATCTTGTCAGCGACAGCTCTAACTTTCTGTCCTTTGACTTCACTTGTTTCATTGGCATATTCGCCTTCATCAAATGCGCGTCTTGCAGCCTCAATGGCACGTTTTGCATCTTCAGGTGCTGCTTCCGCGACTTCAAAAATCACTTCTTGGTTGTACGGATTGATAATTTTGCGTGTTGCTTTATTAGCACTATCTACCCATTCGCCGTCAATAAAATGTTGGCGAGATAAATGGTTTACAAGTTCCATCATTTCGACCTCCGTTAACTTTGTTAAATTTTTATTTAACGAATTTTACAAACTTTATGTTACCATGGAAAAGAGAACAAAGTCAAATTAGGTGGAAAGTAAGGTGCGGAAAAGTGCGATTAGGTTGCGAGCAATAAGAAGCAGAGAGATTAGACTGTTCTTTAGTCTAGTCGAGCTGCGCCTTATTGCCGAGAAACCTGCACTTTGTAGCCCGTATATCTCAAGGTGCTGGTGACAGCGTTTAAGATTTGAGTAATAAGAAGCAAGAAGATTAAACCGCTCTTTGGTTTAGCTCGCCTTGCGCACTTATTATCGAAAATCTTGCTGTCGAAAGCCCGATTATCACAAGGTGCTGGTGAAGACAACGACTTGCTCCCGATTAATAAGCAACTCTGCTCTCTCTTTGTTTTTCCCACCAGCATTGGACTAATTCATTAATTAACTCTAAAATAAATGTAAATGCAGTAGACGGAGGTTTAGTATGGCAAGTTCTAATAAATATGAACAAGAAATTGACGAAGCCAAGGATTTAGTAATCAGTGCCATTGGTGAAACAATGGATTTATATGGTATCAATCGCAGCGTCGGCAACTTATACGGCACAATGGTATTCGAAGACAGCATGACCCTCGATCAAATGCGCGAGGAACTGCAAATGAGCAAACCAAGTATGAGTACAGGTGTAAAAAAACTGCAAGAGTATGACTTAGTGAAACAACAATTTACACGCGGTAGTCGTAAACAACACTTTGTAGCGGAAAAAGATTTCTTTTTATTCTTCCGCAATTTCTTCAACATTAAATTCAATCGCGAAATCACTGTAAATATGGAATCTTTAAAAGAATCCGAGGAGATTATCAAAAAAATCCTTGAGGCAGATGATGTAGATCCAGAAACGAGAGAACATGCTGAAAAAGTATACGCACAACTTGAGCACTCAACTGTTTATTATAAATGGTTATCACAAATCAGCGACGCCATTCAAAGCGGCGAGATTTTCAAATATTTTCCAATACCTGAAGAATAGCGAGTATGAGCGGCAGAGTATCGCTAAGATTTAGAGACAGCTTCGTTATACTGATTTATCAAATATAAGTGTCTAGAAAACATTGGGTTCTAGGCACTATTTTTTTGTGGAAATTGCTGGAAAAGCTAGGAATCTAGACACTAGTTTCCAAGTTGTGTCTAGAAAACACCTTATTCTAGACACTAGTTTTCAAGTTGTGTCTAGAAAACACCTTATTCTAGACATTAGTTTTCGAGTTGTGTCTAGAAAACCTATAATCTAGACACTAGTTTCCGTGTTGTGTCTAGAAAACACCATAATCTAGACACTAGTTCCTGAGTTGTGTCTAGAAAACACCTTATTCTAGACATTAGTTTTCGAGTTGTGTCTAGAAAACCTATAATTTGGTATGTCATCCCACCATCTTGGCCAATATATCCGTTTATTGGACATGTTCGCTCCATTCTTGGCCAATATCCGCATTTATCAGACATGCCTCCATAAATCTCGCGCGATATACACGCCAACAGCCACACCGCCACCCACTAATACCACCACACAAAAATAGCACCAGAATCCCTTCAACCAAAGGATTCTGGTGCTTTTACATTGTTATTTCAGCGGTGTATCATTATCTCTATTTTCAGCGATTTCATGCATATTCAACACCCGCTGCTCTGCTTTTTTCAGTCGTTCAGCCCTTAATTCAAGCTTAATCCGATCTCGCGACAAGGTGATGATAAAGGATATCATCATAAAGACGAATATGACGATTAATGGCACAGAAGCCAGTATCGATGCCGTCTTTAAAACTTCAAGCGCGCGTTGTCCACCTACAAGCATTAATGAGAAAGGCAGCAAGCAAAGTGCGAACGCCCAGAATAGACGATTGGCACGCAATGGTTCGCCCACTACTTTCTTTTGCGAAGCGGATGCTAAAATATATGAGCCTGAATCGAATGTTGTGGCCAAGAATAAGAACGCAGAAATTAAGAACAAGACCACTACGATGTTACCGAACGGCAATTGATGCATAACTTCAATAATTGCTGATTCAGTACCATGTGTATTCAAGAATTCTACTACATTAAATTGATGTGTGATTTGTAAATAAACTGCATAGTTACCAAAGATACCGAAGAATAGAACACAACCTAGTGTTCCGTACACAATCGTACCCAAGATAACTTCTTTCAACGTACGGCCTTTAGAAATACGTGCAATGAACAGTCCAATAAACGGCGCGTACACAATCCACCATGACCAATAGAAAATGGTCCATTGTTGAGGGAAGTGTGTCAACTTACGCCCATCAATACCGCCGAACGGTTCCAGCCATGTGGCCATTTCAAAGAAGTTTTTCAACATGTTACCGAAACTTGTCACTGTCGTATTCATGATAAAGACAGTCGGTCCTACTACAAACACGAAACCTAATAGTAAGAATGACAACCAAACGTTGACGTCACTCAAACGTTGAATTCCTTTTTTCAAGCCAGTGTAAGAACTGACCGCAAACACTACCGTAATCGTTAACAAGATAATCGAACGTAGTACCATATTACTGCCGTCCAGTCCTGTTAACTTCTCAATACCAGCAGAAATCATCGGCACACCTAAAGCTAATGAAGTCGCTGCACCGCCGAGCAATCCGAAGATAAACAGAATGTCGACAATCTTACCAGGCAATTTATCCGTTTGCCCTTTCAAAATCGGACGGCATGCTTGGCTGATCTTATAAACCGGTTTCTTCTTCACGAAGACTAAATAACCGATTGGCAATGCCGGCAACACATAAATCGCCCACGCAATAGGTCCCCAGTGGAACATGCCGTACATCGTCGCATATTCCAACGCGTGGTCCGTCATACCTTTCGCTCCATGCGGCGGAACTTGATAATAATACGCCCATTCAATGACGCCCCAATACAAAATATCAGAACCGATACCCGCACAAAATAGCATCGAAGCCCAGCTGAAATTACCGAACTCCGGACGGTCACTCGCTTTACCTAAAGTCACATTTCCATATTTACCGAATGCAATGTAAAGCACGAAGCCTAAAATTACGAGGCCCAACGTCAGATAAACAGCACCAATCGAGTTCGAAATCGACTCATTAATGTCTGTGATGACTTTTTGACTCGCTTTCGGAAAGGCCATCATCGGCACTACCGCAATGAGCAGCACGATAACCGTTCCATAAAAGGTCGTCCAGTCCATAATGTGGGACTTTTTCGCTTTGCTTTCTTTTTTAGCTTTTTGCAATGTATTTGCACTCCCTATTTATTTTTTTGTGTTGAGAAAAATATATAAATCATTTCCCCGCGAAACATACACATCTCAACAACTTATTTAATAGCTACATAAAGACAGTAACGAATTATTTATAATAATGCAAATTCATGCAGATTAAAATATTGCTTCCAATGAATAAATATATATTTTTTGTAAGCGTTTCAACCCGAGTAACCGGCGATAGCGTAGTGTTAAATTAAAATTTAACGAATTGAACGAACTTAATATACGTAAATTTTGCATATTTATTCTTTTTAACCGAATAAATATTTTTTTAAAAGAAAGCTTTGGAAAGCAAATTTCCCATCCGAAATACTCTACCCCTATTCTGTTAATTTCACATAAAAAACCTCGGCTAAAAAATAACCGAGGCACATCTAATATTATTAACTATTTTGTTTAGCGAACGCTTTACCAATTGCTTCTAATTTATGCGGCGCATCATGCATCGCCATTTTAACTTCTACAAAGTGCATCATATCCGGATAAGCTTTAATTGCTTCAAAGGCTTGATCTAATTCTTCGCTTGTGGAAACATCATGCACTTTCACCACATCTTCGCCGCCAAAGACTGCAGGCAAGGCTTTGTAATCCCACATGTAAATATCATTATATGGTTCATTTTCACCGTGGATTTTACGTTCAACTGTATAACCGTCATTATTAATCACGAACATTACAGGTTTCAAACCTTGACGAATCATAGTTGAAATACCTTGTACCGTCAATTGTAATGAGCCGTCACCAATCAACAATAAGTTACGACGGTTCGGATCTGCAATTTGTGTACCAATTGTAGCCGGCAATGTATAGCCGATAGAACCCCATAAAGGTTGTCCCACGAATTTATTACCTTTATACAACGCTAAATCATAAGCGCCAAAGAAAGAAGTCCCTTGTTCAGCCAAGATTACATCAGAAGGAGCTAAGAAATCTTGCATCATCTTGAAGTAAGTTTCTTGTGTTAATACATCGCCACTCAATTCATATTGACCCGCTTCTGGACGTTTGAATTTCGGATAATCCGCTTCATTCACATAATCCATTTCCAACAAGCCATCCATTAAATCCGGCAACGTCACATCTTCTGCCACTGTTTCATTCATTTTGAAATTGTGATGATTCAACATCACGACATCATCAATATCAAATTCGAATGAGAAGCCAGCTGTTGCAGAATCCGTCAATTTCGCACCAATATTCAAGATTGCATCACTATTATCTACATACTCGCGAATATTTTCTTCGGCAATCGAGCCATCATAAATCCCCATGTAATAAGGACTTTCTTCATTAAACGCACCTTTACCAAGCGATAATTGGGCTACAGGAATATGCGTTTGATTTACTAATTTTTCCAGTGCTGCATGCAATTTGAAACTATTAATTTCATGACCTGCAATAATTACAGGTTGGGAAGCACTTTCCAATTTATCTTTTACCATAGAAATATATTTTGAGACATCATGAGGTTGATGCTCCGGCACTTCATAAGCAGTGTCCACCTCTATTTCCGTCATTGCCACGTCAATCGGCAAATGCAAATGCACCGGACGTTTCTCAGCTAACGCCGCATTCAATAGACGCGGAATTTCCGTTTGTGCATTATCAGGTGTAATGTAACCTTGCGCTGTCGTAATCTCTTTGAACATCTTGCGGTAATTATCAAACGTACCTTCACCAAGAGAATGATGCACATATTTGCCTGCATTTTCAACCGCACGCGTAGGCGCACCAGTAATAGCGACCACCGGCACACGTTCTGCATAAGAGCCCGCGATACCATTTACCGCAGACAACTCGCCTACACCAAACGTTGTGACCATCGCACTGATACCTTTCATACGTGCATAGCCATCTGCCGCATAACTTGCATTCAATTCGTTTGTATTACCAACCCATTCCATATCATCTCTGCTGATAATATCGTCTAAGAATGCCAAGTTGAAATCACCCGGCACACCAAATACCTTCTCAACGCCCGTGTTGCTTAAACAGTCCATTAAATACTCTCCGACACGTTTCTTCATTATTCATTCCACCTTTGTCTCTATTTCTAATACAATTCTAGGATAACGCTTCCAATAGAATTAGGTCAATTATATTGACTTATATGTGCGAAAGAAAGATTTAGAAAGAAGGTCGAAGCTAAAGAGGGCCCCCATCAAAAAAAGCAGACAACGCTGCCTGCTTGTCTGCTACTCTTCACCTTTTAAATATTTCACTTCTTGGAACCCTGGTCGATAACTGGCCATTTCTTCCATCATGGCATTCCAGTCATTGCCGACTTTTGCTTTAATATGTTGCAATAAATCATTTTGCGCTTTGTTGATTTCAGTCACTAATTCATGACCTTTTTGCGTAACGAACAACTCTTTCACGCGGCCATCCTCTTTGGATTTCTTTTCCACAACGAGTCCTTCCTCTTTCAGCTTGCGCAAGGTCTGATGACTGCCTTGTTTCGAGATTTCCATACTCTTCAATAGGTCGCGAATTGTAATACCCGGCACTTTGTCGATAAAGAATAAGAAGCGGTGATGTTGGCGGCTCATACCTTTCTTCTCAATAATTTCATCCGCCGTGTTGATAAATGTCTTGTATGCAAAATAGAACAATAGATGCTCATAATCATTATTGTACTCAGTCAATTCTATACATTCCTTTACTTCAAATTCTCTCTGAAAAATTCAGATAATTATTCCTAGTTTATCATATTATGAACTCAATAATAGCGAAAACAATCATCAAACAACCAACAATTAAGAAAAATTTACCATATTTTTTATCTCCTTTGAAAAGCAGAAAATACAGATTAAAAATAACTAATGCACTAATAAGAGAAGAGACCCAACTTGCTAAATCAATCACATTAAAGAGCGATAGCAAATTTAAAATGATAGCCACTATCATGAGGCCGATACCTAAATAAGTTAACCACAACTTATCAACTTTCAATTTTTTCACCTCATTTAAATTATTCATTTGTCTTATATTATATCGCATAATATGTATTAAAGAATAGTTGCTCAACTAAATAATTGAATAATGCTTAATACTAAGTTAAAACACGTTACGAAAATCATAAAATATGCAGTTTTTTTGTAGCCGTTGCGGTAAGTGATTAATGTGCAAACTAATAAAGTGAACGTCAGCATCAAGTTGATGAGACCATTAGGAATAGAAACAACTTTAAAAACAACTAATATATTTATAAGCATCAAAATAATTAATATACCGACCAAAAAATAATCTATTTTACTTCCTTTTCTCATACATCTCACCTCATCTCTAGCCTAACATATGCAGTTCATTTTATTTATCGCACTAATCCTTGTACAATCACATTAACAATCCACAAAGGAGATGGGCACATGGTTCAATTCAAGACCGTGCAAATTACTGAGTTAACAGATGAAGATTTAGAAGCAATGGGCCACCAAGGCCAACTAATAGATGTGAGAGAAACCGAGGAGTACGAAGCGGGCCATATCGACGGCGCGCAGTCTTACCCACTCTCATCACTCAACACCAAATTCCCTCTCGACCAAAGCAAGACCTACTACATTTATTGCCAAGCCGGCAAACGCAGCCAACAAGCCAGCCAAATGCTGAGCGACAGCGGTTTCACAGTCGTCAATTTAAACGGCGGCTACCAAGCTATTCAAGACAGAGCAGAAGCAGAACAATCCCAAACTGCCCCTGCGGAAAAAGAAACCTTTGAAGAGCAGCCGCATCCTGAAAACACTGCTGCCACTGAACTGAAACCTGACCGCAAGAAAGTCAATTACAGCGGTATGCAATGTCCAGGTCCTTTAATGAATGTCAATCAAGAGCTCAAACAACTGCAACCAGGCGAACAACTTGAAGTACTGGTTACGGATCCAGGCTTCGCGAGTGATATTAAGAGTTGGGCAGCACAAACTGGTAATACTTTAGTAGACTTGAAACAAAATGATAAAGAAATTACTGCAGTTATTGAAAAATCCGCACAGCAACCGCAAGATTTAGCAGTACAGCATACTGAAAAGGGCACTACTATCGTCTTATTCAGCGGTGAATTAGACAAAGCCTTAGCAGCCTTTATTATTGCGAATGGTGCTCGAGCTGCAGGTCGTGACGTTTCAATTTTCTGCACTTTCTGGGGCTTAAATGCCTTAAAACGCCCTCATTCAGGTAAAGTGAAAAAGACAGGTATTGAACGATTATTCGGTATGATGCTGCCTAACGGTCCTGAAAATATGCCGCTTTCTAAAATGAATATGCTCGGCTTAGGTCGACTAATGATGAAAATGATTATGAAACAAAAAAACGTGGATTCACTTCCAACTCTCATTGATAAAGCAATTGATAACGATATTAAACTGATTGCCTGCACCATGAGCATGGATGTGATGGGCATTAAAAAAGAAGAATTACGACCAGAAGTTGAATTTGCAGGTGTCGGCACTTATATCGGAGACACTGAACATGCAAACCACAATTTATTTATCTGATGAAATAATTCAACCCCTTATTGCGTTAAAAGACGCAATAAGGGGTTCTTTAATTATTATGAAACTATCGATTTAATAGTGATACATTGTTTATAAATATTTTTTATAGAAAGGAACTAATCCTTTCAAAGCTTCGTCTACTGCTTTAGGTTGATCATATAAGTCATAGTGAGAAACACCTTTGACAATGTTCAATGTTTTTTTATTACTTAATGCTTGATCAAATAAATTATAAGCACAGCGATAAGAACCAAAGGCACCCGGTATATCACCTGCTACAATATATAACGGTTGATCCAACAATTTATCAGCTAAATGATAAGCATCAAAACCAATAATGTCAGCTTGATTGATAACACGATATCGATTTGTTACATTTTCATGATAGCCGCGATCTGTTCTATAGTAATCTACCGCTTCTTTAATGTCGATATCATCAAGTCCTTGCTCTTTACGTTGTGCTTCGCTGTCAGGCGCATACGGCATCAGTGCTGGTTCTGCACCCTTAGCCTCTGCCTCGCGTTGATCTGCAACTTGATACAAGGTTTTCAATGCAGCATCTGGCATGAAATTTCCTTCTCGTGCTAACATTCCGAAATTGACACCTGCAACAGAACCAACTGCTTTAATACGTTTGTCAGTTAAGCTGGCATTAACTGCATAACCGCCGCCTCCGCAAATACCTAAAATACCAATTCGTTTGTCATCTACAATATCAAGTGTATTTAAATAGTCAATAGCTGCTTTGGCATCATCTACCCGGTAATAAGGCACTTCAATATTTTTTGGTTCTGCAGCAATCTCACCTTGGTGTGACGCATCAAATGCTAAAGTTGCGAAACCTTCTTCAGTTAATCGTTTCGCATAAATGCTTGCAGTTTGTTCTTTTACGCTACTTATAGGGTGCATGACTACAATAGTTGGTAACGCGTTATCTTTCGCATTATCCGGTGTTCTTAAAATCCCTGCAGTTTCCACATCTCTTGTTTTAAAAGTTACATATTGTTCTTTCAAAAATAATCACCCTTCCGTATTTTTAATTCACTCTAGTGTTTTATAACTCAGGTGTGTATAATTTAAATATATCAAGAAATTTCATTTATACAATTTATACCCTCGAACGTTCGTGTATTAATACACAGATCTAGAATATCGGGTTCTAAATGAGGAGATGTTCCAATATGGATAAACGTGTTATCAAAACGCAGCGTAATATTACTAAAACCTTTTTAGATTTATTTTATGAAAATGACTTTGAGAAAATTACTGTTAAAAAAATAGCTGAAGCTGCTGAAATAGAACGCAAAACTTTTTATCTTCATTATCTAGATAAATATGACCTGCTTGATGCAATTGTTCAAAAACACTTTGAGCACTTAGATGAAATATGTGAAGCAAAGAAAGATTTAGGTTTAGAAGAAGGTACGATAATCTGGTTTAATTTTTTCGAAGAACATCAAATATTTTTCAAACGACTTTTCGATATTAAAAATGCTGATGAATACAAACAGAAATTGCAAAAATTTATTATGCGCCAACTAGCGGGTAAATTAAGTACAACATTTATGAAATCACATCATTTAAACGAACAGCTTTTCTCAGAATTTTTTGCTGCAGGCATTGTACAAATGGTAATGCTTTATATTCAAGATGAAGTTTCAAATAAGGGAGCCATTGAGAATCAAGTTGCCCAATTATTGCAAACGGTAGATACATCCAAATAACGAAGGGCGATTCAGAGCTTCGCGATATTAAGCGTAGTTTATAAAGAGTGGGAAATATATTGGACATGTTTCCCATCACCTTGGCCAATATATCCATTTTATTAGCCCTATCTAACTTCACTCCACCCCATACAACCACACACTTTTTTATGTAACAACTTAAAAAAGCGAGACATTCATTCATGCCTCACTTTCCATTTATCGCTCATTTCGCGTGTTTAAATTTTTTAACTGTATAAATAAAGAGCGGGATAACTACAATTAATTCCACTAGAATAGCGATTGAAGAAATCCAACCGATATTCGCATGTGTGATACTTTGTGGCAGCAATGAAAAGTCCCATAGACAATGATATATCATCAAAGGGATAATATTTTTCATTAACACTGCTAAGCAACTGAAGACCAGACCGAACAAGAATGTCGCAAATAGTTGGATTATCGTTGCAATTAAAGATGCTCCACCTAGTACATTCACTGAGTGCAGCAATGCAAATAAAGCGCTACTGAATAAAATAGCAAATTTAGCTGTTCTCTTTTCCAATAATACATTGAGTAAAATTCCTCTAAACATCAATTCTTCTGAAAATCCCACAAAAATCGTCATGATAAAGATTGTAAAAATAAGAGAAGTACGACTACTGAAGTCACCCGTCGTTACCAACATAATAACTGTAGTAAGAATGATAATAATAAACGGAATCAGCCATTTCGTGAAACGTACTTTTTGCGATAAAATCGTCACTTTCATTCTTGTATAAACTATAAAGGTAAATATCGCCATGATAATTTCAAAATAAATTAATACCTTAGCCATGTTTGGATCAGTGTAATTGTAATGGAAGATAAAGTGTTGCGTTATCATTCCGACAGCCATAATCCCAATATAAATAATCGCAGCTATAACGGCATTTTTTTCTCTTCTCGCCAAAGAAAGTACCTCCTCAATAACACGCATTTATTTTTTATATTGTATTTCAACTTAATAACAGAGTATCATTTTTTTTATGAGGAAAGGGTGCAAAAATAAAAACAGAACATTTGTTCGTGTTTTTCTTTGAAAATTGAGATCCAAAATGCTAAACTTAATTCATGAGCCAACAGGCTGTATATTGCAGGTGAGTACCTCACATTCCTTCATTCGGCAAGAAAGTGAGGTGGTATGGATGGACATTATTATCCATGAACTCACGATTAATTTTTCTTCGATTGTTCAAGTGACATTACTCGCAACAGCGATTAAGTTTTTAATCAGCAAGGATAGCAATAAAAAAGACTAGCTATGCTACCACATAACTAGTCTTTGTACACTCATATTGAGGTATTCACAATTTCAGATTGCGAGTCTGTGCTCTGGGGCTGGGACAAAATAATGTCTCAGCTCCTACTTTATTTACAATTAAATCTTACCAAAATTAACAAGTGCTTTCAATCAAAGCGAGGTATGCTTGAAATTTAATTGTGTTCTATTGATTGGACTGTTAGTTGTCCGCTTCTTCCAACATTTCTTGCCCCTCTATAAAGAAGTTCGCCATCACTTCAGCACCATCTTCTCTAAAGAATAGTTCTAAATTATCTTGTGATTCTTGAGCACGTTCTTTAGAACTTGCATACATTTTCTGTTCATAATCATTTAAAGCTTCATCCAAGTTACCGTCTGACGCGGCGATTGCTTGCGCTAACATATACGCGTCATACATGGCCATGTTCACACCTTCTCCGGCAAAAGGACTCATGAGGTGTGCTGCATCCCCTATTAATGTAATATTCTGCTGATGTTGCCATTGAAATCCGATTGGCAAACGATAAATTCGACGAAACATGATATTTTCATCAGAGTAGCGAATATATTTAAGCAAATCTTCGTCCCAATCTTGATACTCTTCTAATATCCGCGCTTTCAATTCTTCATTATTCAACGCTTTGTATTCATCTAACTGATCTCGGTCTAATTGATAAGCAACGTAAACAACAATACGTCCATCTCCGTTCAATTGACCTAAAATCAATTGGTCGCCGCCTAATCCCATCATTTTACCATTTTTATTATATTCAGCTAGGTCAGGATATTTTGTTTGGACATCAGGCACGCTGAGTTCGATAAATGAAACACCTGTGTATATTAAATCAGTATCTGCGAGGAACGGTCTTACTTTTGAAAAGGCACCATCTGAACCTACGACTAAATCAAAAATTTCTGTCTCATTATTAGTAAAATTAACTTCAACACGTCCATCATCTAAAGTTTCCATATTGTTAAACTCATAACCATAATGAATACGCTCTGCATCGATTTTATTTTGAATTAAATCACATAATTCACCGCGATCGATTTCTGGGCGTCCGCCTTCACCTTCAGCATCTTCTTCAAAGTATAATTTTCCGTATTTATCAACGATTTTAGTATCTTCACCTTCAAAGCGGGCAAGTGCTTTGAATGCGTCGAGTAAACCTGCCTCTGCTAAAGGTAATTGTCCTGTATCGTGGTGAATATCTAATGAACCGCCACGAGAACGGTTGACATTACGATCTGCTTTTTCATAGATGTGGACATCTAAACCTTGATTTTGCAAGAGTAGCCCTAACATTAAGCCACCTGGACCACCGCCGATAATTCCGATTCTTTTATTTGTCATGTTCATCATCTTCTTTATATAAGTTTTGCGCTTGGTCTTTAATTTGGGCGAGGAAGCGGTTAAATTGTTGACGTTTCTCTTCATCCGTCATCGCTTCTTTGCTGGCTGTCAGTATTGCATTTACTGTTTCTTTAATATCTGCACCTAGAGTTTGCATGTCTTCTCTATTAAAGTTTTGGAATTGTTTCATACGTTGTGCAAATTCATTTTGATCGGCATTTTCTTTTAAAAAGTTTGCGCCCTCAGCAGTGATTGTATAGATTTTTTTATTGCCTTCTTTTGTAACAGACACAAATTCTCTATCTTCCAACATTTGCAAAATCGGATAAACCGAACCTGGGCTTGGGGAGTAGAAACCTTTAAATTGTTCTTCTAAATCTTTAATCACTTGGTAACCATGTTTAGGTTCCTCTTGTAAAGAACGTAAAATCATAAACTGTAAGTTACCTTTTTTAAACATGCGTTCATGTCCTGGTCCACGACCACCAAACATTTTCTCAAATCCGCCGAAACCTCTTCCGAAATCAAATCCTTCACTATCTCTCATATTTCTAAATTGATCAAATCCACGTCTGAACATATTGAATTCCTTCTTTCGTTTTCTTCATTTCGATATATCGGAAGTATAAGCGATATATCGAAATAAGTCAACGATATATCGTTATAATTTTTACGATATAAAACAAAAAAGCTGCTAAACCTTGTTGTAATAAGGTTTAACAGCTAGAAATTATAATTAGCTTTCAGTCACTTCTTTTGTTTTACATAAAAATTTTGTAGCTAAGAAAGCAAGAATAAATGTTCCAATTCCAACTAAAACGTAAGTTAGAAGTTGATTGAAATTATAGATATACATTAATGGTGATAATATAACAGCAAGGCCATATGAATTAGCTTTAATGTGTAATAAAGCTAAAATTCCGCCTCCTAATGACGATGCTAACAGCATAATAGTCAGAGGTTTCAATCCTGTACGCAACACTACACCGAATAAAGCAGGTTCACTTACTCCGAGCAATTGAGTTACAGTAGCACTGATACCAGCTGTTTTGAATGAAGGTTTTTTACTCTTGAGTGAAAGTGCCAAACACACACCCGCATTTGAGAAACCGTACATTGCAGCTAAAGTAATTAATGGGTTAAATCCTGTAGAAGCAAGTAATGATGTTTCAACAATGATGAACATATGGTGTAATCCAGTCATTACTGCTAATGGATAAATAAATCCAATTAAGAAACCGCCTATTCCAAATGGGAGTCCAATAAATGATTTTACCATTGCAATGCCGCCATTTTCGATTATATGTACAATAGGTCCCATAATTAACAATGAGAAAGCCATCATGATTAAAATAACGAAGAATGGAGTAAATATCAGATCTAATGCACTTGGCATGATTTTACGGAATCTCTTTTCTAACTTAGCACCTAGTATACCTGTAAATAGTGCGGTTAAAATACTACCTTGGTAACCTACAATAGGAATGATATGTGCAACCATAATTGGTTTTGCATCTCCGCTAGCCACTTCATAAGCATTAGGTAAAGCAGGAGATACGAGCATTAAGCCAATCAGGAATCCGATAATAGGTGTGCCGCCAAATGTTTTAAATGCACTCCAAGCAATAAACGCCGGTAAGAATGCAAAGGCTGTATCTGTTAAAACACTCACCAGTGTTTTAAGATATTCAGGTATCATATCTGGTGTCATGCCGAAAACACCTAATACAGATTCATTTAACATTACTCCCTTTAATCCAAGGAATAAACCTGTGGCACCGAGTATAGGAATGATTGGAATAAATACATCAGCAAGTAATCTTATAGCCTTTTGTAATTTATTCTGCTTTTTCTTTTCCATTTCTTGTTTTGTTTCTTGTTTGAAATTATATTGTTGTTCTACTGCGTTATAAACTTTGTCTACTGTTCCCGTTCCCAGAACAATTTGATATTGACCGCCAGTATAAAATACCCCTTTAACTTCGTCTATATCTTCAATTTTTGCATCGTCAATTTTATCTCTGTCGTGAACAGACAATCGTAATCTTGTTACACAATGAGTGGCGCTTTCTATGTTGTCTTTTCCTACAACTTCAACTATTTCCTTAGCAATTTTGTTGTACTTATTACTCATGGTGATAGCCTCCTTTAAATTTCATTCAATTTAATCACAAGTGCTTCGTAAGGTCTTAAGTTAATATCAGTTCCATTCAATTTTGTATTTTTATAATTATGAAGCAGTACTTTAATATCGTTGCTTTGTAATTTAATTTTTTCATTTTGATCAGACAAATTAACAATAATTTGAATGTTTTCATTATCACTAATTCGGTAGTAACTAATGATATTATCCTGTGTCTCTTTATCTGCTTTAAAATCTCCATAGATTAAAGTATTGCTATATCGAGAATCATTTCTTAAATGAATCATATCTTCATAAAAATGCAAGAGTGAGTTAGAATCAGCAATTTGGTCTTGTACATTAATCGTTTTAAAATCATCATTCAGTGCTAACCAAGGCGTTGCTTCTGAAAAACCAGCGTTTTCTTCAGAATCCCATTGCATTGGTGTACGTGTGTTATCTCGACTTCTTAAGTTCACAAAATTGAGTGCTTCTTTTTCGGTGTAACCTTCTTGAAGAGAACGCTCGTAATTATCAATACTAGAAATATCATTAAATGCTTCAATAGAATCCCTCTCAAAGTTTTTCATTCCGATTTCTTGTCCTTGGTAAATAAATGGTGTGCCTCTTAAAAAGAAATACAGAATGCCTAAAGCACTTGCTCCAATATAATTCTGATATTTTGTATTTTTGATAAATTTGGAAACGGCTCTTGGTTGGTCATGATTTTCAATAAAAGATGCACCCCACCCTACTTTTTGGAGAGCTTCTTGACTGTTGAAAATTAAATTTCTCAATTCTTTGGTTGTCCAATTAGTTCTTTTAAACCAGTCGCTGCCGGATTCCACATCAATATCTGCATATTTAAAATCAAAAATCATAGAAAAGTATCCGTTTTCTCCAATAAATTCATCTAATTCGTCATACTGAACTCCAGGCGCTTCTCCTACTGTTACACAGTCGAATTTATCAAAAGTTTTTTCTTTTAATTCATGTAAAAATTTCTCAATTCCCGGTCTATTTCTCGTTTTAAATTTACATGTCACTAAACCATCTGGTCCGTCAGCCGGCAGAGAACTATAATCTTGATCCTTTTTCAAGAAAGTAATTGAATCAATTCTAAATCCAGCTAATCCTTTTTCTAACCAACCATTTATCATATGATAAATTTCTTCTCTTAATTCAGGATTTTCAAAATTCAAATCTGGTTGTTTCTTATCAAATACATGTAAATAATACATGTCTTCATCAGGCACTTTTTCCCAAACGCTCCCTCCAAAGATTGAACGCCAATTATTTGGAGGGTTGCCGTTAATACCTTCTTTGAAAATGTAGTAATCTCTATATTTACTTTCAGGATTGTTGATAGCTTCTTTAAACCACTCGTGCTCATCAGACGTATGATTGATGACTAAATCCAACATGATCTTAATCCCATATTTATGTGCTGTTTCAAAAAGATAATCTAAATCTTCTAAAGAGCCGAATTCAGGATTAATATCATCATAATCAGAGATATCGTATCCATTATCAACCATAGGAGATTTATAAATCGGACAAATCCAAATCATTGTAATACCTAATTTGCTTAAGTAAGGAATTTTTTCAGTAATGCCATTTATATCGCCGATTCCATCATTGTTACTGTCTTTAAAACTTCTTGGATATATTTGATAAACTATTTCTTTTTGCCACCATTTTTTTCTCAAGAAAATTCTCCTCTTCTAGTATGGTATCGATACCATACTCTGTATATTTTTAAGAGCAATACAAATTGCTCTTAAATCAAGTCGATAATCTTTCAATTATATTTAAAGATAAATCTGAATGTTTTAAAGTGTTTTCTGTATCATTAATCAAGTTCATTAACTTTCCAGTAGTCTGTTCACCTATACCTTGGATAGGTTGGGAAATCGTTGTTAAAGGTACTTTAAGCAACGATGCAAAGGGCTGGTTGTCATATCCCATAATCGCTATATCTGAAGGTATTGAGATATTATTTTCAGTTAAAGTTTCTATTAAACCCGCCGCTACTTCGTCACTTCCTGCGAATATTGCATCAGGTCTATTTTCTAATTTTAAGTTTATAATTTGCTTGGCAACGGAATGCCCATCTTCTATGGTATGAATGTCTGTATATATCAAACCAGAGTCGATTTCTTTATGAAATTCTTTCATCGCTGTTTGAAACCCTAAATTTCTAGATAAACCATGATTAGTGTCAGTATAAGAACCACCTGTACAGTAAGCAATTTTTTGATATCCTTTTTCAATCAAATAGCGCGTTGCATTATAAGTTGCTTGTTGTTGATCAGTTGAAACAATAGGTATCAATTCTGAATGAATATTTTGATTCCCAGAAACGACTATAGGTCCATATTGAATATAATCTTCAACTAAAGAAATATCATTCTCTAACGAACACATGATGATACCGTCAATTTGTTTTTGTCTCAGCATATCCAACAACTGCACTTCTTCATCTTTACTGTTATGAGTCTGCATAATTAAAATGCGATATGCAGTTGAAGAAAGTTCTTTTTCAATCACTTCAATGAGCGACGAAAAATAAGGATTTGTAATTCTCGGCACTATAACGCCTATATTATAAGATTTATTTGATCTTAATTGAGTGGCCGCTGAATTAGGTACATAATTCAGTTTTTCCATCGCTGTTTTGATTTTTTCTCTGTTTTCATCTGAAATATAAGGATGATTATTTAAAAAGCGTGAAATAGTAGTGGTTGATAAACCTGCTTCTTTAGCTACATCTTTAATAGTCGCTATTTTCATCACCTACTCTATATATGAAATCGATTTCATATATAATAATAAAGCGTTTTCACAACTGTGTCAATACTTCTTTTTATCTCTAAAAAACAAAAACTGCTGTACCTTATTTCTAAAGTTCAGCAGTCGCATAATCTATTTACTTTCTCTAATTTCCTCTGCCAGTTTATCACTATAGCCAAAGAACCATGTCAGTACAAATCCAACTGCAAATGAAATTATAAGAACGAGTATATAAAGCGGTAGTTGTCCAATATCTTTTAAGAAAAGCAACATTCCGGGTAAAACTGTAATGGCCATTCCTGAAGCTTTCAAATGGAAGATAGCAGCAAAAAAACCACCTACAGCTCCACCAATCAAACCACATACGAAAGGTTTGAAATATCGCAAATTAACCCCGAAAATTGCTGGTTCAGTAATACCTAATAATGCCGAAAATGCAGATGGTAAGGCTAATGCTTTGAGCTTAGCTTTTTTAGTTTTGATTCCCACAGCTACAGCCGCTGCAGCTTGAGCTGTCATCGCCGCAGAAATAATCGGGTTAAATTCATTGTAGTGGAATTTTTCTAATAACTGAATTTCCATAAAGTTAAAGATATGATGTACTCCAGTTACTACAATAATTTGTTGGAAAAATCCAATTAAAATACCCGCAATACCAAAAGGCAAAGCTAATACCCATTCTGTACCAGACAATATAATTGTTTCAATTGAATGGAAAATCGGTCCAATTACAAATAAACCTAATGTAATCATTACAAGCAATACTAAGAAAGGAGTAACTATTAAATCAATAGCGTCAGGAATGCGCTTCCTTAAACTTTTTTCAAATTTTGCTCCAATTAACCCAACAAAGAAAGCGGGCAAAACTGATCCTTGATACCCTACTATTGGAATAAATCCAAAGAAATTTAAAGCTTTTGCAGTACCATTACCAACTTCATACGCATTAGGAAGCGCCGGGTTGACCAGCATTAACCCTAATACTATTCCTAATACTGGGCTTCCCCCAAATACTTTAAATGCACTCCATGCAACTAATGCAGGTAAAAAGGCAAATGCAGTATCAGTCAGTACTTGAGTGAATAATATAAAATTTTGAGGGATATCTTTTGCTGTTAACCCCATCCATCCCAAGATTTGTTCATTCATAACGACCCCGCGTAATCCCATAAATAGCCCTGTTGCCACTAATACTGGAATAATCGGTACGAATACATCACCAAATACACGGATTGCACGTTGAAATGCGTTTCCTTGTTTTGAACCTTTTTCCTTTATTTCTTCCTTACTGCCACTTTCAATTCCAAGTTTCGTAATTTCATTGTAAATTTTATTGACGGTACCGGTTCCAAAAATAATTTGAAACTGTCCTGAGTTATAAAACGCTCCTTTAACTTTATCTATCTCTTCTACTTCATCTTGCTTTACCGCTTCTTGGTTTTTTACCATAATCCTTAATCTGGTAGCACAATGTGCAATAGACTCAATATTATCTTTCCCGCCCACTGCCTGGATAACTGACTCAGCAATCTTCTTATCACTCATTCAATTCACCTCTTATAAATTTTTCCACTTCATCTCTTATAGGAAGGCTTTCAATAGCTCCGTACTCAGTAGTTGCTAATCCTCCTACGGCATTTGCGAATCTCAAATATTGATGTCCTTCTTCTATTAAATGATTCCGATCATGGTTTAACAATTGATAAATAACCGCACCTATAAATGCATCACCTGCACCTGTTGTATCTTTTACGGTCACATTAAATCCATCCTTATTTGCGATTAAGCCCTCTTTAGTGTAAATAGATGCACCACTTTTGCCTTCTGTATAAATAACAATTTCCACATTGCCCTTAAATAATGATGTGATGGCCTCATCTTTATCCTTAATACTAGAAATAAATTCTAATTCTTCATCAGATATTTTTAAAATATGAGCTTTAGGAATAAATTCTAAAACAGTTTCTCTTAGAGCGTCTGGAGAATCCCACAACGGAAAACGTAAGTTCGGATCAAATATTACAGTGCCCTCCGCTTGCAACATCTTGTCTATTAATTCTACATGCGTGTGCTTAATAGGATAATCCACTAAATCTACTGAACAAAAATGCAGAATGTCCGTTGAATCAAACTCTAATCCAGTTAAATCCTCAGTTTGCAACAACATATCCGCTGAAGGCTTTCTATAAAAGGCGAAGTCACGTTCACCTTCCTTAGTTAAACTTACGAAAGCAAGCGCAGTATTGGCTTCAGGGGTTTTCTTTAAATGTTGTGTATCTACACCGATATTTATCAAGGTATCTTCAATTTTTTCGCCAAATGCATCTTCGCCCACTTGGGTAATAATAGAAGATTTGCCACCAAGTTTAGCTACACAACTTGCTACATTCGTTGGTGCCCCTCCAACTTGCGGCTGAAATTGTGTTACTTCTTTTAATTTTGAATCGCGTTCACCGGGTATAAAATCAATCAGTGCCTCACCAACAGCATATAATTTATTCATAATTAACCTTCTTTCAACTTATATTGATTAACTTCTAAATCAGCATTCCCTTTTTCAACCTTAATTTGACATTGGCTATATGGTATTTGTGGAAATACTCTGGAACTCATAACCTTTGAACCATCATTTATAAATATTTCTATACTTGAATTGTCAATAAAAACTTGCATGTTTGAGAAAACTTCACCTAAATCAACACTTCTTCTTTGATCATCTTGATTGCTAGGTAATTGGCCACTATTCAAGCGATTTAATTGAAAAATATTTTTGATGAAATCTATGTCTATTTCAATAGATTCTCCTACTTTATTTGCAAGTAAAATAGTTATCCTTTCAGAACTATTATCTTTAATAGAAAAATCTATTTCTAATCTTCCCGGTTCAATCAAGTCCCATTCTCTACTATTATTTCTAAGTTTAAAAGTTTCTTTTATCCCTTTATCTCTTAGTTTAAAAATATCTGGATGGATACGTTGTTTCAATTGATTTTTTTCAATCGATAGTATTCTAGGTAATGTCATACAGTGTGCCCATTCATATTGGTCAGTTGGATATTCAGTATCTGGAAGCCCCATCCAACCAATTAAAATTCTATCGCCATCAGCAGATAATGTAGTTTGGGGCGCATAAAAATCAAAGCCATTATCTAATTCATTAAATCCATCATGTGATATTTTCAATGTGTCATAATTAAAGTTCCCCACTAAGTAGCCGGATTGATAAATATTATTGTATTTATTACCTTCTTTTTCTAAACCTTGAGGACAAAATAAGAAAACTTCTTTATCTTCAATTCTAAAGATATCAGGACATTCCCACATATAACCGAATTCATTTAAACCTGTGTTAATTTCACCAAGTAAATTAAATTCAAATAGTTCTTTTGATTGATAAATTAATGCCCTTCCTTTTTTATTATCATTTTGAGCTCCTACTACTAAATAGTACTTGTCTTGATTTTTCCAGATTTTAGGATCTCTAACATGTTCTGTGTAACCACTTGGAGGTCCTGAAATAAATGGTACTTTTTTAATAATTTGAAAATCATTATTTAATTGAGCATAAACTTGATATGGAACTCTTTTCCAATCTTTTGTTCTATGGTTACCAGTGTAAAATACATATAATTTATCATCGATTTGAATGCTAGAGCCACTATAAGCCCCGTGAGAATCGTAAAGTGTATCTGGGTATATTACTGGTCCTTCATTTTTAAATGTCGCCAAATCTTCAGACGAAACATGATACCAATATTTCAAACCATGAACCGGGCCTAACGGAAACCATTGATAAAATAAATGATATTTTCCTTTATAATAAATAAATCCATTGGGGTCGTTTAAAAGACCCGTCACAGGTTGAATGTGATAATACTGTCTCCAAGGAGATTTCTCTACTCTCCTTACCATTTGAGTATATTTTTCCTCAGAAATGAAATCCAAACCTTTATATCTATCTTCTCTTGTCCACTCCATTAAACAATCTCCTTTTTGGAACCGGTTCCATTTTTATTTAAAAAAGTAAAACGCTTTCACTTAGCATTTTACTTTCCCTTTTACTTAACGTCAATACTATTGTTTTCTATAAATTGAAAATCCATAACTTGTAGAATTTCAATTTTTTCATTATTAATAATACTAATAAGGTTTCGACTGGCAATTTCTCCGGTTTTTTTGTACGGAAAAGCAATCGTGGTAATTGTTGGACTTACGATAGAAGTAGTATCATAACCTCCAAATCCAGAAATAGATAATTGTGACGGTACTTCTATATCTTGGTCGCGAGCTGCTTTTAAAACACCTAGAGCAATATTGTCGGTTCCACAAATAATGGCATCATATTTAGATACTATGCTTCGAGCAGCTTTTTCAGCATGGTACAAATTGAAATCAGTATAATAAATATCGGGCTTAATATGATAGGTTGATAATCCTTTTATCACACCATTTTTTCTTTCAATACCAACTGATTGATCATATTCTTCAACACCTAAATAAGCCACTTTTTTAAAATCATTGCGTCCGAAAACTTCCCCAATTTTTCTACCAGCAGAAAAATCATTTTGTATTACTGAAGGAATATTTTCATAAGATTGCCCTACTAGAATTACAGGTGCTTTAATTTCTTGAATCGCTTTGATATGTTCCTTTGTGATTTCTGTAGCCAGAAGCATAATGCCATCGACCTTGTTTCTATCTAGTGTATATAAAGCCTCTACTTCTAAGTTTTTATCTTGATTTGTATTTACTATTAAGGTTTGATATTTAATCTTGCGTAAGTACTTTTCTGCTCCCTCTAATGTTTGATTAATTGCATATGAATCTAGGCGCGGAATAATCGCTCCAATCATAAAAGTTTTTTTAGCTTTTAAAGATTGGGCAAATTGATTAGGTAAATAGCCTGTTTCTTTCACTATCTCATCAATTTTATTTCTTGTCTTGACACTCACCGAGCCCCCGTTTAAGTAACGGGAGACTGTACTTTTTGATACTCTAGCCATTTTAGCAATATCCGAAATATTCATTACCGTTCACCTTTCTAATTATTCCCACACTTCTCCATTATGTGAACCTGCCACTAAACGTAACGGCCCATTAAAGACGATACGTGATACATATTTAATCAATGTATCAACGTCCATACGATTGTCATCTTGTACCCAGTACTTAATCACTGAAATCATAGAACCTGTGACATAACTATGAAAATACTCTACTGGAATGCCCGCAATATTATTATTTTCATCTGCTTGATCCATTAAATTCTCTTTAATAATATCTCTGATTTTTTCTTCTAATTTACTGCGTCGGTCCAAAGTCAGAATAACACGGTAAAAATCCATATTTTCTGCTATATGTGTGATGACATTTTTCATAATAGTCTCTGAAAATTCTTTGTTGAATGCTTCAGGGCTATCAGTATTTTTAATATTAACGCGGAAACGTGTTAAATCATATAATTGTTTCGCATACTCATCTTCCATAGATTCCAATAAAATATATTTATCTTCGTAATGCAAGTAAAATGTCCCTCTATTAATATCTGCCGCTTCTGTAATATCACTTACTGTAATGTGATCTAAATCTTTTTCTTCTAATAAATGTATAAATGCATCCTTAATTGCGGCCTGCGTTTTTCGTACGCGTCTATCAACTACCATAAATAATACCCTTCTTTCAAAGTTAATGAACAACTTAGTTTGATGTGTCTATAAATGCACATATCGTTCTAAATTGAGCATTGCATCTATTGATATTCCTATTATAATAGTCAAAGTAATGATAAATCAACACAGTGTTTAATAATTATTTATTGGGAGGCCAAAATATGAACATTTTTAAAAATAAATTACTTTGGATAGCACCAATCGGATTATTGGTAGTCATCATGTTATTAGCAGTTGCATTCTATCCTGCTTATAATCCAAAACCTAAAAATATTCCACTAGCAGTTGTGAACTTAGATAAAGGTACTGATATGCAAGGTAAACATGTAAATATCGGTAAAGACTTAACAGACAACTTATTGAAAAATAAATCAGAAGCAATAGAATGGAAAGAAGTATCTAGTGAGAAAAAAGCACGTGAAGGCATGGATGATGAAAAATACTTCGGTACGGTGGTACTAGAAAAAGATTTTTCAAAACATGCACTCAGCAAAACACAAGCTTCTGTTATGAAAGCTAAAAAACAAGAAATGGAAGATAAAGTAAAATCAGGGGAAATTCCACCAGAAGCAGCACAACAAATGGCTGAGAAAATGAAACAATCAGGTTCACAAGATGTCAAACCTGAATCAGCACAACTTAAAACAATTATCAGCCAAGGCGTTAACTTACAAGGCTCTCAAATCGCAACTAAAGTGTTAGATGGATTAGGCCAAAAAGTGAATGCTAAAATCACAAAACAAAGTTTAGACATTTTAAATAAACAAAATGTAGCTATTCCAGCTAAAGATATTGAAAGTTTAACTCAACCTGTAAATGTAGATAATATTACAATTCACAAAGTGAAAGATCACCAAGCAAATGGTAATGCATCATTCTTAATGTTTATGCCAGTTTGGATGGGATCATTAATCACATCAGTTATCTTGTTCTTCGCATTCCGCACAAGTAACTTGGTAACTCGTAAAAACCGCTTCATTGCAGCACTTAGTCAAATTGTCATGACTGCTGTCAGTGCATTAATTGGTAGCTTTGGCTATATCTACTTTATGAAAGATGTATTAGGCTTCCATTTCGATCATCCGAACCGTGTAGCATTTTATATCATGATTGCATTTATGGGATTCATCGGACTCGTACTTGGTTGTATGACATGGACAGGCATGAAGATTGTTCCAGTCTTCTTCCTATTATTGTTCTTCAGTATGCAACTCTTAATGTTGCCAGAACAAATGCTTCCAGAATTCTACCGCAAATATATTGTTGGTTGGAACCCATTCAGTCACTATGCACATACACTCAGAGATATCATCTATATGAATCAACATATTGAAATGAACGCAACAATCTGGATGTTTATCGGCTTCATGATTTTCGGTATCGTTTCAGTTATCGCAGCTTCATTTGTTCGTAAACACTCAGACAAACGTGCAGAAATTCCAGCATAATTTAATAAATTGGGGAAAAGAAATCCACCGTCAAGTTGGGGCTTGGCGGTGGATTTTTTTATTATTATTTAAAAAGTGACTCAAATTCTTTAATGGATTTGACTTTAAAAGGTTCAAAATCAAATTTTTTAAGAGGTTTGTTTAAATTAAGATGGTGCATAAATCCTTTAGTTAAACCATCCACATTATTTTCTACTATAATTGCTTGATCTTGTTTTAAATATTGAATTGTTTCCTTTAAATTGACAGTTATAACATCTGTATTTACAGCCAGCGCTTCATATACTACTAAACCTAACCCTTCGTAATTAGAAGAAAGCACAAATGCGTCACAATGAGCTAATAGAGGATACGGATTATTCATTCCTGTCAAAATTATAATATTATCTCTTGCAATAGAATTCCTTACTCTATTTATAGTTTTAGATTTTAAAGGTCCGTGCGGAGCAACTATTATCAAAAATATATTAGGGTTTCGCTCAAAGGTTCTTTCAAATGCATCTATTAATTTATCATGACCCTTTTGATAGTCATAACGCCCTATATTAATATATACTTTTATATTTTCATCAAATATAGCATTTAACATTTTAGTCTTTGAAACTCTAAAATAACCATAAAAATCTATATTAGGGTGTTGACTACTTTGTATATTTTCAGGTGTTATATAACTATCTACAAAATCCAGAAATTCACTTTTCTTGTTATCGAATAAAGAATTAAATTTTTCGTTCAAGTTTTCTTCTTTTTTAAGTAGTTTATAATTTTCGACAACGATTTGGCGACTTTTCTTAAGCTGTATCTCAGTTTTGTTTACTAATTCATAATTTTCTTCATTACGTGCAGATTCTAGTCTATTATTTAAAAGTGCTTCGTAATTACTAATTTCCTTCACTAAATTTGGGAAATAATAATTCAACTCATTCTGATTATCCTTTATTTTTGGTAATATAAAATCTTTATATTCTTCAAATAAAAGCTCGGAGATCAGATTGTTTTTTTGTTCACCAAAAATATTTGTTATTCTTTCATGCGCTTCATCCATCATTACTGATGTATTTTCAGCTACATACCGTAAATACGGATTAAAAGAGTATCTCTCATTAATATCCTTAATATTTTTAATTACAACGTCATAATTTGTATGTTTTGATTCTTTAGCTAATTTTACAATTTCATTTATTTCTTTTTTATACTCTTCAAGAAGCATTTGGGTTTCAGTTTTGTAAGCATTATCATTAAAAGAGTAATCTACTTTAACATCAGCTAAAGTTTTAAAAATATTTTCTCTGCCTAAGCGTTTTGTTCTGTCTTCACCTAAAAAGTTGTTAACTGTTACTAACTTTCTTTTTATTCCAGAAATGTTTGCATTTAAGTTTTCTCGTAAGTTTTCATGCACCATTACTACTTTATCAGCATCTTTATAAGCTCCAAAGACTATTTTTTTACTAAAATTCTTCTTAGCCTCATATTCAGCAAACATATCAGTATGCACCCATATTAATTTTTTTGCATTGATATGTCTCATCATTTCTGCTTCTTTGCGCTCAAATCCAGTATAATGGATAAACCAATCTATTTTTAAATCTCCAAAGATTCTTTTGAATTCTTCTTTATAAATTCTACCAAGCTGTTTTTTTCTTCCTTTTGCAGAATAATCCTCGTTCCATAAATATCTTTTCAATAATAGGCGATCAGAAATATTACCATTTACTTCTCCAGTCACAGGATAGAAAAGCACATTATCGGGTAAATTTAATAATCTATAATAATGTTCTGGTTTAATTTTATTTTTTTCAAAAAAACAAATATAATTACGTTTACTTGTATCTAAATTTTCTAAAGTATTTATGAGGGCACTTGTTACCCCAT
The DNA here is from genome assembly GCF_900186985.1 of Staphylococcus piscifermentans. NCBI lineage: Bacteria > Bacillati > Bacillota > Bacilli > Caryophanales > Staphylococcaceae > Staphylococcus > Staphylococcus piscifermentans. The sequence goes on along the minus strand of NZ_LT906447.1, from coordinate 427,744 downwards.
TATTCCAAAAGCCCCCACTTAAAATAGCTACTGTTTCTTTTCCATTATACAAATTATATTCTTTAACTTTTTCATCTATATAATTAAATAATATATTTTTAATTACTCTTTCGGCTCCATCTATACAATCTGAATATGTAAACCTTTCGTTAATTATTGAATAATCTTCAATAGATAGATTATCAATAGCAATTATAAGATCCTCCAAATTTTCAATTCTTTTAAAGGGATATTTATCAATATCTTCATAAACACCTCTGCTCTCGATATATTCCTCATAATCATAAGTATATAATATAACTGGTTTATTCATATTTGCATAATCGTACATAACAGAAGAATAATCTGTAATCAACCCATCGGTAATCGATAAAAATTCATAAGTTTCATAACTGCCAGGGAATTCTTTAATCTTACTGTATTTATCAAAAGAAATATTATTCTTTTCAAAATCATGTAATTTAACATATAAAAGTGTGTCATGGGCAAGTGTTTTTTCAAGATAATTTAGAAGTTCTTGAGTGTGACTAGTTTTCTTTACTTTACCTACTGTCCCCCTCCAAGTGGGCATATAACATAATATTTTTTTGTTCTCAATATTCAAGTTTTCTTTAATTTTGTTCTTTTCGATATCATTTAAAAATATTGAATTTCTCGGGGAAGGACTAACGACAATCTTCCCTTGATAGACATTTTTTAAATTATAGGCTTCTGATAAGATATCTTTAGTATATTCATTGCTTACAAATATTTTATCAGCCATGTAAAAGTTCCTTTGAACATTTGAAACATCAACAACTACAGGCATATCTTTCCCCATATACTTTAATGGAGTGCCATGCCATATAATATAATACTTTTGTCCTTTTTTCTTATTAAAGAAAGGATAAAAAGTTGTATCGTTAATTAAATATTCACTGGTTGCTAACAATTCATAGTATTCTACCGATAAATGTTCAACTATTTGAACATCTTCTATTCCTTTAACTTCAAAAAATCTCTTAGCTTTTTCTACGTTTTTAGCTACTACAAAAATTTTAGCGCGCTTTACTTTGTTTTTTATTTCTTTGATTAAATAATAATTATGTCCCCCTACAGAATCTCCATGAGTTGATTCTAATACAAAATGTTTTTTCTTTATTTTCTTATTTCTAAATGCATCTACATATACAAATTTCCCTTTATTTTTTGTGTAATTTTTTAGCTTATTTCTAATTTCCTTAATCTGTACCATGTTTTAAAATTCTCCTTCAACAACAGAGTTTATTACTTTACTATTTCTTGAATAAACTTTCTTATCTCATCTTTCATCTCACCATTATTTAAAGCAAAATCTATTGTAGTTTTTACAAAACCAACTTTTTCACCAACATCATAGCGTTTGCCTTCAAAATCATATGCAAAGACGTTATCATCTTGATTTAGTCTTTCTATAGCATCGGTAATTTGTACTTCTCCACCAGCACCGAAACCTTGATTTTCCAGATAATCAAAAATTTGTGGCGAAAGAACATATCTGCCCATAATTGCTAAATTTGATGGTGCTGTTCCTGCTGCAGGTTTCTCTACAAAATTATTTACTTGATATAATCTGCCATTAGAAGAATTTGGATTTATAATTCCATATCTGTGAGTTTCTGAAGGTTGAACCTCTTGAACACCGATCACTGACTTTCCAGTTTCTTCATATTTATCCATTAATTGTTTAATGGCCGGAACTTTTCCTTTTACAATATCATCTCCTAATAAAACGGCAAAAGGTTCATTTCCAATAAATTGTTTTGCGCACAAAACTGCATCGCCTAAACCTTTTTGTTCCTTTTGACGAACATAAAATAAATTCACCAAATTAGTAGGCTCTTGTGTCTTTTTTAATTCCTCTATTTTACCTTTTGTTTCTAAATTCATTTCTAATTCTTTTTGATTATCAAAATGATCTTCAATTGCTCTCTTATGCTTTCCAGTAATAATAATTACGTCCTCTATTCCTGCCTCTGCTGCTTCTTCAACAATATATTGAATAGTAGGTTTATCTAATATAGGTAGCATTTCTTTCGGCATTGCTTTTGTAGCAGGTAAAAATCTTGTCCCTAGTCCTGCTGCTGGTATTATCGCTTTCTTAATCATAAATATTCTCCCTAGACATTGAATTTTCATACAAAAAAGACTTCTAATATTTTCCATTAGAAGCAAATTGGTTTCCTTCTATTTTAAAAAGCAAATTTAAAAAGCAAAACTTTCTTAAATCAATGTAAATTATATGTAAATTTTCCATTAAAATCAATGGAATTTTTAGAGACTTTTAAATTTAGTACAATTATTTTTGCTTGTCTGTTATTTTTTCTAACAACAACTAATTAATGTCTTTAAATAACTTGTAATAACCAATTATTTAAATAGGTTAATGTAGATTATTGCAATAGCTACTTCTTAAAAATAATTGTATAAATAAGTCATAAAAGATATACTAAAGTATAGTTTAGTGTAAAGATTGTATACATATTATTAACTAATCTTTAACCTAAAATAAGCAGTCTCGCCTGTAATCATATTTAAATCATTCGAAAAGTAACCGAAAAATAGATAAGAGGAGTTTTTGAAATGAATAAAGTAGGAAAGGTGTTCTTAAACCAAGCAAGCAGAAAATATAAATTCTTTGCACAACCTATTAAAGCAATGTTTACAAGTCCTTATGTTGCTAAGATTACAAGATACGCAAAATATTATAAACACAATAAACTTAAAGATAATTATATTCTATATCAATCACGTGACGGCAAGAGTATGACGGACAGTCCCTATGCCGTCTTTTTATATCTGCTTTCCCATAAGGAGTATAAACATTTAAAACATATTTGGGTCGTGGATACGCAAAAGAAAAAACAAGAATTTGCCAAAATGTACAAGCACTATTCAAATGTGGAATTTGTAGTAAAAGAAAGTAATGATTGTTTACAAATGCTTACAACAGCAAAATACATTTTAAACAACTCAACTTTCCCAGCATATTTTACCAAAAAAGAGAATCAAGTGTACGTCAATACTTGGCACGGTACCCCAATTAAAGCAATGGGATTAGATGTTGAAGATAATTTACTCGGTTCTCAAAATATCATCAGAAACTTCTTAAGTTCTGATATTCTAGTTAGTCCAAATCCTCATACTTCTGAAATCTTCAAGAGAGCTTTCAGCTTAGAGGGTTTATACAGCGGAGAATTATTAGAAATCGGCTATCCTAGAATTGATCTTACGCTTAATGCAGACAAGAAAAGGGTCTTCAAGCATTTAAAACAATCCGGTCTGCATATATCTGACAGAGAAATTATTTTATTTGCGCCAACTTGGAGAGGCAGCGATGTCAATAAACCGGAAGATAGTTTGAAAGATGTCTATCGCATGGTAATGGAATTGAAGAATAATACCGAATATCAAGTACTAGTAAAAGTTCACCCCTTTGTTTATAAAACAGCTTTAAAATATAAAGAACTTAAACCTTACTTGGTGCCAGATTCCTTTGATACTAATGAATTACTCAGCGTAATCGATTTATTAGTAACCGATTATTCTAGTATTTTCTTTGATTATCTTGTTACCGACAAGCCAATGATTTTCTATTCTCCAGATTATGAAGATTATAAGAACGACAGAGGCTTCTATATTAAGCCGGATGCTTTACCAGGTCCATCTGTCTTTAATACGGATGATTTGATAGAAGCAGTCAATCATGCACAAGCAAACACTTCAAAATACGCCAGACAATATCAGGAATTTAAAGACTTATATGTTCCCTATGAAGACGGCAAAGTCACTGAAAGATTAATTAACGCTATGTTCTCTTCTGAAAAAGGGCAATCATTAAAGACTAAAGAAACGATTTTAATGTATCCTGGCGGAATGAAAAATAACGGCATCACTACTTCAGCAATTAACCTCTTAGAAAATATTGATTATGACAGATATGACGTTACGATATTTTTGAATAATACCCACAACACAGAAATCCTTAAGAATCTTTCACAAGTCAATAAAAATGTACGCATTATTTTAAGAAAGGGTCCTCTTCTAGCGAGCACTTCAGAGAAATACAGAGATATTTTCGTAAAAAATAGAGGCCTTAAATCACCATTAGAAAAAATAGCTTATCCAACTAAAGCTTACGAGCGTGAATTCCGAAAAATCTTCGGGAGCTCAGATTTTGATTATGTTATTGATTTCAGCGGCTACTCAATGTTTTGGTCTAAAATTTTACTAGCAACGCAATCCAAACGTAAATTAATATATCTTCATAGTGATATTGAAAGTGATATGAACCGTACAGTTAATGGCAACCGTCCGCACTATGTTAATTTAAAAGGCATTATCAGCTTGTATTATAAATTTGATTATCTGGTAAGTGTCTCTGAAGAAACATGCAAAGTAAATTTAAAAAAACTAGCTACACCAAATACTAGAGAGAAATTTGTATCAGCAATGAATACGATTAATCTTCCTAAAATCCAGCACTTACTCACTGAAGATACGGACTTCTTTATGCATAAAGGACAACAAGTGCTTGCTATTCAAAAAGATAATGAAATCGTCAGTGTTCCTTTTAATGATAAAGATTTTAAAGTCATGGCAATGGGCAGACTTTCTCCTGAAAAAGGCTTTGATATCTTAATCAATGGATTTAGCGGTGTTGTAAAAGACTATCCGACTGCAAAATTATATATCTTAGGAGACGGACCGCTAAGAAAAGCTTTAGAAGATATGATCAAGCGTTTAAAACTCGAAGACAATGTCTTCTTAGTAGGTCAAAAAAGTAATCCGTTTAATATTATGAAACACTGCGACCTCTTCGCTTTGACTTCACATTATGAAGGTCAATCTATGGTATTGTTAGAAGCATTAACAGTCGGTATCAATGCACTTGCTTCTGATATCCCAGCTAATAAATACGTCTTAAAAGCCGGAGATTATGGTATGTTAACTGAAAATACACCAGAACTTGTCGAAGAAAATATACGTAAATTTATAAATCATACTACTCCTACTTTCGAACACTTCGATGCAAACCAGCATAACGCCGAGGCTTTAGAACAACTCTATTCCTTACTGCACTAATGCAAAAAAGCCATGAAACTAATGACACAGTTTCATGGCATTTATAATGAGGTTATTCAGTCAGTTCTCTTTAGCTTCTTGTTTTAAACTATAATTATTCAACACCATCGGATAGAGTGTATTCCTGCCGACGATAAATCTCACGTAAGGAATAAAGGAAAGTACAATGCCAAGTCCTATACAAAATCCTATCGTGAAAATTGTGGTTAATGTGAAAAACATAAATGGATATCTAACAAACGAGGCTAATCCTCTTGAAATGTGTTCTACAATGATTTGATGCGACAGGTAAATGAAAAATGAAATTTCACTAATCATATAAATAAAGGTTAAATGTATACGACATAATATTTTAGATAAACTGATAATGAGCACAAAGAATGCTGCTGAAAAAACAAATAAATCAAAACGATTAGATTCATTAAAGTATACCTCGAACTTAAAGAAATCAATAGCAATAACTGCAGCACTTGCTATAAATAATAAGAGAATCCAATATATCTTTCGTTGTACAAATTCCATTACTACATCGTAATACTTTCCAATATAGAAACCTAGTACAAAGTAAAATAACCAGTTCAATATGATTGTGCGATTATAAAGAATATAGTGTTCATGCCACCAATTTAAATAGGTTGTACTATAATACATTAACAATGCATGAGTAAAACTAATGGCAAGCGAAACAACAATAGGAATTAAAGGTTTCATTTTATCTAATACTTTATAGAAAATCATATGTAGTATAAAGAATTGGAAGATGACTAATACAAACCAACCGAAGAATTTTCCTTCGATAAGTATATTGAGAATAAGATACCAAAGCGTAAAATGCTTGGCAGGATCAAAATAAATTTCTAATATAACAAACAAAGCAAAGACGATATAAGGCAGTAAAATAAATTTTATTCTTTTTGTCAAAAAGTTTTTAGGCAAATATTTTGAATATCGCATTCCTAATAATGTTTCTGATAACATGATAAAACACGGTGTAGCACTCAAAAGCATAATTTGCATAATTTGAACTATTCTCTTTTGAACGTCTCCCACGTGAATATCATTAATAAAGCCAGTCATCGCGTGAACAAGCACAATAATAATACAAAATATAGCTCTAGCATATGTTAATTCAGTTTTCTTTTCCATACTCTACTCCTCAGAATTGTTGATAAAATAACAAATAAAAACACTTCTATTACCGCTTCAATCGGTAAATTAGAAGTATTTCGAAATCGGTTACATCTGTCTGATCAATGTTAATTATATGTAAAATGTATTAAAAATGCAACTTAACTTTGCACAAGCTAAAAATGGTAAAACACTAATCCAATATGATTAGTTAGTGCAATAATTATCCACAGGAGTAATAAGTTATGATTACATTGACAAAATGTAGTTTATTTGTTTAATTATTATTGATTATGTGTAAATATATTGATTATTACAACTAACCAAGAGTATATACTTAACCATTTAAAACGAAATTAAAAGCGCGAGTTTTAAAACAGAAATAGAGAATCACATAAAAATATAAATCTTCAATAAGGATGAATTAAATATGTATGAAAAACTTTTAAGCATTATTGTACCCGTTTATAATGTCCAAGGATATCTACACGATTGTATAAAATCCTTATTAGAACAAAATCTAGATGATAATCTATATGAAATAATTTTAATTAATGATGGATCTCAAGACGGATCCGGTAAAATTATCAATCACTTTAGCGAAATGCACTCCAATGTTAAAGCCTATCATTTTGAAAATAGCGGTCTAGGTGCGACTCGTAATAAAGGGATCGAATTAGCACAAGGAAAGTATATTGCATTTTTAGATAGCGATGATTTTGTTCCTAAAAATGCATATAGTTCATTATTGGACTCTGCCTTTATTAATGAAGCAGAGATAGTAACAGGACCCGTAGAAAGATTTGAGAATAACAAATATAGCCGTTCAGGTTTACATAAAAAAGTAGATTTTACGGAGAAAATAAATACTAATTTTTTTGAAACACCTTCATTAGTTTATGATAGTACTAGTACTAACAAAATATATAAATCTTCTTTCTTAAAAGAAAACCAAATTGTATTTCCAGAAAATATCGTTTATGAAGACATCTATTTTACAATGAAATCTTTCAGCTTAGCTAAAAAAATAAATATCATTCCAACAGTGACTTATGTCTGGAGAATAAGAACTGGAGAAAGTGTTTCAATTTCTCAAGACAGATTCAATATACAGGGCTATAAAGATCGTGTAAATACATGCTTGGATACTCTATCATTTCTTAAAGAGCATGCTTCTAAAAAATTGTGTGCTGAATTCGAAAAGAAAGTAATAGTTTTTGATTTGCCTCTGTTCTTTCCTGAATATACAGAAACCAACAAATCATATACAAAAGAATTTATTAAAATCACAAGAAAAGCGCTCACTAAGCTGGATAAACAATACATTCAAAACTGTGATTACCGCAAGCAAGCAATTTACTATGCCATACAAAAAAAGGATTATAAAACAGTTTTAAACTATAGTGTTGATAAAGTGAAAACCATGCAATTAGGCAAACACTCAAAACCTTCAGACAAGTATTTGAAAAATTATTATTTAAAAAAGATCACTTTCAATCATAGCGATATTTTAAAAACTAAAGTGAAGAAAGCAACATTTAAAGATAATAGCATTTCTATTAATGTAAAAATTACTTCTTCACTTCTAGATACAATTGATGAAAAATGTCTTTCAGCCTTTATTTATAATGATAACGAAAACAAAGAAATTCAAATACGAAAAAAAGATGAAAGATTATATGAAATCAAAATACCTACAGAAATTATACCAACCACAAACCATTCTTCATTAAATAAAATCAAATTAATATATCAAGATGGTGATTTGTATAATGAAAAGGTATTAAGTGAACCAGGAGCCAATAGCAAAGCAACAACAGTTAACAAAAAAACTGAAAAATGGAGCTATAAACTAGACTATACATTCAGTTGGGAATTATATATATCAAAAGAAAATATTACAAATGTCTTCGATAACTTAGACATACAAGATAATAATCTGATTATCAAAGCAGCACATATTGATCCCAATTCACAATTCAAATTAAAAAATTTCCGTGAAAAACCTATTATCGGAGAAGTACACGGGGATGAAATAGTATTTAACTTAAATGATTTTGAAGCTATTCATAGATTATTTGAATTAGAAGTAAGTAATAATGGTGTGCAAACACGAAACTTTAAATTCAGTAAAATTCCTTTTTATTCTTCACAAATAAAACAAGATGAAACGCACGAATATGTAATAAGAGTGTATAATAATCATTCTTTTACTTTAAATAGAAAAGGAAGACACTCTAATGTTCTAGAGATGAGAAAAAACAATAGAGATTTATTAATCCGTTTTGAAAGTCCTTATGACTTAGATGTTTCACTCAGTAAAGTATTTCTTTCGTTAAAATCAACTAATGGTAAGGTAGTGAAGAAATTCCCAGCTGACATTATTGATAAAAATACTTGCCAAGTCGCAATACCTTTAGAAACTGATAACATCAACTATTTTGTTACTTATGGAGAATTCGTATTTTCTGTAGATTATTATTTAAACAATAAATTACTGCCTTCATCGTTATTATTAAATGCAAGTCGTAAAGTGAAATTCCCATTTTCCTTTACTTATAAAAACAGAAAGTATGACTTTAGTTCAAAAAATGGAAACTTGATCTATTTATATAAGAAACAAATATGGGACAAAGTGGATAATACCAGACAAAAAAGAAAAAGAAATTATAAATATCTTTATCCACTATTCCGTCTCTTGCCTAAAAATAAGAAGAAAGTTATTTATTATTCTTATTGGGGAGATCAATATTCTTGCAGTCCAAAAGCTGTTTATGAAACTTTGGAGAAAAAATATCCTAAATATAAAAATATATGGATTATGAACGATGTTAATCTTCCAATTAAAGGTAATGGACAAGTGGTTAAAAAGAATTCCTTAAAATATTGGTTCCATTTAGCTACAGCAAAATATTTCATTCAAAATACAAATATGCCTGTAGATTATAAAAAACGACGGGGACAAAAAGAAGTACAAACTTTCCATGGTACATTTATGAAAACTATGGGATTTGATACACCTGAATTTAAATTTGAAACACGACAAAATAAAATTGATCAGTTCCAAAAGAAAATTAATAATTGGGACTATGTTTCTGTTCCGTCAGATTATATGACTAGCAAGGCTAGAAGCGCGTTTAACACTAATGTTAAATCTATTCCTTCTGGTTTCCCTAGAAATGATATGATTTTCGATGCTCTCAACCATACAGAGTCAATCAAAAAATCTTTAAACATACCTTCAAATAAAAAAATAATACTTTACGCACCAACTTGGAGAGAAGGAAAGTCTTCTGATATCAAATTAGATATCGAAAATATGCAGAAGCAACTAGGCAACGATTTCATATTACTAGTAAGAGCTCATTATATGGTGAGTAATAATATGGATATTCGTCAATACTATCCTTTCGCTATCAACGTTTCTAATTATCCAAGCATAGAAGAATTGTACGCAATAAGCGATGTTTTAATTACCGATTACAGCTCTGTAATGTTTGATTATGCCTATTTAAAACGTCCAATGCTGTTTTACGCTTACGATCTTGAAAAATATTTATATAGCGAAAGAGGCACTTATCTGGATTACGAAAAAATAGTACCAGGACCAGTAATCAGAAACACTGATGCTTTAATTGATGAATTACAGAATCTCAATTCATTAAATTCTAGATATAAAGATAAATACCAACAATTTTATGATGAATTTTGTCAATACGGACGCGATGGAGATGCGTCAGAAACCGTGATAAAAACATTGTTTAAGTGAATTCAAAACTATAAATCTAAATATAAAGGCTGGCGACAATCTCGAAAGATTTTCCGCCAGCCTTTTTAATTCTATGCTAATTTATTTTTTCTTTTTCTTACTTTTCTTCTTGTTGTCTTTTTTCTTTGATGCGTCTTTCTTTTTATCTTTTTTATTTTCCGTTTCCTCGGATTTTTTCTTTTTGTCTTTTTTAGAATCTTTATCTTTTGAAGTGTCAATCTTAGAAGTGTTCTCTTGATTAACTCTCGCTTCTTTAATAATTTCGTCAACTTCAATGGAAGCTTCTACTTCTTCCGGCTTAACGTCCACTGTTTCTACCACTTCTTCATCGACTTCTACTTCTTCAGGTTCTGACCCTTGACCGATTTCGTAAGTTTGTAGATAAACTTGAACTTTGAAGTCGTCATATTTCCCTTTGTACAATTCTTCAATATCACCTTTTTTAATATAGATATCAGAATGTTCCTCTAATATAGGATTGAAGACGGCAGTTTGCAGTCTAGGCTCAATAATTTCTTCAATTGAATAATCGCGTGCTTCACGATGACGGAAAATACTTTTATAGACAAGATCTCCCTCTTTTAATTCAGGATGTGATTTTAGAAATTCAGTTTTCGTTGCTGGTAATTCGAATTTCTTTTTCGCTTGAACATCCACATAGATTGCCGCAAAGTGCAGCTTCGCGCTTTCTGATACTGTGTAAGTCCATGATTTCGGAGGATTCACTATTTTGTTTAAGTTATCCTCGATATCGCGTTTAATCGCTTTAATTGCATTTGATTCTTCCACAGTAGGATTCTGCTCAAAGTCTTGGATATAAACTGATTTTAATTTGATAATATCTGTGAGTACATTATTATCTAAAATAGCTAAATCCAATCGTGCAATTTCTCTAGCTACAGTTTCTTTATCAGAATTTCTTAATAGCTGAATACCTAGCAAATCTTTCAAAGTACTGTCATTACGGCTTGTTAACGTAAGATAAGCCATATCATCTCCATAGTGTTTGAAATTATCATCAAATTTATTTAATCGCTTCTTTAAAAGTTCAGTCACATTGACCTTCATGATTCATTCCCCCATAAAATTAATTTTTTCATGATTTAGTAACTTATACCCTAATTACACCCTTATAATATTAAGATTTTATTGTATTTAACCTTTATCGCTAAATTATGTACATTCTATCATTTCTTAGAGAAGAAAGATTATTAAATATAACTTTAAGGAGTTCAAAAAAATTCATTAAAAAGTAGTGATTTAAAAAGAAAGGAATCTCATTTTGAAGTGTTGCTCAAAAACGGGGGGGGGGGGGAAGTATTCGAAATGATGCTTTTAAAGAAGAAATTAATTTAAAGTGAAGCGTACTTGTATCTCTGTTGACGCTTCATAAATAAATAGACCGGAATTACATTTACGAACTATTGAATTTCAGGAATAATTTTTTCGTCTGGTTGTACAAATTTTAGAATTTCTAAATATACCGAATCCGAAATAATATCTTCATTACTACGATAAACTTGAGAGTGTAGAATAAACTCTCTTGGAGACATGTTAAAGATTTCTTTGAAACGGTTTAAGAAAGTACGATTACTCACAAAACCAAATTCTTTCCATATTTCACCTTCTTCGCCTCTTGTGACTAATAGTTCGGATAGATTAAATACTCTGATATTAGTGAGGTATTCTGAGAAGGTCATTTGCATCTCTTCTCCGAATTTTCTAGAAAGAAAACTTTCGTTCGCAAAGATATCTCTAGCTACCACGCATAATTTCAAAGGTTTTTTATAATGCTCATTAACATACTCAATCACTTGATTTACTAACGGACTCAAAGTCGGTCTGAATAAATAATTATCAAATGTTTCAAAGAAGATACGTAGATAATTTACGAGTTTAATAATACTGATATCAGCATGAGAATATTTTTTCTCATACATACATCGTATGGTATGCACAAATGTTTCTTTAATATGATGGTGAACCTCAAAGTTATTTTCCATATTCAAAGCATTTTTTAAATAGAATCTTTCAAAATAGTCAGTATGAATTTCTAAACAAATTATACTTCCATTTTTAATTTCAATTTTTAAAGGTTTCATGTCTGGTCTTCTAATAAACAACTCGCCTGCATGATAGGTAAGTGAACTTTCTTTTTTTAAAGTTTTAGCATTTCCTGAAAGTACAAAGTAAATATTAATATAGTCCTTTTTATTCGTAAAATCTAAAGTACAAGTTGATGATTTAATAATACTATAATTATAATCCATTGAAGTCCCCCCGATGTCTATTTAATTATGTTTGGGTAATAAAAATTAGAAAGAAAAATATAAAGCAGTAAAACGAAGAAAATTTGAGGAGTGAGTGTTTTTGAGTTGTTATTCATAAATGATTTAATTACCCACAAAATGTAATCGTATCGTTTATTCTATAGGTTTTTTCTCAAATTTCTCACTTTTCATTAATATAATATACTAAAATCCTTAAAAATAAAATACCTATTTTCAAAAGAACTGTTCAATTAGCTACTGCTATTTCAAAATGAGGAGCTAAGATATTGTTATGTCCCAGCTGTAATTTAAAGTTTTATGTAGATAAAGAAAAAAGATCGTACCCATTTCGAGTACGACCTTGAAAACTAAAAATTAGTTATTCTTTTTTTCATTTTTATTTTGACGTTTTCTGAATAATAGTAGTGAACCTAGTAAAGCGAATAATCCACCCACTAAAATTCCACTGCTTGTATTTTCAGCGTTTCCAGTTTCTGGTAAAGCTTTATCTCTTGTTGTTTGAGCTGATTTATTTTCAGCTTTTTCAACTTTTGCAGATGTCGCTTTTTCTGAAACCTTATCAGAATTTTGTCCTTTAGTTACTGATGATTGTTTATCTATTCTATCTTGATTGTTTGAGATTCGTTTAGCTGGTGCTTTTTCTACTTTGCTGCCGCTAGGAGTAGGTACACCTTCTTTATCTCCTACAACCACTGCTGTAGTTACCTTAGAAACATTGCCTGCTTCGTCAGTAGCTATTGCTGTAACTTTATCATCAGCTTTCAAAGTTACATGATTAGGGACTTTTACTGTATAATGACCATTTTCATCAACTAATGAAGATGCAGTTGAACCATCTGGGAATGTCACTGTAACTGTTGTACCCGGTTCTGCTGTACCTGAAATTTCTTTATCTCCATTATGAATTACATTCACTTTTGGAGCTTCTGGACAAATTGTATCTTTAACTGGCTGTTCAGTTCTTTCTGATACGTTGCCTGCTTCGTCAGTAATTACAGCAATTACTTTATCACCATGAGTTAATGTGATGTTATTTGGTACGTCCACTTTCCAGTTGCCATTATTATCTACAGTTGTAGTTACGACCTCTCCGTTAGGGAATGTCACTGCGACTGTTGTGCCCGGTTCTTTACCAGTTCCTGTCACTACTTTAGAACCAGCTTCGATAGGATTGATAACTGGCGCTTCAGGAGCAATTGAATCATGAACAGTTACATGTACACCTATGTTATCAGTTGTACCATCTGGATAATGAACAAGTACTTTAACTATTACTTTATCACCTTCGTGCGCATCTTTAGGTGCTGTTACTTTCACAGTACCAGTATGCGGATCGATAGTTGCTGTCCAGCCGTTTCCTCCTGCAGAATTACCTATAATTTCAAAAGTAGAACCTACAGGTACTTTATCTCCTGTTTGAGGGACCTCTACTGATTGTCCCGGATTTACCTTAACATCATTATAACTTGGTACGTAGATATCTGTATCCGGTTGTGGTTTTACTATCACATGTACTGTGACATGATCTTTTGTGCCGTCTGGATATGTGACTGTGACCGGTATATCATATTCACCTGGTGTTTGACCATTAGGTAATGATGTTGGATCATCGATTGATACTTTCGGTTGCTCTCCTGTTGTCGGATAGCCCGGTACTGTCACTTGAGATACTACATCCCCTGGTGTTGTTGGTTGACCGTATGATTTTTCTACTTCTTTAGCAATCGGTTCGTATTGTTCATTTTCCGGTTGCGGGTTAACCGTTACTTTCACTGTGACTTTGTCAGTTGTGCCGTCCGGATATGTTACTGTCACCGGTACGTCGAAGACGCCTGTTGTATTGCCGGCAGGTACTTTTGTCGGATCATCCACTGTTACTGTTGGTTGATCTTGTCCTGCTGGGAAGTTCGGCACTGTCACTTTGTCTTTTACTTCTTGTTCAGTTGTACCTTGGCCGTATGGTTTTGTGATCGGTTCTGTTGTCGGTTGATAAGTGTCCGAATCCTTCGGTCCTGTTGTTACTTTTACATTGACGACATCTGTTGTGTGGTCCGGATAAGTCACTGTCACCGGAACATTCACTTCACCTGGTGTTTGGCCATCCGGAATTTTTGTTTCATCCACTGTTAATACCGGTTGGTCTCCGTCTTTAGGGAAACCTGGTACTGTTACTTTGCCTTTCACTTCATCAGGTGTTGCTTTTTGACCGAATTTCTTAGTGATTTCTCCGGCTTTTGGATCGTATTTCGCATTATCCGCTTGTTTGCCGACTGTTACTTTAACTGTAACTTTGTCAGTTGTGCCGTCCGGATATGTCACTGTAACCGGTACGTCGAAGACGCCTGTTGTGTTGCCGTCAGGTACTTTCGTTGGGTCATCTACTGTTACCTTCGGTTGTACGCCGTCTTTAGGGAAGTTCGGCACTGTCACTTTGTCTTTTACTTCTTGTTCAGTTGTACCTTGACCATATGGTTTTGTGATCGGTTCGGTTGTCGGTTGGTAAGTATCCGAATCTTTCGGGCCTGTTGTTACTTTCACATTAACCACGTCTGTTGTGTGGTCCGGATAAGTCACTGTCACTGGAACATTCACTTCACCCGGTGTTTGACCATCTGGAATTTTTGTTTCATCTACTGTTAATACCGGTTGGTCTCCGTCTTTAGGGAAGCCTGGCATTGTTACTTTGCCTTTCACTTCGTCCGGTGTTGCTTTTTGGCCGAATTTCTTAGTGATTTCTCCGACTTTAGGGTCATATTTAGCATTATCCGCTTGTTTGCCGACTATTACTTTCACTGTAACTTTGTCAGTTGTGCCGTCCGGATATGTGACTGTGACCGGTACATCGAAGACGCCTGTTGTGTTGCCGTCAGGTACTTTCGTCGGATCATCGATAACGACCTTCGGTTGTACGCCATCTTTAGGGAAGTTCGGCACTGTCACTTTGTCTTTTACTTCTTGTTCAGTTGTACCTTGACCATATGGTTTTGTGATCGGTTCGGTTGTCGGTTGGTAAGTATCCGAATCTTTCGGGCCTGTTGTTACTTTCACATTGACTACATCTGTCGTTTTATCCGGATATGTCACTGTTACCGGAACATTCACTTCGCCCGGTGTTTGGCCGTTCGGTATCTTAGTTTCATCCACCGTTAATACAGGTTGGTCTCCGTCTTTAGGGAAGCCTGGAACCGTTACTTTGCCTTTTACTTCGTCCGGTGTCGCTTTTTGACCGAATTTCTTAGTAATTTCTCCGGCTTTAGGGTCGTATTTCGCATTATCCGCTTGTTTACCGACCGTTACTTTCACTGATGTTTTATCAGTTGTGCCGTCCGGATATGTCACTGTCACCGGTACATCGAAGACGCCTGTTGTATTGCCGTCAGGTACTTTTGTCGGATCATCGATAACGACCTTCGGTTGTATGCCGTCTTTAGGGAAATTAGGCACTGTCACTTTATCTTTTACTTCCTGTTCAGTTGTACCTTGACCGTACGGTTTCGTAATCGGTGTTGTTGTCGGTTGGTAAGTGTCTGAATCCTTCGGTCCTGTTGTTACTTTCACATTGACTACATCTGTCGTTTTATCCGGATAAGTCACTGTTACCGGAACATTCACTTCACCCGGTGTTTGGCCGTTCGGTATCTTAGATTCATCCACTGTTAATACTGGTTGGTTTCCTTCTTTAGGGAAGCCTGGAACCGTTACTTTGCCTTTCACTTCATCAGGTGTTGCTTTTTGACCGAATTTTTTAGTGATGTCTTCTGCAGTCGGTTCATACTTCGCATTATCCGCTTGTTTGCCCACTGTTACTTTCACTGTAACTTTGTCAGTTGTACCGTCCGGATATGTTACTGTCACCGGTACATCGAAGACGCCTGTTGTATTGCCGTCAGGTACTTTTGTCGGATCATCGATAACGACCTTCGGTTGTACGCCGTCTTTAGGGAAATTAGGGACTGTCACTTTATCTTTTATTTCCTGTTCAGTTGTACCTTGTCCATACGGTTTAGTGATCGGTGCTGTTGTCGGTTGATAAGTGTCCGAATCTTTCGGGCCTGTTGTTACTTTCACATTGACGACATCTGTTGTGTTGTCTGGATAAGTTACTGTGACTGGAACGTTCACTTCGCCCGGTGTTTGGCCATCCGGGATTTTTGAAGTATCTACAGTAATAGTAACCGGTTGACCGTTTTCTGGATAACCTGGGATTGCGACTTTTGATTTCACTTCATTTTCATCAGTACGTTGACCAAAAGGTTTGCGAATTTCTTCCGTAGTTGGTTGATATTTATCTTTATCTAGTTGTTCTTTTGTAATAACTGGTACTTCCACAACTTCTTTAGAACCGTCTGGATAAGTTACTGTGACTGGAACATTTTCCGTACCAGATTTAAGTCCATTTGGAATTTTTGCTTCATCTACAGTATAAGTAGGTTGTTTTCCATTAGCTGGGAAATTTGGAACTGTTACTTTGCCTTTCACTTCATCCGGTGTGGCCTTTTCCCCATAATTCTTTTCTATCGATTCAGTTGTTGGTTGATATTTATCTTTATCCTGTTGATCAGCTGTGACCACGGGAACTTTAATAGTAGCCGTAGAACCATCTGGGTAAGTTACTGTAACTGGAACTTCTACTCTTCCTGGAACTGAGCCATCCGGCAATTGATCAGGGTGATCAACCACTACATTAGGTTTTTTATGGTTTGCTGGATAATTAGGAAATGTAACATGCGAAATAACATCGTTTTCATTTGTTGGTTGTCCAAATGCTTTATTCACTACAGTTGCTTTAGGTGGGTATTTGTTGCTATCTGTGACATGCACAACTACAGTGTCACCACCGATGTCGTTACCTCCAGAAACAAGCACTGCTGTATAAGTGTCTCCCTCTTCAGCATTGTTAGGGATAGTAAAGCCACCCACTTTTTCTCCTTCTTTTGGAGTTGTAAAGTCTCGAGATTTACTTACTACATTTCCGTTCTTGTCTCTCCATTCAATATGTGTAGGCATAGGAGGAACATCTCCGTTTGTTAATTCAACCTCAACACGATTACCTGGAGCAGCAGGATTATTTGTAGCATTATATGGTTTTGTTGCAATATCAATAGTATCACTTGGACTTAATACTACCGCAAAGTTTACGTTAGCCCATTGTTGGATTCCACTATACGGTGCTGCTATAGGTGCTATTTCTATGTTTTGATTTGCTCTTCTGAATTCTGGAGAAGTAAAACCAGAATATGTTTGGACGAGTTTTCCTTTAGGATTTAATACAAAACCATAGATATGCTCTACATTTAAAGTTCCAGAAGGAAACTTAGCAGCATATACTCCCGAGCTGTCAGTAGTCGCTACCACTGTAGCAGAAATATATTCTGGATGATCTTGCAAGAGTCGTTTGGCGGCTGTTGCACGTTGATCTTCTGGCAAGCGTTCTACAGCATTTCGATAAGCACTTGCACCTTGAGTAGTCAAGGAACTGAATACTACTTTGTATCCATTGGCCGCCTTATCCCCCATATTCGGGTTGAAGTTCGGACCAGTCGCAGAGTTAGATCTATCTCCACCGGAACTTTCCATCCAGACTCTACCGCGTACGATATTATAACCATCAATAGCTAAAATACCAGGATCGCTATGATTACCATTTGCTTCTACCCATTGATTCTTAGGTTTAGTCATATAGTTTCCGACAGGCACTTCAGCCATAAAAATTCCTGTTCTTCCTATATTTTTTCCTACCACAGGAGTTTGTCCCATATTATTAATTGTAAATGTATCTACAAATACTCCAGGATAAAAACCGCCTGATTGGCGTAACATGGTAGCACGGTTTCCGTTCGGCAAAGTAAAGTCAGGGATAGCAAAACGATATTTTTGACCAGCAAAAGCACTATATAAATGTTTCTTACCTTTTGCGTCAGTCCATCCATTTCTTAAATCAAAAGCATAACCTCCTGGTCCATCTTGTGCGCTATCATCATTATTTCTATTATGTGTGTAAGCTAGATAAATAGGTGAAATGGCTCCATCTCTATCCATCCATTGTAAAAATACCGGTGTATTAACAGGGACAGGTGTCAATCCGTTTGTACCTACCGATGGAATACCTTGGTCTGTCATCCATGCGCGTCCAGATATTAAATGAGCTTTACTCAGTTCATCTGAACCAGAAGACACATATCCGTTTAGCATAGCGTCAGCAAGAATAACATCAGGATTATTAATAGTAAGTGGGGCCGCATAATTTGTAGTACGTTGTCCGTCAATAATCTTAACGTCTTTACGTTCTGTCCCTTCAATTACCGCTACAGGATGATACATTGTTTCATATTCTAAAGAGAGTTGATAAATCAATGCTTGTTGAAGCTCTGCTGGTGTAATACTCTCTTTCAAATTAAGATCTTTAATAAATTCTTTTGCATCAGCTATTGAAACACCCGCTGATTGTGCATAAAAGTTAGTCGCTGTTTCTAAATCTTTAACTTGGTCAATCTTAATAGCAGAATTCAAGTCTATTTTATTTGTTTCTTCAGTTTCTTTTACTATTGTCGGTTGAGGTACGCTTACTTTTTCTTTAGAAACTTGAACATTTTCTGATTTCGGAGCTGCATTTTGTACTTTAGGCTCTAAGTGTTTCTCTTCAACAGCTTTTTCAGTATTTTCATTTGAGGGTTGATTCTCAGGAAGGCTAGTGTTCTCTACTTGTCCTCCTTCCTCTTGAATTTCTTCTTTTTTAACTGTAGTGCTTTCTTCATCTGTTTTTACAACAGAATCGTTTAATACTTCTGCCTCAAAAGCAACTTCGTCTGCATGAGCTTGTTCAACTTCTTGACCAGGGTCTGGTGTCGTCGAGATTTCAGTAGATGTCGGTACATTCTCAGCTGCTTTAGCATCATGGTTCACACCCAAAAACAGAGTGGCTCCCACTAGTATGGAAGCGGTTCCAAAAGTAAACTTACGAATAGAATACTTATTTTGTCTTTGAGGCGTGAAAGATGCATGATTCTTTGATGTGTGTTTGTCTTTCAACTTTGACACTCCTTAAAAAATTTTAGTGCTCTTAATATTCATAGTTCTTACTGAATATCCTTTTTCATTCTCTCAGGCTATGTATGTTTAAACTACAATTCTATACAACACTATATACATTTTACCACTTATATAGTTGCGTGTAACTAAAATATTCTCACATATTATTTTTATAATTCAGATATAGTTAGAAAGTGCTTTTTCAAAAATAAAAAAGCCTATTATATCGTCATAAACTCGATATAATAGGCAAATTATATAAATTATTTAATTTTCTTCGTCTCTATGATCAATCCACTCAAGCATTAAATCAATATGGCGTCCATTAGGTTCAAGACATTGCATATGACCTAAATGGGCAAATGCGTATAAATCTATAGTGTTTTCTTCGTTTTGAGACACATAGGCCAACGTAGATTCAACTTTAACGCCACTGTCATTGAATCCTTGGATAATTAAAGTTTTCGTTTTTAAAGGTAAACGTGACATTGGAGAAGCTGCTTCAAGCGCCGCATCAGTAATATCTCCAAAATACTCGTCTACCGCGTTTCTCCCTAATCCTTGTTCTTTGGTATAGGGAACATCAGTTACGGGAGCCATAGCAATCACACGATCTGCTTCATCTGCATTATTCAATACAAGCTGGCCGCCTACGGAATGACCAATCAATATAATTTCTTGATTATCCACAAACTTTGAAGACTTGAAAGCTTGAATGGCTTTCTTTGTATCTTCCTCTGGTGTCGGCCAAGCATGCTCTCCACGGCGATATTCAACATTCGCCACATTGTATCCTTCTCTTGTGAGCATTTCGATTAATTTATCATTTAATGTGCGGTCGAACTTCTGTCTCCAGTAACCGCCATGAATAAGTACTAACCATTTATCATCATGTTCAGCTAAGGCCTCTGAGGCAGGATAAACATCAATCAGTTGTTCTTCATGGTCACCATAATATAATTCTTCCATTTTGTAGCACTCCTAAATTGGTAGTTTTGTCATAACATTAAATATTTACCCGCTTTATAAGACTGACAACCATTACAACTTTACCCAGCTGATATGAATTTTATGAACAAGCTACAAAGTTTTTAGATTTTTTATTAAAAAGTTGTTGACGGATAGGGTTTCTTATTATACAATAAATCTTGTGTTAAATATTACATGGAGAAATACCCAAGTCCGGCTGAAGGGATCGGTCTTGAAAACCGACAGGGGCTTAACGGCCCGCGGGGGTTCGAATCCCTCTTTCTCCGCTACTTAAAAGACTTCGATTCAGATAACTGTTTCGAAGTCTTTTTTATTATTCTTTTAAAAAAGCGGTATTGAGACTTTATTTTGTCTCAATACCGCTTTGCTCATTCCTTATTTCAAGCTGTCTGTAATTTCTTTGATTTCTTTTTGAGAGAGATCAACGATTTTTTCGCCGTCTTTAGTATCTTCTTTTAAAGCTTTGCGCGCTTCTTTAGAATGATACAATTCAGCAACTTTCTTGTATGTTTTATTATCTTTATCTTTGTCATTTACAGCGATAATGTTGATATAAGGTTTAGAAGTATTAGTATTATCTTTTTCTAAGAAAATCGGATCTTTCTTAGGATCTAAACCGGATTTAGAAGCTACACCATTATTGATAACTGCGATATCTACATCATCTAAAGAGCGTGCTGTTTGTTGTGCATCCACTGCTTTGATGTCTAAATCTTTCTTGTTTTCTACAATATCTTTCTTGCTTCCTTTTAAGCCGAAGTCTTTAGAGAGTTTGATATACCCTGCATTTTCTAAGAGTTTCAATGCACGTGCTTGGTTAGATACATCATTAGGAATTACGACTTTTGCCCCTTTTTTCAAATCTTTAATGTCTTTAATCTTCTTAGAATAAATGCCTAGTGGCGCGAATACTGTTGTACGGATCGGTGTGATATGAGTCCCTTTGTTTGCTTTCTCATATTCATGTAAGAATGCGAAATGTTGGAATGCGTTCATGTCGATATCCCCATCGTTTAGCGCCTTGTTCGGTACGTTGTAATCAGAGAATTTCTTGATTTCAACGTTAATTCCATCTTTCTTCGCAAGTTCTTTCACTTTATCCCAAACCTTTGTATCATCTGATGCTACCCCTACTGTGACGGTCTTGTCATCTTTCTTATTGCCGCCGCAAGCTGCAAGTACTACGACTAATGCCATTAATAATACTAATAACTTTTTCATATCCTAAAAAACCCCTTTGTGTGATTAATTTCTGCGAATCTTCTTAGCCAAAACATTCCCGAGAGATTGAATTAGCTGAACCATAATGACTAAAATAACAACTGTAATAATAATGACGATAGTGTCGAAACGTTGGTAACCATAAGCTAAAGCCAAGTCACCGATACCGCCGCCACCTACTGCACCGGCCATAGCTGTTGAACCGATTAAACCGATAATTGCAGTAGTAATCGCTAAGATTAATGAACCTAAAGCTTCCGGCATTAAGAAATAACGAATAATTTGGAACGGTGATGCACCCATTGCATTCGCTGCTTCGATAACCCCTGAGTCTACTTCCAATAGTGAATTTTCAACGAGACGCGCAATGTATGGTGCTACGTATACCGTTAAAGGTACAATCGCAGCTGCTGTACCAATAGATGTACCTACGATTAATTTAGTAAACGGCACAATCGCGATTAACAAAATAATGAATGGAATTGAACGAAAAATGTTAATAATCGGATTCAAGATATGATAGATCGCTACATTTTCCCAAATACCATTTTTCTTTGTCACTACCAGCAAGATGCCTAAGGGAATCCCGATTAACGCACCAATTACTAGTGAAATCGAAACCATCAATAATGTTTGATAGAGCGCTTCCCATAATTGCGACGAGTCTAAAGATGAACCTAGCATATTATCCGACCTCCTCATATTCGATGTGATGTTGTTTCAAGTAATCATATGCGCGATGTTTCTCTTCGTCAGTCCCTTTAATGCGCAAAGTTAAATAACCGACTGAAGTGTCCTGAATATCCGACATCGAAGCATAAATGACATTCACTTCTAAATTAAAGTCTTTGATTAATGTTTGAATGACAGACAATCCTAATTGAGCGCCTTCCATATAAACTTTCACATCTTGATAATTCGCATCTGTCGGTAATTGATGAATCATCTTCTCACTGATATCTGTACTGATAACTGTAGAAACGAAGTTCTTCGCTGTTTCAGTTTTCGGATGACTGAAGACATCTAATACAGTGCCTTTTTCAATGACGCGCCCTTGTTCCATAACGGCAACTTTATCGCAAATCTTTTGTATCACGCTCATCTCGTGGGTAATCAATAAAATCGTTACTTCAAATGTTTCATTAACACGCTTTAAGAGTCGCAAGATAGAGTCCGTAGTAGCTGGATCGAGTGCACTTGTAGCTTCATCACATAATAAAATTTGAGGATCCGTGACAAGTGCTCTGGCAATAGCTACTCTTTGTTTCTGACCACCAGAAAGTTCATTCGGATATTGCGAACCTTTATCACCAAGTCCGACGAACTCTAACATTTCATCTACTTTCTCTTTTATGTATTTTTTACTCTTGCCTTCCAAAATCAGCGGCATTGCCACATTATTAAATACCGTTTTTGAATTCAGCAAGTTGAAATGCTGGAATATCATTCCGATATTCTTCTTAACTTTACGCAATTCTTTCTTGCTGTATTGATCTATTTGATGTCCATCGACAACGACCTCACCAGATGTTACATTCTCAAGTTTATTTACTAAACGGATTAAAGTACTCTTACCTGCACCGCTGTAGCCAATAACACCGTAGATTTCTTGTCGTTCAACAGTAAAACTGACATCCTTTAAAGCTTGAATTTCTGTTGAGCGCTTATGGAATGTTTTACTCACATCCTTGAACTCAATCATAGGTTAGCCCCCTCTGATATTTTGAAATGAATGAATTTTGCCTCTATTTTGACTTTTATTTTGAAAAATAAAAATTCCGGGGACAATGAAACAAGTCCTCGGAATAATTCGGCTCGTCTCATCTTTACAGCATTTGCTGTAGGAATTGGCACAGTAATCGACTTGTTACGATCTCGATCCTGCTGCCGAGGTTTCATAGGGCCTGTCCCTCCACCTCTCTGGATAAGAGTTATGTATTCAGTTCATTTATTTATATCCCATATATTACATTACTGAGTGAAAAAGTCAACATTAATTTTTAGAAAATTGTTAATTTCAACTTAATTCTAAACTCTAGAGCCCGTAAGCGTTTACAACTTTCATCTCAATAGTAAAACTATTCAAAATCAGTTCATTTATCCGTATATTTTTCTCTTTTCAAAATTAAAAAAGAACCAGGCACGGTGGCCTGGTTCTTAATTTGAAGAAAACTTATTTATTTTTGATTTTTACGGCGTTTCATACCAAACATCATTGCAGTTCCTAAGCCAGCAAAGATAGTACCGTAAAGCATTGGTGCTGTATCGTCAGCGCCTGTATTTGGTAATACTTTTGCTTTTGGTTGTGTTTTTTCTGGTTTCGCTGTGCTTGGTTGAGTAGCTACTTTATTTGTTGTTGAAACTTTTGTCGTTGTTTTTACTTCTGGTTGATGCTTTGGTTCTGGATTTACAACTTTATGACTATCACCATGGTTTGCAACAGGTGTGTGAGTGTCTGTTACTGGTGGAGTCGTTTGAGAATCCTCTGGTGTTGTATTTTGATCTGGTACAACTGGTGTATCAATATGACACTCTTTGTTCGGTGGTGTATCCGGTTGACTTGGTTTAATTGGATCCGGTGTAATCGGTTCCGGTTTAATCGGATCTGGTGTAATCGGTCCTGGTTTAATTGGTTCCGGTACACTTGGTGTTGCTGGCACCAATGGAATCATTGGAATCGTAACTTTCGGTGTTTCAGGTTTATGACAAGGTACGATAATTTTAGTTTTATCTGCACATTGTAATACTACATTACCTTTCACATCGTGGTTATATCCAATAATTACTATCGCATTACCATATTCATCGCATGGAATTTCGATACGATGACCATTACTAAATACAATAACGTTTGTATTATATTGGTCAATGTAATTATTTACGATATAAACAGGTGCTGTTGGTTGAGCATCTCTGCCATCACGGCCGTCACGTCCATCTCTACCATTTCTGCCGTCTCTGCCATCGCGACCATTAACACCGTCGCGACCATCTTTACCGTCTTTACCTTTCAAGATAGTGATTGTATTTCCATCGCTGAATTCGACGACAGTATTACCGTCTTTATCTTGGTGTGAATCTTTAACAGTAACAGATACGCCATCTTTTCCTTTTGGAATTGTAATTTCTCTGCCATCACTGAAGACCACAATCGTATTACCATTAGGATCTACTTTTTGACCTGTTACAGTGATTGATTGACCATCTTTACCGTCTTTGCCATCTTTGCCTTTCAAGACTGTAATCGTATTACCGTCGCTGAATTCGACAACTGTGTTGCCATCTTTATCTTGATGCGAATCTTTCACAGTAACTGAAACGCCATCTTTACCTTTTGGAATTGTAATTTCGTGTCCATCACTAAATGTCACTTTCGTATTACCGTTAGGATCCAAAGCTTGGCCAGTAATTGTGATTGACTTACCATCTTTACCGTCTTTACCGTCTTTGCCTTTCGGTACAGTGATTGATTTGCCATCATTGAATGTGACTTTCGTATTACCATCTGGATCAATAGTTTGGCCAGTTACTGTAATTGATTTACCGTCTTGACCGTCACGACCATCTTTACCATTTAATCCTTGTTCACCTTTGTCGCCTTTAGCAATTGTAACTGAAGTACCATCGCTGAATTCGACAACTGTGTTACCGGCTGGATCTTTAGCTGTTGAAACGATTGAAATTGATTTACCATCTTGACCTTTAGGTACAACAATTTCATGTCCATCGCTGAAGACCACTTTCGTATTACCGTCAGGTTGTACCGCAGAAGAAGTAATTGTGATAGATTGACCATCTGCTCCTTTATCACCTTTAGGCACTACGACTTCATGGCCATCACTGAATGTCACTTTCACATCGCCATTTGGCAAGTTTTCAGTGTTAGTGATAGTAATTGATTTGCCGTCTACACCATCTTTTCCTTTTGGTACAGTCACTTTAGAACCGTCACTGAAGTCGATAACTGTATTACCATCTGCATCTGGTTCAGCTTTAGTAATAGTAACTGATTTACCGTCTAAACCTTTAGGAATATTGATTTCACGACCGTCTGAGAATGTCACTTTTGTTGAACCATCTGGTTGTACTTCAGTTCCTGTAATAGTTACAGAAGTACCGTCGTTACCTTTATCTCCCTTGTCGCCTTTTTCTCCTTTAGGAATTGTAACGCTGCTTCCATCACTGAATGAAACTACTGTGTTGCCATCTGGATCTTTAGTTGTTTTAACGATAGTTACAGAATCTCCAGCATCGCCTTTCGCGCCTTTAGGTACGATGATTTCATGTCCATCGCTGAATGTGACTTTAACATCTCCGCTTGGCAATGTTTCGGTACCAGTAACAGTGATTGATTTGCCGTCCACACCATCTTTGGCTTTTGGAATTGTAACTTTAGAACCATCTGAGAAGGTTACTTCAGTGTTGCCGTCTGCGTCCGGTGCTACATTTTGAACAGTGATTGATTGACCATCTGCTCCTTTATCTCCTTTAGAGATAACAGCTGTGCCGCCATCGCTGAAGTGGATGACTGTATTGCCGTCTGCATCTTTTTCAGTACTTGTTACTGTAAGTGGCGCAGCATCTTTACCGTCTACACCGTCTTTACCTGCGTCACCTTTTTCTCCTTTAGGAATTACAAGTTCTTTACCGTCTGAGAATGTGACTTTAGTATCACCGTTTGGTTGCGGTTCTACTTTGGCAACAGTGACTGAATCACCTTTATCACCTTTATCACCTTTGTCGCCTTTCGCGATTGTGATTTCATGACCATCTGAGAATGTTACTTTCGTGTTGCCTTCAGGTGTTGTTTCGGTACTTTGAACTGTGATTGATACACCGTCTTTACCGTTCACACCATCTTTGGCTTTTGGAAGAACGACTTTAGATCCATCTGAGAAGGTTACCACCGTATTGCCGTCTGCATCTGGAGTTGTACTTTGAACAGTAATTGATTTTCCATCTTTACCATTTTGGCCTGCTTCACCTTGGGCTCCTGTATCGCCTTTTTCCCCTTTAGGGATGACAGCTTCTTTGCCGTCTGAGAAGGTAACTTTAGTTGAACCATCTGGTTGCGGTTCTACTTTAGCTACAGTGACTGAAGTACCTGGCGTACCAGTTTCACCGTTATCACCTTTATCTCCTTTCGCACCTTTAGGAATTGTAATTGTGCTGCCGTCAGAGAAAGTTACGACTGTATTTCCATTTGCATCTGGTTCGGTTTTATCAATTGTAATTGATTTTCCATCTTGTGCTTTTGGAATAGTGACTTTTGTACCGTCGCTAAATGTTACTTCTGTATCGCCATTTGGTGTTTGCTTAGATTCTGTGACTGTTAATGGTTTCGCATCTATACCATTTTGACCTGCTTCACCTTGGGCTCCAGTTTCACCTTTGTCTCCTTTTTCTCCTTTAGGAATTGTAACTTCTTTGCCGTCTGAGAATGTGACTTTAGTATCACCGTTCGGTTGCGGTTCTACTTTCGCAACAGTAACAGATTGACCATCTGCGCCGTTTTGACCGGCTGCTCCTTGAGCGCCAGTTTCACCTTTATCACCTTTAGCGACTGTGACAGATGTACCATCTGAGAACGTTACTTTTGTATTGCCTTCTGGTGTTGTTTCAGTACTTTGAACTGTGATTGAGCGGCCTGCTTCACCTTTGTCGCCTTTATCGCCTTTCGCACCTTTAGGGATAACGACTTTTGTACCATCTGAGAACGATACTTCTGTGTTGCCTTCAGGAGTTTGAGTTGTTCCTGTGATAGTAATTGATTGACCGTCTTTACCGGCAGCGCCTGCTTCACCTTGGGCTCCGTTATCACCTTTGTCGCCTTTTTCTCCTTTAGGAATTGTGACTTCTTTGCCGTCTGAGAATGTCACTTTTGTATCGCCGTTTGGTTGCGGTTCTACTTTTGCGACAGTGACTGATTGACCATCTGCACCGGCGTCACCTTTCGCGCCTTTCGGAAGCACGACTTCATGACCATCACTAAATGTTACTTTCGTTGTACCATCAGGTTGTACTGCTGTATTAGTAATCGTAATAGATTTACCATCAATACCATTTACGGCATCTTTGGCTTTCGGGATAACTACTTTAGAGCCGTCACTGAATGTAACTTCAGTATTGCCATCTTTATCAGGTTGAACACTTTGAACAGTGATTGATTTGCCGTCTGTACCATTTTGACCGGCTGCTCCTTGAGCTCCAGTCTCACCTTTATCGCCTTTCGCACCTTTGGCTACAGTAATTGAAGTACCATCTGTGAACGTTACTTTCGTATCGCCGTCTGGTGTTGTCTCAGTGCGTTGTACAGTAATTGACTTACCATCTACTCCGTCTTTGGCTTTCGGAATGACTACTTTAGAGCCATCTGAGAAAGTCACTTCTGTGTTACCATCTGGTGTTTGTGTTGAACCTTTAACTGTAAGTGGTTCTGCATTTTTACCAGCTTCACCTTGAGCGCCTGTATCACCTTTCGCACCTTTTGGTATCGTCACTGATGAACCGTCTGAGAAGGTTACAACTATGTTGCCATCAGCATTTGGTTCAGTTTTATCAACTGTGATTGATTTACCGTCTTGCGCTTTTGGAATTGTAATTTCGTGACCATCTGAAAAGACTACTTTGGTACTGCCGTCTGGTTGTGTTTCAGAAGATTGGACTGTAACAGATGCGCCATCTGCACCAGCTGCTCCTGTATCACCTTTGTCGCCTTTTTCTCCTTTAGGAATTGTGACTTCTTTGCCGTCTGAGAATGTGACTTTAGTATCGCCGTTCGGTTGCGGTTCTACTTTTGCAACAGTGACAGACTGACCATCTTGTCCGTTTTGACCAGCTGCTCCTTGAGCGCCAGTTTCACCTTTATCTCCTTTAGCGATTGTAACTGAAGTACCATCTGAGAACGTTACTTTCGTATCGCCTTCTGGTGTTTTTTCAGTGCTTTGGACAGTAATAGATTGGCCGGCTGTACCAGCTGCTCCTGCGTCGCCTTTATCGCCTTTCGCACCTTTAGGGATAACGACTTTTGTACCATCTGAGAATGATACTTCGGTGTTGCCATCAGGAGTTTGCGTTGTTCCTGTGATTGTTAATGGTTTCGCATCTGTGCCATTTTGTCCGGCTTCACCTTGTGCTCCTTTAGGAATTGTGACTTCTTTGCCGTCTGAGAAGGTTACTTTTGTATCACCGTTTGTTTGCGGTTCTACTTTTGCGACAGTAATAGATTGACCATCTTGACCGTTTTGGCCAGCTGCTCCTGTATCACCTTTAGCGCCTTTTGGAATCACGATTTCATGACCGTCACTAAATGTTACTTTTGTTGAACCATCAGGTTGTACTACTGTATCAGTGATTGTAATAGATGTGCCGTCTTGTCCTGCTGCGCCATCTTGAGCTTTCGGAATGACAACTTTAGAACCGTCTGAGAACGTTACTTCTGTATTGCCGTCTTTATCAGGTTGGACACTTTGAACAGTAATGGATTTGCCATCTGTACCGTTTTGACCCGCTGCTCCTTGAGCGCCAGTTGCACCTTTGTCGCCTTTTTCTCCTTTAGCGATTGTAATCGATGTGCCATCTGAGAAGTTAACTTTTGTATTACCTTCAGGTGTTGTTTCAGTATTTTGGATAGTAATAGATTTTCCATCTTTTCCAGCCACACCATCTTGTGCTTTCGGAATCACAACTTTAGAACCGTCTGAGAAATTGACAACTGTATTGCCATCAGCATCTGGAGCAGAACTATCTACAGTAATCGATTTACCGTTTTGACCTGCATCGCCTTTTTCCCCTTTTGGAATCACAATTTCACGTCCATCACTGAAAGTTACTTTCGTCGAACCATCAGGCTGAGCTTCGCTGCCGGTCACAGTGATGGATTTACCATCAAGACCGTTCACACCGTCTTTAGCTTTCGGAATCACGACTTTAGTGCCGTCTGAGAAGGTTACTTCAGTATTGCCGTCTGGTGTTTGTGCTGATCCTGTTATCGTTAATGGTGTTGCGTCTTTTCCTGCTGCACCTTGGGCTCCAGTATCGCCTTTATCACCTTTCGCACCTTTTGGAATTGTGACAGTTTTACCATCTGAGAATGTCACCACTGTATTACCATCTGCATCAGGAGCAGAACCTTGTACTGTGACTGATGTGCCGTCCTGTCCTTTAGGAATAGTAATCGATTTACCGTCTGAGAAGTTAACTTTAGTAGCGCCATCAGGTGTTGTTTCAGTATTTGTAATGGTTACTGATGTACCATCTTTACCGGCCTCACCTTGAGCTCCTGTGTCGCCTTTCTCTCCTTTTGGAATAATAACTTCATGACCGTCGCTGAATGTAAGTTTTGTTGAACCATCCGGTTGAACAGCTGTATCAGTAATCGTAATTGACTTACCATCTTTTCCAGCAACGCCGTCTTTGCCTTTAGCTACTGTTGCATGAGAACCATCGCTGAAATTAAGCACCGTATTGCCGTCCGGATCTTGAGATGTACCAGTAACTGTCAATGGTGTTGCATCTTTACCTGCTTCACCTTTGTCGCCTTTATCTCCTTTGGCAATAGTAATTGAAGTACCATCTGAGAATGTGACTTTTGAATTACCTTCTGGTGTTGTCTCTGTACTTGCGATAGTGATGGATTTGCCATCTGTACCATTCACGCCGTCTTTAGCTTTCGGAATGACAACTTTAGAACCATCTGAGAATGATACTTCTGTGTTGCCATCTTTATCTGGAGCTACATTTTGAACTGTAATAGATTGACCATCTTTACCGTTTGCTCCAGCTGCCCCAGTATCACCTTTATCTCCTTTAGAGATAACAGCTTGCGAATTATCGCTGAAGTGGACAATTGTGTTGCCGTCTGCGTCTTTTTCAGAACCAGTGACTGTAAGCGGTGCGGCTTCTTTGCCAGCTGCGCCTGTATCACCTTTCGCACCTTTTGGTATTGTGACTTCTTTACCATCTGAAAAGACTACTTTTGTATCGCCATTATCTTGAGGTGTAATACTTGTAATAGTGATTGAGTCACCTTTGTCACCTTTAGCGCCCGCTTCACCTGGAACACCTTGCAGACCTTGTTCTCCTTTATCTCCTTTTGCAACAGTCGCTGTAGTACCATCGCTGAAGTGGATGACAGTGTTTCCATCTGCATCTTTTTCAGAGCCTGTAACTGTGAGTGGAGCAGCATTTTGACCTGCATCACCTTTGTCGCCTTTAGGGATAGTCACTTTCTTACCATCACTGAAGACTACTTCAGAATCACCATTCGGCAATTTATTAATTTGATCTACTGTTACGGATGTACCGTCTGCGCCTTTTGCACCAGCGTCACCTTTATCACCTTTAGAAATTGTCGCAGTTCCGCCGTCACTAAAGTGGATTACCGTGTTGCCGTCTTGGTCTTTATCAGTGCTTTGAACAGTTAACGGTGTTGCATCTGCACCTTTTTCACCTTGATCTCCTTTAGCGCCTTTAGGAATAGTGACTTTCTTACCATCTGAGAATGTAACTTCAATGTCTCCATTGGCTAAAGGTTGTGTGTCTTGAACGGTGATTGAATTTCCTGCATCACCTTTATCACCTTTCGCGCCTTTTGGAATTGTAATCTTAGTTCCATCTGAGAATGTGACTTCATTATCGCCATTATCAAGTACTTTACTTGAAGTAATAGTAACTGAAGTTCCATCTTTACCATTCGTACCGGCTGCACCAGCATCACCTTTATTAATAGTAATTGAATGTCCATCTGAGAAGTTGACTTTCGTGTTACCTTCTGGTGTAGTTTCTGTGCTTGTAATCGTGATTGAAGCACCATCTTTTCCAGCTGGACCTGCTGCACCAGTGTCGCCTTTAGCGCCTTTAGGAATAGTGACATGTGAATCATCGCTGAATGTGACAACAATATCGCCGTCTGCATTAGGTTCTGATGATTTAACCGTAATCGATTTTCCATCTGCGCCTTTTGGAACTGTGATTGATTTACCATCACTGAATGTTACTTTTGTACCGGCTGGTGTTTCTTCTGTTTTATCAATTGTGATTGAAGTTCCATTTTGACCGGCTGCTCCTTGAGCTCCTGCAGCACCAGTTTCACCGCGATCGCCTTTGTCTCCTTTTGGAATTTCAAGTGTTTTTCCATCTGAGAATGTAACTTGTTTATTACCATTTGGAAGTGTTTCTGTGTTCGTGATAGTAACAGATTTTCCATCTTTGCCTTTTGGTACATTAATAGATTGACCGTCTGAGAATGTGACCTTAGTGTCGCCATTGTCTTGTGGTTCAATGCTTGCAATAGTGATAGACTTACCATCTTTACCTGTCGCGCCTGCAGCTCCAGTATCTCCTTTGTCGCCTTTAGAAACAGTGGCTGTTTGACCATCACTGAAGTGTACGACTGTGTTGCCATCGTTGTCTTTTGTTGTGTTAGTTACAGTTAATGGTGCGGCGTCTTTACCTGCAATTCCAGCGTCACCTTTTTCGCCTTTGTCTCCTTTAGAGATAACAGCTTGCGAACCGTCACTGAAATGCACAACCGTATTACCGTTTACATCTTTATCAGTGTTTACAACTGTTAATGGTGTTGCATCTTTTCCAGCTGCACCTGTTTCACCACGTTCACCTTTTGCACCTTTAGGGATAGTTGCATTGCTTCCATCGCTAAAGTGAATAACCATGTTGCCGTCTTTATCAGGAGCAGAACTGTCTACTGTTACAGATTTGCCGTCTTTACCTTTTGGTATTGTAATGACATGTCCATCGCTAAATGTCACTTTCGTATCGCCATTCGGTTCAGTTGTTGTTGATGTTATCGTAACTGACTGACCATCTTGACCGTTTGCACCTGCTGCTCCAGTATCGCCTTTATCTCCTTTGTCTCCTTTAGAAACAGTAGCTGTTTGTCCGTCGCTGAAGTGGATTACAGTATTGCCGTCTGCGTCTTTATTAGTGCTTGTGACTGTCAATGGTTGAGCATCTTGGCCTTTTTCGCCTTTTGCACCTTTAGGAATCGTTAATTCTTTACCATCTGAAAAGACTACTTTAGTATCGCCATTGACTTGCGGTGTCACACTTGCAATAGTAATAGAATCACCTTTGTCGCCTTTATCGCCTTTAGCTCCTGCAGCACCTGTTTGACCAGCCTCTCCTTTATCTCCTTTAGAGATAGTAGCTGTTGAGTTATCGCTGAAGTGTACGACTGTATTGCCATCTTTATCTTTTGTTGTGTTAGTTACAGTTAATGGTGCGGCGTCTTGACCTGCTGCGCCTGTTGCTCCAGTATCGCCTTTATCTCCTTTGTCTCCTTTAGAAACAGTAGCTGTTTGGCCATCACTGAAGTGGATTACAGTATTGCCGTCTTGGTCTTTGTCAGTGCTTTGAACAGTTAACGGAGCAGCATCAGCACCTTTAGCTCCAGCGTCTCCTTTGTCGCCTTTCTCACCTTTAGGAATAGTAAGTTCTTTACCATCTGAGAAGACTACTTTTGTATCGCCATTGGCTTGCGGTGTAATACTTTTTATAGTAATTGAGTCGCCCGTTTCACCTTTAGCACCTGTGTCGCCTTTATCGCCTTTAGAGATGGTAGCAGTTGAACCATCACTAAAATTAACTACAGTGTTGCCATTGCCATCTTTTGTTTCTCCAAGTACTGTTAAAGGTTTGGCATCTGCGCCTTTAGCTCCAGTGTCACCTTTGTCTCCTTTTGGAATTTCAAGAGTTTTGCCATCAGAGAAAGTCACTTGTTTATTGCCATTAGGAAGCGTTTTAGTTTCAGTAATTGTAACAGATGTACCATCGTTTCCTTTTGGAATTTCAAATGATTTGCCGTCAGAGAAAGTCACTTTAGTTGCACCTGTCGGCAATGTTTCAATTTTATCTATGGCAATAGAAGTACCGTTTTCGCCTCGGTCACCTTTTTCACCTTTAGCGCCAGCTTCACCACGATCACCTTTATTGACAGTGATTGAAGTACCGTCGCTGAATCTTACAACTGTATTGCCGTTATTATCTTTAGTTTCACCAGTGACAGTTAAAGGTTTTGCATCTTTACCGGCTGCCCCAGTATCACCTTTTGAAACTGTCGCAGTCTTGCCGTCACTGAAGTGTACGACAGTGTTACCGTCTTTATCTTTAGTAGTACTTGTAACTGTTAACGGTGCGGCGTCTTGGCCTTTATCACCTTTGGCTCCTTTAGGAATGTTGACTTCCTTACCATCTGAAAAGACTACTTTAACGTCTCCGTTTGCTTGAGGTTCTACACTCTTAACAGTGATAGAATCGCCTTTAGCTCCCGCAGCACCAGTCTCGCCTTTATCGCCTTTAGAGATGGTAGCAGTTGAACCATCACTGAAGCTGACGACCGTATTACCTGCCGCGTCTTTTCTTTCACCAGTGACAGTTAATGGAGCGGCATTTTGTCCTGCATCGCCCTTATCTCCTTTAGGACCTTGAGCACCGGTTGCACCTGTTGCGCCAGTATCACCTTTTGAAACAGTAGCTGTTTTGCCATCACTGAAATGCACGACTGTATTGCCTGCTGTATCTTTAGTTGTTTCAGTTACAGTTAACGGTGCGGCATCTTGGCCTTTATCACCTTTGGCCCCTTTAGGAATATTAAGTTCTTTACCATCTGAAAAGACTACTTTCGTATCTCCATTAGATTGCGGCGTGATACTTGTAATAGAGATAGAATCACCTTTATCACCTTTTTGACCTGTTGCTCCAGTTTCACCTTTAGCACCTTGAGCGCCAGCAGCACCAGTTTCACCACGGTCGCCTTTGTCTCCTTTTGAAATTGTGACATGTGAACCATCGCTGAAGTTAACGACTGTGTTGCCTGCTGCGTCTTTGCTTTCACCAGTAACCGTTAATGGTTTGGCATCTTTACCAGCTGCTCCAGTGTCTCCTTTATCACCCTTAGGGCCTTGTTCTCCACGTGGACCTTGGGCTCCAGTGTCTCCGAGATCTCCTTTTGGTCCCTGCGCTCCCGTATCACCTTTAGGACCTTGAGCGCCTGTCGCTCCCGTATCACCTTTGTCGCCTTTTGGTCCCATTGGAACTGTGACTTCTGCACCATCAGTAAAAGTTACCACAGAACCTGTTGGAGTAATTCTGTAACCCTGGACTTTTACTGATTTACCGTCTTCTCCTTTATTTCCTTTTGGAATAGTAGTGCTTTTTCCATCACTAAATGTTAATTTTTTATCTCCATTAGGTAAGTCTTCTATTTTTGTAATTTTTAATGCGTCACCTTTTGAACCTTTTTCGCCTTGATCACCTTTATCTCCTTTAGGAACAACGATATCGGTCCCATCACTAAAATTAACTTGAATATTGCCATTCGGCATAGCATTAGTACCAGCAATGTATACTGAAGTTCCTGCTGGTCCTTGTTCACCTGGGTCTCCTTTTTCACCATCATCTCCGTCTCGTCCTTTTTCTCCTCGGGGACCTTTGTCACCACGTTCTCCTTTATCTCCTTTGTCACCCTTCACACCTTGTGCTCCAGCTTCCCCATCTGGCACGAAGAAACGACTAATTTCTTTGCCATTCGATTTATCAGTAAGTGTTACCCAAGTGCCTGGTTTGCCCAGATTATTACCGCGTGTAGTTGTTGTTTCCAACTCAACTGGTCGTCCATCTCTAGGTACGATTTCTTTACCTGGTTTACTAGTTTTTCCATCTTTTCTAGCAATAGCAGAAATTCTGTCTGCTTCTTTCAAAGGAGTATCTAAATTTTGAGAAAAGTCTCCATTATTATCTGCTGTTGTATGATAAGTTTGATTACCTACTTTAATATCTACGGCAGCAAACGGCTCAGTTGAACCCGTAATAGTTTGTGCTCCGGAAAGTTGAGGGTCTATAACAGGCGGTTCTAACGGTATACTAACCTCAATATTTCCAATACCTAACTCCACAATTTTGTTAACAGGTTGTTCTGTTATTTTTTCATCGTCTTGTGCTCTGCTAATTAAAACGTCTTTATAAGTTATATCGCTTCGTGTAAATTCTTTAGTACCAGGATGTCCTTCTGTTTTAACTCGTTGCTGCCCTGCATCTAAATCTTTAGTATTAATGTACTCAACGTCAAAAGGAATAGGTTCTGTCACTTTTTTAACAGTTTGTTTGATATTTACATCTGGATTTACATCTAAAATAACTTGCCCTTTATCATTAAAATAGTTTTCAGTAGAAAATGGATTAACGGGATGAGCATATGGCGTAGTTTGTGAATACATCATCGGGAACGCCTCGATACTAAGATCTCCATCCCAATCTTTCACAGGAAGACTAAACTCTAAAAGTCCATATCCACCATTTTGAATCATTGTATCCGTAAGAGCTGGTCTATTATCCATAGCAAAACCTTCTGGGTAACCCGGTTTCACTAATCCCGGTTTCATCGAGCTAGTAATAACTACTGGTTTACCACCTCTAGTGCCTGTTCCTAATTGTATAAAGTTATATTGTATTGAATCAATTTTGATATAACCGCTTCCAAGTTTTAAGCCACCCATATCTGCATAGTGATCGCCTGTACCAGCTGTTGCGTAATATTTAACAGTAACTTTTACAACGTTATGTTGCTTGTCTGGCGTTACATTAAATGTGTAATGGGCTGGTTTTTGACCAGCATAAGTTTTACCGTTCCCTGTTACAGTAATCCCAGAAGCAGGTACACTAATATCTGTTTTTAATGCCCCAATTATTTCTGCAGAAGTTCCGTTTTTAGGAAGTTTTACGTTAGAAGTTGTATTTGGATTTCCGATAGGATAAACGGTAGGTTCTATATCATCTATAGATCTAGTTGAGAATGTGGCGTCATCCGGCATAGAACGTACTGCATAAACAGTGTATTTAGATGTTTGCTCATTTGCATATTCAATACCTGCTCGTAAAATATCTTGGAATAAATCTTCTGCTGATATAGTATTATAATCTACATGCAGTTTACTCAAGATGCCTTCTATATCCTCTGAATTATAATTTTCAGCAAGTTGTTGACGAACGAATTCTTCTTTGTTCGCTGACTGTCCATATTGATGAACAAATTCTACAGGAGCTTTTGCGCCATTATTTATTTCTGCAAAATCTACAGGGTTTTCTGATACGTTATTTAAATTTAAACGCGTCGGTTCTGAAGATTGTTCAGCTGTTTGTGGTGTCGCTTCCTGTTTTGCTGGGTCAGTATTTGTGTTATGTTGCTCGTTCTCTTTGTTTTCAGAGACTGTATTTCTGATGTTTTCAACAGAAACAGCTTCCTCTTCTTTCTCTTTTCCTACATGCGGCTCTGTGGAATTTGTACTTGTTTGAGCTTCAGATACTTGTGCATTTGCAGGTTCAGAAGCTGTTGTTGTTTGTGTGCTAGGTTGCTCTTTGACAAGTTGTTCTGATACGTCTTCCTCAGTCGCAGATGTTTGATTATTCGAAATGGCATCATTAGAGACGTTCGAAGTTTGTGTCGCTTCAGCATTGTTCTCATTTTCTGCAGCATCTGCATCTTGATTCAAACCGAATATCAAAGTTGTACCTAACAAAATTGACGCCGTACCTACAGTGAATTTACGTATAGAATACTTATTGTGAATATTCGGCAAGAAGTCTAGACGTTTGTTATTACGTGATTTCATTGGTGTCCTCCATGTTTTCTAAGTTGTACCACGCTACTTTATTTTATGATAAAGTAAATATTTTTCTATATATAGTCGCACGAAACCATTGTAACAAAGTTTTGAGGTTAAATGTATAGTAACACTTAATTTTCTCTAAAATTTATAATATTTTTAGCTTTAACATTGTCTTTACGCTTTATCTACTCCCAAATTTTGTAAAACTCTTTTTATAAAACTAGATTTATTTTCCAACTTTTAGACAACAAAAAACTGAACCTCAAACAAAGGCTCAGTCTATAACTATTATTGTGATTTATCACTTTGCTTTTTACTTTTATCGGGCGTATAATCTACACCTTTAGTGTAATCTCCAGAAGCATCCCACAACAAGAATTCATGAACTCCATGATCGCGCAAAGCTTGAATTTGTTCGGAAACTTCTTTGGAATCATATTCTTTATAATTCCCCTCACCTAGATAGCTTGCAGTGAAATCTTGCAGCCAAGGACGCGTTTTAGGATGATGCTTTCCAGTTTTTTTCAATACCGCTTCTTCTTTATCCAAATAATTATCTACTGTTTTATACGGTTCTAAGTCAGGGTGTTCAATACCGAAGTCGCCTGGATTCCAGTGAGAAGGATAAATCATCGAAGATATTACATCTACATTCTCAGCAATCTTAGGGAAACTTTGCCCTATACCAGGCGCTTCTTCAACTGTCGCAGAATAACCGAAGACATCCGCAGAAATTTGCGCATCAAGTGGATGGATTTCTTTACGTGCAGTCTTCAAGAAGTTAGAAATCGTATCGACACGTTGCTGCGTATGATTCATATCGTCGCCTTTATAATTGCCATTGGTATATTTCAAATGCTTATCCATATTTTCGAAGCCTTCCGGGAAGCGCACGTAATCAAATTGTACTTCTCTGAAACCTGCTTTAGCCGCTGCCTTCGCTACATCAATATCATAATTCCATACCTGCTTGCTGAACGGATTTAAGAATTTATCCCCACCGTCACTTTCCCAAACTTGACCATTTTGCTCTTTAAAAGACCACTCAGGATGTTCCTCAGCTAAACGTGAATCCTTGAATGTTACTACACGTGCAATCGGATAAATGTTATTCTTCTTCAAAGTTTTCATCAGGTTTTTCAGATTTACCATTTCAGTTGTATTTTTCTGAATCAGCTTATTATCTGAATTTAAATCCATCGTAATATTACCGCTGTCATCTTTAACATCAATAACCATAGCATTCAATTCTGTTTCATTGATAAATTTAATCAATTCATCAAATTTTTCTCCTTGCAATGAACCAGGTGTAACATAAATACCTTTCACACCATCTTTTGGATATTTAATTTTATCTTTTTGCTGTTCGGATTGTTTGTGGTTGGCAGATTGTTTATTGTGTTTATCTTCTGATGTCGAATCATTACTGCCACAAGCAGTCAGAATCAATGTACTCGCTGCTACAACTGTCAACATGCGCTTCATCTTTCCCATCCCCTTATTTTCAGATATAGAGCTATAATATATTTATACATTTTAAGACTGAAAATTATAAACATCTCTATTCTTACTAAGCTTAACGAAATTGTTGAGGGCTAGCAATTAATTTATGAAAAAAATAAAAAAGCACACTGGCCTTCTATATCCAGTGTACTTTATTCAACGGAGAAGAAGGGATTTGAACCCCCGCGAGCCGTTAAGCTCCTGTCGGTTTTCGAGACCGATCCCTTCAGCCGTGCTTGGGTACTTCTCCATGCTCTTGTGACAGTGTTTCATTTTGCAAATTGATGATAATTCAACACCGACAGTCTCTACCTTAAAATTTTTCCATAGAGATTTCAAGGGGGTTGCTTAAATCGGGTAAGAAATAATAAGGAGTGAAATCGATGCAATTTAAACAGTTATTTATCCGTACCTTTAAAGAAAACTTAAACACAAATACTTGGACCACTGCACCCGTCGATACCAGTTGGTACCAGCAATCCTTGCACTTCAACTTATACTACCAACCACCCTACATCTGGTCTGCTATAATAGATTACTTAGGCAAGCGGGCTATTCCAGGCGTAGAAACCGTCCAAGATCACCATTACGCACGTACCGTCTTGCTGCGTCCTCCCTTTTCACATAGAACTGTAAAGGGCTGGCTTCGGGTAAAAGAAAACTTGGAGAGCAACGCACTCACGGTAGAGATGAGTGCAAGTTTAATACCTGAATGGCGTGAAGTTGTCCAGAGATTACGGCATTTATTTGATTTAGACGTTAATCCAGAAATTATCACTACAACTTTAAATGAGCAGTGGGTTACTCAAGGGTTACGTGTACCCGGCGCCTTTAATGGATTTGAATTAGGAGTACGTGCAATCTTAGGTCAACAGATTACCGTTAAAGCAGCCACTACCCTTTCTGGCCGTTTAGTACGTGCATTAGGTACACCCTTTGACACGGGAATCGAAGACTTAGATACATTGTTTCCTATTCCTGAATCATTCGTGCAATTAATGCATAGCGAGATTCCTATTTCAGATATATTAGGTCCCTTAGGCATTACCGGACGGCGTTCCAATACTATAGCTGCTTTAGCTGAGGCTCTTATTGAAGGGCAAATTCACTTGAATCCTTTAGTAAAAGGCGTTGGAGCTGACCTTTCTTCAGCTTCTCACATCGCTCAGATGCAAGCTGCTGAAGCTGAGATGCGACAACTCTTAGCAATCAAAGGCATAGGTGACTGGACGGCACAATATATCGGCATGCGTGCACTGGGTTACACCGACAGTTTTCTAGAAACTGATATCGGTATTAAAAATGCAATGCCGAACTACGACACACCTAAAGCACGATTAACCGCCTCTGAAGCTTGGCGTCCTTTACGCAGTTATGCAGTCGTTAATTTATGGAATATGTAAAATGTAATTGAAATGCCTTATATAGGTTATAGCTAATTAGCGGGGAGAGGGGAAACTGTATAAGCAGCGAGTGCGGGCCTAGACACTTTGACCCCTATCTGTATAGGCGATGAGTGGCAGCTTAGACACTTCGGCCTTGATCTGTATAAGCAGCGAGTGACAGCCTAGACACTTTGACCCCTATCTGTATAAGCAGTGAGTGCGAGCCTATACATTTTTGCCCCAATCTGTATAGGCGATGAGTGGCAGCTTAGACACTTCGGCCCTGATCTGTATAGGCGATGAGTGGCAGCTTAGACACTTCGCCCTTGATTTGTATAGGCGATGAGTGGCAGCTTAGACACTTCGCCCTTGATTTGTATAGGCGATGAGTGGCAGCCTAGACAGTTACGCACACTCTCACACCATGGCTACACCTAAAAAATCCCCTCACTACTGCAATAGTGAGGGGATTTGGTGCATATAATGCACGAAGCTCTTGTTAACTAAAATATAACACTAAAGTATACAGAAATGCAAAATTCGATTTTTGGCAGCGTCTGTGAACATACTGTGTTTAATATTATAATCTATCTTTACTGATGGTATAATATAAAGGTCGTCTATCTCTCAGGCGTCAATACGAACGCAGAGAGGAGGTGCTGTTTTATGCTAGAATTCCTTGTTCACATCACGGCCACAGTCATCAGTGGTTGTATTATTGCGTTATTTACGCATTGGCTACGTAATCGCAATAATAAATAGACGACCCTAGCCACACTTACAAAAATCCCCTCACTACTCGCAATAGTGAGGGGATTGGTGCATCTATACTAGATTCCTTGTTAATCAAATTATAACACTAGAGTATAGAAAAATGCAAAATTATATCTTGATTATATAGTGTTTAATATCTTAATCCACCATCACTGAAATAACTGTTTGAACGTTTGAACATCTACAACATTCGCTTGTTGTTTTTGACGTTTCAATAACGTCCGCCATTTTCCATGATTATCTATAGTCTGGTGCAGTTGATGCATCAATTCGCGATAATCTGCAGTCTTATGCACGGTCCCCTCTGCACTATCATTAACATATTTTAAATTATGCGCTGTTTCCTGATAAGCGAAGATTAACATATCCGCTAAGAAGGCACGACGAACTGCATCTAAGATTTCATTACCTGAGTTAATATCTAAATAAATATCACAATCATTATACAACTTCTTCACCGTTTCGCGTTCCAACGATGGATAGAGTTTTACATTGTCATAGCGTTCCATTGCCAACAATTCCGAAGACATTTCAGTCAAAGCCCCAATATGAAATTTCAAATGCGGACTGAGTTTCACAATCTCTTCTAAATTCTCGATTTGATCCGAATTGGTCATCGTCAAAATGTTAGAAGTAAATTGGTTGTGGCGTGCGAAGGGATAGATATAGCCTCCTAACTCCATCTTCTCCCTTTCAGCATCTCCTACTTTTCCAACAATCCGGTCATATTCTTGACGTTCTGGTACGATCAAGGTGAAATCACGGGACGAACGATTGGCATCACCTTCATTTAAAACTAACCGCATATTCCCCGGCAATGCAGCATTCACATCAATACGCTCTTGCCATACTACATAATCGTGGCCTTCAGCGCCTAAATTATAAACTACTGATAAAGGTGTACCTAGATGATTAATCACAAAGCTGTCTAAATCTATTCCCATGATTTCTAAATAAAAGACAATGAAGTCTACTTCCGTTTCAAAGAAGTAATCCTTTCCATGCCAAGTCAGTACATAATTGGAGGTAGTGTAATTGACATAAATCAGCGGTTCTCCTTCACGTGTGAAATATTCTTTCAAAATCG
Source organism: Staphylococcus piscifermentans (assembly GCF_900186985.1). Classification (NCBI taxonomy): domain Bacteria; kingdom Bacillati; phylum Bacillota; class Bacilli; order Caryophanales; family Staphylococcaceae; genus Staphylococcus; species Staphylococcus piscifermentans. The sequence goes on along the minus strand of NZ_LT906447.1, from coordinate 385,841 downwards.
CGACACCCCGTAAATCATAAGTGGTTTGGGCAAAACGTATTCCAAACTGATCATAATGGTCACGGTAGCGGACAAAGCCTTGCGGATCTAACCACTCCACGTTACTGACAATACGCTGTTTGTAATTAGGTTGATAGTGAATCTTACCGCGTACTTCTCCCATATCTTTAATGACCGCTTGATTATTATCGCCTTCAATATTCCAGAACCGTGGAATTTCTATTTCATTAAAGTATAATGGGTGATCACTGTCTTTGATTTCATTTTCCGCAAAAAAACGATAAGGCGAAGTCACTGCTTCTGGTAAAAAACCATCATCATTTAATACGACTGTTAAATGGTCCAACCCAGCTTCTAACATTGAATGATACAGTGTTTCAGTCGGTTGATTAAAACGTTCGAACAGATTAATCATTGAGCACCTCTCCTATCAAGTTGCGCCATTTTTCTTGAATGTGCGCTGTTTTAAATGCCTCTGCAATCTCATACGACTTCTCATGAAACGCTTCAGTATTTCCTTGGAAATAATCCACGATACGTGACGCAATCCGGTCTGTAATTTCATCTAAGCGATCTTGTTTCAAATCAATAGGGATCAAATAACCATTTTCTCCATGTTCAATAAATGTCGGATTACCATATTTGACATCGAATCCAATCATTCCTAAGCCTGCACCAATAGCTTCCATCAAGGTTAAGCCGAAACCTTCACTCGTTGACCCAGAAACAAATAAATCATAGCGAGGATAGATTTGAGCCAAGTTGACATGCCCGTGTAAGTGGATATAATCTTCTGCTCCTAATTCTTGAATCAAGTCTTGCAAGGCAGTGCGTTCACCGCCTTCACCATAAATATCAAAGGTAATTTCGGGCAGCACTGCTTTAGTTTTAACGACACCACGAATCAACCAATCAACATGCTTTTCCGAAGCGAGGCGTGAGGCACTGATAATCGAGTAAGGATGGCGTGTCTCTCCTTTTTCAGGATAGCTTAATTCATGCAAACTGCCGACTGGTATCGTATGGATGTTAGGTGTGTGATCTTGATAATATTGCATTTGCTGGGTTAAAATTTCATTTTGTAGATCGGTAGCTGTAATAAAGAAATCAAATTCAGGTGCATTTCTAAATTGGTATTCATAATAATTGTTCCACAAAATCGTTTCGTCATTGGTGCTGCCTTCACTAAAGTGTTCTGCATGCACCACTACGCCTAGTTTACTGTCCCCTTTATGTTGTAAGATTGCCTGACCGATGTGCAACTCATGAGAAGCGCGATCAAGAATCACCACATCATCTGCAGTAAGGTCTAATTGTTCCATAAAGTAAGCGACAAAGGCCTCTTTACTATAAAACTTAGCATCTTTAAAGCTATACATATGGCGGTCGCCATCAATAAATTCTTGATAGGCAATCGAACCATCTTGATTGTAGAATTGGCGCAGATAAACTTTAGCGCGTTGTTCAAAAGGAGCATAAAATTCGGAATAGATGCGTGTATACGAATAGAAGTCTTTACGAATCAAATTGCCATTCACCACAAACTCAGCCCGATTGACAATATCACCTTCTGCATCCTTCAAATAACAAGTAATAAAGTTTTGATTACCCGGCATAAATAATCGACGTACGGCGCCAGCTTGTTCTGTACGCGCAACTTGATTCTGAACAGTATCTAATAAATCGTCGACAGTATAAGTTGTCGGCGCTATAGGAATATCTGAAAAGTACTGATACAACCAAATGACTTCATCATCTTGAAAGCCCATATTTTCGGTATACGTTTGAATATTTTCATTTTGAATCAAATCAATAAATACAAATTTTAATGGATGTTTAAAATTTCTTAAGAGCTTAGCACGATACGCTTGCGCATATTCTACGCCGCTGCTCGCCCAGCCAATACCGAAATTAATATTGTAAATTGTCACTTTACTTCCCCCTAGTTATGGAAAATGGATAATCATTGCATCTTTCTTGCCAAAGGTCACCATACTTAAACTGATATTGCGAATCATATTATGTTTAATTTCTTCGCCCATTGCTTCATAGGATTCTAAAGCAGCGCGATGATATTCGAAAATTGCATTACGTTGGCCATTTTGACGATTATTCACACTGCCCTTTAGTTGTTGCAGATGATCGACTTGTCGAATCCAACCCTGATCAATGGCCTTTAAGACACACTTCTGCAGAAACTCATGATACATTTCCGCATCATTTAATGTCTCAGCTTGTCTGCGTTTTTGCGTTTGAAATAACTGAACTAAAAAGTTAATTACAGCACTCTGGCTCTCTAATATTTCCGCTTCAAAATCACCTTTAAAATCAAAGCTGACATTTTTGTAAATATAGGAACGCAAGTTGTCGGCATCCAGTCGACCCCAATTATCTTGCACATATTGACGGTAAACATCTTCTGCCATGCGCTCTAAATCAAATTGGCCGAAATTATTCAATGCCAGTATGTTATCACGCTCTTTGTAAATCAAATCCCTTTGTATACTGATACTTTTTTCAAATTCATTCGCCATTTCACGGGCCGCAATCCCTTGTTCTTCTGAAATTTGTTGCGCTTTATGTACAATCTTGCTGACTTTATGTCGAAAGAGCGGACTTTGTTCTAATTCTGCAGCGTCTTGTTGTTTTAGTTTGTCATTTTCTAACAAGTTGGTATTACCCCATCGCTTCACTACATAATCCTCCAGCGAAATATAAATTTGCGAGGACCCCGGATCTCCTTGTCGTCCAGAACGCCCGCGTAATTGCCGGTCCACACGACTGTTATCCATATGTTCATGCACCAAGACGGCTAATCCGCCAAGTTCCGCCACTCCTTCTTCTAATTTTATATCCGTTCCGCGTCCAGCCATACTCGTAGCTACTGTCACTGCTCCAAGCTGTCCCGCTTCTGCAATCATCTGCGCTTCTTTGGCTGCATTTTGAGCAATCAGCAAATTATTCGGGATATTATTTTGAAAAAGAAACATCGAAAATTGTTCTGCTGCTTCGGCTGTGCGTGTAATCAAGAGTACAGGGCGTTTGGACTGGTATAGCTCCAATAAACGTTGCATCAGTGCTTTATTCTTATCTTCAATCGTCATGAATACTCTATCTTTATAATCTTCCCTCTGAACCGGTTTATCAGTCGGAATCTGCACCACAATTTTGCTATACAAGTCATTTAATTCCTTTTCACCTTGTTTAGCTGTACCCGTCATTCCTGAAAATTGATTGAATTGCTTAAATAAATTTTGAAACGTAATGGTTGCCATGATGCTCATATCATTGGTGATTTCAATATCCTCTTTGGCTTCAATTGCTTGATGTAAGCCAGATTGTAATTTAGTTCCGGGCAGTAAGCGGCCAGTAATGCGATCGATTAAGACGATTTCGCCTTTCAAGACATAATAATCAATATCCGCCTCGAATAAATAACGCGCACGTAATGCTAAATTGATATTACGGATTAAATCTAAATGACGTGCTTCATATAAATCAGGCACATTGAAATAATCACGGGTCGCTTGAATGCCTGCTGAAGTCAGCCATACTTCCTTCTTACGTTCATCAATTTTAAAATCACGGTCTTTTTCCAAAGTCTGAACAAATTGTTTCGTTATTTCAAACAAATTCGACTGTACACGCGGTGCACCTGAAATCACTAAAGGGGTCTGAGCCGCATCTAAAATAATGGAATCAATTTCATCAATCAATGCGTAATTCAAATCCGGCATAAATTTGCCTTCTAATGAATCCGCCAGATTATCGATCAAATAATCAAAGCCTAGACGGCCATTGGTCGTATAAATGATATCCGCATTATAAATTGCTTGTTTCTCTCCAGGCTGATATTCATAATCGGGGCCGCCGATAAAGCCTAACGACGTGGTCAAACCTAACCATTCATATAAAGGACGCATCTCTTCATAATCACGTTCAGCTAAATAATCATTCGTAGTCACCAAGAAAGCACCTTTCCCGCTTAACGCATTTAAATAGAGCGGTAAAGTAGCGGTCAGCGTCTTGCCTTCACCGGTCTGCATTTCTGCAATATTTCCTTCATGCAAGACGATAGCTCCGAGTACTTGTACATCTTTCGGATACATACCGAGTACACGTTTGCTGGCTTCACGTGCTGTAGCATAAGCTTCCGGCAAAATATCGGTTAGAGTTTTGCCATTTTGCAGTGCTGCTTTAAAGATAGCCGTTTGTTTCTGCAATTCAGCGTCGGTTTTGGCAGCCATCGTGTCGCTCAATTGATTGATTTTACGCAAAGTTTTCTCTAAAGACCATAAACGCAGGCGATTAATCGTCTGTTGCATAGCATTAGCCATCTCTGCCACCTCCCTCTTGGCGCAACGCCTCTAACGTATCGGCAGGATGAGATGTCGCTGCGACTTGTTCTTCTGGAATAATTTCAATCCGTTCGAAATGCAGGGATTCCATTGCCGCATTAATCATTTGCACTTGGTATTCGTAAGCCTCTTCCGGCATCTCGATATCAATTTCTTTATCTTTCGCAATAAACGTCGCCGCTTCTGTCCCATTTCTTTTTAAAAAAATAATCTTAAAATAAACGGTGTTAGCTGGTACAGCAGTCACATGGAATTTAAAACGATATGTGATACCTTTTTTCAGAAAAGGTAAAGCAGGAAAGGCACGGTCAGTATAAAAATTCGTGTGCATATACCATTCATGAATGACGGTTCCTGAAGGCATCAAACGGTTATCATACTGAGCGCCGCCAGATTGAAATTGAAGTCGCGCCCCGTACATGAAAGTGGACTGATTAATTTGTCGCCAATAAACATTGAAATGCTGTGTCTCTGCCATACTATCTATCTCCCAAACTCATTTCTGAGCATAATATTGTAGAAGTTGGTAAACCAATTGGCGATGGTCGGCGTGTCGTCATTATGTCGACCTGGAATACCGCGACTGATAATTTTCACCTTTTGTTTACCAAAATAATTTACTAAGTCATTATGCGCTTGCGAATCATAATCATCTTGTTCCATAAACGCAATCGCAAAGGTCGTATCGGATAAATCGTTATACTTCATGTATTTCCAGAACTTATCATTAAGATGTTGAATTGCGATGTCCTCATTCGAATGCTCATTCTTGAGTAAAATATCGAGCATCGTACCGAAATCATTCGGGCGGACTAAACGCATATTGGCAGCAATCGTTCCCATGTTAACGAGTGGTTTGCCGACAATAATCGCCTTAGGTCTTAATTTCCCGCTATAATACAATGCCCCGAAAGACCCCATGGATAATCCTGACATGATTAAATCACTGTCTGAAAAATTAAGTTCAGCTAATGTATCTTTAATCGTTTGTGTAATGGCCTTTTCATATTCTTCAGAACCTGCATAGAAAGCGCCGCCTTCAAGTCGCGGATCACCGAATAATAAGAACGGCGCGCCCATTTTTTTCATCATAAAGAAGGCTTCAAATCCTTCTGCAGGACGATAACCACTGAAATAGACGTTCAGCGGCGGCTTTAAATCTCCAGGATTGAAATAATAAATAAATTCATCGCGATCGGTATCTGTATAACGATGACCGCCTAATATAAAGTCGCCGAAATCTAAACGGGACCAACGTTTATGTACCGGACCGATTTTAACTTTGCCTGACCCTTTCGCCTTAATTGATACTGCAATGTAACAGTTGATGGGCTGTTTGTGGATGGTAATGGGTTCGCTTAATTCATCTTGAGTGAATGTATACGTCTCTAAAATACGGTCGACCGCACTGTTGTCACCGACTCTGAAAGTATATTGAAGCTGTACATCCCCTTCGATTTCAAATTCAGGCCAAATATCGTTAGCTTTATTCTTATTCGCGGTCAAAATGGTTTTCCAATGGATGAGCGGGTTGAAGTCAGTTCCGTAATCTCCTTCTAACTCAACATTCACATTGCCGTTATATTGCATTGTGCCTGTAAACGCCGGATTGACTAAAGCATCTATCGTACTGACTTTATCTCCGTATTGACCGGAGAAACCGATTGTTTTAATTTTATCGATTAAATCCGCTGTGTTTTCTCCCATCACTTCCCTGAAGAAGTACTTTCTTGCAGCACTGAACTGTCCAAATCTTTCTTCCCAAAAAGGACTTTCAACGTACGTATTGAACGGTTCGCTGATGATGTCTAGCAACGCGGCCAAATTCTCGGTGTAGGGTGTTTGAATGAGAATAAACTCAAAGGCTTTCTCTGCTTGCATCTCGCTGCAGATGGTTTCGAAATCTTGTTCTATATTATCGTCGTTGACATAGTGCCAATCTATCTCGCTTTGTGTCTCAAATGCCTCCTTGTAATTGTCGGGACCGATTTGAAGTGCTCTGAATTTACGCACCATGTATTTCACCTTCTATCAATCGATTGAGTTGCTGTACTAGTTTTTCTGAAGAATAGGCTTCTACTAGTTGCACTGAATAGGCAAATGCAAAGTTCCAATTCTTCAAGCCGATTAAAAACGTATCGAGTGCTTGCGGGAGTTCGCTATTGCGGCTAATCAACAATCCGTTTGCCTTATCTTTCATATATTCTGTGGGTTGGCAATTAATTTGCGGAATGCCCGCACTGATACTGCTGATTTGTAAAAATAAATCGGGTTCGTGATTCAAATCAATCATGATTCGCAATGTTGAAATGAGTTTCACAATATCTGCTTCAAAAGGAATAAATTCGAAACGCACCAGTTTTAATTCGGCAATTTGTGTTTCATCCATCAGCATATAACCCGGCTGTGCTTTCGCAAAGGCCTCGTTCACTTCATCGATACGGTCTTTTAATGCTTCTGCGCGTTGGGAACGTGAATGGCGTGTCAGCAATACTAACCGCAAGTCTTCCCCTTCTTGCACATAAGGAATTAAGACATCGAGTTGTTGATTCACTTCTTCCAGCGCTAACCCATCAATCATCAAACCGATTTCTGTTTCGTGCAATTGGCTGCTTAAATTCGGCAAGATAGTCGCTGGAAAAGGTGTATGTTGCATGATGTCTGTGGCAAGTTCTGTATCTTCTCTGTATTGCTTAAGTTGGGCTGCTTGGGTCTGGGAATCTACCAACCAATGTTGCGCTGTACTGATAGTTTGTAAATCTGAAGTGCTCAGTTCAGGCTGTCTTCGACTGAAAAGTGAAAACGTCAGGTGCTGACCGTTGATAACTTCAGTCAGCAATGCATTATGTCTTGAATCAGAAGCTGCAATATAGGTATTGTGCGGGTTCTGATGCGTTTCTATATAGGCCGCTAAGTATTCCTGGATGACTTCTTTCATTGATGGATACTCTGCTTGTTTGAATTGATCGTGAAAGGCTTCAGCAACCACTACTTTCCCCGTATCTAAGTGTTCCTCTATCACTATATGACCTTCACGATTGAGATACGCAATCTTTTCAGGTTGTGCTTGCTGATTAAAATAAGTCACACTCGACAGAAAACCGCGGTCGTCAAAGATATATCTTTTATCAATTTGATCATCTTGATAATCTTCAATCCAAGTCATATAACCTTCTTGGCTCATATAAATATTCGAAGAAGTATGTGCGCCTGTATAGGCCTTCACAATATACGGTGTATAAATAAATTCTGTTCCTTGCGGCCAATGCAAGTCGCGATAATCTATCGGTTGCGGGGTCGCTGGTTCGAACCCTTGTATAGCATCAAACACTGACCAATAGGAGGATTCAAAGAGACCGTTACGATATAAAAAGTTACGCAACTCGGAATGATAATTTAAACAAATAAGTTCGAAGGATTTATTATGTTTCGCCAACATATTTCCGAGACTGATCATATCATCAAATTCTGTGGTGAAATGTGTCTCGTAAAACGGCATGGCCTTATCGCGCCACCATTCATCTTCATGATACCAAGCTGGAATTAAATATTTCATGTTAGCCCTCCTTTCTTACCAATAACGATTTAAGAAACTTTTGTATTGATCGAAATACAGATATGTTTTTACAGTTTCTACAATATTTAAACTGATATAAACTAAGACGATAATTTGTACAGATAGATAAATTTCCTTTGAAAATTGCGGAATCAGTAACGTCGCATATAACGGGATCCCAATAATAACGGTAACAATAAAAGCGCCAAGCCAACTAATACGACGGGCTTTATGTACCAAATATTGATAGGTCGGTTTACCCGGATCTACACCAGGAAAGAAATTGCCGTTCTTCTTAAAGTCTTTCGCTTTTCTTTTAGGATCCAATATCAAGCGCGAAATACCATAACTAAGCACGAGTTGCAGTAACAAGAAGATTGTAATTCCTATAGGCGTAGAAAAATCTAAGAAATTAAGCACCTCATTATTTTTCGAATTGAAAAATTGGACAATCAGATTAATTGCACTATTCAATACAAAGAAAGCGGCGAAACTAATCATAATGGCAATACTGCCGCCTGGATTTAATTTCCAAGCGAGATAAGTATGTTCTCTGCGGGAGGAAATATCCATAATGTCTAGATAAGGTAAACGATATTCCGTAATTTCAATAAAAATTAATACTAATAAAATAATCAACAATACAAGCAGTGATGAAATCAGTAAGACGGGTCCCAACTCTGAGAATCCTATCTTCTGTCGCATAATTGAACGGATAATACTTATCATGACGATGGGCATCGGTCCTGCAATACCGTATCTTGTATTTAAGTCGGATAACCACACGAGCATCATTGCCCCGCTGATTAACACTAAGATAATCAACCATTTTTCACTCAGCTCTATTTGCGCGTGTGAAAGTAAGGTGAAGACGACAAAGTATGCTTGAATTACGGCTAATATCAAGGTGAATATCTTTTCTTTCGTACTCTTTTCGCGACGTGTTTGTTTCAACATGCGATCTGAATCTCTGTAGTAAATCAAGGTCATAAATATCATGGCAGTCAACCATGGACCTAAGCCGAGAGAGAATATATTGAGCGCACGATAATCTCCGCCGACATTCGCGGCAGTCATTTTATAAAACTCACTGATAGAAGTGTTAGTACTCTCCGTTGTAATGGCTGGGATGTGTGTACCGAATATGTATATAATCAGAATCCAACATGTAAAAATAATGCGTTTGTATAAAATTTTATATTCATAATCTTTGAGATATTTTTTCATGTTAATCCTCTTTTATTTAAAAAATTAAGGCAAGGCCCCAGCACAGTATGCTTGTACTGGCGGACCTTTACCTTTATTGATTATTACTCTTTATCTTTATTTTCTTTGTTGTCTTTTTTCTTTCTTTTTAGTAATCCTAAGCCTGCTAACATTGCGGCTACAGCTGGAATGAGACCTCTTCTATTATTCTCATTATTACCCGTATCCGGCAATTTATTAACTTTGTCATGTGTCGATGTCGCGTTCTCTGAAGACTGAGTTTCAGGTGGTGCTGTGCTTGTTGAAGTTTGATCTGAGTTCATAGACTGACTGTGATGAACTTCAGATGTTGAGACGGTTTCACTGCTTGAGTTGCTCATTTCAATCGACAAGCTTTGTGATATTGAGTTGCTTACTGCCTCTGATGTACTGCTAGATTCAGAGATACTCATAGATGTTGATGTACTTTCAGATGATGGTATCTCCATAGATGCACTTTCACTCACTGATGTTGATGTGCTAGTCGATGGTGCTGTGCTGATTGAGCCGCTAATCGAATTTGATGCGCTGGCTGATTCGGAATCACTGATGGATGTCGATGCACTTTCAGATGGCGGCAAGCTCATTGATTCGCTCGTACTGATTGATACGCTTTCTGACGGTGTTGTGCTGTTGGATTCACTGATCGAACCTGATACGCTGGCTGATTCGGAATCACTGATGGATGTCGATGTGCTTTCAGATGGCGGCAAGCTCATTGACTCGCTCGTACTGATTGATACGCTTTCTGACGGTGTTGTGCTGTTGGATTCACTGATCGAACCTGATACGCTGGCTGATTCGGAATCACTGATGGATGTCGATGTACTTTCTGACGGCGGTAAGCTCATTGACTCGCTCGTACTAGTTGATGTGCTTTCTGACGGTGTTGTACTGTTGGATTCGCTAATCGAACCTGATACGCTGGCTGATTCGGAATCGCTGATGGATGTCGATGCACTTTCAGATGGCGGTAAGCTTTCCGAATCTGACTCACTGGATGATGTTGACGGGCTCAACGATGTACTCGTACTTAGTGAATTAGAACCGCTGATACTTGTTGAGTCCGATAATGACATGCTTACACTTGTTGATGCTGATTGAGAAGTCGACGCTGAAGTACTTAAAGAAGTGCTTAAACGCTCACTTGTGCTCACTGAAGTCGAATCAGATAGCGAAGTACTTGTATTGATTGAAACTGATTTGCTGTTGGACGCTGAATCACTGACAGATAAACTGCTGCTTACTGATGTTGATTTGCTGAGTGATTGTGCATCACTTAATGATGAGCTTGTACGAATAGACTCTGATTGACTTGTTGAATTGGTTTCACTCACTGAAGCGCTATTACTCAATGAATTCGCTATACTTATCGCATTCGAATCACTCAGTGAAGTACTGGCACTTAGAGATGCCGATCTACTTTCTGAGATTGCTGTGCTTTCAGAAGTACTTGCACTTACTGACATTGATTGGCTTGTTTGGTTTTCTTCGCTGATCGAAGTACTGTTGCTGATAGAATTCGACTGACTCATTGAGAATGAAGTGCTCTTCGATTCACTTGCCACTAAGGAATCTGACTTACTCATTGAATTATCTTCGCTGATTGAAGTACTTTCCTTCAATGAAGCGGAAGTGCTTAATGAAGCAGATTGTTGTTCTGACTCATTCAGTTCAGAAGAATTTTCATTGCTTAATGATGTGCTGACGGATAAGCTCATACTCACTTGTTCTGAATTATATTCTGATAATGATTCACTTGTTGATAAGCTCTCTTGTTCAGATGCATGCTCTCTTTCACGTTCCGCTTCGCTCTCAGATAGACTCTCACTCGTTAATTCAGAAGTGCTGACACTTGTAGAACCGGACAACGACAAGCTGGTGCTGAGCGAAGTTGATTTTACTGTCGATAGTGATGTGCTGACTTGTTCACTTGTACTAAGTGAGGTCATGTCAGATAATGAAGCACTTTCGCTCATGGATTCTGAAGCATCTGTTGAATGAGAAACACTGAGTGAAGTGCTTGCAACTATAGAATCCGAAGCACTCATAGAATGTGCATCACTTAGAGATGTGCTTGAACTTAGAGAATCTGATCTGCTCTCTGAGTTTGCATCGCTTAATGATGTACTTGTACTCATGGAATCAGATTTGCTTGCTGAATATGCGTTGCTTAATGAAGTGCTTGCACTGAGTGAATCTGATTTACTTAACGAATTCGCATCACTTAGAGATGTGCTTGAACGTAATGAGTCTGACTTGCTCATTGAGTTAGAAGTACTTTCTGACGCACTCGCACTCATAGAATCAGATATATTTGTTGAATTAATAGTACTTAATGAAGCACTCGTACTTAGCGACTCAGATTTACTCATCGAATTAGCCTCGCTAAGTGAAGCACTTGTACTTAAAGAGTCTGACGTACTCTCTGAGTTCGCTTCGCTTATAGAAGTACTCTCGCTCGTAGAAGACGAAACACTATTTTGGTATTCAGTGCTTTCTGAAGTACTTTGGCTTAGAGAATCTGACTTGCTGATTGAATTGGCTTCACTTTCAGATGTACTTTTACTTACAGAAGTTGATGCGCTTTCTGAAACGGACGTACTTTCTGATTCATTAAGTTCTGTAGAAACTTCATTACTTAAAGAATTACTTGCCGACAAACTTGTACTTAATTGTTCAGAAGCACTTTCTGATAATGCCTCACTTGAAGATAGACTTTCACTGAGTGATTCAGATATGCGAATCGATAGTGAACCACTATCTGAAAGACTCGTACTCATCGACGTTGAAGTACTTTCAGAAGCAGCATCACTCGCTATCAAGCTATTTCTGACTGAAGTTTCTTCACTTTCTTCAACTGAAAGACTCGTTGATAAGCTAGTGCTCGTTATTTCAGAGAGACTCGCTGATGCAGAATAACTGTCAGCTGAACTTTCACTTGCTGATACAGATGTACTTGCTGAATCTGAATATACCGTCGATAGACTAGTGCTGTTTGATAATGAGGTACTATCTGACGCTGCATGACTTGCCGATAAACTTTCACTGATAGCTTCAGAAACACTTGTTGATGTCGCATGGCTTTCTGCCAAGCTTGCACTCAATGACTCAGATGCACTGTCGGATGCTGCATGGCTTTCTGCCAAGCTTGCACTCAATGACTCAGATGCACTGTCGGATGCTGCATGGCTAGCTGATAAACTTCCACTGAGCGATTCAGATGTACTAGCTGATGCTGAGTGACTTGCTGCAAGACTTTCACTGATTTGTTCTGAAAGACTCATTGATGCTGCATAACTCGATGACAGACTGTCACTTGTTGAAGCAGAATTGCTGCTGCTGAGTGATGTACTTTCGCTCAGTGATGTTGAGCTTGACGTTGATAATGATGTGCTGCTTGCAATACTTGTACTTTCTGATTCTGAGTCCACCACAGATGTGGATTTGCTAGCTGAAATACTTTCACTTTCAGATGTTGATTCATTTAACGATGTTGAAATACTAGTACTTGTTTGTTCAGAGTTGATTACAGATGTTGATTTGCTCTCTGATAAACTTTCGCTGATAACATCTGATTCACTGAGCGATGTAGATTCGCTTGATGATGCTTGATCACTGACAGATATTGAAGTATTTATAGAATCCGAAGTGCTCATCGATTGTGATTTCACTCTGGCTTCAAAGGTACTTGTCGAAGTGGATAAGCTTGTTGAAATAATTTCACTTAGTGATTCTGAATTATCGACTGATGTTGACGTACTTTCAGATAAACTGCTGCTCACTGATGTTGAGTTTTTAAGCGAGTCGGAAGTGCTAGCCGAAATACTGCCGCTTAACTTTTCAGAATCGCTTGTCGAAGCAGACTTACTTTCGGATAATGATTCGCTCACTACACCGCTTGTGCTTTCACTTGCAGCTGTCGAACTACTGATACTTTCACTTAGTGACGTTGAAAGACTTGACGAGTCTGATGTACTAGCTATTATACTGTCGCTCGTTGAGTTAGATAAGCTTGTTGAAGCTGCTTCACTGATGGACGTACTTGCTGCAGTTGAATCTGACAGACTGGCTGATCTTGATTCACTTGCAGATATGCTCGTACTAGTTGAAGCAGAATCACTTGCCATCGAATCTGATAGGCTGGCTGACAATGAAGTACTTAGCGATACGCTCGCACTATTGCTAGCTACAGTTGAATTGCTGATGGAAGTACTTGTCTTATCACTTAATGAAGTACTCGTTAAAATACTGTCGCTTACGCTTGTAGAATGACCTATACTTTCAGACGTACTTGCACTTTGCGATAATGAAACGTTTGTTGAAGTGACTTCACTGTCAGATGTGCTGGCACTTTCTGAAGTTGATTGACTTTCTGAATATGCAGTACTAGCTGATTCACTTGCTTTAATAGAATCTGATGTACTTGCGGAATTTGCAGTGCTCTCAGCTGTACTTAATGATTGAGAACCTGACAAGCTGGCTGAAGTTGCTTCACTTAATGATGTGCTTTGTTCCAACGAATCTGACAGACTGGCTGAGCGTGACTCGCTGATTGAAGTGCTGTCACTCATTGAAGTGGACACACTTGTTGAATTTACATTACTCAATGAAGTACTAGCTGCTATTGATTCAGATAAGCTTGTCGAAGCAATTTGACTTACTGAAGTACTTGCATTTAACGAATCGACTAAACTTAATGATTCTTCTTCACTATCAGACGTACTGTTGCTCATTGATTCAGAAATACTCATTGATACTTTATTACTGTCTGAAGTGCTCGCACTGATTGAGTTCGCTAAGCTTTCGGAACGAGATTCACTTGCTGCAGTACTTGTACTTACAGATTCGGAAATGGCTGTTGAAGTCGACGCACTTTCTAAAGTACTTACTTTTACAGAATCTGACAGACTGGCTGAGCGCGACTCACTTGTTAAGACACTCGTACTGATTGAATCTGACAAGCTTTCGGAATCGGCTTTACTGTTAGAAGTACTGTTGCTCATCGATTCTGACTGGCTATTTGAATATGCTTCGCTCAATGATGTGCTCGCCGCATCAGATTCACTGGAAGAAGCAGAAATGCTGTTGGATTCTGCTATGCTGTCTGAAGTGCTTGCACTGATCGAGTTGGCTAAACTTGCTGAACGCGATTCGCTTGCTGCAGTGCTCGTACTTAACGAGTCTGACAAGCTTGCTGAGTTGACCATGCTTGCTGAAGTACTGGCGTTAATGGAATCGGCTAAGCTTGTTGAGTTAGATGTACTGATAGAAGTACTTGCAACTGTCGAATCTGACGCACTAGTTGAGTTGGCTTCACTTAATAATGTGCTGGCGCTGAGTGATTGTGAAAGACTTGTTGATTGTGTCATGCTTTCCGCTTCACTACCACTTAATGATTGTGAAAGGCTTATCGAGCGTGAATTGCTAGTTTCAGTACTGTCGCTTGTTGAAGTAGACAAGCTTGTCGATACTGACGTACTTGCTACTACACTTGAACTTGTTGATTCAGAAGTGCTGCTGACAATGGAGTCACTTTCTGAAGTACTCGCACTAATCGATCCGGCTAAGCTCTCTGAACGTGACTCGCTGATTACTGTACTATCACTCATGGAAGTCGATAAACTTACCGAATTCGACTCACTGGCTACAAGGCTTGCACTAGTTGATGCTGAGATGCTGCTGGCAAGTGAAGTGCTGTCGGATTCACTTGTGCTGTCGGATAATGAATGGCTTTCGGATATCGCTGCGCTATCTGACGCACTCTTGCTTGTCGATGTTGACAGACTTTCTGATTGCGATTCGCTGGCTGCGGTACTGTTGCTTGTCGATGTTTCTACGCTTTCAGAATTCGATTCGCTCACTTTCAGGCTTTCGCTTGTCGATGCTGAGATACTGTTCGCAAGTGAAGTACTGCTGGATGCGCTTTTGCTGTCTGATAACGAATGACTTTCGGAAATTGACGCACTATCTGACGTACTCTTGCTCGTCGATGTCGATAGGCTGGCTGATTGCGACTCGCTTGCTGCAGTACTGTTGCTTGTTGACGTCGCTATACTTTCCGAATTCGATTCACTCGCTTCTAAACTTTCGCTTGTCGATGCTGAGATACTGTTCGCAAGTGACGTACTGTTGGATGCACTCTTGCTGTCTGATAGTGAATGACTTTCGGAAATTGACGTACTATCTGACGCACTCTTGCTTGTCGATGTCGATAGGCTGGCTGATTGTGACTCGCTTGCTGCAGTACTGTTGCTTGTCGATGTCGCTATGCTTTCCGAATTCGATTCACTCGCTTCTAGGCTTTCGCTTGTTGATGCTGAGATGCTGCTGGCAAGTGAAGTACTGCTGGATGCACTCTTGCTGTCTGATAACGAATGACTTTCGGAAATTGACGTACTATCTGACGCACTCTTGCTTGTCGATGTCGATAAGCTGGCTGATTGTGACTCGCTTGCCGCAGTACTCTTGCTTGTCGAAGTTTCCATACTTTCAGAATTCGATTCGCTCGCTTCTAGGCTTTCGCTTGTCGATGCTGAGATACTGTTCGCAAGTGAAGTACTGCTGGATGCGCTTTTGCTGTCTGATATTGAATGACTTTCGGAAATTGACGCACTATCTGACGTACTCTTGCTCGTCGATGTCGATAGGCTGGCTGATTGTGACTCGCTTGCTGCAATACTGTTGCTTGTCGAAGCCACTATACTTTCAGAATTTGATGCGCTCACTGAAATACTCGCGCTATTTGAGTCAGAGAGTCTTGTAGAAATAGAAAGACTTTCTTGTTCACTATCACTTGTTGAGATAGATTGGCTTGTCGCAATAGATGTACTTTCTTCCATGCTCAAACTTTCTGAATTAGCCGTACTTTCAGAGATAGCCGCACTTTCCGAAGTACTCTTTTCTAGAGAATCGGAGGTGCTATTAGCAATTGAAGTACTTGTAGATGTGCTTTGTTCTAGGGATGTGGACGTACTTTCTGAATTGGCTATGCTTTCTGATGTACTGGCTTGTGTCGATGTTGACGCACTGATGGATGCGGACTCGCTTTCTGATTCGTTGAGACTTTCGGATCCTGAGTTCGCTTGGCTGGTTGATAAACTGCCGCTCAATGATTCGGATAGACTGGTAGATGCTACTGTGCTGTCTGACAGGCTGGCGCTGATGGATGCAGATTTATTGAGTGAATCGGAGGTGCTGTCTGACAGGCTGGTACTGATAGATGCTGATGTAAGCTCTGATATAGATGTACTTTCTGAAATGCTTTCACTCGTTGCTGCAGATAAGCTAGTGCTTTCTGATGTGCTTGCACTGATTGAATCGGCTGTACTCAGGGATGTTGAATTACTATTTGAAAGTTGCGTACTCAGTGAATCGGAATCGCTGATCGATGTTGATGTACTTTCTGATTGACGTGTTGAAATAGATGTTGATGTACTTTCTGAATCGGCTGTACTAAGTGACGTGCTTGCGATAACTGAGTCTGATGCACTCTCTGATGCTGCGATGCTATCTGATTTGCTTGTGCTTGTAGCGATCGAGTCTCTGATAGATGCTGACGTACTGCTTGCAATGCTGTCGCTTAATGATGTCGATGTGCTTGTTGATTCAGCTTCACTTGTTGAAATACTAGTTGACACTGCTTCAGAAGTACTTTCTGATACTGCTAGGCTTTGTGAACTGCTGGCGCTGTATGAATCAGATAAGCTTTCGGATGCTGATAGGCTGTCTGACTTGCTTGTACTTGTAACGATTGAGTCACTGATTGATTTTGAAGTACTGATTGCAATACTGTCACTCAGCGATGTTGATTGACTCGTTGATTTAGCTTCACTTGCGGATGTGCTTTCTGAAATCACTTCAGATTCCGATTCCGATGCAGAAATACTTTGTGAACTGCTGGCACTGTATGAATGAGATAAGCTTTCGGATACTGCTAGGCTGTCTGATTTGCTTGTACTTGTAACAATTGAGTCGCTGATCGATGCTGAAGTACTGTTTGCAATGCTGTTGCTTAACGATGTCGATGTGCTTGTCGATTCAGCTTCACTTGTGGATGTGCTTTCTGAGATGGATTCAGATGCTGCTTCTGATAAAGAAACACTTTGTGAGCTGCTGGCACTGTATGAGTCGGATACGCTTTCTGATACTGCTAGGCTGTCTGATTTGCTTGTACTTGTAACAATCGAGTCGCTGATTGATTTTGAAGTACTGTTTGCAATACTATCACTCAAGGATGTTGATTGACTCGTTGATTTAGCTTCACTTGAGGATGTACTTTCTGAGATCGATTCGGATTCCGCTTCTGATAAAGAAACACTTTGTGAGTTGCTGGCACTGTATGAGCCGGATAAACTTTCGGATGCTGCGATGCTGTCTGACTTAATTGTACTTGTAACAATCGAGTCACTGATGGATGCTAAAGTACTGTTTGCAATACTATCACTCAAGGATGTCGATTGACTCGCTGATTTAGCTTCACTCATTGACGTACTCGTAACAACCGATTCGGATTCGCTTGTTGAGTCCGACTCGCTTTGAGAAACTTTAGTGCTCAATGAATTTGAAGCACTGATGGATGCCGCAGTACTTTCAGATGCCACACCGCTTAAGGATTCTGACGTACTGATCGATGATGCGGTACTTTCGGATGTGCTCGCACTCACTGAAGCCGCTTCACTCTCAGAAGCTGAGATACTTGATGAAATGCTGTTACTAATAGACTCAGACTTGCTCGTTGAAACTGCGGTGCTCTCTGATGTGCTCGCGCTGATAGACATTGATTTGCTATCTGAAACGGATGCACTTTCAGATGCTTGCTCGCTTAACACCTCAGAAGTGCTTGTAGATACTGAGATACTTTCAGAGGTGCTCGTACGAATAGAATTCGATTCGCTCAGCGATTTAGCTTCACTAGTTGATGTTGAGGTACTCAAGGAATTCGATTCACTTTCCGATTCTAAAAGACTTGCTGATGTGCTGGCGCTAATTGAATTAGAAGTAGCAATCGAATTACTGCTGCTCTCTGATGTGCTCGTATTGATAGACGTTGATGTACTTTGCGAAAGCGAGTTGCTGGCTGAAGTACTGCCTGAAACACTAGCGCTTGTCACTTCAGAATCACGTGTTGAAACTGAAGTACTTGCGACCATACTATCGCTGATAGAGCTAGATTCGCTTTCTGACTCTGCTGTACTCAATGAAGTACTTTTGCTGACTGAAGCGGATGTACTTTCAGAGTTTGAAATACTTGATGATTTGCTGTCACTCAATGATGAAGATTCACTCATAGATTCTGAATCGCTGGTTGATGTGCTTGTGCTGATGGCTGTCGATGTTTTAATCGAATCTGAAAGACTTGCTGATGTGCTCGCACTGATTGAGCTTGAGGCACTTTCTGAGCCTGACGTACTCAACGAAGTGCTTTCTTTTACAGAATCGGAAGTACTGGCAGAGTTAGCCATACTCGTTGAAATACTGCTGCTTGTCGAACCGGATTCACTAGCTGAAGTTGAAGTACTTTCGGATGTGCTGGCCTTAATGGAATCTGATTCGCTTTCGGATTCTAAAAGACTTGCTGAAGTACTCGCGCTGAGTGAGTCGGATGCGCTCGTTGAGGCTACAGTGCTCAATGAAGTGCTGGCACTTGTTGAATCGGCAATGCTTTGAGAATTTGAAGTACTGTTGGCAATGCTTGTACTTGTCGCTTCTGATGTACTGATTGACTCGGAACCGCTCGATGATAAACTGTTGCTCAAGGATTCGGATGCTGTTTTGCTGAGTGATTCTGATTCGCTCAAGGAAGCGCTGTTGCTTGCACTCTTAGATGCTGAAGTGCTTGTCGATGTACTTAAACTACCGCTTAAAGACTCTGAAGCGCTCGTTGAAGCTGCAGTGGATTGGGAAGTACTGGCAGCTACAGAATTGCTCAATGAACTAGAGTTGCTTAAAGAAGCAGCTGTACTTTCTGAAGTGCTGCGCGCTGAATCTGAAAGGCTCTCTGATAATGAATTGCTTTCGGATATTGAATTGGCTTCGCTTAATGAACTGCTGGCTGATTGCGAAGCAGCATTAGAACTGCTGACTGATGTTGAAGCGGACGTACTTGTTGCAAGTGATTCACTTAGCGCTTGCGATTGAGATGCACTCGTCGCAATACTGTCTGATGTCGATGCTGAAAGTGATATTTGTTGAGATGTGCTGGCTGATTGTGACGCTGCTGTACTTTCTGAAGTGCTGATGGATTGTGACAGACTACCAGAATTACTGTTTGATAGGCTCGTTGAAAGCGAAGTGCTTAATGCTTCTGATTCTGCTGTGCTGGTTGACGTACTGCCTGATAAGGAAGCGGATGTTGCTTCGCTTAGAGAAGTACTTTGTACGGCGCTTAATGATTGTGATGTTGAAACTGAGTTGGATTCCGCTATCGAGTCGCTTTTAGATGTTGATGTTGAAGCGGAAATGACTTCGCTGTCTGAGGTGCTTGTTGAAGTACTTGTTGATAACGACCCGCTCAATGACGATGACTTAGAAGTACTGATAGCTGTACTTTCTGATGTTGATGCTGCAATCGAATTTGCTTCAGATGTGCTTGAAGAGCTGCTGGCTGATTGTGATGCTGAAATTGAATTTGCTTTTGAAATAGAGTCACTTTCTGATACTGATGTACTTGCTACTATTGAATTGCTCTTTGAAGTGCTCGCAGCTTCACTGATGGATTGTGATGTTGATAAAGATCCGCTTGTCTGATTTGAAAGACTGGTTGATGCTGACTGTGAATCAGCTAGGGATCCACTTTTAGATACACTGTCCGAAATGCTTTTTGCAGTGGAAGCACTTAATGAACTAGATGTAGAGCTGCTGATTGACGAGCTGTTAGATGTTGAAGCGGCCTGTGATGCTGCTGTCGATGCGCTAGTTGAGCCGCTGATTGATTGCGATGTTGCAATAGAATCAGACAATGAAGTTGCTGTACTTGCTGATTGCTGTATAGAAGTACTTAATGAACCACTTGCTGATTGAGAGTCAGATATACTGGCATTAGTTGAGGCCTCAGCACTGGCACTCTCGGAAGCTGAGGTGCTTTTCGACAGAGAATCGGCAACGATACTTGCACTTGTTGAAGTTGATGCTGATGCTGCACTTGTACTGGTTGATTGCACGATAGATGTACTTGTCGATTGTGATTGTACTGGATCGACGCCTTTAATGGTTGTCGTAAAGTAATTCTCTTTACCTAAACTGTTATCATTTTGCGAAGCATAAGGTATAAATGTAAACGATAAATCTGCTTTAGGATTGGAAATCGGTACCGTAAAGGTAGACGTAATGCCATATCCTTTCCCCTCGTTGGTAGGAGTGATGGTTGTATATGGCCAACTATAACCATTACCAATTTTTGTCATCGGGTTATCAGTAGGCTTTGGTGTCGTCAAAAATTTTAAAGGTGCATCCCAAGTAGATAGCCCTGATTGTACAGTCGTTGGCGTACCATAACCAGCACCTAAAGTAATCATTGGTACTGTCGCAGTTCCCCATGTATTCATAGTTACTGTATTAGAGTTTAAAGATGGTTTTTCTACAGTAGTCGTGTCAGGATTGTCATAGGTTACTGTATATACAAATGTTAATGAAGTATTGTTGGTATTCGTAATAGTTAAATGATAATAAATCGATACGCCATTATATTTATCTTTGCCTACGCCTGTATAAGTTGTAGACGTAGTAGTTGCTGCGGCTGCTGCCATAGGAGTCACTTGCGTTGCCGCAGCTAACATTCTCACGCGTAAAGGTGAATTAGACATACTGGTACTCGTGCTTGTCGATTGATTGACACTACTTGAAGGATTATTTGATGATGTTGTACTTTGCGTGTCGCTCGCGTCAGTTTTTGTTGAATTCTGAGAGTTGGTTGAAGCTGTTTTATTTTCTGTGCTGTTTGATGTTGTATTATTGGAAACTGACTTTTTATCTGCTGAAGAAGTAGTCGTACTATTTTTAGCGGAAGTACTATCAGCGGCAGTTTTAGTTGTGCTTCGAGAAGCTTCTGAACTACCTTTCGTTAAATTTTCAGAATCTTTTTATTCTTGATGCGTTTGGCTTTCACTTGTTTGCTTATGAGTTTGACTCTCAGTATCAGCTGTGTTTGAAGATGCTTCTGAGTTCTGAATAGTTTCAGATTTTGATGTGCTGGTTTCTGAAGTTTTATTATTTTTGGACGCCTCGCTAGATTGTGTTGATTGCGATGACTCAGCGGATTCTGTTTGAGAATCGCTTGTTGATCCAACATGTTTGTCGTCTTTTACGCTCTCCGACATACTGCCTGAATTAATAGCTTCACTTTGTTCTGAAGTGCTTGTTTGTGAAGGTGCAGTACTTTCTATTTGAGAGGATTCAGTGTTTGTTTCGCTTGCTGAGCTTTCTGCATTTGAACTCGTGTTAGACTGGCTTGCTGAAGATTTAGTCAGAGAAGTAGAATTTTGATTTGCGACTGTCTCACTGAAAGATGATAACTCAGAAGTAACAGGGGTTTCTGAAGCTGCGAATGCTTGGTGTCCATCTATTAAGTTCATTGTGGCAAAAGCACCGCCTACAACAGCGGATTTTTTAATGAAATCTTTTTTCAAATCATCGGTTGTATCTACATCAAGTTCAATTTTTTGTTCCTTTTCAACCGATTTATTTTTAAAAGGCATTCCCATAATTCGTAATAATTCAATTTCTTTTAATCCAGCTTTAATCCAATGTTTGCCAGCTTTATATAGCTTGAACCTTACCTTTTCTTCTCCCATACTTTGTTCGAGTTTTTTCTTTTTCTTCGACATTCATACAATCCCCAATCTTTTCTTTATAAATATTTTCTGCTCTATCAAAAAGTCGATTATATTTTTTACTTATCTTTCAAACATATATTATTCATTCGCTTTTTACAACTACTTTTGCAAAATATTCTTACAAAGAAATTTTAATTCATATGATATTCTCTTTAAAGCCATACTCTTGTACTATTTAGTATTGCACCGAAATTGAAACTTAAACATTTTCAAAAAGCAAAAAAAACAGACAGAAACACTCCAGCAGAAGTCTTTCCATCTGTTTAAAATTATATTCCAAGTAATGCTTTTATAGTAAAGCCTATAATGACTGAGACCGTAATAGCAAAAAATCCAGGCACGATAAAGCTGGTTGCCCGCGTTTGTTTCGTCTCATCAAGATCCACTGCAAATAACAGTGTGGGTTGCGCGGGAATGACGAAATTGACATTTAAAGTTTGGACCATGGCTAAGAAAAAGGTTGGTGGCACGCCGATACTCATCAAGATTGGAAGCATAATCGAAGCCGTTGCTGATTGCGAGATCACAATGATTGTAACGAGCGAAACTAGAACGATGACCAGCCAAGGCACTTGTTCAATAATACCGCCTATTTTCTGGGTCATAATCTTTTTATTCTGAGGTGCACTGAAGATGGTCGCACCTAGCCAACCAGGCCCAAGCACTGCAAACAAGGCACCAATGGCAGATTGTGTAATATGGGAAGACAAAATATCGGTCGTCTTCAGTTTAACCAGCACCAGATTGACTGCTGCACTGGCATACATAAAGAGTTGTACAATATCCGTGGTCTGTAGTTTAATCATTTTGCCGTCTACTTTAAATGTAGGAACCAGATCCGAAAATATACCGAATACTAAAATACAACCTACCCCTATTAGAAAGGCTGCTACGCCTAATTTAACTCTGCGTGGAAAATACGGTTTAATATTTACTTCTTCTAAATCACTCAAGATATTTTCAGCAAATACGCTTGGTTGGACATTGCGTTTACGTCCAACAAACGTGCAGTAAATACTGAGTGCTAACATGCTGAGTAAAGCTGTCGGCAAAACGATAGATAGATATTTACCCATTGTCACCCCGGTTACCGCTAACGTTGCAATAATATAAGCTGTTGCTGAGGCTGCCGGACTACAAAGCAAAGCTAAGTTTGCCGTTAATACTGAGGCAATGAGCGGTCGTTTCGGTTGAATCCCTGCTTTCGTCGCAGTCTTTGCAATAATGGGTTCAAGTGATAATGCAATATTTGCTGTTCCGATGCCAAATACAAATAAGAAGACAATCATTGGTGCTATAAAAATAATAGATTTTGGAAAGCGTTCAATAATCTTTGATGCAAGGTAAACAAGATAATCTATACCTCCTGTTGCTTGCAAAGTTCCTCCCGCAATACCAATAGATAAAATAATAAGTACGGCTGTCACCGGTGCGGAACCCGGAGGCAAGCCGAATATAAATATCATAATCAACTGTGCTACAATGGCGAAAATACCACAGCCTAATGCACCCGCTGTTCTCAGTCCCATAATAATAGCGAGTACCATAATCACAATTTCCGTTATAAATAGGAACATGTTGACTCCTCACTTTACCCTTCTAAACTTTGTGAAAAAATTACCATGATTTAGTGTATCACGATGTGTGAAATTTCGGCATGCCTTTTCCACTCTAAAATTCGACTATTTCGTAACAATTTTTAAACCTATCTTTATTTTGTCTCTGCATTATTTTGAAATCAAAAATTACTTAATTATGTTGAGGATTAATTGCGTATTTATTTTAACTTAAGTTGCGAAGCGTTTTTACATTCTTAGGGTAGTTTAAAATGCGAGGAAGTGCCAAGAAAAAGATGAAATCTGGACACTAGTTTCTGAGTTGTGTCTAGAAAACACCTTATTCTGGACACTACTTTCTGAGAAGTGTCTAGAAAACACCTTATTCTGGACACTACTTTTCGAGTAGTGTCTAGAAAACACCTTATTCTGGACACTACTTTCCGAGAAGTGTCTAGAAAACACCTTATTCTGGACACTACTTTCCGAGAAGTGTCTAGAAAACACCTTATTCTGGACACTACTTTCCGAGAAGTGTCTAGAAAACACCGGAATCTGGACACTACTTTTCGAGTAGTGTCTAGATTATGTGGATATTGGACATGTTCACTCTATTCTCGGCCAATATCCCCCTATCCCCACCTGTTTCAATATCTTCCTCTCAAACACGAAGGGGCTAGGACACCAATCAATGTCCTAGCCCCTCAATCTTGCTCAATACAATATTTACTTATTTATTTTCTATCCCAATAACGCACTTTATCAAATGCTTTTACGATAGTATCTGGATTATCTGAAGTGAAGACACCTGGTGCATCTAATTTGATTTTGCCATCTTGTAAATCTTTAGCTGCCGCTTCATTAAAGATAATCGGTTTTTTATGTTTGTAAGCCAATGCTGCAAATTCTTCTGCGTCTGGCACTAAACCGTTACCATCTGATAGAATCACTAAACTGTCGAATAAAGTAGAGTGTGCTGTTTCATAAGTGTCATTCACTGTGATGTCATCTGACAATTCTTTTTGTTGTTTACCGATGAAGGCATAGTTTAAGCCGTTTGAAGCAAATTCTTTTGCATATTTTTTCAATGTTTCTGGATCAATATCGCCATTAATCAATACGGCTACTGAGTGGCCTGGTAATGGACGCTTGTATTTTTCCATCGTCAATTGACTGTCTTTTTTATCAGATTTTACTTCTTCATTTTCTTCTGGAACGGTAACACCTACATTATCCGCTACACGTTCAGCAAGTTCACGGTCTACTTTATTCAATTGATTAACTGCGCGCTGACGCACATCCATACTTTTACATTTACCAATTTCAAATGAGAAGCCATCAACTGTATGGTCATATTCAGGTTGTGTTAAGCTGTTAAGATATAATTTAGCTTGTGAATAATAGTCTTTGAAACTTTCACTGCGTGTACGCACTTTATGACCTTCCACGCGTTCTGGATAATGTTCGTAACCACCTTGTGCTTTGGAACTAGTGAATGGGCAGTTACCTTCTAAACCATTGTTGTGATAAGATGTTTTATCTGTATGGATATCCATTTGATACATTGCGTCACGTTGGTTATTGTGCACTTTATTCACTGGGCGGTTGATAGGAATTTGATTAAAGTTCGGTCCGCCAAGGCGTGAAATTTGTGTATCTGTGTAGGAGAAAAGACGACCTTGTAAGAGTGGGTCATCTGAGAAATCAATCCCTGGCACGACATGTCCTGGATGGAAAGCAATTTGTTCGATTTCATCAAAGACATTGTCTACATTGCGGTTCAATGTCATTTTACCTACAACTTTTACAGGAATTTCATCTTCCGGCCATAATTTAGTCGGATCTAAGATATCGAAATCGAAATCAAATTCTTGGTCTTCTCGAATAATTTGCAGACCTAATTCCCAAGCTGGATAATCCCCTTTTTCAATAGATTCATGTAAGTCTTTACGATGGAAGTCGATATCTTTACCTTGTAAGATTTGTGCTTCATCCCATACTAATGATTCTAATCCATACACTGGGCGCCAATGAAATTTAACAAAGAAAGATTCGCCTTTTGCGTTAACTAAACGGTACGTATGTACGCCGAATCCTTCAAGTTGACGAATATTTTTCGGAATACCGCGGTCGCTCATTACCCACATTGTGGTATGTGACGCTTCTGGATTTTCAGCAAAGAAGTCCCAGAATGTATCATGTGCCGAACCACCTTGTGGCGTTTCTGTATCAGGTTCAGGTTTCACTGCATGAATCACGTCCGGGAATTTGATTGCATCTTGGACGAAGAAGACTGGAATATCGTTACCTACTAAGTCAAAGATACCGTCGTCAGTGTAGAATTTAGTTGCGAAACCACGTACGTCACGGACTGTATCAGGAGAACCTTTCGAACCTTGTACTGTAGAAATTCTCGTAAATAATGGTGTCTTCTTATCAGTATTTGTTAAGAAATCAGCTGATGTATATTCTGATAAATCTTCATATAATTCGAATTCGCCATGAGCACCAAAGCCGCGTGCATGTACTACGCGTTCTGGAATACGTTCATGGTCGAAATGCATAATTTTTTCTCTGAAATGAAAGTCTTCAAGCAGGCTTGGCCCACGTTCGCCTGCTGTTAAAGTGAGTTCGTCTTCGCTGACTTTTGTACCATTATTGGTAGTCATCGGTTGGTCTTTACCGTTTTTCTTAAACTGTTCCAACTGCTCGAGCTTTTTATTATTATTTTCTTCTTGTTTACTCAATGTAAATCCCCCTCACATATGTGTAAAAATAAAACCACGGTAATCTGTTC
The DNA here is from genome assembly GCF_900186985.1 of Staphylococcus piscifermentans. Taxonomy (NCBI): domain Bacteria; kingdom Bacillati; phylum Bacillota; class Bacilli; order Caryophanales; family Staphylococcaceae; genus Staphylococcus; species Staphylococcus piscifermentans. Next base: position 359,496 of record NZ_LT906447.1, on the reverse strand, counting down.
CCTTTTAGAGTTTATATAAAACTCAATTTGCATTTAACGTTGATTTATATAATAAAAATATACAAATACTGAAATGTGTGGAGTATTTTCTGAGGAGGAGGAGCAAATGAAAAAAAGCACCCCTTTCAAAAAGGGAGGTGCTCTCCAAGTCTTTCTTTTCCGGCAGGTGTTAGTCACTGAGTTCGCTGTCTTTGATGTCAGTAATGAACATGTGGCCGGGCGCGTGTGTGATGATCAGGTCTGGTTTGGCATCGAGGGCGACTGATTGTGGAGTCACGCCGCAACCCCAAAAGACGGGGACTTCGTTGTCTTTGATTTGGACAGGCTCGCCGAAATCTGGATGGTCTAGGTCTTCTACTCCGATGTCTGCTGGGTTGCCGATATGAATTGGTGTGCCATGGACGTTCTTGAAATGTGTGGTGATTTCTGTGGCACGGATAGCGTCTTTCATGGTCATGGGGCGCATGCTGACGGTGATGTTGCCGTCAAAGCGCCCTGCTGGTTCGGCAGGTATATTGGTGATGTACATGGGAACGTTGTGGCCTTCTTCGAGATGGCGCAGTGGAATTCCGGCTTCTAGCAAGGCGTGTTCGAAAGTGAAGCTGCAGCCGATCAAGAAGCTGACCATGTCTTCGTTGAACAGGTCTTGGACGTCTGTCGGTGTGTCAATCAGTTCTCCGTTCTTATAAACGCGGTAAGCGCCTACATCTGTGGTGATATCGGCATCTTTGCCGTATTTGGAAAAGTTGACTTCGCCGACTTCTGACACGTCGAGTAATGGGCAAGTTTTTGGATTTTTGAAACAGAATTTTAAAAAATCGTATGCATATTTTGAAGGTAGAATGACGACGTTGGCTTGGATGTAACCTTTTGCCATCCCGCTTGTATGTCCTGTGACTTCTTTTTCTCGAATCATTTGGCGTAAAGCTTGCGGCGAAATATTTTGTAAATCTGTCATGTGTAAACATCCCCTTTGTTTAGTGTTTGTACTATTTTAACAGATTCTGGGGGGATGTGCGCGATTGTGTGTAAGCGTTTTCTTATTTTCGTTTTACGCCTTATAAAGAACGGTAGTAGTGCGGTTGTGTGTAAGCGTTTTCTTATTTTCGTTTTACGCCTTATAAAGAACGGTAGTAGTGCGGTTGCGGATACCAATAGAAATACACCGACTTTATGTTAGGCTAATTTGTAATGTTTTTGTACATTATATGTTGCGGTAACTTTATTTCCATGCTATGATTTATGTGTATTAAAAAAGAAGATACTAGCTGTGAACTAGTATCTTCCGAGTAAAGGCTCACAATTACTGGTTGTGAATACCAAACGAACCTTTTTGGTTGGCTGATTAAGTTCTTGCGAAACTTAGTTAGCTTATTTTTTTGTTATGCGGCAATATACTTAGTTTAGCTATAAAAGAGTCTATAACAACAGATTCTTTTATAGCTATTTTTTATATGGTTTAGAAGGAATTTAACTATCTCTGGCTTAGGATTTTAGACCATGTTATAAAAGGGTGCCTTTCCTTTAAAGTGTCTAGGCGCCTCTTCCTCGCTTAGACACTTTCGGCTCTATCTGTATAGGCGCCTCCTCCTTGCCTAGACACTTTCAATCCTAACTGTATAGGCGCCTCCTCCTTGCCTAGACACTTTCAATCCTAACTGTATAGGCGCCTCTTCCTTGCCTAGACACTTTCGCCCCTAACTGTATAGGCGCCTCTTCCTTGCCTAGACACTTTCGCCCCTAACTGTATAGGCGCCTCTTCCTTGCCTAGACACTTTCAATCCTAACTGTATAGGCGCCACTTTCTCGCCTAGACACTTTCGCCGGTCCATCCAGCCAGCTCGGTCGCTTTCCCGACTAACTACCTCTTCTAAACACCCCCTACTAATGCGAATCCACAAACTTATTCCCGCTCAGATCTCCCTCCCACTTTCACGCTCCTTCCATTTTCTTACTTTTTGTCAAAATTTATTTTTAATTGATATTGATAATCTTTATCAACAGGTATAAAGTAAAGGTAATCAATCTTTAAGAGAGGTACAACTTTATGTTTACAAATATGTTTGTCCTTGGTATCACTGGTCCTACGAGTTTAGTTGTTATTGCCATTATCGCCTTAATTATTTTCGGTCCGACGAAATTGCCTCAATTCGGCAGAGCTATCGGATCGACTTTGAAAGAATTTAAATCTGCTGCTGAGCATATAGATGAAGATTCGCACGAGACACCCAGTAAACCCTCAGAATCTCAACGTAAAGAATCAACAAAATAACGACACTATAGAATCAGAATCCTACACAACCCAAACGAGCAGCTACACTTCTAGCTTGCTCGACCATTTCGGAGAGTTGCGTAGTCGCTTACTTAAAGCAGGTATTGCTTTTATAGTTGCCGTTCTCATCATGTACATTTCTTCACATTGGTGGATGCATCCTTTTATTCATGAAATTAAACGTGGCAATATGACTTTGCATGCTTTTTCCTTTACGGAAATGATTCAAATCTATGTCATGATTATTTTCTTTGGTGCCTTGCTGCTGGTTTCACCGATTATTTTCTATCAGTTATGGGCCTTTATTGCGCCTGGCTTGCATGCAAATGAAAGAGGCTTTATTAGAAGGTATAGTACTTTCTGTGCTTTCTTTTTCCTAGCAGGTATCGCCTTTGCGTACTTTATCGGCTTCCCGCTGATTATCCATTTCTCGCTTAATTTATCGGGAATCATGGATATTGCGCCGGTGATCGGCTTCAAGGAGTATTTATCGGAACTCTTGCGCTGGCTGCTCATCTTTGGCATTTTGTTCCAATTGCCGGTAGTGTTGTTCGGTTTAGCGCGTTTCGGTTTAATCGATGCGCATCAGTTATCGAAATCACGTAAATATGTCTATTTCGCGTGTTTTGTCGCTGCTAGTATTGTCGCGCCGCCGGATTTAATGCTGAACATTCTATTGACTATTCCTTTAATTTTATTATTCGAAGTCAGTATGGTGATCGTGAAAGTCACACAGTTGCGCCATCCGCAGACTTTTCCTGAGAAATAAATATAACACCCGTTCTGCACAATATCATGTGTAAAACGGGTGTCTTTTTATGCTGGTTTTCTTTTATTTGAAAAATAAGTGTAGAGTGCGATTAATGCTATAAAAATAAGTTGCGGTATAATCGTTTCCCAACTTGGATAGAATCCAATCCAACTTAATGTCGGCAAGTGTTCAATGCTGTGTTGCGGTACTGTGTCGAGCAATTGCATTTTCTGAATGCTGACACCGAGCATTTTAAACGCCATAACAAAGATTAAGATAGAAAGTACTCTGAAAATGTAGCGAATTGGGATGAGTTTGACGATGAAGCGGAAGAGTGCCGTAAAGATAACGAGAATTACGAGTGCGATTCCGATACCTAATATAAAGTCTTTCGCTGATACTTCGCCTATCATACCCATGTAGAATAAAATCACTTCCACACCTTCACGCATGACGGAAATCAAACCGATTAAGCCTAACAAAGCTAGACTGCGATTGTTGGCTGCTTTATCATACATAGATTGCATCATTTGATTCCAACGTTGTGCATTGGATTTATTGTGCATCCAGATACCTACAGCAAACATCAAGATTACTGCTACGATACCTAATACCGCTTCCATACCTTCACGCAAGATACCACTGTTGCCAAGTGTTTGGATAAAGACAAATGCCAGTATTAAACTCAATACTAAACCGAGCAAGGCGCCTCCGATGACACTTGTTGTACCTTTCTTATCGCCAGACTGACGTGTCATGGTAACTAAAGCCATCACAATCAACAAGACTTCTAATCCTTCACGTAAGAAGATAATCATGACATCGATTGCATTATAACCTGATTTGCCGACAGTGTCTTTGATATCCTTATTAATATCAGACAATCCGTCTTTCACACGATCTTTGTTCGAGTTATCTAAGATACTTTGATAGTAAGGGATTTTATCTTCAATCGTTGTATATAAACTGCCGTTCTTAGTTTGAATCTTACCTTCTACATACGGCCAAACTTGAATGAATTTCCCTAACGCTGCATCTGCTTTATCTAAATCATTATCATCAATCGCTTGAATGGCTTTATCCAGTTCGTCATTCAATTGCGTTACATGATATTGACCTTTAGTATCTGCAGATTGTTTCTTGTTGACATTATCAACACCAGATTTGAAAGTTTGCCATGCTGTTTCTACTTTTTGCGGTTTCAAAGGTTCCTTTTCCACAGCTACACGCAATTGCATTAATGCCACTTCAATTTGACCATATTTATCCGCATCATAATTTCGGATAACCGTTTCATTACTTGTCCAAATTTGGTTCAATTGTGCATTCAGAGCTTTCAACTGCGTTTGATCCTTGGCTTTGATGGCAGCTTTCATTGCTTGATCTTTACCATCAACCGCATCTTGCAATTTTTTAATTTCAGCACCTGAGTTGCCGCTAGCTTGTGCATTTTCATAAGCAATCAAGGCTTTCGTCAAATCAGACATGTCTTCTGCTTTCTTCTGGTCAGAAGGTGTTTTGTCTAAAGCTTTCACTTCATTTTTGACTTTCTTGCCTGCTTTGCTGTCATTAATTTTCAACTTATCAATCTCAGTTTTCACCTTATCCACGGCTGCTTTTTTATCCGCTTCTGACTTCCCTTTATCATTCAGCGTCTCTTTCGCATCAGAAATCGCAATATAAGCATCACTCATACTGGTTTCTGACGCTGCACTTAATGGTAAAGCTTTGATGGGAAAAAGAAGACCGAGCAGCGCCACGCAAAATGCAATTTTAACTAAATAGTGTCTCACCCAGATATCCTCCCTTTTTCACCCCAGGAAGAATAAGGAAAAGTCCTGAACCTCGATGGGTGATGTATTCATTCAACTTGTCTTTATGTCCTAAATGGTTCTGGATGTCGATAAATTGCTGCGGTGCTTTCTGGAAACATAAGAAGAGCAGTCCAGTATTCAGAGCACCTGTCTCTTCATTTGTTCCATCCATAAAGTTATAAGCACGGCGTAAAATAGAAGTTTTCGCTTCTTTCGCTAAACGTGCATGCGCATCAGCAGGAATGACCGGCTGTCCTGCACTGTCTTTAGCTTTCAAGTCCATTTCATCGAACTCTTTCTTCTTGCCGAGCGGTGCGCCCGAGTGACGATAACGTCCGAAAGTAGCTTCTTGTTCTTCTAAGGCTGTACGATCCCAGGTTTCGATATGAATTTGAATCTTACGCGCAATGCAATAGGTCGCATTTTTAGCCCAGCCGTCGTTAATAAAGACATAATCTTTATATTCATCGTTGCTGCGCGGGTTCACGGTGCCATCTTTAAAGGCCATGAGATTTCTAGGGGTTTCTTTCGGCTTGCCGGACACAAAGCCTGTCTGAGACCATTTGACTTGAATCAGGTCTCGGAACGGTCGTATCAGGTTATGCACGGCGTGGAAGGCCACTTGCTGATCGTTCGCGCAGGCTTGAATCATGATGTCGCCGCCTGTGAAGGCTTTATCGAGCTGGTCGTTCGGGAAGTGCGGCAGGTCTTTGAAATCGTTCGGAATCTTGCTGGAGAGGCCGAGTTTTTTCATAAAGGATTTGCTGACACCGAATGTCAACGTGAGTTTGCTTGCTCCGAGCCCGACCGCTTCTCCTGTATCTTCAGGCGGAAGCAGACTGTTCTTTGTCGACTTCCCAATCAAAGAACCGTCCATCATTTTAACGCTCATTTTCGTCCATTCTTTAAACATCTCTTTAATTGCAGCCTTGTCTTTGCTCTTCAACTCAAGAACTGCGAAATTTACATTTTTCTGCGAAGGCGTCGTGATACCCGGTTGTACTTTCCCATAAAATTCATAGGCATCATTCTCTTTATCTTCAGGTGTGTCAAACATAGATTTGAACGTGAAGATACCGCCGACACCGCTCGCTCCGATTACTGCACCTGCTCCGCCGATTCCTAACATTTTCAGAAAGGAACGACGAGATACTTCATTACCTTCATGCTTGTCTTGTATCATTCTGTAACCACAGCCATCTTACTTAACGGTTCTCCTAACGCATTTACCGCATCAGATAACGCTTTACGGTCTTCTTTTGTGACTTTGTCGTAAGATGCGTAGCCGTCACCTTCTTTGTATTTATCAAGTAATTTATTCACTTTATCAAAGTTCGTTTGAATGGTATCGCTTAATTTTTTATCCTTTTTCACTAAAATCGGTTTGAAGAGTTCATAAATTTTTTGTGCCCCTTCAATGTTCGCTTTGAAGTCATATAAGTCAGTGTGAGAATAAATTTCCTCTTCACCTGTAATTTTCGAAGTTGAGACTTCATTTAACAAGTCGACTGCCCCTTGTAACATCAATTTCGGCGTAATATCTAAAGTATCCGCTTTCGCATCCAATTCCTTCGCATCTTTCAACAATTGATCCGCATCTTTATCCGTTTGAGCATTCAATTGATTATCTTGATACAATGCTTTCTCAATCTTATGGTAGCCTGTCCATTCAGATTCCTTATTTTCTTCCTTCAAATCTGCTAAACGCGCATCAATCTTCGGATCTAAATCACCGAAAGCTTCCGCAACCGGCTCAGAACGTTCATAATACATACGCACTTTCGGATACAATTCCTTCGCTTTCTCAGCATCTTTATCCTTAACCGCTTTTGTAAAGTCCTCAGTACCTTTCAAGAATTCATCCAGCTGCTTGTCAGTATACTTTTTATATTCGTTAGTCGCTTGCTTTAGTTCTTTTTTATTTTCAGATGAAGACTTAGAGTCCGCTCCCTTACTATCCTTCGAATCACTGCTGCCATTACCGCACCCTGCTAATAAAATCGACGTCGCCAATAAAACTGATGTTACCTTTTTCATATCGTCACCTCATGTTTTCTCTCAAATTCCTAATTTAATCTTTACAAATGAAATTGATAATCGTTATCAATATAATTATAAGTTGCGGCTTAGAGGGTGTCAATATAATTTAAAATTCATTTTAATCTATTGCTTTTTTAAATTCTATTCGGAAAAGAAGGCTTTGGAAAGGTGGGTGGATGCTTGTGAGATACACATATTTAAACACCCCAAACGTTGAAGGGATAAGTTCAACATTTGGGGTGTTTATATAGGAAGGGTTGCGTACAAATATTAGGCGTTATCTTCAACATAAGCCGATTTCCGGGCTTTCTTTTTACTTTTCAGCAAGAAGACACTGAAGAACGCGATAATTGCAATAATGACGGTAAACCAGAAGGCAGCGTGATAGCCATTCAGCATAGCGTCTCGAGCAATGTTCGCTTTAATTTCTTTGGGAGCCAGTCCTTTGTAATCTGCCATATCCGGTTTAAAGATTTTCGCGTAATGGCTCATGATGGTAAAGAGGATAGCTGTTCCGATTGAAGCGGAAATTTGTTGCACAGTGTTGGTCATCGAGGACCCGTGCGCGTTCATCTGGTGCGACAACTGGTTCATGGTATGTGTCATCAATGGCATTAAACCGAGTGCAATCCCAATCATGCGAATCGCATATACTGTCGACAGCATGGCGGTGGATGTGTGTTCATCCATAAAGACGAAATAAGATGTCGTAATGACGACAATGCCCATACCGATGAAGGCGAGGCTTTTCGCACCGAATTTTTCAAAAAGGAAACCTGAGAAGACGGACATGAAGCCCATCACGATGGCACCAGGTAATAGCGTCAAGCCTGATTCTAATGCTGGTTTGCCCATAATGTTCTGTACGAAAATCGGCAGCACAGTTTCTGAGCCGATCATGGCAATCATCGTCAGTGCCATAATTAAAATGCCGACTGCGAACTGACCTTCTTTAAAGACGCGAAAGTCGAGTAAAGGTGTTGTCAGACGCGTTTGGCGGAAGATAAAGAGACCTACTAAAATCAGACCGCCGATAATGGTAGTCAGGACAATCGGGTCATCCCAACCGTCGCGTGAAATCGAGCTGGTACCGTATAGGAGACCGCCGAATCCAAGTACTGAGAAAATGATGGAAAGGAGATCGATCGGTACTTTGCGTGTGGTGCCGACATTTTTAATAAATTTCAAGCTGAGCAAGAAAGTGATGGCAGCAATCGGTGTAACGACGTGGAAGAGTGAGCGCCAATTATAGTATTCGACCAGATATCCGGATAGTGTCGGCCCGATAGCTGGTGCTAAGCCGATTACTAATCCGAAGATTCCCATATATTTTCCGCGTTCATGCGGCTCGAAGATATCGAGGATAGTTGTCATCATTAACGGCATCATAATGCCTGAACCTAATGCTTGAACAATGCGCGCTATGAGCAAGACAGTGAAGTTCGGGCTGAAGCCAGCGACTACTGTGCCGATTAAAAATATCAGGATCGCCGTCAAGAAGACTTGGCGTGTACTGTAACGTTGGATAATCATCGCTGAGAGTGGAATAACGACACCATTCGTCAGCAAGAAGGCCGTTGTCAGCCATTGCACTTGTGTATATTCAATATGAAAATCTTTCATAATGCTGGGGAGCGCGGTTGCTAACAAGGTCTCATTCAGTAAGCCGAAGAAACCGCCGAGCAGCATTGTAACAATCATGATTAATTTAGATTTTAGTGACATAGGTCATCTCCTTTATATTACATGCCTTATTATCATTTCTATTTTTTTAGACGTCCCCTATCATACCATAGGATAAGTGTAGGTAGCTTTAAGTTTGTTTGTGAATTGCGTTAAAGCTTGGGGGGCGGGGTTGAGCGAGGAGGCGCGGATGATGTGCGCTGTGGGGTGTGGCGCGGATCTAGACACTAGTTGGTGAGTTGTGTCTAGAAAAAGGCGGAATCTGGACATTACTTTTTGAGAAGTGTCTAGAAAACACTACTTTCTAGACACTACTTTTTGAGAAGTGTCTAAATAACACCACTTTCTAGACACTAGTTTTCGAGAAGTGTCTAAATAACACCACTTTCTAGACACTACTTTTCGAGAAGTGTCTAAATAACACCACTTTCTAGACACTACTTTTCGAGAAGTGTCTAAATAACACCACTTTCTAGACACTACTTTTCGAGAAGTGTCTAAATAACACCACTTTCTAGACACTAGTTTTTGAGTTGTGTCTAGAAAAGTAGGATATTGGACACGTTCCCTCCCATCTTGGCCAATATATCTATTTATTGTATACGTTTTCTACAAATTTCTGTCCCGCTCCCCCACACACAAAAAAAATAGCTATGAAAGAATCTGTATCCATAGATTCCTTCATAGCTAACCTCACTAAGTTCTCTTTTTAAGAAGCAGTATTTCTTTGACGTTCCGCTTCGCGTCCCGTCTCAATCAGCTTCAATTTATAGTCGCCAATCGTACGCAAACCGCCGCCTTCTTTTATAATGACGTGATTTTGCGAAATCTCGGTCGGGCTTTCCACGCCGACCGCAGCTGCCAGGTTAAACAAACCTTCATGCATGCTGGTAATATAATTGGTTACACGATAATTTTTCTCGTCGACAATCAAACCTTTTTCTAACTTAGGATTTGTAGTGGCTACGCCGACAGGGCAAGTGTTCATATGGCATTGCTGACTCATAATGCAGCCCACACTAATCATCATACCGCGTGCCACGTTGACTAAATCCGCGCCCAATCCAAGCGCAATCGCCACTTTATCAGGTGTGACCAACTTACCAGAAGCGAAAATTTTAACATGGTCACGGATGCCATATTTTTCCAGCATTCCAGAAACAATCGGCAATGCTGTAAATAACGGTAGACCGACACCGTCTTGCAATTCTTGGAAAGTTGCGCCGGTACCGCCTTCACCACCGTCCACTGTGATGAAGTTCGGATATTCATTACGTTCGGCCATCGTTTTCACCAATTTCTCAATTTCAGCCACCTTGCTGACCACAATTTTGAAGCCGACTGGTTTTTGACCCATTTCTTGCAACTGCGTCACGAAATCAAGCAAGTCATCATTATTATGGATAAATTCGAAGCGGTTCGGTGAATTGATCGTTTTGCCTGGTTCCACGTGACGGATTTTCGCGATTTCTTCCGTTACTTTCTCGCCTTCCATATGGCCACCGCGCGTTTTCGCACCTTGCGCCAACTTAATTTCGAAGGCTCTCACCTGGTCTCTTTTTGCCAAAGTCTTGAAAGCCTTAGGGTCAAACTTCGCATCAGGCGTGCGGACACCGAATAATCCAGGCCCAATTTGGAAAATAATATCGCCGCCGCCCTTCAAGTGATGATTGGACAAACCTCCCTCACCGGTATTCATCCAAGTTCCCGCGCGTCCTAACCCAATAGACAACGCAGTAATCGCATTTCCGCCGAGCGCACCATAACTCATGCCCGATTGCCCGACCAAACGCTTCACTTTGAAAGGATGTTCCAACTTCTCGCCAAGGACCACCGCATCCTCGTCAGACAAATAAAACGGATCTACTTTGTCCTCAACACGATGCTCATCGCGATCAAACAAACGCTCATTATCAATCTTATAAATAAACGTCGAAATCATACCCGTTTGATCAATACGCAACTCCGCCGCTTGCTTCGGAAACATTGTATTCTGGATATAAAATCCATCCTCATAATCATACTCCGTTCCGTAACTCGCCATACGCGACTTATACTTGCCCGCCTTCACAATACTCGTATACTGACTCCGCGAAAACGGCTTACCCTTCGTATCATCAGAATACAAATACTGACGCAACTCCGGACCAATCTTTTCAAAAAAGTAACGCACCCGCGCCAACACCGGATAATTGCGCAGCACACTATGTTGCTTCTGTCTCTTGTCCTTGAACAACAAGACCAGCGCCGTAATAATAATCGCAAACAGCGCGCCCACTAAAATAATATTAATAATAAATTGAAGAATCGTAAGCACAATCATATCAGACTCCCCTTTCTCTCTAATGCCCGTATTATGTAGCGGCCCACAACCGCTGAACACGCATACAATTCAACTATAATTCAATTGTACGACAAAATTGAAAGCGTTTCATCCTCTAGTGCGCTTTTCTCGGAAAAGAAAGCCTTGGAGAGCGGGAAAGATGAGAAGAGTGCGTGAAGCTGGGGGTGTAGCGTGGCGGGGGTTATATAGTATGGCTAGGATTATATGATATGGCGGTGCTGCTAGTTAAGCAGAAATGTCGCTTATAATGGCAAAACTGTATAGGCTCGCAATCGTTGCCTATACAGTTTCAGGCCTAAGTGTCGAGGCTCGCAATCATTGCCTATACAGTTTCAGGCTTAAGTGTATAGGCTCGCAACCGTTGCCTATACAGTTTCGGGCTTATGTGTATAGGCTCGCAACCGTTGCCTATACAGTTTCGGGCTTATGTGTATAGGCTCGCAATCGTTGCCTATACAGTTTCGGCCACTTCCGCCGCTCACCTTCTCACAACAAACTTTCAAGCGCTATTCAGATTTATTATCGAAATTGCGTCCCTCAAGACCTGCCAATTCTTCTTTTGAAGCTGCTGGAGCTTTCATTTCAAAGATTTCGTCCACAACGGTGTAATCGTAATATCCTAGGCGGGCAATCGGACGAATAGATTTAATATCTAACTTGCCATTATCTAAAATGACTTTGTCATCAATGTGTACTTGTGCGACGCGGCCAATTACAATATCTACGGTTGAGACTGGGTCTCCTGTCGGAATACGAATCGTTTGTACATACTCGCACTCGAAATGTACAGGTGATTCTTTAACGCGATGACCAGGTGCTTCGATACATTTTTCTTTAGTTACACCAGCAAATTCAAATTCATCTTCTTCTGGTGGCAAGGCTTTGGAAGATAAATTGACCGCTTCTCTCAAATCATACGTCGCCATGTTCCATACGAACCAACCTGTTTTTTCAGCATTCACGACGGTATCTTTACGGTCATGGTCACCTAATACGGATTGGTTAGCCGCAAACATCACCATCGGCGGATCCCAAGTCAGGTTTTGATATTGGCTGTAAGGCGCTAAATTATCTTTACCGTCTTCTGAAATCGTTGAAATCCAGCCGATCGGTCTAGGTACTGTGCTACTCTTAAACGGATCGTGCGGTAATCCGTGACTGCGAATTCCTTGTTTAGGTGAATATTCCATAATAAAAATCTCCTCTCACATTTAAACTTAATTTTATTTTACAATTACCATAATTTTCAGTCTATTATTAATAAACAATAAACTTATAGCTTCAAACTATAAATTAGTATTTATTTTGCGGAATTCCTTTTAAAAAAACTTCCTCTGCAAGCTGATTGCATTACTAAAAAAGGGAATATGTTAATGTAGAAGTAAATCATAAATGTGAAAGGCGGAGTATGCATGACTGAAATTTATAAAAAGGTAGCCATCATCACTGGTGCCAGCAGCGGAATCGGGAAAGCCATCGCTTTGAAATTAACCAACGAAGGAGCGACTGTCGTATTAGTTGCACGCAGTGAAGAGAAATTAGAAGCTGTATCTGCTGAATTGCGCAAAGCAGGCGCGAAACACTTTGATATTATGTCGGCAGATGTCACTCACCGCGACGAAGTGGAACGCGTGGTAAAACAAACGATTGAACAATTCGGCCAAGTCGATATCTTAGTTAATAGTGCCGGTCAAATGAAATCTTCGAAAATTACTGATGGAGACGTCGAAGCATGGGATGATATGATTGATGTCAATGTGAAAGGTTTATTGTATGCCATCAATGCTGTGATGCCCCATTTCCAACAGCAATCCAGCGGTCACATCTTCAACATTGCCTCGATTTCAGGCTTTGAAGTGACTAAAGGCAGTGCCATCTACAGTGCTACGAAAACAGCGGTACACGCGATTACGCAAGGTCTGGAAAAAGAACTCGCGAAAACAGGTATTCGCGCGACAAGTATTTCACCCGGCATGGTGGACACTGAAATGACTAGCCATTATCAACCGGAAGACCGTAAGAAATTAGAACCTAAAGATATTGCCAATGCTGTGGTTTATGCATTTTCACAACCTGATTATGTGAATGTGAATGAAATCACGGTGCGCCCTGTTTAGAGCGCGCTTCGAAGGCGCGCAAAGTTAAAAGACCGGAGAGACTTTCGGAGGTTGAAGTTTCACAACTTCAGCACCGTCTGTTCTTCCGGTCTTTCTTTTTCCAAAACAGCATTTGTATTGCGTTAGGCGATAAATAGTAAGTAGTATGCGCTAAATAAAACGAGATAGATGCCTATGAAAATGCCGACGCGTGTCAACAGGAAGAGTCCTGTGCGGTCTTTGTAATGGATGTAGCGGTTGGAAATCATGTTGGTCAATAGGAAGCTGGCCAAGATGATGAGTGCAAATGCGATGGTTGACGTGTTCATATGTGTACTCCTTGTTTGCAGTATTTCTATCTATCAATTTACCATATTTTCTGTTGCTTTAGTGTAATTATTAGGAGGTGCGGTCTGATTAAGTTAGAATATATTATAAAGTAAATCTATTATTCATGAGGTGACCCATTTTGTATCAATTCCCAGTCGGCATTAATGGTAATAAGCTTCAACTGCTTGCGGCGATTGAAGCTTTCAATAAAGATAAGGATTTTACGCACAGTCATTCGGGAGATGTTCCGGAAGCGCAAGTATATCGTGAGTTTGCGGCGCATATTTCTAGTACTGAGAAGCAGTTGATTGAAAGTTTGATTACGTTAGAAACGAATACACCTGCTTTACCGAAAACTCAAGCGCAAGAAATGGATTATTTGATAACGACTAATTATTTATTTCCTATTGATAAGGATAGTTATTATATTGATGTGGATTTCTTAAATAAATACAATCAATATGTCTTAGATGGTGCATATCAACCTTTGACGCCGCTCGATTCTGAGGAGAAAGAAATGTTGGCGGATATGTATTTTACTGAAGAAGCGCGTAAACGATATGAGCATTTATATTTGGCGGATTACTTGTCTAATTTTTATGTAAAAGATTTAAAAGAAATCTGTCGTATTTTTAAAATTAAAGGTTTCTCTAAAGGTAATGGAGATTATCTTATTAATTTAATTCAGGATAAATTTATGGAGGACCCTTTTGAATTGTTTAAGCATTTAAGTCCTGATGCGATTGGACTGATTGCTTACTTTATGATTGAGGACCGCAATACGATTCCTTATGACGAAATGGGCGATTTAGATTTAGAGGTCTTTATGATCGGCAAAGATATGGCTGCTCAAATTTTATATATGCCGGTAGATGTCTTTGAATACTTGCAGGAATATTTCGCCTTTAAAGGCATTGATCCTTTAGATTTAATTCCACCTGAAGAAAGAGAAATGTATGAAGAGTTGATGCAAATGAAAAAATTGCAGGCGATGACTGATCAAACACCGGAAAATGTAGATGAGGCGATTGCAGCGTTTGCGGAAGCTGGTCAAGATGAGGAAATGCGTGAAATGATTGCTGAATTAATCGGCTTTGATGAAGATGATGATAATGACCAAGTAGGCCAAGTCATTGCTCAAATTATGGATGGCAAAATCAAATCAGAAGAGGATTTGGAAAAGTTGTTTAGTCAGTTTGAGGAAGAAAAAGAGGAAGCTGAGGAAACGCCGAAAAATTCGAATTCTAATAACAATGTGATTGATTTCAATCAATATCGTAAGTAAGTGAGTTGGTGCGGTGAGCGCTGGGGTCTGAGATGTGTGAGCGAGGTTGGAGCGGAGTTGGTGCGAAGTGTCTAGAAAGAGCCGGAATCTAGACACTAGTGCGGCGGAAGTGTCTAGAAAGAGCCGGAATCTGGACATTACTTTTTGAGAAGTGTCCAGAAAGAGCCGGAATCTGGACACTACTTTTTGAGAAGTGTCTAGAAAACACTGGAATCTGGACACTACTTTTCGGGAAGTGTCTAGAAAACAACGGAATCTGGACACTACTTTTTGAGAAGTGTCTAGAAAACAACGGAATCTAGACACTACTTTTCGAGAAGTGTCCAGAAAACAACGGAATCTAGACACTACTTTTTGAGAAGTGTCTAGAAAACACCGGAATCTGGACATTACTTTTTGAGAAGTGTATAGAAAACACCAGAATCTGGACACTACTTTTTGAGAAGTGTCCAGAAAACACCTTAATCTAGACACTACTTTTTGAGAAGTGTCCAGAAAACACCTTAATCTAGACATTACTTTTTGAGAAGTGTCCAGAAAACACCTTAATCTAGACATTACTTTTTGAGAAGTGTCTAGAAAACACCGGAATCTAGACACTACTTTTCAGGAAGTGTCCAGATTATTAGGATATTGGATACGTTCTACTCATTCTTGTCCAATATATCCATTTATTGGACACGTTGACTCAATTCTTGGCCGATATATTCGTTTATTGGACACGTTCACTCGAATCTTGTCCAATATATCCGTTTATTGGACACGTTGACTCAATCCTTGTCCGATATATCCGTTTTTTGGACACCTCCGCTTCAACAAAGTTATCTAAAACAAGATGAAGCACAAATCAAGCGCAATTTCTTCTCAGATAGTTATACTTTTTTCATAAGCGAGTTGAAATTTTATATTTCAGCTCTATTTTTACACAAAAATTAGAAATCAGTATGTTCTACCATTAAAATGAAGTTATACATATCTAATAAATAATCTAAGGAGCGGATATAGATGACTCGACCAGCAAGCTTTTTAGTAGAGGGTACTCTTAAAGACATTTTGGAAGTTTTGCCGAAGATCAGCAATAACCCTAAATATGATGTTACAGAAATATTTAAATTGGATGATCCTGAAGCAGCGCTCTATCGCTATTTCGCAAAAGAAATTTCTACAAAAGAAAAGAAGACTATCGAAAATTTAATTAAAGATACTTACTATTTGGCACATATTGGTGAAGATGAGGCTAAAAATTTAAAATATCTGAGCATGACAAATTATCTTTTGCCAATTGAAAAAGAAGTTTATTATGTAGATAATGAATTTCTAAATAATTACAATCATTATGTATTAAAAGATAAGTACCCCGAACTACCTGCTGTTTCTCTAGAAGTTAAAAATACGGTAAGTGGAGATTATCTTATTGAAAAGGAAAGACGTGAAGAGGACAACATTACTTTTAAAGACTTTTTAGATTTTCATTATAGTGTAGACGAATTAAAAAATATTTGCCGCACTCATAAGATTAAGGGATTTTCTAAAGGACCGAAAAGTCATATTATCCAATTAATCGAAGCGGATTTTCGTGCCAATCCTGATAATTATTTATCGGGGTACCCTAAATCGGCCTATGCATTATTAGCTTACCTAATAATTGAAGACCGCAACAGCATTTCTTTCCTGCGTGCTCATGGATTGAATTTAGCATTCTTTATAGCAGCTGAAAGCTTTAGAGGATTGACTTATTACATTCCAGCAGACACATTGGGTATTGTGAAATCATTTTTCCAAGAACATCAAATGGATCCTTCAGACTATATCAAATCCGAAGATAAAGAATTTTATGAGGGATTGCCTGCGCTTGAAGAAGAGGATTTTGACTGGGAAGCAGACATTGATTGGGAAAAGGAACTCAAAGATGTGGATCCAGAACTGACTGAACAGGCTCAAAGTATATTGGAATATTTAGAAAATATGACTCCAGAAGGACATGTTCTTACGTATTTAGCAGATATATACGGAATAGTTTCTTATACCTTTGCGGCCAAAATGCTTAATCACTTATTGGAAGAGAATAATAGTGAAGCGGAGGTCAAAGCAATTGCCAAAGATACTTTTGAAGATTCAGAACTGAAAGAACAAGTATATATTAATCCTGCCTTGGTTGATGTTTATCCTGACATCGAAGAATACTATGAAGATACTCCTTATTATGAACCAGAAAGTTTAGAGGATTTAACCGAGTATGACGATAAGCACCTGCATGGGCAAGATCCAAATACGCAAGACGCTATAAAATTCTTCCGAAAATTAATTAAAGATAATGATGAAGATTTTCAACTCATGTCAATAGACTTGCTTATTCTGTCACCGTTAAAAAGTTTAATCACTTTTGAAGATGCGGATCAAATCTTACAAGAATTGAAGAATGCGGATAGTGTTCGCAAATTTAATGAATTAGAAGCTAAACGCCAGCTTAAAAAAATCTATAATCATATCCGTTTATGGAAATATCGCGGTCATACGAAAGCGGAATTTGACGCAATGCAAAATAACTAATTTCATATTCAGATAAATACTGCCAAGCGGTACATTGCTTTATTTACCCCCATCTCTATAAAAAAAGGAGGCATATAACATGAAAGTGAACCGTAATACCTTAGATCCATCAGCTCAAAAATTATGTGACTTGATTGAAGAGAAGAATCCTCGCTTCTTTACTAAAAATTTATATATCTTAAATGAGGAAGCCATATTTAAGGAGTTCGCTCAATATCTTTCCGAAGAGGAAGCTTTTATCATCGAACTGTTGATTCAAAATGAACAAAAAGAGGTCATTTTAGGCGAAGCGGAATTGCAACTTTTGGAGCAACTTAACCAAACAGAGGTTGTTCAACCTATTTCTCCTGTGATGTATTTTATCGACAATGACTTTTTGAATCTTTATAATCATTTTATTTTAAATGATCGTTATCCTAAGCGCCCGCTTTTAAGTTCTAAAGAAGCGCAAAGTATAGGTGAAGCAGTTCAAAAACAACGCATGGGGAGACACTATCAAAAGCTTTCTTTTTCAGAAGCATTGGATGCATATTTTTCTGTAGATATGTTGAAAGATATCTGTCGCGGTTTCGGTCTCAAAGGTTTCTCTAAAGGGAAAAAGAGCGATATTATTCACTTGATTGAAAAAGCTTTCAAGGATGATTCGGATGCCTTTTTAGATACTTTTCTTCCTGACGAACTTTCCTTATTAGCTCAATTTGTGCTCCTGGACACTAATTGCATCCCTATCAAGCAGGCAGGTGAGTTATCGCTTAACGCCTTTATCATTAACACAAATCAGCCTTTTGATACACTCGTATTTATGCCGCCTGAATATCTCGACACAGTCAAAGGGTATTTTGAAAAGAAACATTTAGACCCGCTCGACTTTATTCCAGCTGCACAACGTGATGAGATAGCGGAGGCATCAAAAAATATTCGGTTTGAGCGATTAATGCCTTTGCCTACAGATAGTCCAGCAATAAAAGTTAATAAATTAGAAAAAATTGGAAAAGATGCTACGATGCGCAAACGATTCTTAGCTAACAATGAAGTAAACGGTATGAAACATTCTGAGAAAGTGCGCAAACTTATACTTAAAGCTTTAGATGGCAAAGTGAAAAATCCTAACCAATGGAATCAAGAATTACAACACCAATTACAGATCGGTGATGTCCAAGTGGGCTCTTCTAATATTATCGATTTCAGCCACTATCGAAAATAAATAAGTTGAGATGGTGGTGTATCGGAGTTTGGTGATGGTGGATTCTAGCTGAAGTGCAGAATCTAGACACTAGTGTGGCGGAAGTGTCTAGAAAACACTGGAATCTGGACATTACTTTTCCAGAAGTGTCTAGATCATCAGAATATTGGACACGTTGACTCAATTCTTGGCCAATATATCCATTTATTGGACACGTTGCTCTCATTCTTGGCCAATATATTCGTTTATTGGACACGTTGACTCAATTCTTGGCCAATATATCCGTTTATTGGACGCGTTTACTCAATCCTTGTCCAATATATCCACCCATCGAACATATTTATTCGCCACACAACACGCACCCAATATCACAACTCGCACACTTTCCAACAATCAAATAACTCTGCGCACACTAAAGAAGAGGCTTGGACATTATCTCGTCCAAGCCTCCCTTTTTCTGAACTGACAGTAGCCATCTGAATAGAAAATGCGCTTGTTCCAAGCTTTTTTCTATCCTAGTTAGCTTTGTCGGGGCGGGAAGACGAAATAATTTTAATCAAAAATTATTTCTGTCCCACTCCCCCATATCTATTTTACATATTGTGCATATAAAGAAACAGTTGCTGCATCACCATTATATACTGTAGTTACTTGTGGATTATCGATAATTTTTTGTGTCTCTGTTTTATTATAATCTGCTTTTTCCCAATCTGGACCAGAGAAGTGCATTGGTGCATCAAATATACTGATTGTACCATCACCATTATCTTTATAAACAACGTGTCCTGCAGCATTTGCACTACCGTTCAACGCCTTTGTTCCTTGTGGATATTTAGCTGAAGAATCTGGATTTGCTGGATTAACTGGCTGTCCTGATACATCTCTCACATTAATTTCAAAGCCATTAGGTACATTTTTATTTTGATAATCCGGTAATCCTGTCAACCAAACTTTTGCTATTTCTTTTTGATAAGAAGTAGTAGATTCTGCGCCTGCTTCTGCAACATTACCTTGCGTTACTGCTTGCAATAGATTTCCGTTATCACTCGTCTTCTCGCCTTTTTCGTCTTGTCCGGATGTTGTTACAATTAATGTTGAGGCTAATACCCCAGCCGCTACATATTTGAACATCATACTGACCTCCTGTTTTATCTCGTTTGGAAAAAGTTTCGAAAACATGTTGCTTAGTAATACTATACACGCTCAGTTACAAAATATGTGTAAAATAACAAATTATTTCGAAAAAATTTCTCTTTTTAAGAGGTAGTGTGCTTCTAAATGCGGTCGCTAAGCTATTTGCTCCACTTTATTAATTTAATATTAAACTTCATTACCATCCGCATCATATTCCGTCACGTGACCATCAGGATCTACAATATAAGAGCCAGCTAAATTGCCCTCTTTGTCATCAAAAGAGAAGCCCCAACTGCCATCACCCTTTTGCTCAGGTTCTTTATACGTATACTTGCTCGTATCTAGATTATGACCCTCGTACTCTTCAACTTTATCAATCACATTTTCACGAGTGACTTCTTCAGAAGAACTGCTGTCATCAGAAGATGAATCATCGCTAGAACTGTCGGAATCTCCTCTATCAGCTTGGCTTTCCTCAGAATTATGATAAACAATGTCTTGAGAATTATGGCCACCTTCTTCTATTTTAGAAGCAATTGCATCTAAAGCAGATTGATTACCGTCATATAACTTAACCACCTTAGGATTATTCATAATTCTCTCTGATTCACTTTGACTGAAGCTATTACTTTCTAACCATCTAGGATCATGGAAATGACTCGGAACATTGTAAACATTAATTGTTCCATCCCCATTATTGCTGTATGTTACTAAACCGGCAGCTGTTGGAGAGCCCGAGAGCATTTGTGTCCCTTCTGGAAACTTAATGCTATTATCTGCATTATATGGATTAAGCACATTACCCGACACATCATAATGAGTTATTTTCATATCATCAAATTGGCCTCTGCCTGTATCTCTATATGCAGGCAACGCCGCCGCCCAAACTTTCGCTAAATACTGCGGACTGTTCGTATCTTCATTCTCAGAACTGCTGCTCTTAGAATTTTCCTTTTCCGAATCAGAATCGCTATGATTCTCCGACTTCGATTCAGAAGAAGAATTCGAACTATTGTCTTCCTTCTTGCTCGAATTGCTGAAGCCCGACCCATCACTCTTGCTGCCTGAATCAGATTTACTCTCAGATTTCGTATCCTCACTCTTATCCCCTTGTCCACACGCCGTCAATAACAAAGTTGATGCCAGTAAACCAGCACCCAAATATCTAAACTTCATCACGTAACCTCCACTCTCTATTTATAAGTCGTTACACTTTATCTGTAGTATACACAATAGCATACAACTTTTATATCATTTATATGCTTTTGGAAAGAAAACTCTGGAAAGTACAATCTCCGAAAGAGTGCCTCTAATATTTATGCTGACGTTTCATCTTTTCTTTTTACGTGAATAGATACATATATTAGTTGCGAATATCAATTAATTTATAGAAAGGAAGTTTTAAGCATGACAGGACAAATTGTTGACGTGCATCACCATATAATTCCTAAACTTTATAAAGATGAATTGAAAAAAGCAGGTGTCTCTAGTGCTGGCGGTTTTCCTATCAAAGACTGGACGCCTGAAGATAGTATTAAAATGATGGATGATTTAGATATCGATGTGGGCGTGACTTCGATTTCTGAGCCGGGCACGATGCCTTTGAAGAAAAAGCATGCGGCGAAAGTAGCACGCAAAGTGAATGAATACCAAGCTCAGCTTAAAAGAGATTATCCAGGTCGCTTCAAAAGTTTCGCATTACTTCCATTGCCACATGTGAAAGAAAGTTTAAAGGAAATCGAGTATGCCTTAGACGTCTTAAAATTAGACGGTGTCGGACTTTACTCTAATTACGGCGAAGAATTTTTAGGAAATGATAAATTCGAAGCTGTTATGAAATTGCTTCATAAGAAAGATGCGGTCGTCTTCATTCACCCGAGTGCGAGTGAAAAAGGATTCGTTTCACCGGAATATATCCCGACTGACTTCATTGAAGAATTTACTTTTAATACGACGCGAGCGGCTAACAACTTGATTTTGAGCGGTACGCTAGAGCGTTATCCTAACATCGATTTCATTTTGGCACATGCCGGAGGGGTCTTACCTTACCTTGAATGGCGAATCGATGAAACGTTGAAAACAGAGCAATATATTCTGGAGGATCCTCTCAACCGCGTCGATATGATTATGCGGAAAGATAAAGGCGGATTTGTAAAGACTTTCTTAAAACATCCTATTCGTTATACGAAGATGTTCAAAAATTACGCGCATATTCTCAGACGCTGGTCCTCACTTTCTCAACCAGCTGCGTACTATATCAGAAAGTTCCATTATGATACGGCGCTTTCCACAGGTGATTCAACGTTTGCCGGAATTAAAGAAGTGACGGATGTTTCTCATTTCCACTTCGGTTCAGATGCTCATTTTGCTCCGGATAGATGGATTGCTGAAATGGAAAAAAATATTAGAGAAACCGATTATTTTGATGAAGACGAAAAACGCCAAATCTTCAGCAGAAATGCGATTGATTTGTTGAATAAACATAATCGATGAAT
Organism: Staphylococcus piscifermentans; assembly: GCF_900186985.1. Lineage (NCBI taxonomy): Bacteria > Bacillati > Bacillota > Bacilli > Caryophanales > Staphylococcaceae > Staphylococcus > Staphylococcus piscifermentans. Next base: position 337,519 of record NZ_LT906447.1, on the reverse strand, counting down.
AAATGAACGAGGACTAGGACATCATTTTTTGTCCTAGTCCTCGTTATTGTCTAAAACTGTCTAGGCAACGATGGCTTGCCTCGACACTTTGACCCGAAACTGTATAGGCGACGGTTGTGAGCCTCGACACTTTGGCCCGAAACTGTATAGGCGACCGGTGCGAGCCTCAACACTTTAGCCCGAAACTGTATAGGCAACGGTTGCCAGCCTCGACACTTTGACTTCAATCATAGCTAATCAAACCTATACCATTCAACTCACCATAAAAAGAAGAGCAGAACGACTAAGTCCCGCTCCCCCTCATTTACTATTCTATTTCACTGGAACATCCCATGTTTCGAGATTTTCTGCCATGTCCCAGAATTTGTATTCGTAATAACTTGTTTTTACAACGATGTCTTCTAAGCGTTGCAAGTCTTGTTCTGAACGGCCTTCGGTAACTGCGTTCATTAAATCTACGCAGTCTTTTTTGAACTGTGTAAAGTCGTCGGAAGCATACATTTCGATCCACTCTCTGTAGCCGGCATGCTCTTTAGCGCCTTCTTTTTCCGCAAGGTTCAAACCGATATAGTTGTAGCTCCATGTGCAGGTCAGGATGGCTGCGATAACGTTCTCGACGCCGCCGATTTGCGCCATATTGAGCATGTAGCTAGTATAGGCGGTTGTCACTTCTGCGGGTTCGGTTTGTTCGAGTTCGGTTTCGCTGATGCCGAATTTCTGTGCGTAGTCTCGGTGCAGGTTCATTTCGGTGTTGAGGGTGCCGTCCATGAGTGATGCGTAGGTGGACATCATGTTCAGGTCGGTTGCTTTGGCTGCCCCAATCGCAAATAGCCGCGCATACTCGATTAAATAGATGTAATCTTGTTTCAACCAATGTTTGAATTTCTCTTCGTCTAAACTGCCGTCTTCTAACCCTTTGATGAATGGATGTTCCATGTATGAAGCCCAAATCGGCTCCACGCGTTCATACAATCGATCTGTAAATTTCGCCACTTCTTGCTCCTCCTTGCTGTGTTGAAAAAATTAGTGCCAAAATGCGTAAATCGCGTCTACGTCGTTCTGGCCTTGTTTTCTGGCCGCTTCTGCAACTTCTTTACGCATTGCACCGTTCATTGTATTATTATCATACTTTTCAAGAATTTGCATGACTTCTCTATTCGGTTCGACACGATGCACATTTTGACCGCGTTTTTCCATTTCTTCAATCAGTTCAGAGAGTGAAAATGATGTAAGCACAGGCAAGTTTGCTGCCAACACCACTACTTTATCCGCTTCGCTCACATCGGGATTCTCTAAAGAGTAAGAACCGCCATCATAGTAATGGTTGCCATTGATTTCAATCGTCGGATAGGCGCCTTGGAACGCACAACTCGCCGCAATGGCTTTCACGAGCGGGACGTCTGAATCTTGATCAAAGACGCGACGTTGGTTGGTTTCCACTTCCGTAACGACAATTTTCAATCCTTTGACCCAACCTGATACCGCATTACCCAAACTATTGCGGATCATGTTCAAGCGTTCCGTTTCGGGGAGGTCTACTTTCGGCTTCATCGCCAACTCGCTGATGCCGTTAACCCACTCTTCAACCGTGCGTGATGATCTCGCAATGTAGTCAAATTTTTGGAACAAGTCTGCTAAATCTGCGTCAGTCAGCGGATGAGCTTCTTCACGCTGATAGTTCAATTGTTCTTCCCAAATTGTATCCCAATCTGCATCTGACGCTATCACTGTGCCTACTTGAGCGCCGGCTGAAGTACCGACGAATTCATCGGCATCGCGTAAATTAACACCTTTATCTGCCAAACCTTTCAAATAACCGATTTCAAATGCCATGCCGAATTGTCCGCCAGCACCTAATATCACTGATTTTGTGGTCATATAAATTCACTTCCTTTGTAAAAATTATTGTACGTCACCGTTATCTTTATTCAGAATCCAACTGCCTGTTGCTAAATAACTAGCGAAAGCACACCAAGCCGCATAAGGAATCATTAAGAGACCGCTCACTTTATCTGCTTTGTAAAAGTTAACTGCAGTCACGACGACCGCTGCGAAGAGTGCATAACTTTCAATTAGCGCCGTGCCTCTTAACTTATATCTGAAATATAAAATCGACCATAAGAAATTTAAGCCGAGTTGTGTATAATGCGAAATCGGCACCGATTTATCTTTGCTGACATTACGCGCTACGGTATAAGCAATGCCCATCGCCGCATACAAACCTGTCCACACGATAGGAAACGTAATACCCGGCGGCGATAACGGCGGATTCTTTTCTTCATGATAATCTTCACGCGCATTACTCGTCGCATAACGTCCGATCAACATGCCACCCACAGTCGGAGTTGCCAAATGTACAATATTTCTAATCACTTTCAATGGTTTATTCATTTTATCAGCCTGCCTTTTCTACTCATTAATTCCTCTATACCCGTATCTGCGGGATGTTAAAGGGGGGCTTTGCGATTCTAATATTCAACGGTATCTTAACGGGGCTGCACTCTTTAAGTTTTCTTTTTTAAAAGAGGGCTTTGGAGAGGTTGAAGTCACGGAAGAGTTCTTGACACAGGGCTTATGCGGGCATGCATGGTGCGAAATTATGAACGAAGCGTGGGTATCGATCGTGTTGAGCTGCATAGTGCTGCGGGTTCGTGGGAATAGATAGAGTAAGAGTATGACGAAGCAGAGGTGAATGAATGTGGCTGAATCTAAAGCGTATCGTTCTAAAATGATGTCGAAAATCAGAGGCACTGGCGGCAAGGCTGAGACACAGTTGGCTAAGGCTTTGTGGCATGAGGGTGTGCGTTATTTCAAAAATTATAAGAAGTTGCCGGGTACGCCGGATATTGCGATTACGAAATATAATGTACTGGTCTTTGTGGATGGCGAGTTCTGGCATGGTTACGATTGGGAGAATGTGAAGCGGAAGCGTATCCATACGAATCGCGATTACTGGATACCGAAGTTGGAGCGCAATATGGAGCGTGACGAGGAAGTGAATGCCAAGCTTGAGGAAATGGGGTATACGGTGCTGCGTTTCTGGGAGAAGCATGAAGTCTTCAAAGATATGGATGCATGCGTCGATCAAGTCTTAGCGGCCATTGCGAAAAATAAAGAAAAGATGGATGAGGAGCGTGAGACGAAATGAGGTTGGTGTAGCTGGGTAAGTGGCGGTTGCTCAGTTCGCATCGGGAATCTAGACACTTCTTGCTGAGTTGTGTCTAGAAAACACCCGAATCTGGACACTTTTTGCTGAGTTGTGTCTAGAAAACGCCCGAATCTAGACACTTCTTGCTGAGTTGTGTCTAGAAAACACCCGAATCTGGACACTTCTTTTTGAGTTGTGTCTAGAAAACACCCGAATCTAGACACTTCTTGCTGAGTTGTGTCTAGAAAACACCCGAATCTGGACACTTCTTTTTGAGTTGTGTCTAGAAAATCAGTATATTGGACACGTTCGCTCTCATTCGCATCGCTACAAACAACAACCTAAAAAACAGGAATTGAAACACTCGCTTGTTTCAATTCCTGCTTCCTTATTTGGCAGTAACTCTCAAAATAATCAGCTGCGCCTTTGCACAGCTGATTTCCGCTACCATTACCAAGGCATCTCGCCATCTACGCCGACAAATTTTCCAGTCGGGCCATCTTTATCAATTGTTGCCAACTTCACAATAGGCACAATGCCTTGAGAAGCGGGCTTCGAATTATTACTGAAATCGCCCACTAAGTCTGTATTCGTCGGACCCGGATCCGCAGCATTCACTTGCATATGCGGCAAGCCTTTCGCATATTGCACCGTCAACATCGTCACAGCTGATTTCGATGAACAATATGCTAACGAGTTCACTTTAGACTCTTGAGTATCCGGATCAGTCACCATGCCGAATGAGCCTAAGCCGCTGCTGACATTCACAATGACAGGCTGCTCAGATTGTTCCAATAACGGTACAAACATATGAATCGTGCGCACCACGCCGAAGACATTCGTATCATACACACGCTCGACATCTGCACCCGTTACTTCATCGACTTTCTTCACATCGCCAGAAATCCCAGCATTATTAATCAAGATATCCAAGCGACCTTCCGCTTCACGAATCTCATGTGCCGCATTACGCAAAGTCTCCACTTCAGTCACATCCAGCTGCACGCTCTTCACGCCGAGTTCTTCCGCCGCTTTTTTACCGCGACCTTCATCACGCGAACCAATGTACACACGATAACCTTTATCCTTCAACGCTTTCGCCGTTTCATAACCCAAGCCTTTATTGCCGCCTGTAATTAATACAACTCTCATCAATAACGCCTCCTATTCAAACATCTTCAATAAATACCGCTTCAGCTGCGCGTCCGTCAAACCACGCTCCTCCAACTGAAACTGATACATATTCGTCGTCAAACTATTCAACAACATATCCGTCTTAAACGTATTCCATGTGACATCATCACTCTGACTGAGCACTGCATAAAAAATCTTAAATAACTCCTCGTAAGCAGGCTGCTGCTTGAACGAGGTGCGTTTCTTATTACCCTCCACACATCGCAGCAAATCTTCATGGGCTTTTTTAAAAGTTAAGAACGCTTCTAAAAGAGCCTCGAACTTTTCGGAGCTTTCTTTTCCCGAATCATCCAACACTGCATGCATGTCGGTAAATAATGCAGCGAAATCATTTTCAATCAGCTGATAGCACAGGGCTGGCTTGTCTTCGAAGTTCCGATAGAGCGTTGCCATGCCGATGCCGAGCGTCTTGGAAATCTGATTCATGCTGACGTTGTCGACACCTTTGTCGATAAAGAGTTGACGCGCACATGTTTCGATACGTTGCCGGTTTTCAATTGCATCTCTTCTCATCATTCCTGCACCTCTTTGATGTTAAAAGTTTTGGCGACGAATCCACTCTCTCAATTTCAATCGTTCTGGATTAATGGCATCCATTTGATCGAAATCTACCACGTAACCATGGTCTTCGAGCCACGAACGTTCTGCTGTACCGCTGACAAAATCGCCTTCAATTGTTGCAGGTTTGCCCGTCGCCTCTACAAACTCTGCCACTACTTCATTCAACATCAACTCATCAGAGGCAATTTCAATTTCTTCGTGGTTGTACTTTTTAGGATGGGCAAAGATTTCAGCCGCAATTCGTGCTATATCTATAGAAGAAATCATCGCAAATCTTATTGTCGGATTAATAAATTCTGGAATAATTAATCGACCGCCGCGTTCTTTCACGATACGCAAGAAATTGTCCATAAAGAATGACGGCTTGATAATAGCGTAATTCAATCGCGATGCTTTCAAGGTATCTTCAATTTGCGCCAACGCTTCGAAATGCGGACCCGTACGGTCACGGTTGACACCGCCAGCCGTCCTATACACAACAAAATGCACGCCCGCATCTTCCGCTTCTTCAATAATCATCTTCCCTTGGCGCAGCTCCTCTTCCGGATCTTCGCGAATAATCGGCTGCACACTGTACACGCCATATTGATTCTCCATCGCACGCGCAATCGATTCCGGATTGCTCAAATCTCCCTCAAATATATCCAATTTATCGCTTTCAATACGCGCTAACTTCTCATTTTCTTTATTTCTCGTGAATGCACGTACCTGCCAACCTTTGTTCAATAACGCTTCTACCACCGCAAAACCTTGTTTGCCAGTCGCACCAATCACCAAAATTGATTTACTCATTACATGACCTCCTCAAATTCAAAGTTCCCTTTTAAAACTCGTTCCAATCATAAACGGATAACTGTCCACTTGTCAATTGAAAAGAAAGCTTTGAAAAGTGGAAAGCTCAAAAAATTTCTCTATAACGTTTTTGTAAGGTTGCCCTATAAAAACTATCTTTCGGGTATACTTAATAAGTAACTTTTTATAATTAAAAATATTAAATGTACGATGGAAATTTATTAAAGGAGTAGATAAAGTGAGTAAGACACGACAACCTGGCAGACTGTGGATTGAAGAACCAGACAAAGACTTTCCGTTTTATAACGGGAAGCCTATCAAGATCAGTACTGGCAAATGGGCAATTATCATAGGGTTCTTAATTTTCGGATTCATTCTGTTAACCAAAATGAATCTGCCGTTCATTCCATTTAAAGTGAATGAATTTTTACAAACCATCAGTTTACCCCTATTCGCTGTATTAGGACTATATTTAACAATTGGTGGTTATACTAAGAAACTCTTCCGACCTTTACATAAAAAGGACATCTTAACTATCATCGTATTCGCCATACTGTCTTTAATTGTAAGCTCTGCTTTATCAGGAGTTGTCGGAGCATTATCAGGAGGCGTTAAAGCGAACCCGGCAGCAGCAGTACATGGCGGTACCGACGCTTTACCACAATTTTTATGGTCACGTTTCTTAACAATCATTCAATTATTCGGCGAAGAATTTATGGCACTTATTCCTTTATTAGCATGTCTGACATTCTTTTATCACCGAAATCCGCACAAACGTAAACGTGCAGTATGGCTTGCATTAATTTGTTCGTCACTTATTTTCGGACTATTGCATTTGCCAACATATCAATGGGACTTTACACAATGTATATTTGTCATTGGATTAGGACGAATTATCGACTCATTAGCATACGTTAAAACGAAAAATTTATTAGTCACTTATATCGCACATGTTATTTATGATCTGTCCATTTATACATTCGCTTTCTTGGCGTGATTTGAGAGTGATGGTGTGGGATTAGACTACCGTCGCGCTTCGGAAGCCGCTGATACTTGAAGCAATTATTTTCTATTCAGGTAGCAACTAGATAAGGGCTAGAACATTGATGTGTTCTAGCCCTTCCTTTGTGGCGTGAGTGAGCGATGCAGCGAGAGATTTCGGTGTAATCTAGACACTTCTCGAAATCTTGTGTCTAGATTACACCCTTTTCTAGACACTTCTCTAAAACTTGTGTCTAGATTACATGCTTTTCTAGACACTTCTCAGAAACTTGTGTCTAGATTACATGCTTTTCTAGACACTTCTCAGAAACTTGTGTCCAGATTACATGCTTTTCTAGACACTTCTCGAAATCTTGTGTCTAGATTACATGCTTTTCTAGACACTTCTCTAAAACTTGTGTCTAGATTACGCCCTTTTCTAGACACTTATCAGAAACTTGTGTCTAGAATCGGCGTGGTTAATTACAATACTTCGCCCATCTTTATTTTTCAACATCAAGCGAAAGTAACCCTTCAATAAACTCATCTTTTAACTCATAAACAGCAGGTCTTTGTTTGATTAAATTCAATTTATCATTATGTTTATCTACCATATTGTTAACTTTATGACGCGAAATTTCTAAGACTTCAGTTAAATTAGGCAAACTAATTCTAGATAAAGTACTGCCGAAAATTTTATCTTGGATTAATACTGCTAAAAATTGAAATTCTTCTTTAGGCAAATTAAGTTGCTCTAACCCTTGATTTAAACGTTTCAACATTCGTACATTATTTTCCATATCTTCTAATGCACTTTTTTGTCCTTCAATTATCAGGTCGAACATGATTTCAACAAACCGAGTCAGTTCCCCTTTATTGAAATAATCTGAAGCTGCTTCAAATGCTTTATCATATTTATTTTTATTGCGATTCACAGTATAGGAAAACGTCAGTGCTGTTACTTGATCTAATTTATCATGCAGCATTTTCGCCACTAAATAACGTCCCAATCTACCGTTGCCATCATAAAATGGATGTAAATATTCAAACATATAGTGCGAAGCTGCAATTCTGATTAGATAAGGAATTTCCTCATTCTCCCAAAATTTTAATAACTTGTTTAAAAAATCATTGATTTCAATCTCACCGAATTCATTGCGATGCAACCATTTGCCCTTCGAAGTATCAAATACTCCAACGCCTTCAGTTCTAAATCGCGTTCCATCCGGTTGATGTGCACTTTCAATATCATTCGATAACAACAAATCATAAACCTTGCGAAAATCCGCCACTTCTTTTACTTCAATTTCTTGTTTGCCAAGTAGTTTGTATTGATTCACAAGGCCTTGAAATTTTTTATTAGTTTGACCTTTTTCATTATTTAATATTTCAGCTAATTCAACTTTTGTACTACGCACATTTTCCTTCTCGTTCGTACTTTGCAGTTCATTTATCAATAATTTATTTAAATAAGATTGCATTGCTATAGGTGGTTGCGAAAATGTTAATCGTGATATTTTAACTGTATTAAGTAATATCTCTTCCATTTTTTTAGTAATATTAGTTGTCATGCATATAAATACTGGGTAGCGAACAGTTTTGTATTGGTTTTGATCTCTTATAGGGTTGATATAAATATTAGTTAAAAAAGTTGTGAATGAATTGAGTCGCATTTGATATGCACTTTCTAAGTTGCTGTCACCAAAAATATGAAATATTTTCTTCAACTCTTTATATTCCATAAACTTCCCTCCCAATTTTCATTTAAGGCCTAAATTCAGTTTTACACTAATGATTATACAGTATAAATATAAAAAAAGCGCTATTTTTATATTTACGTTCTAAAAAAATCACTCTATTCCCTAATTAAGGTCATTTTTAAAAGTTGAATTATCCTTAATCTATGATAGCATGTAGACCGTCTTTGCTTTTTTTATACTCAATTCTCAATTTTTAAAATAGAAAGGATGATAAAGTTTTGAAAGCGCCAAATACACACACACATAAGACGTTTTCACCTGTTTTTACATATGCTTCTATCGTAGTTGGAATTTTAGTATTAATCGGAGCAATTTTTCCAAATCAATTCGGTAAGATTTCTGGTGCGTTAGGAGCTTGGATAACTGAAACTTTCGGTTGGTATTATATGTTGATTTTTACCTTAGTGTTAGCATTTTGTATTTTCTTAGTCTTCAGCCCAATCGGTAAATTGAAACTCGGCAAACCGACTGACAAACCGGAATTCCATACTGTTTCTTGGTTGACCATGCTCTTTAGTGCCGGCATGGGAATCGGTTTAGTATTCTATGGTGCATCAGAACCGATTTCACATTATATGATGCCTCCGACAGCTAAACCAGAAACGAGAGAAGCCTTAGCTGATTCCTTGCGTGCTAGTTTCTTGCACTATGGTTTCCATCCATGGGCAGTATACGGTATTGTTGCTCTTTCACTCGCCTATTTCCAGTTCCGAAAAGGCGAAGATGGCTTAATTTCTAAAACCTTGCGCCCCATCTTAGGTGGTCGAGTGGATCGTTGGCCAGGCACTGTAGTCGATGTGTTAGCAGTTTTTGCGACAATTATTGGAGTAGCCGTATCTCTTGGTGTCGGCGCCATGCAAATCAATGGTGGTCTGCATTACCTTTTCCATGTTCCGAACAACAAATTAGTACAAGGAATCATTATCGCAGTCGTAACGGTTCTCTTTTTATATAGTGCTTGGAGCGGGCTCAGCAAAGGGATTCAGTACTTAAGTAATTTAAATATGATTCTTGCCGCATTGCTGTTCTTAATTCTGCTGATTGTAGGACCGACGCTGCTCATTATGAACTTAATGACCTCCGCAACTGGAGATTATCTCAATACTCTTATTTTCAATAGTTTAGATACTGCACCGCTTAATCAGCAAAAGCATGATTGGATGCAGAAATGGACGGTTTACTATTGGGGCTGGTGGATGAGTTGGAGTCCATTCGTCGGCGTCTTCATCGCGCGTATTTCAAAGGGTCGTTCTATCCGTGAGTTTGTTATCGCTGTACTCATGGTACCGACCGTTATCAGTATTTTCTGGTTCAGCGTTTTCGGACTTACAGGTATCAGTATCGGCAAGAAGCATCCTGAAGTCTTGAAATTGCCGCCTGAAACCCAACTCTTTGGTATCTTTAACGAGCTTCCAATGGGCATTGTGCTTTCCATCATTGCCCTTGCACTGATTGGTTCATTCTTTATTACCTCAGCCGACTCGGCAACTTTCGTACTCGGCATGCAGACAGCTTATGGTACATTGCAGCCCGCTGGATTTGTGAAGATTGTTTGGGGACTTGCACTATCAGCCATAGCGTATGTACTACTCTTGGCAGGCGGCCCAACAGGACTAGACGCCTTGCAATCCGCTGCGATTATTTCGGCCTTGCCGTTCAGTGTTGTCGTTATACTGATGACCATTTCATTCTATAAAGATGCCAACCGCGAACGTAAAGCGCTAGGTTTGACCCTTAAACCAAGCAAACAACATTCCGAAATTCTGCATTCTACTTCTTCTTCTGAAAAATAAATAAGAGCCACACACAAGAAAGTCCTCCCGTCCATTATTTCTACAATGAAGGCGGGAGGATTATTTTCGACGTTTGCGTACTAACTTTCTCATTAACTTCATAATCACTTGAGAAAATCGGACAACATTTTTAGCATACAATTGCCACACTGAAGTCACCTCAAGTCATTACTTTTTATTTTGAGTATTTACGATTTTTCTGACGAGTTTAACGACCAAACGTGCAATTCTATTAGCTTGTCTTGAATTCATTTGCGGCATCTTAATCCCTCCAATTATCATATAAATACCCGCTTCACATCCATTCAAAAGTAGAATCGATTATTCAGCGGGGCATCAATTTATATAATTTTATCTCTTTAATGAACTTGCGATATTTTCTTTATCAGACCAGTATAAAATTTTTATTCCTTCATAATTCGCAGCTTGTTCTACTCTTTCTGATATAGTGTTTTCAGCATCATTCACTATAATATTCATTTCGGGAAAAGGTTAAATCATAAATTTTTAGTATTCCTTGTAATATATTATGTTTAGCTTGGGCAAACTCATCGTTATCAACTTCAATTATAATTTCGCCATTTTCAACTTTTAACGCAAATTGATTTAAAATTGATTTAATCACCTTATTTCTTGTCTTAATGTCTATTCCAAACATTTCTAATTCATTAAAGGTTAGACCATCATCTGAAAGTCGAATTTTATTATTTGGTAAAGCATCTAAATAAATACGAATCGTATCATTTAAATGATTAACAAAAGGTGTGGTAATTTCGATAGAATTATCTAGTTGTTTGAATTTATAATTTTGTTCGAGCCATTTAAAATATTCGTTCATTTTTTCTTCTATAAATTTCACTAACCCCACCTCATTAAATCGAATAGAAGTATTATATAGTTTCTTAGTTCCAACCTATACACAACCGTATTTCCAGGGTTTTAAGGCAAACAACTTACTTTTATATTTATTTTATTATACACTCTTGCTATAAATAATTCATGTAATTTTACGTATTTAGTAAAAAAAAAGAACTGAATAACCATTCAAAAGTAGAATCGATTATTCAGCGGGTCTTTCTCTCTCGTTCTATTCATTTTCAAAATAATGATGCTTTTTCAAGAATTTCTCAGCTACGACAGCGGGTTCTTTTTGTTGGCCGTCAGATTGATAGTTCAGTTTCTGCATCTGTTGAGTAGAAACTTTGCCTTGTAATTTTTCAAGTGACTTTTTAATTTCTGGATTCTTTTTCAAAAAATCATTTTTCGCCAGAGGGCTGGCATCATATGGCGGGAAGAAGTGACGGTCGTCTTTCAATACTTTCAATTTGTAAGCAGCAATACGGCCGTCTGTAGTGTAGCCGAGTGCCACATCCAACTTCTTATTCTTCAAGGCATCATAAACTAAACCAATCTGCATCGGGCGAACTGTTTTGAATTTGAAACCGTATGCTTTAGTGAAAGCTGGGTAACCGTCCCCCGCGCGTTTTACCCAAGTGGAATCTGTACCGAGACGCAAATCATCTTTATGTTTCTCTAAATCCGATACTTTCTCAAGATGATATTTTTTCGCAACATCTTGCGTAACCATAAAGGCGAAGGTATTTTCAAAGCCATAGGAGTTAAAGAAAGTCTGGTTGAACTTATCCTTAAATCCTTTCTGCACCACATGCATCGCCTTATCCGTGTCAGTAATCGGCTTATGATCCAGTGCGCCGACTAAGTCTGTCCCTGTATAACGGGTGGCGGAAATTTGCGCATCTCCGCGTTTCAAAGTGTTATGCTCAATCGTGGCTGAACCCAGATTATTAATAATTGTCGGCTTTACTTTGCCATGCGTATCATGTTCGATCTGCAAGCGAATCATATGTGCCATAATTTGAGATTCACTAGTCGCAAGTGCAGTGATTTTTACATTTTTCCCAGAGCCACCGCCTAATCCTGGTAAATCACATCCTGCTAACATTACAGTGCTAAATAAGATAATAATCAATATATTTCTAAATCGACGCATTACTTCCTCCGAAATTCTTTTATTTTGAAAAATATTTTAAAAAAACAATTAACATATAATAGTATAGCATAGTAACGGAGGCGGTTAAGGGGACGTTTGAAAGACTAAAGAAGGATTGGGAACAAGCTGATGTCCCAAATCCTTCTTTTCTGAGCCGACACATTTATTTATGTCCGGCTCCCTCTACTTTCTTGCAATATTGTTTTTGATTCGTTAAATCCAGCAATGTTAAATATTCACCGTGTCCGGCACCTGTATCGATATTCACCGCTTCATCTGTAACTTTCATTTCGCCCGGTCCGCACCCTTCTCGGAAGGTCGGCACATGTCCGTGCACCATGTATTTTCCGGGGTATGCATTCTTCAAGTCTTTCTTTTTATCGAAACCGGTTACTTCTGCAGCGGTTTGTTTCTCCAACGGAATATTCGGCAGGACGCCAGCATGGATGAATAGGAATTCTGCCGTCTCGTAATATCTCTCGAATGATTCGAGTAATGGGCGCCACTTCAGTTTGCCCCAATCGTTTTGAATGCGCTGGTAGGTCATCTTCAGTTTGTGCTGCATAGCGAGTTCAGCGGCCGCAATTTCATCCAGCCACCGTAGTTCATGGTTGCCGAGGAGTACGATGGCACCGTCTGTTTGCAGTTGCTGCACGATTTCTAGTGTACCTTCTGAATCGGGGCCGTTGTTTACATAGTCTCCGCATAGGACCAGCTGATCATTTCCCGGGGAATACTGCGCGGTGTCTAATAATTCTAGTAAGGTCTGCCCATGCCCATGAATATCGGAGGCTGCTAATAATCGTTGTTTCATGGTTTACCGCTCCTTCCTATTCTGCCATACTTGCATCAAAATAAGAATAATTGAGGTGATGCCGACTGACAAGAGTGCCATTGCCATTCCTTGTGCAGATTCGCCTTGTTCGAATTGACGATAAATGTAGGTTGCTGAAGTGTCGGTATTCGGTGGGCGCAACATTAATGAACCTACTAATTCACGCATCGAAATACAGAAGATGAGAATCCATCCGGAAATGATACCTGGTGTCAATAATGGTAGTTTAATTGTACGGAAGCGTGTCCATCCTGTACTGCCGCTCATTTCAGCCGCTTCCATTAAATTATGCCCAATAGTTTGATTAACATTTTTAATATTCTGCACGGCATATGGTATGTAAAGCACAGTATATGTGATGACGAGAATGCCGATTGTATTGTAGGCTGGTATAGGATTCACTTTATTATTCCAAAAAAGGATTAATCCGATCACCACAATGATACCAGGTACTGTATTTGGCAATAAGCTGAAGAAATCAATCAGACGTCTCATCCAGCTGTCGCTCTCTTTCTTTTTATTTTTACCTTCTGAAGCTAAAACAAACCATAAACCAAGGACGCTGGCAATCGTTGCTGCAGCTAAAGCGAGCATCAAACTGTTAGCTAATGCGATGCCCCCGTTGCCTGACAGCACTTGAATGAAGTTGTCCAAAGTGATGTTTTGCAACTTCAAGCCTTTTGACAATTGTTTAACGAAAGCGTTCACCACGATACTGGCATAGGGCATTATAATAGTAAGGAAAAGCGCAAAGCCGACAATCGCGTAGAGGATAATATCCCATTTGTTGCGGGCTTTCTGCATTGTTTTACGTCCTTTACCACTGTCTCCAGCGACTGCGGTACGTGTTTGGAACCAAGTCTGTAAGGCCCAAACTCCCATACTCACGCCAAGAAGTAAGGTTGATAAAAGTGCTGCATGCTGAAAATCAATCGGCCAAATAGAGGCGCTATGATGAATTTCAGATGTCAGCACGCGGTAGCCGATGCGGTTGCCCATCGTAATCGGCGTACCGAATTCGCCAATCGTTTTAACGAAAACAAGCAATGCTCCCATACTGTAACCCGACACAAACATCGGGAGAATGACGCGACGGAAACGATACATAAAGGAACCGCCATAAACCAGTGCTGCCTCTTCTTGCGATTGCTGCACATTTAATAAGGCTTTTTTTAGTACTACATATAAAAAAGGTGCAAGGTGGCAACTCATAATGAGTGCCATACCAAAGAATGAGAAGAATAAAGGTGTAACTTTAGCTGCACCTGGTACTAATTGTTCCAATAATCCGTTATGCTGCATCGTCAACATCCACCCCATTGCACCGATATAAGGCGGTGTCATAAAAGGAATCATAATCAAAATGTCGATCCATTGATGTCTCGCTAATGACGTTTTCACCATGATATAACTCAGTGGCAAAGCAATGACTGTGGATAGTAAAACAACTGCGATGCCTAACACTACTGAGTTCCACAATATTTTAATATTATCACCTTGTGCTAATTGCCCGATATTACTTAATATGCCGGATTCCGCGGTAGGCGCGAATCCTTTCCATAGTATCAAACATAATGGCATTACAATTAATAATACCAAGACGATTAATGCTAAGATGCGATTGATGCGCTGCCACATTAATGTATGATCTGTTGACTTTCCGACATGTGCGGATGCAGACGATTGCTGCATATCTTCCATCACATCCAACTCCAATCTTAAAAAAATAAATGAGATGACGACGCTTCATCTGAAATGAGTCACCGCCACCTCTTATGCTGAATGAGTGTTTTTAGTATATGGCGAGTGGGAATGTGCGGGCGGGAATCGGTTGGTCGAGAGCGAGGCGGATCTGGACACAACTTTTCGAGTAGTGTCTAGAAAACACCTGAATCTGGACACAACTTTTTGAGTAGTGTCTAGAAAACACCTGAATCTAGACACTTCTTTTTGAATAGTGTCTAGAAAACACCCGAATCTGGACACAACTTTTCGAGTAGTGTCTAGAAAGTGCCCGAATCTGGACACAACTTTTTGAGTAGTGTCTAGAAAACACCTGAATCTAGACACTTCTTTTTGAATAGTGTCTAGAAAACACCTGAATCTGGACACAACTTTTTGAGTAGTGTCTAGAAAACACCTGAATCTAGACACTTCTTTTTGAATAGTGTCTAGAAAACACCTGAATCTGGACACAACTTTTTGAGTAGTGTCTAGAAAGTACCCGAATCTAGACATAACTTTTTCAGAAGTGTCTAGAAAACCAGGATATTGGACACGTTGACTCCATTCTTGGCCAATATATCCTTTTATTGGACACGTTCACTCCATTCTTGGCCAATATATCCTTTTATTGGACACGTTCACTCTCATCTTGGCCAATATCCTGCCACAGCTCACTCTGCCTCTACCCGACACTCACCAACAATCGCTACCACGCAGGCTCGCTGTCTCCACTCGATGCTCACATCACCTGACGCCGCCCCGCAAGCCCGCAACTCGCCACCTACTCACTATCTACTCAAACCTCACAACCTCCACGCTCTACGACTTCATCATATCCATAAAGCGCTTCAACACTTTTTCACTCTCACTCGACAACGACGGCCAATCATATTTCAATTCCTTAATATCCTCACGTGCCTTCGTCATCTTATTCTTATGCGCCGACTTATCTGCCGGAATCAAATAGTGCTCATCAACTTGCTTCTGCCCTTTATCACTCGTCACATAATTCATATAATCTTTCGCCGCATCTTTATGCTTAGCAGACTTCAAGATAAACGCCGGACGCGGAGAAATCGAAGTACCTGACTCAGGATAAGAAATATCTACCGGTTCACCTTTTTTCTTAGCTTTATAGACCATATAGTCCACGCCGCCATACACCGCTTTATTCTCACCTTTAATCACCGTTTCCAATGCAGGCTTATTCGCACCCGCTAATTTCATGCCATTATCCTTCAACGCTTGATACTCATCCCAAGCCTTTTGACCTTGATTATGCACTTTGATCGACAATAAATCTAACGCAGTACCCGACTCAGAAGGATTCGGAATCGCTAACGCATCTTTATAATCCTTCTTCAATAAATCCTTCACATCTTTCGGAGCCTGTTTCACCTTGTCCGTATTATACGAAATTCCAAGCGCACTGCCGCTGAAACCATACCAATACCCATCTTTATCTTGCCAATCCTTATATAACTTATCCGCATTCTTCACCTTATACGGCGCAATCAAGCCCTTCTTTTTATAATCCAAAGCAGCCGGTAGAGAAGCCAATTGCACAACATCCGCTTTCGGATTATCCTTTTCCGCTTCCAAACGACCTAGAATTTCACCCGTAGTCCCTTGAAAGACCTCCACCTTCTTGCCAGAATCCTTCTCATACTCCTTCACCATATCCTTCACCAAATCATCCGGACCCGCCGTGTATAACACCAACTTATCCTTGCCGCCGCCAGAAGACTTGCCATCAGAAGATTTCGCATCATCCCCCTCAGGCTTATTCTGACAACCAGCCAACACCATTACCAACGCCATTAACACGACACCCAACTGCACCAAACGCTTCACTTAAATCTCCTCCATTTTAATTAAATATTCACGCTTCACTTCAAAGACCAACTGCACTTCTTCCCCTTCGGAAAAAAATCTTCCATCATAAAACATTACAATAATGCCGTCTATGTAAGCTGTGTATTCATATCGTTCACCTGTAAAACTCACTGTCGACACAACCGCCGTGTGGCCCGCGCTGCCAACATGCACATTCTCAGGACGTAACAACACTCCATACCGGCCTTCAGGCAAGTCACCCTCGACAGAAAAAGAAAGTTCTGTCTCGCATGCACCGCTATGATTCGACGACTCGGAATCTCGGTCATTACACGTTCCATCCACCGTAAATTTGCCATGCTCCAATACGCCCTTAATAAACGAGCCCTTGCCGATAAAGCGCGCTACCGCTTCGCTTTTCGGCCGTACGTACAACATTTCCGGCGTGTCGCATTGCTCGATGCGACCATCCTGCATCACCGCAATGCGGTCAGACATCGTCATCGCCTCATATTGATCATGTGTCACAAAGATAGCCGTCATACCATATTGTTTGACCAGGCGCTGAATCAACAAGCGCATATCTTCACGCAGTCCCGCATCCAGCGCCGACAATGGCTCATCCATCAAGATAAGATCACAACGCGAAATAATAGCGCGTGCCAACGACACCCTTTGTTGCTGACCGCCAGACAACTCATGTATCTTACGTTTCTCATAACCTTCCAAACGCACATCCTGCAACACCTCACGGACGCGTCGCTTCAATTGTTTGGTATCCTTTTTTACACGCAGCGGATACGCCACATTTTCAAATACCGACATATGCGGCCATAACGCAAAGTCCTGAAACACCATCCCAATATTCCGATGTGCCGGAGCCATCAATTGTGTCTGACCTTCATCCGAACAATACACACGCCCGTCGTTTTCAATCCATCCGCTATCCGGTCGTTCCAAACCGGCAATCAAACGCAGCAACGTCGTCTTGCCGCTTCCCGATGCACCAAGCAGCGAAATAAACTCTCCAGAATCCACAGCTAAATTCACATCACGAATCACCGCTTGTTCACCAAATGCCTTTTTCAAATTACGAATCTCAAGCGCCACTTCCTTCACCTCATTTCACTATCCACTATAAACAACAGATATTAATGCATATTAAATACAACGTTAACAAATCATCAATGTTTTCAATGTAAAATATATACCAATATAGATTTTCTCTATTTTTTACAAGGAGGATAATTATGAACTTGAAACAACTCATGATCTTCAAACAATTCGTCGAGGATCAGAACGTCAATATCGTCGCCAACAAGCTCAATATCACCCAGCCGACCGTCACCTTCCATTTGAAGAACCTGAGCGAAACTCACAACGTGCCGCTCTATCATAAGAAAGGCAAACACATCACCCTGACCAAAGCCGGGCAAATACTCTACCAAAACAGCACCAAAATCCTTACTTTAATAGAAGAAACCGAAGCTATTATGAATGACTACACCATCTTCAAACGCGGCAGTTTACGCATCGGCGCCAGCCATGCTCCTATATACGGAATGCTGCCGCACGCTATGAGAGAATTCATGGAAGTCTATCCAGAGATTGAAATTTCACTAGAAGTCGATACCGCCCCACGTACCGTGGAAAAGGTAAAGAATAGAGAGGTGGAAATCGGAGTGATTTCCGAAAACGGGATTCGAGATAAAGAAGTGGAAGTGAAGCGTTTATTCAACGATCCGTTAGTGGTAGCCATGGACAAGCGTCATCCTTTAGCAGACAAAGAAACGATTACCATTAAAGATATTCAAAGCTATCCCTTGATCACACATAGCAGCGGCTCAACGAAAGACAGTATCGATGAATGGCAGCATAAGAATCTGATTGAAATTGAGCCCATCATGCAATCTAATAGTATGAGCAGTTTAATCGAAACCATTCGCAACTCACAATTCCTTAGCTTGCTCAGTTCCAGTGCCGTCAATCATCCAGATATTATCGCAAAGCCCTTACCACATGCGCCTAGCGAGCGCCATATCTCTATCGTGTATAAATCTGATCGCGTCATTCATCCGATTATGCAAGATTTCATATCCACCATCTATCGATTGTATTAAATCAGCGCTAAATAACCTACCGGCAGTCTCACTTCAGACAAACGGAAGACTAACCCGTCATAAATAGATAGAAAGAAAGCCTGAGCAAATCATCCTCCAGGCTTTCTTTCTATCTATTAATAATTATTAAATATCATATCGGTCTTCAACTGATCTTTTGTTTCATGTATGCCCATTTGTTCTAACTTTTGCACAATAGCTTGCTGTACAGATTTCGCTTCAGACGCATTGGAAACTTTAGCGGAAACTTCTACCACATTCTGATTCCCAATATCCCAGTTTTCAATCTTCACTTTATTACCGTCAATCTCTCCTTTGTGTCGTTCAAAATGTACAGGACCAATTTTCTGAGGGCTGCTTATTTTATTTAACGAAGCATCAAATGGCGCTTTAGCACTTCCTTTTAACGCATCTAAACTTTGCGCGGCACCTGGCAAATCAGAACCGCTATTCACTGAACTTTCATTCGAAGCACTTAAGGTTTGACCATTTTCACCATACTCCACTTCGTAATCGTCAGTATTGAACCCATCCTTCTTAGCTTGCGCTACTGCAGCATCCGCATCTCCATTCGTAATCGGATAACGCTTCTTATACTGCAATTCCGTTGAATCTTCATCCTCAGACTTACGCACGCGGAACGTTTCTTTGTTGTTATAATTCGAACGATTACCATCGTCTATGTACTGAACATTAAAATCCTCATCTTTATCCTCAGAACCTAATTGGTTTAAGATGTCATGGTCAATATGCCGGTTATCCTTCACAATTTTATCAGCATCCGCATACACCTTAACCTCATAACTATTAACTGCAGCATGACTCTGTCCCTGTGGAAAAAGTAAGAGCAGCGCACCTGACGCCAAACTCCCTTTCAAAAATATATTCTTCATACCTTTCACCTCCATCTCAAAGATAAAGCAAAAGTATGAATTTTTATGTCGACTTCCATGAAAAACACTTTAAATTAATAATACTCATTCAATATAGACATTTACTTTTTTTATATTGAAAAGCAATTTGATTTACTTAGAATTTTATGATTATACTTAAATGAATAATGATTAAGAAGGGAATATATTTATTATGCATATTTTTCGCAACGGCATCGACTTCTCTGCAGACTTGATACAAGGCAAAGTTTCACCACTGCTCATTACTATAATTATCATTACCATGCTAATAGCAGCACTTGCTGGCGCTCTAGTCAAACAAGCAGGTACTACCGAAGAAAGTTTAGCAGTTTCATTCTTCAAAGCACTTGGCGGTGAATTCATAGGTGCTATTATCTTTATTTATTTCTTTACGGCGCTGATTCCATTTATCGCTAAAGTGCCTTTTTTAAATTTACATACAACCAATATACTTATCTTGGGTCAAGCAGCAATGATGTTTGTTATTACCCTGGAAATATTGGTTATCCCGAGCGTAATTTTAGCTATTGCAGATTCCGCAGCTAAAACGATGTTGATCAGCTTTATTGAACTTATTCTAGCAACACTGATCTATTACGTTTTAATCACTGTTGTCCCATTTGATAATCCGTTCAACCTACCATTATTGATAGTCATTCTGGTTTTCATTACAGGCTTTGCCAGCTACACAGGATTTCTGTTAATTGATGATTTAGAAAAAAGAAAGAAGGAAGAGCAGAAAGGACTTAATTAGTTCCTCTTCTTTCTGTACTTCCTAATGAGCTGAGACTTTTAGCAATCTTAAACACTTTTGACTCAAATTAACACTGCTTCCACTCACCCCAGCACTTATCTTTGCAGTCTCAAATATTTAATATAAATAATCCTCTATAACATCAACTAATTTGACATGTCAACAATTTATGATAGTATCTAAAGGCGGAAGTAATTTTTCCACACTGTTGTATTATTCACATAGCAACCATTTCGTGGTTGCTTTTTTCAGTTTTTGCTAATCATATTAATAAATATTCATATAAATAAAGAAAGGCAGAGTTAACCATGAAAATTAAATACATACTGTTGCTTGCTATGACTACAGTACTTTTAGCGGGTTGTGATTATTCGAAACCAGGGAATCGAACAGGTTTCTTCTATAACACTTTCGCTAGACCAATGGATAACCTTTTACATTGGTTAGGTAACAACTTGAATCACGATTACGGACTCGCAATTATCATCATCGTGTTGGCTATACGTTTAATCATGTTGCCGTTTATGCTAGGTCAAACTAAGAACGGTCAAATGATGCGTAAAGTAATGGATATTGCGAAACCAGAAATGAATGCGGTTCAAGAAAAAGTAAAACGTGCGCGTACTCAAGAAGAAAAAATGGCCGCTAACCAAGAAATGATGGAAGTTTATAAGAAATATGAATTAAATCCGATGAAAAGCATGTTAGGTTGCTTGCCGATTTTAGTTCAAATGCCTATTTTATTTGGTTTATATGTTTCTCTTAAATGGCCTTCGCACGGCGGTATTACAGCACATCCTGATTTCTTATGGTTTGATTTAACGAAACCTGACATTTTAATCACGATTATTGCCGGTGTACTTTACTTCTTACAATCACTAGTAAGTCTAGAGAATATGCCGAAAGAACAACGACAAATGGGTTACATGATGATGATTATTTCTCCAATTTTCATTATCTATATCTCTTATACTTCAGCTTCAGCACTGGGTCTTTATTGGTCAGTGTCAGCCATCTTCATGATTATTCAAACATTCGTGGCTAACCGCTACTATGCAAAATATGCAGATCAAGAAGTGGCACGCTTAAAAGCGAAGATGAATAAAGATTCAGGCGATGATAAAAAGCCGAAGAACACACAAGTAGTGTCTAAAAAAAATAAGAAAAAGAAAAAATAATAAAACATGAAAATAGCCTAGCAGCGCGATTAACGTTGCTAGGCTATTTCTATTTTACTTACGAATTAAAGCAATAACGCCTGCTACTAAAATTAAAATACCAGATAAGATACCGAATCCACCGATTAAAATGAAATTCAATAATCCGCCGATAATTAATATCACGCCCATCGCAATTCGATTTTTATTAATAATGCAACTAATAACCAAAGTTACGATACAAACAAGAATTACACCGATAGCTTGGCCGAAAATTGAACCACTATCTGTTTCACCTAATCCAGAACTGATAGTGCCAATCACTAACGCGATGATTCCACCAATAATACCAAATATACTACCGATAATTCCAAGAACCATTTCTGCTACTCTGCTTGTCGGTCTTCTATCTCTACCATAGTAGTTATCATGATTCCGATGATTATCGCGATAATCATGTTTCGATTGTTGTCTGTCATTGTATCTTCTATCCTCATGATTGTCATATCTCTGGTCGCGTCTATCCGCATAGCGATTATCTTCATGATGAGCGTTTCTTGACTCATGTCTATCATCAAATCGGTTGCCCTCATGTTGATTATATCCCGAATCATGTCTTTCACGATTCCTATTATCCTCGCGGTCATCATGTCTCGATTCACTTTTTTCAACAAATCCATCATTATCAGAACCCACATTTCTTGGTTCGCGTCTATCTACAAAGCTGCCTTCTTCACTTGTCTCAATTTCGGACTCTTGTCCATCATTGAAAATTCGCTCTTCGCGTTTTTCAAAGCTGGATTCATGCCTGTCATCAAATTTTGCATCTTCTGGTTTGTTGTGTCGCTCATCTCGATTGTCATTGTTTCTTGGTTCGTTCATAGTATCCCTGCTTTCATTTTAATTTTAGTAATGCATTATGCTTTTAAAATTACTAACTAGATACCCTGAACGCTTAAATTTACACACTTATTCTGCAGAAAGTGCAGCTTCTTCTTTTTGTTGGCGTGCTTGTTCAGCTGCTTCTTGTTTTTGACGTTGTGCCTCTTCACGCGCTTCTTGTTCTGCTATACGTTGTTGTTCAGCTTCATAAGCTTTTTGATCAGCAGCTTCTTGTTTTTGACGCTGTGCTTCTTCGCGTGCATAAGCTTCATCTTGACGCTTCATTTCTGCATTGAATTCTTTATCTAAACGATCTTGTTCTTTTTGCCATTCAGCTTCTTCTTGTTCGGATTGTTTTTGGCGCTCAGCTTCTTCTTTATCTAGTTGTTTTTGGTATTCTTTTTCATATTCTGCGCCGAGTTCTTCATATAATTTTTCCACACGTGCAGCCAAATCATTGTATTCTTTGTTTGTTACACCGCGTGTCACATGATTCATTTTTTCACCATCAGTCAATGCATTGTATTCATCTACCAACGCATTATATTCATCTGCGGTATATGGATAATCCTTTTCATCATCGCTCTTATCAGCTTTAGCCTTACTTGTTTCACTGGCCTTCGCTTCGTCTCCGTCACTCTTACTGTCGCTTTCTTTAATCATCGCTTTAGAGATATTCCACTTAGCCTTCACATTCTTCAAGTTGAAATTCGTATCCATTTCTAAAGTATAGAAATTCGACTCCGGAACGTCATAGATCAATGTTCCTGTAGCTGTGTTGCCATGATTCAATTGATGAGAGAACATACCATCTGTTCCATCTCCGCCATACCACTCGGAATAATTTTCACCGCGAACTTTCATAGAAAATGCACTGCTATCAACTAATACCTGATCTTTATTATTGTTTTTGAATTTCAAATAGACTTTTAAGACTTTGCCGTTTTTCGGTGCGCTGTATTCATCATAATCATTCACATATTCTGCTTTCATGACTTTGATATCTACACCATCCGCTGTGACGGTTTGGCCTACACGGAACAATTTCATTTTGTCCGTTGCTTCGCCTCTTTCTTCATCAGCTTCAACCTTTTCTTCAGACTTGTTACTGCCACAAGCTGCTAATAAAAATAAAACACTTACCATTAAAAATAATAATTTCTTCACTTGTTTTTCTCCACCCTATCTTTATTTGCAAAGCTAACAAATAAATTATGACTTGCGTAGTCAAATTATTTATTCCTTATTATCTTATAAGATTTTTAACGGAAATCAAGACTTTTTCATTTTTTTATGAAGAATTTGTTAATTTCACTTAAAATCCTAAATTATCAACTATAATTCAACTTGTATGAGGATTGAAAAAATTAGTTAGCTCAGTTATCAAAAAGTTTTCATAATCTTCATGATTATTCTTTTTTAAATAGGCAATAATGATAACGGTAGAATTTTAAAAGAATATATTTTCCCATAAACTAAATATTTACATTTGTAAACCACAAAATTTGTTTTGTAACTATTTCGTCAATTTTATTGATAAAAGCAAAAAATTGTTTCAAATACTGTTGACGAAACCTAAAGAAAGCGATTACAATAAATGTGAAATCAATCACAAAGAGGAGTTGTATGTATAATGCAAAACTTAAGAAACAGAAATTTCCTAACATTATTAGATTTTTCACAGAAAGAAGTTGAATTCCTACTCAACCTTTCAGAAGATTTGAAACGTGCGAAATACGCAGGTATTGAGCAACAAACGATGAAAGGAAAAAATATTGCATTAATTTTCGAAAAAGACTCAACTCGTACTCGTTGCGCATTTGAAGTTGCCGCTTACGACCAAGGTGCTCACGTCACTTATCTTGGACCTACAGGCAGCCAAATGGGCAAAAAAGAAACAGCAGCAGATACTGCTCGCGTACTCGGCGGCATGTATGACGGTATCGAATACCGCGGATTCTCTCAACGTACTGTTGAAACATTGGCTGAAAAATCAGGAGTTCCGGTTTGGAACGGTTTGACTGACGAAGATCACCCTACGCAAGTATTGGCTGACTTCTTGACTGCCAAAGAAACATTGAAAAAACCTTATCACGAAATCAACTTCACATATGTTGGTGACGGACGCAACAACGTAGCGAACGCATTGATGGCTGGTGCCGCAATTATGGGTATGCGTTTCCACTTGGTATGTCCTAAAGAGTTAAATCCAACAGACGAATTATTGAATCGTTGTAAAGAATTGGCTGAAGAAAACGGCGGCGAAATCTTGGTAACTGACGACATCGACAAAGGTGTGAAAGGTTCTGACGTGCTTTACACAGACGTTTGGGTATCAATGGGCGAACCTGACGAAGTTTGGGAAGAACGTATCAAATTATTGAAACCTTACCAAGTGAACCAAGAAATGATTGAAAAAACTGGTAACCCACGTGTGATTTTCGAACACTGCTTACCTTCATTCCATAACGATGAAACTAAAATCGGTGCAGAAATCGCAGACAAATACGGCTTGAAAGAAATGGAAGTTACAGATGAAGTCTTCGAAGGCAAACATTCAGTAGTATTCCAAGAAGCTGAAAACCGTATGCACACAATCAAAGCAGTAATGGTCGCAACTTTAGGCGATATTGGATAAGGGAGGATAAATAGCATGGCTAAAATCGTAGTAGCATTAGGCGGAAACGCATTAGGCAACTCACCAGAAGAACAATTGAAACTTGTTGAAAATACAGCGAAATCCTTAATTGCATTAGTGCAAAAAGGCAACGAAGTCGTTATCAGTCATGGTAACGGACCGCAAGTCGGCAGCATCAACTTAGGCTTGAACTACGCTGCTGAACACGAGCAAGGCCCTCCATTCCCATTCCCAGAATGTGGCGCAATGAGCCAAGCTTATATCGGTTATCAACTACAACAAAGTCTGCAAAATGAATTGCATAACTTAGGTATTGAGAAACCTGTAGTAACATTAGTTACTCAAACAGTTGTAGACAGAGATGACGAAGCATTTACGAACCCAACTAAACCAATCGGTATGTTCTATGACAAAGAATTAGCAGACACAATTGCTAAAGAACGTCACTACACTTTCGTTGAAGACTCAGGACGTGGCTATCGTCGCGTCGTACCTTCACCACAACCGATTGAAATCGTTGAATTCCCAAGTATCGAAACACTGATCAATGCCGGCAACTTAGTGATTTCAAGTGGAGGCGGCGGTATCCCAGTTGTTAAAGACGACAAAGGTGATTTGCACGGTGTAGATGCTGTTATCGATAAAGACAAATCAAGTGCCCTACTTGGTGCAGAATTGAAATCTGAACAATTGATTATCTTGACTGCAGTAGATTATATCTATATCAACTTCGGCAAAGACAATCAAGAACAATTGAAAGAAGTCACAGTAGATGAGATGAAGCAATATATTGACGAAGGTCAATTCGCGAAAGGCAGCATGTTGCCTAAAGTAGAAGCTTCTATCCAATTTATCGAAAACAACCCTAAAGGCGAAGTAATCATCACTTCATTAGACAAATTAGATGACGCTTTAGAAGGTAAAGTCGGCACTGTGATTAAAAAATAAAACTTAGGGAATGGACATGGAAAGTTTAAAAGTGTCCTCCACTCAGGACATAATCGACAATGAAATGTCTTAACCTGCCTCAACTTAGAATCTGCATATCACAACTTCATTGAATAATAACAAGTGCCTGAACATGAGTAAACAATAGTATCCTTGTTACATCCTGTTCAGGCCTTTTTATAAATAATTTGCATTCAAGCTCTATGACAAATTCAGTGAATCAACTTCAGATGCGATCTTCTGGACGCTCTGCTTTTCTA
This sequence comes from Staphylococcus piscifermentans, assembly GCF_900186985.1. Lineage (NCBI taxonomy): Bacteria > Bacillati > Bacillota > Bacilli > Caryophanales > Staphylococcaceae > Staphylococcus > Staphylococcus piscifermentans. The sequence continues at coordinate 311,210 of NZ_LT906447.1, read as the reverse complement.
AAAAATTTTTGCGTGAAACGCGAGAGTAACTTTACATCTTGTCATCTCATCAGCTTGTCGAGTCGCACATCTTTCTGTATTTGATAGCATTTGAATTCAAGTTAATTGCAGCGCTGTTTCCGAAATTCTATTTACATATCGGCAAATGCTGCACTCTGCCAAAAAGGAGATGACCATTATGGACAACACTAATCAAAGTAAACATGCACAAGACGAACATGACAGCACTGAACGGCATACGAAGAAAAAGAAAAAATTTAAATTCAGAATGCCCGGGGCCTTTGTAATCCTCTTTATTTTAACTGTCGTGGCTGTTATTGCGACGTGGGTAATTCCAGCGGGTGCGTATTCTAAATTATCTTATGAGCCTGGTGCGCAACAATTAAAAATTGAGAACCCTCATAAAGAAATCAAGAAAGTACCGGCAACGCAAAAAGAGCTCGATAAGATGGGCGTTAAAATACACATTGAACAGTTTAAATCCGGTGCGATCAACAAACCGGTTTCGATTCCTGATACTTATGAAAGATTAGATCAAAATCCAGCGGGACCTGGAGAAATTACCAATGCGATGGTTGAAGGGACTATTGAAGCGGTAGACATCATGGTCTTCATCTTCGTGCTCGGTGGTCTGATTGGCGTGGTAAGTGCTAGTGGTTCCTTCGAATCAGGATTGCTTGCTTTAACTAAGAAAACTAAAGGACATGAGTTCTTGCTCATATTTATGGTATCTATCTTAATGGTACTGGGCGGTACCCTCTGCGGTATTGAAGAAGAGGCCGTCGCCTTCTATCCAATACTGGTGCCGATATTTATTGCCATGGGCTATGACTCCATCGTCTGTGTAGGGGCCATATTCTTGGCCAGCTCTGTAGGGACAACTTTCTCTACTATCAACCCGTTCTCAGTAGTAATCGCCTCTAACGCAGCAGGTATTACATTTACTGAAGGTTTATACTGGCGTGTAGCTGGCTGTATCGTAGGTGCTATCTTTGTTATCGGTTACTTATACTGGTATTCTCAAAGAATCAAGAAAGATCACAAATTATCTTATTCTTATGAAGACCGTGAATCATTTGAAAAACAATGGTCTGTCATGGGTAAAGATGCACATGCTGACAACTTCTCTTGGCGTAAGAAAATTATCTTAATCTTATTCGTTATTCCATTCCCATTAATGGTTTGGGGCGTTATGACGCAAGGCTGGTGGTTCCCAGTCATGGCTTCAATGTTCTTAGCAGTAACAATCGTCATCATGTTCATTGCGGGAACTGGTAAAAATGGTTTAGGTGAAAAAGGGACAGTAGATGCCTTTGTAAATGGTGCATCCAGCTTAGTTGGGGTATCTTTAATCATCGGTTTAGCGCGTGGTATCAACTTAGTCATGAATGAAGGCTTAATCTCAGATACTATCTTGCACTTCTCATCTACATTAGTTCAAAATGTAAGTGGTCCGATATTTATCATCATCATCCTATTTATCTTCTTCTTCTTAGGATTTATCGTACCATCATCATCTGGTTTAGCTGTACTCGCAATGCCGATCTTCGCGCCGCTTGCTGATACAGTAGGTATTCCGAGATTCGTTATGGTAACAGCTTATCAATTCGGACAATACGCAATGTTGTTCTTAGCTCCGACAGGACTCGTAATGGCAACACTGCAAATGCTCGACATGAAATACTCTCACTGGTTCCGATTTGTATGGCCGGTCGTAGTCTTCGTACTCGTATTCGGTGGCGCAATGCTCGTTACTCAAGTACTCGTTTACTCATAATCTAATATTTAAAAAAATAACCGACTATTGCAGCTGTGCAGGGCTGCAGTAGTCGGTTTTGCTATGTATGAAAAGAGATGAGATGGAGTGGAGGCGGCGGGTTTCGCTGGAGAGTGGTGCTGCGGGGAAACTGTATAGGCAATGATTGCGAGCCTTAACACTTTCGGCCCAAACTGTATAGGCCGGGATGGCGAGCCTAGACACTTTCCCCTCACCCATATAAAAAAGCAGGAGCTGAGACCTTGTATTGTCCCAGCTCCTGCTCTCTTCGTTTTACTGCCACTGCAAAACTTTTTATTAGCTTTGCAATAATACTTCTTTCAAAAATAAAAATTAAAAAATGTAGTAGCTAGAGTTAACCTAATACCTTGAAACAAACAGAAAAAATAGTGAATACCATATGACTTGCTCACACGTGTGTCCTTAACTCTCACCAAAGTTATAAGCGCTGTAAACTTCAGGTATAAGTTAAAGACCAAGTATAAAGAAAATGAAAAATTGAAAATAATATATATGATTATTCCACCAAAAATAAATATAATATGCACAACCCAAGATTTTCTCTCATTCTAATTCTTATTATCATTCTTTATCTTCAATATAGTCCACGTGGCGATCCACTCAGAAATCAGTTGCTTACCAACATGGCAATTGGCAGCAAAATAGTTATTAACTATATGGATCTCACACAAATAGAGACGAGAGAAAATAAGACTTTAATTTTAACATGTGCATCCGTAACTAATAGATTGGGAATATTCCGACTCAGTTTAATAAGGGTTTCCTCCGCCTCTTTTGTGCGTAACAAAATATTACCATCTTATTTTTGAAACGTCAACAAAATTCTTTAAATTATTTATGCTTTAATAGAAATTTCTTTTAAAAAGTATAGGAATGAGACAGTATTATCAACATTAGTCAGTAGCAAAATTCAAGTAATACAAAGAGTTAAAACGTTATTGTGACAGTTTTTTATCACTTTCAATCATCAATAACCATTGCCGACTATTAGAGATAATTTTTAACAAAAAAATATTTACAAATGAGCAATCAGCCTCTATTATTAAATTATATTATGAAAATGAGGTATCAGCCTATGAATTCAACAGTCTACGAAACTTATTTAACCCTTCAATTCAACATCATAACGGCATTTCAAAAGCGCCAAGCCCAAAGTCCAGAAACAGCAATTCCAGCCACTCCCTTTATGGTTTATGCCGATTCTGTGTTTAAAGAAATGGTGAATAATGATGTATTAGTCTTCAGTGAACTCCCCAATGTCTATTTGAACGAACCCTATTGGAGAACCTATTGGAAAAACTTATGTTCCGAAATTCAAGAATATTGCGATCTAGAGTTAAACGAGAAGTTCTTAACTTTATCCTCAAAATAATTCAACTCATTTTTTTGTTTCACCTGCTTTAAAATTTTCTTTTCAACATCCAATTACACATTTCAAAAAATTTGTAAAGAGATATTTTTGCGCTTTAATAGCGTTTAACCATCAAAAAAGAACGCGAATCTTACCAAATAAGTCATTTACCTTTTACAAACAATCACTCTATAATTTAATTACTTACTAATTCGCCAGATTAACTTTTAAAAATTGATGTTTTCATAAGAAAAATACACCTAAGGAGCTAACCGCCAATGATGAAAAACAAATATGCAATTTTACAGTTAACAGATTTGTATTTAACATGTGAGCAATCTAAGCAAATAGAAAACGAAGAAACCTTTAACTTGATTGCTTATTTTATCAACAAGTATCACCCTGATTTATGTATTTTCACAGGTAACCAAATATGGGCTGAAGATCAAGAAACAGGAGCGGCGCTTTATCAACGTTTCTTGGAGTTTATGAACCAATTCGAGGTTAAAATCGCTACTACTTTCGGAGATAAAGAGACATGCCAAGAACTTACACGAACACAGTTAAGACAACTTGAAGCGAAGTATTCGACCAATTATGCTCATAAATACTGTAGCAGCATTGCAAACGATAAAGAAGCTTATATCATCGAAAGTCCCTACCAACAAATTTTTGTGTTAGATAATGGCGTGGATGGCACTATCGAGGAAGAACATCTCGTCTGGTTACAGGAAAAGCTTAAGCATCGCGGAAAGCATGTCGCACATCGTGTCTTATTTATGCATCGCCCTATCAAAGCTTATGACAACGTCTTCGTTTATATCGGGGAAAAGAAAAGTGAGATTTCTTACGTTGCTGAGAGTGAGCGATTATTCTCTGTATTACGGGAAGCGAGGAATATAGACGGTATCTTTTGCGGTCATGATTATGACAATGATTTCACTTTCTTCCACCAAGGCATTGGATTGAATTACGGTCGGGTCAGCGGAGTCAGTCTATATAGCGACCTAGCTCCTGGCGCACGGTTGATTCACCTTTTTCCTGAGAGAAGCTACACTACTTGTATCTTAGACAGTGATATAGAGGCAGAAGAAGACGCAGAAGAAGATTTAAGTGCTGCAGAACTGATGGAGAAAATTGTGGGGAATTAAGCGTAAAAATAGGCTGAGACCTCCATTGAAGTCTCAACCTGTTTGAGCTTTAAGAATAAATTAATACTTGAGTGACAAGCATTGCACCGCCGAATACGAGTACGAAGACTACGACCGCCCATACGAAGCGTAACCAGTGAGAGTATTTCATATTCAACATTTGTAGTGTCGCCATTACGAGTCCTGTCGGTGCTAAGAATAACATTGCATATTGCCCGAATTGATAAACTGCTCAGACATTTTAAATTTGATAAAGCCTTTTTATCTTGCGGAGCATTTGATACCTCTCAGATATATGAATACGACTTAGAAGAAGCGTTAGTCAGTAATATGATGATAAAACAAAGTGCCAAGACCATCTTGCTTGCAGACAGTACAAAACAAGATAGTAAAGATTCCTTTGTCATCAATAAATTTAAAGAAATCGATTATATTATTACTGATTACACAAAACCCGAGGAAGTCATATTTCTTATTACTCCCCTTGCTCTTCTTCTCTGGGTGCTTCTCCCCATTCTTCAATATCTATATCTAAGTTATCTGCAATCATATACCTGTAAACGAGTGCATCTGTTAGTTCTTCTTCGATACGTTCGCGATTGTTTTCGTTCACTCCTTCATTATAAAAAATTTTAAATCTAGGTCTCACTAAATTATTTGAAAATTCACACTTATATAGATAAAATGAAAGAAACGAGGTAAGCGCTTACATAATTATATCTCGTTTCTATCTACTGGGTTAATTAAGGGGGCGATTTATTGGAACAATATGATTTAGTAGTCATTGGTGCTGGACCAGGTGGTTATGTTTCCGCTATACGTGCTGCCCAATTAGGTTTAAATACAGCCATCGTTGAAAAGCAATACATGGGAGGAACTTGCTTAAATGTTGGTTGTATACCATCTAAATTATTACTTGAATATGGTAAGAAGATTCACGATATTAAACTTGCTGATAGTTGGGGTATTAAAACGGATCATTTAAACATTGATTTTCCACAACTCAATCAAAGGACAAAGTCAGTTATCAATAATTTAACAAGCGGCGTCTCTCACCTTCTTAAACAAAATAAAGTGAAAATATTTGAGGGTGAAGCCCAAGTAAATGATGACTTAACGATTCATATTGATGATCAAACAATCAAAGCTAACGATATCCTTCTTGCTACAGGCAGTACACCTTTCATTCCTCCTATCAACGGGTTAGATAAAGTAAATTATCACACTACGAACACTATTTTTAAGCTTGAAAAACTTCCTCAATCACTTGTAGTTATAGGTGGTGGTGTAATTGCCACTGAAATCGCCTCCTCTATGGCTGATTTAGGAGTCAATGTAACACTTCTTGAAGTCGCAAAAGATATTCTATTGACTGAAACTAAAGAAATTCGATCAATTTTGAAAGAACACTTAGAAGAACAAGGAATCAATATAGTTACCAACTGTGAAATTAAGCAAGTTAATCAAGACGAAATTATTTTAGCAGATGAGACAAAGGTTGATTTTGATACATTACTCGTAGCCACAGGACGTAAACCTAACTTACAAGCTTCTGAAAATCTCAAATTAGAAAATGAAAAAGATACACCTTTTATAAAAGTAAATAGTAATTACCAAACAAGTAAAGCGCATGTATATGCAGTCGGCGATTTAATTAACACTTATCAATTAGCCCATGCTGCAAGCGCTGAAGGAATCAATGCAGTTGAAACGATCGCAGGATTAAATCCAAAGTCTATCGATATTAATATGATTCCACGCTGTATTTATACTCGTGTGGAAGCCGCTTCTGTCGGCTTAACAGCATCACAAGCCAAGGAACAAGGTTATAAAGTGAAAACTGCAGAATCTTATTTCCAAAGTAATGCTAAAGCGATGATTGAAGAAGAGACAGATGGTTTCATTCAAATCGTGGCTGATGCAGAATATGGTGAAATTTTAGGCGGATTTATTGTAGGTCCTCATGCTACTGACTTAATTGGTGAATTACTGGGCGTGAAGGTTGCAGAAGGTACAGTTGAAGAATTATCTGAAGTAATTCAACCTCACCCATCTCTACTTGAAGTTTTAGGTGAAGCTGCAGATGACTGGTTTAAAAAAGCCATTCACAAATAAATATTTTTCTTTAAGGGGGAATCCATTATGGATAAAGAACAAGCACGCTGGATTTATAAAACGATGAATGAAATTCGTGATTTTGAAGAAAAAGCACATGAAATGTTCAGCAATGGAGAAATTCCAGGATTCGTACATTTATATGTTGGTGAAGAAGCTGTCGCTACAGGTGTAATGTCACTGTTAGAAGATGATGATTATATTACAAGTACGCACCGTGGTCATGGACATGCAATCGCTAAGGGTTGCGACTTAAATGGAATGATGGCTGAAATCATGGGCAAACGCGATGGTCTAGGACATGGTAAAGGCGGATCGATGCATGTAGCTGAAATCGATAAAGGTATGTTAGGCGCTAATGGTATCGTTAGTGGCGGTTTCGGTTTAGCTACAGGAGCAGGAATTTCTTTACGTAATCAAGGTAAAGATAATGTAGCAGTCTGCTTCTTCGGTGATGGTGCTGCCAATGAAGGCAATTTCCATGAAGGTTTGAACTTCGCTTCAATTCTCAACTTACCTGTTATTTTCGTCTGTGAAAATAACCAATTCGGTGAAGGAACGACTCATAAATATGCGAGTGCTTCTGAAACAGTTGCCGAACGTGCGTCAGCTTATAATATGCCGGGTGTTTACGTAGATGGTATGAATGTAGTTGAAGTAAGAGATGCTGCTAAAAAAGCAATCGAACGTGCGAAAAACGGAGAAGGTCCTACTCTTATCGAATGTGATACTTACCGTAAGTATGGTCACTTTGAAGGTGACGAGCAAAAAGTAAAAACAAAAGAAGACCGTAATGCTGATCGTAATCCAACTGAAGAATTCCGCAAATATGCGATTGAACATAACTTATTAACGGAAGAAGAAGCGGATGAAATTGAAAAAGCTGCACAAAAAGCTATTGACGATGCTGTTGAATACGGAGAAAGCAGTGAACAGCCGGATTTAGATTCATTATACAAAGATGTATTTGCATAAATCAAAGGGGGATTTAGTTATGAGTGAAAAACGTGAGTTAACATTTATGGGCGCAATAAACGAAGCCATTGATACTGCAATGAAGAAAGACGATAATGTTATTTTAATCGGAACAGACGTCGCTGGTGGTGCAGATGTAGAACATTTGAAAGATGATGATTCTTTCGGCGGTGTATTCGGAGTTACGAAAGGATTAGTTAAAAAGTATGGACGTGACCGCGTGATTGACACACCTATTGCTGAACATATTACCTTGAGTTCAGCAGTCGGTGCAGCTGCCACTGGTTTACGCCCTATTGCTGAGTTAATGTTCAACGACTTTATCGGATTTGGTCTGGACCCTATACTCAACCAAGGCGCAAAAATGCGTTATATGTTTGGCGGTAAAGCCAAAATTCCTATGGTAGTCAGAACCATTCATGGTGCAGGCGCAGGTGCTGCAGCTCAGCACTCTCAAACGCTTTATAATATTTTCGCATCGATTCCGGGTGTTAAGGTTGTTGTGCCTTCAAACCCATATGATGCGAAAGGTTTACTATTAGCTGCTATTGAAGATGATAACTTAGTTGTATTTTCTGAAGATAAAACTTTATTGAGTATGAAAGGTGAAGTGCCTGAAGAAGATTATACAGTTGAAATTGGAAAAGCACGAGTTGCTCAAGAGGGTGACGACTTAACAATTGTTGCCATAGGTAAGATGGTTCAAGTAGCTTTAGATACTGCTGATAAATTGGCAGAAGACAACGTATCAGTCGAAGTCATCGATTTACGTTCTATTTCACCATGGGATGAGGAAACAGTCTTAGATTCAGTGAAGAAGACGGGTCGCTTAATTGTCATTGATGAGTCCAACCCACAATGTAATATTGCAGGAGATGTCGCTTCTACAATCGGAGATGTTGGTTTTGATTATTTAGATGGTCCAATCAAAAAAGTAACAGCACCTGACACTCCTGTTCCATTTGCACAAAACCTAGAACAAGCTTACATTCCAAGTGTAGATAAAGTACTAGATGTCGCTAACGAACTCATTGAAGATTTGAAAAAGGTTAAATTTTAACTTCGGGAGGTGAATGAGATGAGTACAAATATAATGATGCCAAAACTCGGTATGACAATGAAAGAAGGCACAGTAGAAGAATGGCACGTGTCTGAAGGAGACACTGTTAGTAAAGGAGATACTGTGGCTTCGATCAGTTCGGAAAAATTAACTCAAGATATAGAAGCACCGGCAGATGGCACTCTGTTAAAAATCAAAGTACAAGCCGGTTACGATACAAAAGTAAAAACTGTTATCGGTGTCATTGGCGAAGAAGGAGAATCAACTGACGATAACGAAGAAGATGCACAAGAGAAAAAAGATGATACAGAAAATGAAAATCAAAAAGCAGATAAAGACAAATCATCAAGGTCCACTTCAAGCAAGAAATCGTCCAACGATGGCAATAAAGATAATAACGCATCTAATCAAAAACGTATCTTTATCTCTCCTCTCGCACGCAAGATGGCTGAGAAAAATGATATTGATATTCAACGAGTAGAAGGAACTGGCGGAAATGGAAGAATTACCAAATTAGATATTCAACGTGTATTAGAAAATGGATTAGATAAAGACGCAGAGAAGACTTCTTCGCCCCCTTCTACTTCAACAGTATCTGCAGATGTGGGCGCTGGCTTAAATCCAATGCGCAAACGTATTGCACAGAACATGCGTCAAAGTCAGGACCAGACAGCACAACTGACGTTGCATCGCAAAGTCAATGCGGATGAGTTGATTGTCTTCAAAGATAAGCTAAAAAAAGAATTAGGCGATGCAGGCCAAGATGTAAAACTTTCTATTACTGCTTTGTTAGCTAAAGCTGTAGTGCTTGCGCTCCAAAATTATAAAAAGATGAATGTTCGCTATGAAAATGGCGAGTTAACAGAATACGATCAAGTTAATTTAGGTATTGCGACTTCTTTAGATGATGGTTTGATGGTGCCTGTGATTGAAAATGCGGATGGTAAGAGTATTGGTACTTTAGCAGAGAGTATTCGTACATTATCTGAAAAAGTACGCAATAACGAGACTGATGGTGTACCAATGTCAGGCGGAACATTCACGATTACGAATATGGGTGCGAGTGAGATTGAGTACTTTACACCTATATTGAATGTTGGGGAAGCGGGCATCCTAGGCGTCGGTGCTATGCAGTCAGAAGTAGTTATGCAAGATGGTAACGTAAGACAAGTACAACGTATTCCATTCAGCTTAACATTCGATCATCAAATATTAGATGGCGCTGATGCAGCAGAGTTCTTGAAAATACTTGCGAAGTATATAGAGAATCCATATTTGTTGGTTTTATAGCCAAGAAAATAAATCACAAAAAGAGAAGCAGAAATTTGTACAAAAATGTACTTCAGTTCTGCTTCTTTTTTTATAGTTCATCATATTTCTTATTACTGCCTTTACTCTTCTCTACTGGATACTTCTCGCTGTTCTTCACAAGCTTCTTACGGATAATCTCATCGATATCCATATCTAAGTTATCTGCAATCATATAGCTATAAATGAGTACGTCTGCAAGCTCTTCTTCGATACGCTCACGATTGTTTTCGTTCACTTCTTCAGGCTGTTTCCATTGATAAAGTTCTAATAATTCGGAAGCTTCAAGTGAAAGTGAAATCGCTAAATCTTTTTCGTTATGATATTGACGCCAATTACGCGCTTCACGAAATTCGTTAATTTCTTGTATAAGCTTTTCAGTATTATTCATGATTAATTCCTCCATTAGCTGCACGTTGAAGTGCTGCTCTTAATTCATCATCAACTGCATAAATATATAACCCGTTTACGCCTCGTGTTAAAAGGACATTCAGCTCGTTTTTCAATAACTCCTGATCAAATTTTCTTTTAGAGTTATCAGAGAGTGTTCTATTTTGTGTCGCCTTTTTATTATAGCTTTCTGACCCATCAAAGATAATACGGCCATTTCTGAATTTTACTGACGGTCCTATAATGACGCCAGCATAATTTAAATCGAAGCCTTGAATAGTAAACGTAGAACCTACTTCGTTTATAGTTTGGCTTTGTTCTGGCCAAGATAAATTTTTTTGGCGTTTATTTTCTACATTAAGTTGTGAATTCCAAGGCATTTTCCAGTCATCAATTTTTACGTTCCAATAGTCTTGGTTTTCTGGTTTCTTCTGACCTACATACTTCCAATCATAAGTAGCCAACAACCGAGATATGCCGGATTCTTCAGACTCAGCTTTTTTCCGTACTGCATTTTCTAAGTCTGCCGGTTTATTGAATATTTTTATTTCATATCCTTTAGAATCTTCAGGGATGTTTTCAATTGCTTGTTGATCTACCAGATGGCGTATCCAATTAATAGTCTCTACACCACTATTAATACGCATCTGATTGCGTAGTTGGATGTGGTTATCATTAGCTTTAGTCGAACTTATCAACTTATTTAACTGCTCTTCTTCTAATACCTGTTCTGTACTTAGAATTTGTTTATGGTCGAACACTGCAACAACGACTCTTGCTCGCTCCAATAAGTCGTTTAAATGGTTTTTACCACGGTAGGATTGTTTTCCTTGAGTTAAAAGCAAATGTGCTTCATCAACGATAATAACATCTACTTTTTCATCCGTACTATGATGGTTTATGAAGCTGGTAGGTTTATTGACGATAGGTTGTTTATTATCTTTTTTATCATATAACCCTAACTTTTTAGCGATTTCTCTATACACCTTTAACTGTTCATCATGATTTACTAAAAGATGCACATCAAGCGATGAATCATTATTTTCTTTCTCAAAATCTCGTTTCAAATCAAAGAACAAACTACTCATCAATACCGTTTTACCAGAACCCGCTTCTCCTTCTACTAGGACTAACTGTCCTTCTTGCTGATTATGTAATGCTACTTGAATCTTCATTGTAATTTCATCCTTTGCAGCATTCTGTTCGCTCGTTAATTTATGAAAAGGTGAAGCTTTGAAAATAGCTGAATCTCTAATAATACTTTCTACTGGAAATAGAATGTTATTTTCTTTATTCAGCTTCTTCCATATTTGGGAAAAGATAGTGTCTAATTGATCAGAAGTATAATATTCATTTTGTTGATTTGTACGACTGTTATAGATAGATGAAACACTATTTACACTTGAAAGATATTGCATCAATCTATTTTCAATATCTAAAGTAAGAGATTTATTAAAATATTGATGGCCTATTACATACATTGAAGACGTAAAAGAATTAGAAAACTCTTGCCAATATTCCTTCATCTTCACATCACCCTGTAGATGTTGTTTTGTTCGACTATTAATATCAGCAGTTTCACCTACATACACCTTAAAATCATTTTTCTTCTCTTCATCATTAATAATATATACCGTTGGGTACCGCAGTAAATACTTCGCTTCATTAAGTTCTTGCCATGTACTTATAGATTGGTTTAAATCCGTTAACGAATAACCAATCTGCCTAATTATAGGGACCCCTTTGTTTTTCATATAATCACCATTTAAATTATTTGTCATCATTGTAGTTTTAATATACTACGTATAACACTTGACACTATTATAAATTTTATCAATGTACGCATCAACAAATTATCTTAAGTAATCAGTAATCTAAACTCGATAATTGGAGTTATTATACATTCTTTTATTTTTGTAATATCAAATATTTTAGTAGTATAGATAATTATTAAAATTATTAGTATTATTTAGGTTAGATAGAAAATAAGCTAATTTACACTTATTTGTAAATTATGATTAAGGTGGCAATTAAAATGGAAAATAAAAATATAGAGTTTCATGAATTGCAAAGTGCTGATTTAATTATTGACGCAATATACGAGGGCGGCAATAAAGGTAACATTTCGGATGATGCTATTGGTAAATTAATGTATACAGGTAATAGCGGGGGGTTTCGGGTCAAAAATAATGTTGAAAAGAATCCTGCCTACCTCGTCTTATATACTTCAGGGGAAGATGTGAATTGGCCAGATGAAATTAATAAAGAAAAAGGCATCGTTACCTATTTTGGAGACAATCGGAAGGCTGGGAAACAAATAAATGAAACTAAAAAAAATGGAAATAAATATTTAGAACGAATTTGGGGAGTTAACAATGAAGCTTCTAAATTAGATATACCTATATTTATGTTTAAAAAGAATCCAACACTTTCTAGTAGAAGAAGTGTTCAATTTATAGGTTTATTAGTTCCTCAGGTAATAGGAGAACGTAATGAGGCATTATTAAACGGTATATGGAGAACTGATGAAAATGGGCAAAGATTTCTGAACTATGAAGCTAAATTTTCAATATTAAACACTGGTAAAGATGTTATCACTCGTAAATGGATTGATTCGCTTATTACTACTCCTTTAACAAGCGACGAATATGCTCCAAAAGCATGGTTGCGTTACCAAAAAACTAAATCTATAACAAAATCATTGGTATTGGAAGCTCCAAATGAAATACATGTTCGTTCAAAAGATTCTCAATTAAAAATGGAAAATAAAACTGATAAAGCCATGCTAAATATATTAATAAATAACTTTTCTGATAACCCCTATCATTTTGAATATGTAGCTGTAGATATTGTGAGCAGTATGGACAATAGTTTTCATTTTGAAAAAACTAGAAATATTAGAGATGGGGGCAGAGATGCTATAGGATATTACTCCGTAGGAATTAACGATAATAAAGTAAATATCCCATGTATACTAGAAGCTAAATGTTATCAAATTAATAACTCAGTAGGCGTAAAAGAAACATCTCGTTTCATTTCAAGATTAAAAAATGAAGAATTCGGTGTTTTTGTAACTACAAGTTTTCTTGGAAAACAAGCTTACACAGAGATTGTTGAAGATAACAAAAAGATTTTAATTCTTACTGCAACTGACATTATAAAAATACTTAAGAAAAAACAGATTAATACAGAAAGCAGATTACGTGACTATCTAGAAGAATTCAATAATAAAAGCAGCTGATTCGCAGCTGCTTTTACATTAAATAAGTTTAACATTTAAATTTGAAAATAAACTTGCCTTTCTTTTAGATTTTCCTCTAGATAAATTATAAAATAAATCTTTTTCTTGATTATCATCTAGCATGGCGACTAACTCCAATTGGCTCTTAGCTCTGGATGATCCAACATAAAAAACTCTTCTGTTTTCTTCACTTTTAAATACTTCTCCATCTATATCAATAAAAAGAATAATATCTGCTTCTAATCCTTTAAATTTTCTAGCAGTGGTAAAAGTAATATTTTTACCATCTATATCATTAACTAACTTATAATTACCGATTTTAGTTATTCCAGAAAGAACCGATTTTTCAATAGTCTTAGGAGTGAGAATTGTTATTTGATTCTTTTTAACTCCATTTTTAGTATAAAATCGTATTCTTTCTTCTAACCAATTTAATAATTGAGTTTTATTTAAATTGTTATGATATGTCGGCTTTTCGCCGGGTAGATCGATTCTCATTTTAACTTTATCTAACCCAATAGGCTTAGATGAAGTCGCCGCAATATTTTTAGTGTTTCTGCAATTTCTACTTAATAATAATCTGCATTCCATTTCCTCTAACCATTTAAGATTGTCTCTTCTTTGAACAAGTTGATTTTTATCATAAAATACATAAAAATCCCCTTCATTTAAAATAGCAATTTCTTTTAACAAATCAACCGTTTCATCTATAAAATCTTGTGCTTCATCGATGATAATATGTTTGAAATCCCATACACCAGAATACTCTTCAAAGTTTTCTAAAAAATTAATTATATCTTCATCCGTAGGCATCTTATTTAAAGCTTTGGCAGCTAAGGAATTTAAATTGGTAAAAGTCACATTAGGCATATACTCACCATATTGATTTTTCAGAGACTGCATAAGTAAATTATTAAAACACAAAAAAGCAACTTTTTCATTTTCGGGGAATCTTCGTGCTTTTTCAACTGCTAACATGGTCTTACCTGTTCCTGCACCACCTTGAATTACTGCTAATTGTTGTTCATCTAAATAATCCAATAAATAATTTTGTTCATTTGTCATTCTATTAAAGTAATAATCATTTTCTTCAATAAGATTCGACATACTTGGAAACACAGAGAATTCAGGAGAAATTTTTAATAAAATTTCTTTAACTAAAGACTCAGGTATATTTTGTTTTTCCATGTTATGAAAACTAAAAAATGTCTTGAATGTCATTTCAACATCTTTCATATGGTTCCTAAAAAAGGTGTTGCCATCTAAAAAATATTTATGCGGAAGACTACCTTTCAAATTCGACTTATCTACCCCAGTGAACCATACCATAGAATACACTTTTATTTTATTATTATTTTTATTGTTCAGCTCTTCAAATATTTTGAGAAATTTATATTTGGACTTGTCCGCCTGAAACATTGGGTCGATATCTATCTTATTTCCATTTTTTCTATTTATTTGCATAATTCTTCCAGATTCTCCCATAATGCCGCCATGCTTAACCTCTAATGATATAACACCATAGTTTTTATTAAAAATTATGAAGTCAGCTTCGCCAAATTGAAGGTGTTTATTGTTTTTTGACATCCAATCTAGTGAGTGAAAAATTATAAAATCATCTGAAAGATTTAGGAACTCATTATATAATTCTTCCTCACCTGTACTATTATTAAAGTCAATTTCTTCAAGTGATTTGTCAGGTATAAGAGTAACCATTACTTTTTTCTCCTTTTTTTAGTTTTCTTTTAAAATTTCCCATTCTCCATTCTTACCGAAGTATGCATCTTTTAATTCGTTTTCTTGTTCTTCTTGGTTATACAAAGTTATTCTTTTTTCAGTTGGCCAAAAATATTTTGCGTTAAACTTTGTATCATTTATAGATATAACAGCTTCCGTAAATTCTGCTATTTCTATATCATTGCGTATATAAAAATCACTCGATTCAAATCCAGAAGCTTCTTTCCAATTACTATAAGGAAATTCAACACCCTTATCAACTACTGCTATTTTGTTGGCTACTTCTATTGTGTCTAAATTTTTAAACCAACCAAAATCTTTTGAGATTATTACATTTGAATCGATTCTAAATACATAATCTCTATCTAAATAACAATTACTAAACGAACAACTTGTATTAGGTACATATGTACAATTGTGACAAGCTGCACCATTTGAGTTGTATAAACCTTGTCCTTGATTTAAACCAGTCTCATAGCAAACTGGATCCGAACTACACCAATCCATACTTCTCAAACTTTTATTAAATATATTTTTAAATTTGTCTTCATTGGCTAAGCTAACTAAACCGCCAAATGTACCTTCCTTATCACTATCAGTAACATAGATTAACAGACCATATTTTCCTTCTTTAACATATAGCTTTTCTTTTAATGCTGTGTTTGAATAACCAGCATTTTTGCTAAGTTCTTTCATTAAACCATGCGACAATGTGTGGATTAGTACTGATATTGGCGTTCTAAATTTTTCACTCAAATAATTTTCAGCAGTTTTATTTTGAGCTTTTTCAAAGTGTTCTTTAACCTCTGTTTTTTCTTGCCAATTTTCTAAGACTTCTTTATTAAATTCTATGAATATTCCTTCGCCAAATAATTGTTTTGCTGGTAACCAGTTGTAATCTTTACTTTCATCACTGAACATAATATTGCTTTTTGAATCAAGTGCTTTCGACATAGCAATATTTTCGTCTGAAGGAGATAATCTATGGAATCCTGTTTGGATTACTAATTCTTCTAATTTCCTAACAAAATTCACTTGTTTTATTATTGATTTTTCAGTGCCTTCAAAGGAATATGAAACAGTTAACTTATTATTCTTTTCAGTTTCATATAGTGCTAATTTATTAAATTCATCTAATAGGATATCTTCGTAACTATTTGATTTAGAATTAGAATGCTCACTAATAGATAAAACTGAAAATACATCAGGACGGTAAACATTTAAAGCATTTCTTAAAATCGCCGTTGGATTGGCATCACAATCTCCCTCTTTCTTACCTGTACCTGCCCACGGTTTATTACCGAAACATCTATATCCTTTCATTTCTTTTTGAAATGGTGTTTTTGACCCATCGCCTTTACCTGTAACCCCAGACAACGAATGGCTAGCTCCACAACTGCACACTAATTTACTGTGTAAAATAGAGCTGCCAAGTTTTTGTATTTTCACTTCGTGTTTAATACTATTGTCACATTCTTTATTAACATGTACATATTTATCATATGGGAAATCCTCAATGTGCCCTTCTTCACAAACAACTGCTATTGGAAATTGAATAAAAGAAGTAGCTTTACCGCATGATTTGCAACGCTTTTTCTTTTGATCTGAACCAGGTTGAAATTCGTCTATAGTCATACATTCAGAACAATAATGCACAAGAGGAAAACGTTGAATTGGAATCATTATTTCTGTGTTACGACTTTCTTCAGAAAAATTATGTTCTATATATGCTGGTACTTGTCTAAAATGATCCACATTAAGCATTCTTTCAACTCTTGAATCTCTAATTTTCAGTTCTTCTATATCTACATTTGATTTTGTACTTTCATACCACTTATCAACAGCACTTATTAAATAAGAAATACCTTCCGTATCCACATACAAACTTCCAGGACCTTTTTCACCAACTAGCTTTCCCTTAGCAATTGTGATTTTCTTTTTTTCAACCATTTAATACCCACTCATTTCTATAAAAAATTACTTTCATATTTTTTTTCTAAAGCTTGAGCTTTCAGCCTACTTTGTGAATCCACATTTCTCATTGAATTTATCATAGGTATTGCACTATCATTTTGTATTTCTTCTTGTTTCTGTAAAGGTACCATAAAACCATTTTTATACTGAGTTAACTCCCATGTTTCATAATCTTTAGTCGTCAGTAGATTCATCACATTTTCATAAGTTTCTCCAAATGTTTGACTTTCAGAACTATCAACTAATTTCATTTTATCCACAATATATTTTTGTATGAATTGAATGATTTTATCAGAGTTCTCATCAATTAAATTAGCATCAGGATACTTTCCTAAACCTTTAATATCAAATCTTTGTCTTAAGAAACCAACTAGTACAGCAGGAAAACCTCTTTTTATAGAGAAATTCGAAAAAGGAGTTACACTGGCTTCTTCCACATTTGAATACAGTTTTTGATGGTATTCCTTAAAATGTTCATAATGTGACTTATCATTACTATCTCCTCTGTTGTAAACAGTAACAATCAGCCCTGGACTTTCATGAGGCTTTCTTCCTACTCGTCCACTAACTTGAATATATTGAGCTGTTGATTTTGGCTGACCAATTATTGTCATTAAAGCAAGCCTATCTACATCAACGCCTACTTCAATAATATTAGAGGCCAAAACTATATCTAATGCTTTGTTATCCACTGTAGTATATTGTGTTTTCATTTCTGTTAAAGATTGAGATATTTCTCCATTATTCATTCGAGACGTTAACTCTTTGATTTTTTGAGATTTTAGTATTCTTCCATCATTAATATTTCTTTGCTGATAATAACTGTTAATCGTATCTTTTATATCTGCTTCAGTTAGTGTTTGAGCTTTTCCAATATCATTTATAGTATTGTAAAAAGATAAAACAGTCCAAAACGGGTCTCTCAATTCTGGTTGTATCTCATTTCCACTTATTATTAACGAAGAAAGAGTTTGCACTTGTGATTGCAATTTTCCTTGTGTTGTAGAATACAGGCCCACATATTTTCTTCCAGGCACAGGATTACCATATTCATCTTTTTGTACACTAGAAAAATAATTATCATTAATATCAAAACCTGCTGGAGGAAATAGATTAGTTTTTTCTCTTCCGTATAATGCTTTAATTTGATTTTGATAGGCTTTAATTGTTGCTGTTGCCCCAATTATTTTAGGGCTAATATCGAATCTTTCATCTGTGCAAAGATGTTCAATTAAGGTTTCATACATACCAGATAAAGAACCCAATGGGCCTGAAATCAAATGCAATTCATCTTGAATAATAATATTCGGCGGTGAAAAAACTCTGTCTCCACTTCGATTAAACCCAAATAAACTTCTAGCTTCTGGCACCCATGTTAATTGTACAAATTTATCAATTGTACCTATTAAAAAAGTTGGAGGGTTTTTGTATAATTGTTCATCAACAAATGAAATAGGAAGATGATTATGGAAATGGCATTCTTTATCAGGGCAATTCATTTCTAATGCACCAGAAAATGAATAACCCAAATAAATATTTTTCTTATTATTTTTTTTAACTTTCATTTCAGCACCACACCAAGGACAACTTTCAACTATAAAATCATTTTTGCCTTCCTTAGTATATGCATTAAATTTATTTTTAGCATCCTCAACTTTATTTGGAGTACTGGCTCTTCCAACCCATAATCCTATACTAAATTCATTTTCACCAAATATTTCCAGGAATTTTGTTCTAACATAATCTAAACTGCATATTAATCTTGCTGCTCTTTGAAATTGATCAGCTGTCAATAGACGTAAAGTATATCTCATTAAAATATCTACACCTATATCATTCTTATCAACAAACCTTCTGTATAGCATAGAAAATGCTGCAACACCTAAATAGGCTTCAGTTTTTCCTCCACCAGTCGGAAACCAAATTAAATCAACAATTTCACGGTCTTCACTCTTTTTATTTATAATTGCATCCAGTGATTGTAATATAAATCCAATTTGGAAACCTCTCCATTTTTTCAAAAATGCTTTATTTTCTTTTGCTATCTGATTTTCAATACTATTAGATAGACTTTCAAAATTAGAATAATCTAATTCTTCGAAACCATTTACATTGATATTTTTGTCGAATTTTAAATTTCCATTTATATAATCAGCCTTTCTCAGTTTCTTTCCGTTATTCATCTGCATCAACATTGATAAGTTAGCTAATTTGAAACACTGGAATACGTCTTGTTTTTTTAAAAGTTGAATCCCTTTTTTCATACGATTAATATTTTTTTCAATTTCTCTAAGATTACCTTGTTTAACTTTTTCATAATATGGATTAACTTTCTCTAGTTTTAAATTTTCAAACCATTTTTCATAGCCATCTATTAAAGGTAATAGTATATTTTCTAATTCTTCATAAGAATTGCATGCTGTAATTTTAGAATGATAGATTGATAAATTGTCTTCCCCTATTTTTATATCTGGGGTCATGGTTTTAATTTCATATTCTGGTAAGAAAGTTGAACTAATTTTATACACATTTTCATTGTTATCTAAATTCCAATCAGTAGCGCAATCATGACCAAAAGCGAAGTTCTTTTCTTTAAGATATAAAAATTCAAATCTTTTTTCTTCATTACTAATATCTATATTCATATCTGACGCTTTAGGATATGGTACAAAGCTTTGTTTTCCATTTAATTCAGCTTCAATTTTACATTGGAAAAGTATATCCTCTTCTTCTTTAGATATCTTTGCATTTTCAATTGTAAGAGTCACTATTTTTAAGTTTTCTAATTCTCTAATATGCGAATACAATAAAATATTTGTATCTTCTTTTTCGTTATTCAATAAATCTTTGACCCTTAACTTTTCACATACTAGTTTTTCATCCCTATGTAATTCTACCTTCAGGCTAGCGTTGTATGATTTCCTAAACCACCAATTTTGATTTATCTCGTTTATTTGCAAATTTTTATTATAGTTTTTATTTTTGTTATACATACCACATTCAAAATTAATCTTTAAAAAATCAGCTTCTAAAGGTACTGCGAAAGTTATACCCATCGTTGATTGTAAATAGGGATTTTGCTGTTCCTCTTTTCTTTTTTCAGTTAATTCTTCTTCAAGCGTCTCTCCTTCAATTACCTCATTACTTTCTTCACTTTCAATTTCTACAAAATTCCCATTACTTTTTGGGTATAATAAACCTGCTGCATATTTTTTACTAGGCCGCCCTGTATTAAAAATCTCTTCTTTCCTCCCTCCGTATTTATAAATGAGGAAATTATTATCAATATTTTCTTTAGTAGTCTTCTCATCTATTATTTGAGCATATTTAAAGTTAGTAATCGGTCCTATTATTTCTTCTTTTAGATTATTAATTAACTTATCTCTATTTTTCACGTTTGCTTCCAGAATATTATTCATATCTATTCGCTCCCATCTTATCTTCCTATTAATTTATACATATCTTTAGAGCTAATATTATCTACTTTTTGTGGAGTATATTGTACTTGTTGAATTAAGAATTCTCCCACTCCTTCCAAGTCAAAAACATACTCCTCATTTACTGACATTTCCTCCATAATCTCTTCGTTATCAATGACTTCAATTTTTTTATTCAATTCTTTAATAACTTCTCTGCCTGCTGTTATATGTGCTTGAATGATTTTATCTGCTGCATTTATAGTCTTATTAACCAAATAATCAGAAAAACTTAAGTAATTTAATATTTTTTCTAACTCTCTAGGCTTTATAGTATCCCCAAACAACCAATTTTTTAATAATAAAACGGTAGAAATTTTGATACCATGTTTTTTCATATCCCGATACAAAGATTTGACATTTCCTATTTCATTCATTTTGCTAACTAATTCTGACTTATAATTATTTATATAAGTCATACACTCATCATAACTACTCTCGCCTATTATATTTTTAGCTACTTTAGCTAAGTATGTCGCAGTAGTATAATTTTTTATAATTATCCAATCATTAACTTTCAATTTTTCTGAAGGTTTCTTTAATACTTTAAAATCTTTTGCATCATCAATAGAATTTTCAACACTTAAAACATGTAACTTAGCATTTTCCGGACTTATAAAAACTTTTCCGTTCGTAAAGGGAATTAAATAACCAGAGATATTATCATTCATCTCAGATACTTTATTGTTTGAATATTTTTCAACAATATTATTAAGTCTAATTTCTTTTTCTATTTCTAAGGACTCATTATCTAAATATTCAACTTGTTCATCGACATTCATTTTAGTTTCACCATTAAAAGTTACTCCTTCGTATAAATTCGAAATACTATTTAAATCTGAGCTTAGAATCTGTTCTGTTTTAAACTTAGCATTGAAGTTATTATGAGATATGTAATATATCTTTTTACCGAATAATAGGGTTTGAAATTCAGGATAAAGCGAAGGGGTCCCCACAAATATAACTACATCAAAAATTTTATTTGTCTTTAAAAAAATATTAGGTTGATAAACCTCAACTTCACTCGAAAAATATTTTTTTTTGACGTCTTCGTAACTAACAATAGCTATTGTCTTACCTTTATAATCGTCAATTAATTTTTCTACATTTTCGCTTATTAAATTTTTTACTTTATCTTCCGAAAAATTTTTTATTAAGTTTATAAATAGATTGATTAAGTGATTAATGGTAGGATCATCTAAATAAGTAAGCGTACCTAAAAATTCATTTACTTTCTCTTTTGTTTCCTCATTTAATTTTTCTTGTATAACATCAGAATAATCATAACAAGAAATTTGTAAATAAAAATTAAGAGGCTTTAAAACCTTCAAATCTTCTTTCAACTCGTTATTATACTTGCCTAGTTTTCTATAAAAATTGTTATAAACTTTATGGAGTTGAGTAAGCTCAGGCGAATCAATTCTTATTTGCTTAATATTATTAGTAGATTCACTATAATCGTTAAGAAATTCTAATATATCAGTATGCATAAATCTCAACTCCTTTTGGAATACTCACTTCATTTTTTTCTAAGTACTTTCTTAAAAATTCTTGTTTTTCATTTTTCACTGACGTATTTACATTATTTAATAAAATTTCTCTCATAGAATTTTTATTTCGTCGATTGGATACGAATATATTTCTGTTTGTAGCACTGTTCAACATCGTTACACTAGCGTTATTACCAACATAAATCGACACAGGCAATTTTTTATCATCATTTTTACTTTGTTTTGATTTAATCATATTTATATTTCTGTAACTAAAATCTTCGTCATTAAAATAAAATATTTCTTCCAAATTATATGCATAATCGAAAGCGGAAAACTCTAATAATTGAAGTTTGCTTTTGAACTTTTCTGAAATATTATGTCCGATAATATTTACTAGAATCAAATTCGTTGATTGTATATAAGAAGCTACTTCTTCACTATATTTTTCTGAAAAATAGTTGCTGATATTATCGTTAATCTTAACCATACTTCCTGCCGTACTTTTAAAATTAGAATTCAATTTAATTCTATCAGACCATCTATTCTTTGGAACGTATGGGAAATACTGATTCTTCTTACCGAGTGTTACTTTGAGCTTTAAGCGAGGATTTAATGTATCCCCTGCATAGAGAGGATCATTAATAATATCAACAATTTCTGCTTTAAGCCACTCCTCATCAGATTTGTAGAGTACTATATTACCTATTTCAAACTGAAACACATCGGAAGTTGAGGGTATGTCATAACTAATATTTTCTAAGTATTGATCAATTACTCCTTTAGTTAAAAAAATACTCGGATAAATATCCTCAATATATGAAATATAGAGGTTGATTTTATCTTGATTTTCAACAAATTTTCCTATTTCATAAAAAAATCTCATCCAAACCTCTAAGTTCTCCCAAGTTATATTTTCAGAAAGTCTATATTTTTCTGTAACTCCGTCCATAAAAGCTTCCCCCTTTAATTAAAAAAACGTATAATTCATCGAATTAGCTACGATACAACTTTTATTTTCCTTTCCTTAATTTTATCAAATCAAAATGTTTATTACCTCAAAAATCAAAATTTATTTTTTGTTTAAATTTCCATAGCGCAATACTAAAACGCACTTAATAATTATTTAACACCTAACTTTAGTATATTTTTAAAATTAGCAATTTACCGACATTTATTGAAATTTTAGAAATGGTCATAGATAATAAATCTAAAACTATAATACTTTGCTGGGGGTAAATACTTATGTCAGAAAGTTACTTTGATAGTGATTTATTGGATGAAAAAGAAATCGGAAGATTTTTAGATGTATATTTATATAAACGATTACCTAAACATTTTAAAGCTATACATTCTTTGCAAAGAAATCATTGTGATAAGAATAATCAATTTAAAGGCGTCGATTTAACAGTTCAATATAAAAACGGTAATGCAGTAAATATAGATGAAAAAGCTGCCAATAAATATTTCGATAAAAACTTGCCGACATTTGTTTTAGAAGTATCATTTATTAACAACAGTAATGTCACTAAAGATGGTTGGTTATTTGGTAATCAATATTCAAAAACAGATACTTATTTATTTTGCTGGGGTAAAACCCATAAATCAAACAGCCAAATATATTTTAATAATATTAAGGAAATTGAAGCTTTTTCGATTAACAAACAAAATTTAAAATCTTTTCTTAATAAATACTATAAACTCAATAATACGAGCTATATTCAAAAGTCTGTTGAAGCTTTAGAAGCTTTAACTAATAATAAGTTTGGCGATAAAGTATATCTTAAAGGTAATAAAGGCCCTTATTGGAAGGTATCTTCTCAATTAAATGAGCGTCCTCTTAATATAGTTTGTCCTAAATATATATTAGAAGAAGTTACAGATTACAAATTTATCATTAAAGAAGACTGTTTAGATATTTATACTAAAGCTTTAAATAACAAGTGGGTGAAGTGTATATGAACAATAGCTATAATACAAAAGAAAAAGTTAACAAGCGTGCACATGAAATAGTTGGCAAAACTTTAAAAGATTTAAGTAAAGATGGAATAGTAACAAATACTAAAAGTTCATTTGGCGATGCTTTTGAAAATTGGTTTGGTAAGGAAAAAGATTCCTTAAGCCAGCCTGATATGGCTGAAGCAGGAGTGGAATTAAAGGCCACTCCTATTAAAAAAATGAAAAACGGACAATATAGTGCTGCAGAGCGTTTAGTTTTAAATATTATAAATTATGAAGATATTTTACGTGAAGATTTTAAAAATAGTAAGTTTTTGTTTAAAAATAAGAGAATCCAATTAGGTTTTTACGAGAAAGAACTAGAATTACCCAAAAGCGACTGGAGTTTTAAAGAAACCGCACTATTCGAACTTGAAAAAAATGAGAAAGATTTAGAAATTATTAAACAAGACTGGGAACTTGTTCACAAGTTTGTTGAAGAAGGTAGAGCACATGAACTTAGCGAAAGATATTTTCAGTATTTATCTCCATGTACAAAAGGTAAGAATAATAAATCTATGCGTACTCAACCTAATTCCGTTGAACTAGCAAAACAACGAGCTTTTTCTTTTAAAACTGGTTACATTACTTCTATTCTGAGAAAATATATCTTTGGTAATGAAGAAACAGAATCAATTATTCGTGAATCAGATATCTCAGAAAACAAATCAATAGAAGATGTTGTTATTGAAAAATTCAAGCCATATATCGGACAAACTGTCAGCAAATTAAGTGAGAAATTCGACATCAAGCCTGGCTCAAAAGGTCAAAATTATCAAATTGCCGCAAGCATATTAAATTTAAAAGGTAATGCTAAAGATAGTGATGCCTTTGATAAAGTGGATGAATTTGAAAAAGCTATGATTAAAGTAAAAACTATTCAATTTAACGAGAAGAATGTTAATAAAGAAAGTATGTCATTCCCTGCTTTCAAATTTAAAGCTTTAGCTCGAGAACAATGGGAAGATGAAGACGGGACTCCAACAGCTTCATGGAATAACTTCTTGAGAGAATCAAGATTTCTATTCATTGTTTTTAAAAAAGAAGGAAGTTCCAATATATTCAAGGGTGTAAAATTCTTTAGTATTCCTGAATCAGATATTGATGGACTTATTAAGGATGTGTGGGAAGATACAGTTAAAAAGCTTAACGAAGGCGTAAAATTGTTAGCACGAGAAGATAAAGGCACCAAAGATGGATGGGCGATAAAAAATAATTTTATTGCGAAAAGCGACAAAATGATTTGTCATGTACGTCCACACGCTTCTCAAAGAGACTACACTATAAATGGAAAATATGCAGATCAATTGCCCACTCCAGCCCAATGGAAAAATAAGCCGACGAATGGTAATTATTCCGACAGTTGGATGACTAAACAGTGCTTTTGGCTCAATAATGATTACATAGCTAAACAGTTAAAAGAATTGTTATAGAAGTGGATTAATTTATATAATTTCTATACTAGAACGATCGTTCGCTATGTGATATAATAATTTCATTAATCATTTAGAAGGAGCGCTTATAATGACACAAATTAAAGTTGCAGAATTATTTGCTGGTGTCGGTGGTTTTCGCATTGGATTAGAAAATACAAAAGAGAACATGTTTGATATTGTATGGGCAAACCAATGGGAACCTTCAAAAAAAGTTCAACATGCTTTTGATTGTTATGTGAGCCACTTTTCTTCAGGCACACATAGTAATGAAGATATTGCAGAGGTAACTGACAGAGAAATGGAAGAAACTGAAGTTGATATGATTGTTGGCGGTTTCCCCTGTCAAGATTATTCAGTTGCCCGCAGTTTGAACGGCGAGCTTGGTATACAAGGTAAAAAAGGTGTTTTATTTTGGCAAATTGTTCGTTTCATTCAAAATACAATGCCTAAGTATTTACTATTAGAAAATGTAGATCGCTTACTAAAATCTCCTTCTAAACAACGCGGGCGTGATTTTGGTGTCATGCTCTCTACATTAAATGAATTAGGTTATGATATTGAATGGCGTGTTATTAATGCAGCTGATTATGGTAATGCACAAAGACGTCGAAGAGTTTTTATTTTCGGCTATAAACGAGACTTAACTTACGGACAAAATATTTCTCGTTATTCTTTAGAAGACATTATTTATTATCAAGGATTATTTGCTAAAGCCTTCCCTGTTGAGAATGAACCTAACAAAAAACGTGTATCTGAGACTAATATTTCAAAAGATATAGTGGATGTTTCTGAACAGTTCAGCTTCCAATTTCATAATTCTGGTATTATGCGAAATGGTGAAGTTCTTACAATAGATACCATTCCTAAATATGAAAAATCAATTACACTAGGTGAAATTCTAGAAGAAAATGTAACTGACTATAGCATACCTGAAGAAAAAATCGAAAAATTCCAGTACCTTCGTGGTCCAAAAAAGATTCTTAGAACTTCAAAAACAGGTCATGAATATTACTTTAGCGAAGGTGGTATGTCTGAAACAGATGCACTTGATTTACCAGCTCGTACAATGCTCACAAGCGAAGGATCTGTTAACAGAAGTACTCATTTCTTAAAAGTTAATGATGCTTATAGAACTTTAACTCCTATTGAAGCTGAAAGATTAAATGGCTTTCCAGATAATTGGACGAACACAATGCCAGACAGAATGAGATTCTTCTGTATGGGAAATGCACTTGTCGTACCTCTTATCACGCGTATTGGTAACCAAATAGAACAAATCGAAAAAGAAAATGAAGATACGTTCTCACAATTGAAATTATTTTAATCATTAAAAAAGCACATAAGAATTACAAAAAGTTAGTTATTATGTGCTTTTCAAAACTTTTTATTTAATGAAGTGATTAATAAAGTCTGATCCAAGTTTAGAAATCTTAATAGTATTTTTCGTCTTACTATTAACCTTCTTATTGCCACTTACTTTTAATTTTTTACTCTTATTCTTTAAAAAATTACTGATTTCATTAATATCTTTTTGAGCATCTAATAAAGATTTTAAGATATTATCTATATCATGCTGTATATAGTTTTCTGTTCTGCTCTCTAATAAACCAACTTTTATCAAGTTATATTTAGCAGCTGTATAACCTTCTTCAGTTATATTGAATTTTTTAATTATTTCACTTTTGTAATTTTCTTTTCTTTCATAATAAGGGATTTTTAAATTGTTCAATATTTCGATTTCTAATATAGTTATTTTATCTAGAATTGAAAAATATAATATTGACATATCAAATGAATAATCATTATCTATTGAATTCAAAACACCATTTGCAATGTATTTTATTTTATCTTCTTGCATACACCTATTAGTTGCATCAGAACCAATTAAAAATATATTATCAATTTTTTGTTGATATTCTTCTCCACCTTCTTCTACAGCCTTCTCCAAAATATTCAGTCTTTTTTTTATTTCTTCCATGAAAATCTTCTGATTGGTGATTGCTTGTCTGGCTTTAAAATTCAAGATTTGTGGTCCAATGTAAGGAATTAATCCAGTAATAGAATCCACTGTGACATCAGTAATTAGCTGTGCCCCTTTTTCCATAGTCTCTGTTCCTAAATATTCTTTTGTTTCTTCAGAAGCTTTCGCACTGAATGCTTCTAGTATACTTTGAATTATTTTCACTATTCTACCCCCTACTATTTAAATTACTATATATTCGCCTTAAATAATAGAGTCACTAGAGACCCCCCTTCACTTCTCCTCTCTTCCATGCTATACTCGTTTCATTCATTAATTTTCAGTTTATTCTGAATTATAAGTTAAATATTATAAATAGGAGGAGATAGCTATGGAACAAGAACATCGTCTATGGAAAGATTGGCGTTTACATGGATTAGTATTAGCCATTGTTGTGATTTGTGAATTGATCGGCCCATTTAAAATTCCGCTTGGGGTGACGTCAATCTTATTATTACCTGTGGTTTATGGAGTTGTTCTAGGTTTAGCAGCTTATTTCACTCCTATGGTTAAACAGAAGCAAGCGAAGAATTCGGAGCCTATGGTCTTTATTTCAGTTGCGGTTTTAATTGCGAAGTTTGGTACGGAAGCAGGTCCTGCGTTGCCTAAAATTATCGCGGCCGGTCCTGCGTTGATTCTGCAAGAGTTTGGTAATCTCGGTACGATTCTATTGTCTCTACCACTTGCCATTATGTTGGGTTTGAAACGTGAATCGATTGGAATGACGCACTCTATTGGTCGTGAATCTAGTATGGCTTTAATAACTGAGAAATATGGTATTGAGTCGCCTGAATGGCGCGGTGTGATGTCTATGTATATTTTCGGTACAATTTTCGGAGCGATTTTCTTTAGTATTTTTTCCGGAATTATCGCATCTATCTTACCGCTTCACCCCCTCTCTTACGCTATGGCCACGGGTGTCGGCAGCGGTGTCATGTCTGCAGCAGCAGTTGGTCCGTTGATTGAGATGTTTCCGAACTACGCAAGTGACATTAAAGCTTTCTCAGGCGTCAGCAATCTCTTAACTTCCGTCACGGGTCTCTATATGAGCATGCTTATCGCCTTGCCACTCACAGTCCGCTATTACACCGGTATGATGCGTATGAAAGAAAAAGCCAGAATGAGAAAGGGTGAGCACAATGCAAGCGAAACTAACATCTAATATTGTGAATTGGTCACTAACATTGGTTATCGTCGGTATTATTGCACTTGTCAGTAATTGGATTGGTCAGGAAATTATGCCGCAGAAGGCAGTACCAGGCATCTTAGCTTTAATGGGTATCGCGCTTGTGGGCATGATTATACAAAAGCTCGTTCCCTTGAATATTCCGAGCATTGCTTACATTGGTATCTTGGGACTCATCCTTACCATTCCTGGCGTACCGGGTTCAGCACAACTGGTACATTGGACACATAATGTGGAATTGATGGCTTTATGTACGCCTGTTGTAGCGTATGCAGGTATTTCTATTGGTAATTCTTGGGCAGACTTTGCGAAGCTGGGTTGGAGAACAGTGGTAGTCGGCCTAGTTGTATTGATGGGTACTTATGTCGGTTCCGCTGTAGTCGCTCAAATCGTTTTGAAACTTCAAGGAATTATATAGAAATTATGAGGGAGTGGGACCCTATTTTGTCCCGCTCCCAAGTGTTATATATTGTGCATAGGTTTATTTATAATTTATTATAAAAGTAATACTTATCAATATGAGGGTGGCTAAGTTGTGAAATGGTTTAAGAACATCAATGTATATAATCAAACTTTAATTATCGGGCTCGCCGTAAGTCTTTTGACTTTATTAATCAATTCAACCATCAGTTTATGGTGCGCATCTATTACTTCAATCATCATCATTTATTTCTATTTTAAAAAGAAAGATTATCGTAAAGATTGGCACAGCTATCAATTATATAAGCAAGATAAAGCGGATTATCTGTATTGGTTGATTACAGATAAAGACAAAGCTTATTTCACAAAGTTGACGACATTGCGTAATAAAAAGATTTTAAAATTGATAAGCTACACCTTAATACTTTTTTCCGTTGCGACTGCACCCTTTGCTTGGCTCATTAATCCGGGTCTGCTGACATCAATCGTCGATATCTTATCAACCTTTATCTTTATTGTCCTGATTATCGCTTTCTTCATCTATATCTTGAATCGTTACCAGTTATTACTCGTAATAACGAATCAACTATTTACAGTGATTGCGATATTGATGATTCATAGCACTTTGTTTGCCTTTGCATGGAAGCCATATATTCTCGTCCCATCCTTTATTCTCGTCAGTATTACTTTTACTGTAATTTTAGCAGGCTTTGTTTTAAATCCTTATTCACTCAGAAAGAGCAATCAAGTTTCTGCGTTATTCGAATACTTGCCCAACCTCTTAGTGATTGTATTGATTTTAGCAATAGAACAGTTGATTGATAAATTTGATTTCTTTCAAATCGCTGGTTTTTCATCTGATAGTCTCTTTAAAGCACCGCAATGGCTGGAAGAACTTTTCACCAATGATCATGAATTGAATCAAACTAATAAAGCTATCAAGACTTTAGTGACTGATCATTATATTGGTCTCATTACGTTCTATGGACTGGTTTCTATTATCGCTGTGAACTTCTCTAATGCCATTATGAAGAAAAAATCTGATTCCAACGCGCATAAAGCTGAAACGCTTTATAGAAATGTTATCGCTCAAGTGCACCATCATCAAACAGTGCGTTATAAAGATTTATGTCGTATCAGCTATTATGGCGGCAATCAATATGACTTGTTGATGATTACCAATCCGACGCTCTATTCTATTATTGAAGAGAATGAAAAGCTTAAACGTCAAGAACTGCAACAGCAC
Organism: Staphylococcus piscifermentans; assembly: GCF_900186985.1. Classification (NCBI taxonomy): domain Bacteria; kingdom Bacillati; phylum Bacillota; class Bacilli; order Caryophanales; family Staphylococcaceae; genus Staphylococcus; species Staphylococcus piscifermentans. Next base: position 280,838 of record NZ_LT906447.1, on the reverse strand, counting down.
CTTTCTAACATCTAATTTCCTGAGACATTTCCTTTGTCTCAGGCTTTTTTATATCCTCTGTAATATTGCCCCCTACTTTTATTGCTTCTACTTTGACTATATCTGTAAGTAAAATAAGTGCGTTAATGGTTTTAATCCGATATTTATGTGTAATTTTTCAGAAACATAAGAGGCTTCAGCACTACTTTCCAAACATAGTTGATACCCTGTAATCTCTTGCGGCGCAAAGGATGTTACGAATGTTACAAATATTACAGACTAACGGTAGTTTGAAAAGATTCTATAAATTTTAAAATGAATGACACTTCATTCGACGGTTAGCTTAGATAACTTTTTTAAAAATGTAAATCCATTCAAAAAACTGTCAAAAAGGCATTTATTCCATTTATATATACTGTCAAGTAAAATTAATTACCTTTAATTTAACTTAGATAACAAATAATACAGAGTTTTACAATTAGGTAAAACTGAATTATTTTTATTTTCGCTGTGATAACATGTGCAAGTAAAAAATTTTGACGAGGTGAAAAACGTTGTTGTTGGTTGTGATATTTACTGCTTTGATCTTAATTCTTGGCATAAGAGAAATATATATTCATAAGAAACGCATCAATAAAATCCCCATACGGATTAACATTAATGGCATTCGCGGCAAGTCCACCATCACGCGTCTGATTTACGGCATACTGCGTGAAGATAACTACAAAGTCATCGGTAAAACCACCGGAACAGACGCAAGAATGTTGTATTGGTTTGACGAAGAAGAATATCCGGTTGTTCGGAAACCTCAAGGTCCGAATATCGGTGAACAAAAAGACATACTGCAAAATGTAAATGATAACGGCGGTGAAGCCATTGTTAATGAATGCATGGCTGTAAACCCCGATTACCAAATCATTTTCCAGAACCAATTATTGAAAGCCAATATTGGTGTCATCGTCAACGTCATGGAAGACCACATGGAAACTTTAGGTCCTACCTTGGATGAAGTGGCCGAAGCATTCACAGCCACGATTCCCTATAACGGCAAGTTGATTGTCATGAAAGATGATTACACAGATTTTTTCAAGAAAGAAGCCGACAAGAGAAACACCGAAACAATTGTCGTAGATAGAGATGAAGTTGAAGAATCCTTGTTACGTGAATTTGATTACATTGTCTTCCCTGATAATGTGGCCATCGCCATGGGTGTTGCGGAAGCTGTCGGAGCTAACACAGACACAGCACTCAAAGGGATGTTGAATGCGCCACCAGATAGCGGTGCCGTACATATACACTATTATCATAAGAATGATACGAAGAATATTTTCGTCAATGCCTTTGCGGCGAATGAACCGCAATCTACTAAAGCCATCTTGCAAAAAGTCATTGATTATAAATATCCGTTCGAGAAGAAAGTCATTATTTTAAACTGTCGTGGCGACAGATTAGATAGAACCAAACTCTTCGCTGAAAACTTTATTACTGAAGTCGATTACGACACTTTGATTTGTGTCGGTAAAAGTACGCAGCTGGTGACTGAAGTCATGAAATCACAACCAGACAAGAAGTACTTGAATTTCGAAGGTAAGCCTTTTGAAGAAGTTGAGAAAGCTATTTATGCAGAATCTGAAAATGCCTTAGTATTCTGCGTCGGAAATATACACGGAAACGGCAAGAAAGTCGTTAATTTATTGGAAGGGTTGGATTAAGTTGGTAGGTTCCGAGTTATATTTTTCATTATTTGTAGGTATTGTACTGAGTTTGATCTTTGCTGAGAAATTCGGTATTAACCCTGCAGGACTAGTGGTTCCTGGTTATTTAGCTTTAATCTTTGATCAGCCGATTATGTTGTTATCTGTGCTGGTTATCAGTTGTTTAACTTATTTTATCGTGGCACACGGTATCAGTCGTGTCGCCATTCTTTATGGACGCAGAAAGTTCGCAGCGATGATTCTGACGGGAATGATTCTGAAATTCCTGTTCGATTTAATTTATCCGTTGACCCCATTTGAAGTCGTCCAGATATCTGGTATCGGTATTGTCATCCCTGGTATCATTGCGAATACGATTCAGAAACAAGGTACCATCACGACATTAGCTTCATGTATGCTGCTGACATGTATCACGTACGTTATTTTATTTGCTTATAGCTTTATCAAATAATAAGGAGATTCATTATGTCGAATAAACAACCGTTTAACATAGAGAATTGGATTCTGAAGAAATCTAAGAACCAGAAGAAGCATAATTCTAAATTGATGTTAGTCGTGCTGGCTGTCGCTTTAATTCTTCTTATTATTCTGATGGCAACCTTTAAAACGAATAAGTTAGACGTCTTTGCGAAGAATAAAGATGACATTCATTTCTCTTATTTTGGAAATGTGACATTGAACAAGCAAATCAGACAGAATGACTTGAGCGATATGTTCAGTGCGATTCATCATACGATTCAACAAAGTGATTATGCCTCTGCAAGCTTGAACATCAACAAAGTTTCAGATGATCCTAAGAAGAACATTCAACGTAACTTGAAAAATATTGATTTCTTGAAAGACACCGGCTTTAACAGTCTCAACTTGACCAATAATTCAGTCGACCTTGAAGAAATCAAACAAATTGAGAAACAAGCCAATTCTAAATATGGCTACAACTTTATTACAGGTAATGGTTCCAACCCATTAAATAGTAAAGTCACACATAAGACAGTCAAAGGTAAGAAAGTTGCTACGGTTTCTTTCACTGACATTAGTTCTAAATATGCGAACCCTAAGAAATCGACAACCTCTATTGCTTTAGATCCTAAAATCTTTATTCCATTGGTGAAAAAGCTGAAACAAGACAATGACATGGTTATCGTCAATGTCGATTGGGGCATTCCAGATGAACCTAATGTGACAGATCGTCAGAAAGAATATGGCCATGCATTAGCTGATGCAGGCGCAGATGTGGTACTCGGCCATAATACTGTAGTACAGAAGATTGAGAAACATAAAGGCACTAATATTTTCTACAGTCTCGGTAATGTTACTTCTGATGATTTCTTATCAGAGAACAAGAAAAGCATTGCCGTGCAGCAATCCTGGAACGGTAAGAAGAGTGATTTCTTAATCACCCCTATCCGCACCTCTGGAGATAAGGTCACAAGAGATAAGATGAATCCAGTTGAAAAGAAAAAACTAGAAAATCGTATTGCTGATCCATCTATCAAAATGAAAGAAACTAAAGGAGGTTACACATATGAAAGTTAAGAATTACATTCTCTACGGTGTGATTGTTTTGGTCATGGTGGCAATTTTCCTGCTCATCGTCATGAGTAATGCGAACGAGCCTTTAGATAAATATGAAAAGCACGACCTTAAAACAGAGAAACACGTTTCCTTAACGGGAGGTCACTCTCATGAAAAGCATCTACAATAAGAAAGTGCTTGGGGTCATTCTCATTCTGACCCTGCTTGTCTCGATTGGTTTTTACTTTTTAAACAAAGAAGACCAAGTCGATAAAGATAAATTATATGAAAATAAACTGGCGCAACATAATAAGAAGAATGCGGACAAGAATTACGGCGTCTCTACCAATAATAAAATTGCCCGTGAAGTCGGCAATAAAATTATTCAAGACGGCGGTAATTCTGCCGATGCTGCTTACGGTGTCGCTTATACACTTGCTGTAACTGAGCCTTATGCGGCAGGACTCGGCGGTGAAGGTACGTCACTGACTTACGACGGGAAGAAGAATTCTCAACCGAAAGTTTATGATTATAGCGCTATGTCTTCTTACAACTATAAGAATGGACAAGAAATCGGTGTTCCAGGCTTTGTTAAAGGGATGCATGACATGCATCAAAAGGAAGGCAGTATGAGTGAGAAGAAAATCTTGAATTACGTCATTCCCCTTGCGGAAGACGGCTTCCAGGTCAACAATGATTTAGCCAAATTGCTATCTAAATACAGCGGCAACATTGATAAGAACTCTCCATTCTTTAAAGACGGACAGGTTCTGAAAACGGGAGATGTCGTGAAGCAAGAACATCTTGCCAACACTTTAAAAGACATTCGAGATAAAGGCGATGATTATTTTTACAAAGAGATGGGAGAGAACATCGCGAAACAATCTAAAGACAGCTTAACGGCCCGAGACTTTAAAGATTATAAAACGAAAGAGAAGAAACCGATTTCTACTAATTACCTGGGAAATACGGTTTATACATCACCTAATCCGACAAGCGGTATGCTGACATTGCAAGCCTTGAAAATTGATCAATCTATCAATGGTAATTTAGGTGAAGACAATCGTAAAGACTTTATCGAAAGTGTTGTGGAAGCACGTAACGTGAACTTCAAGAACCGCTATCTCGTCAATGGCAAAGAAGACAACAACGATAAACATATGGATGACAGTTATCTTACCAAGCGTGCTGAGCAATACAAGAAACTGAAGAATAAATTCGGACTGCAAGGTCAAGTTAATACAGCAGGTTCTCACTTCGTAGTAGTCGATAAGCAAGGTAAAATGACAAGCTCTACCAATACCTTGAATAACTTCTTCGGTTCAGGAGATTATACGAAGCAAGGCTTCTTTATGAATAATGCCTTGAAACGTTTCTCTAAAGCACCTGCTAGTGCTAACCACGGCGGGGCACATAAAGCACCACGTTCCTTTATCTCACCTACTATTACAGTCGGCGATAATTATTACGTAGGTGCAGGCACACCGGGCGGCAATAAAGTGCCGACGATGATGCACGAAGTCTTGTCTACTTACTTAAGAGGCAATGATTCTTTACAAGCAACTATTAATAAACCGCGTTTCTATAATGATGGGAAAAATCTTTACTATGAAGATGGTATGTCTGATAAAGACATCAAGACATTTAAAGACTTAGGATTCAAGCCGCAGAACAGCTTTGATAATCCTAACTTCGGCAGTGTCCAAGGTGCCACTTACTTCAAGAAAGATAAGAAAACAGAAACCGGTCATGACGTAGAAGTACGTTAGGGAGCGGGACAGAAATAATTTTTGAACAAAATTATTTCGTCTTCCCGCCCCGCAAAATTCTTACAAAGGGGTAGCGCCTCAGAAACAATCTGTTGTTTCTGGGGCGTAATTTTTATATGTTCTGAGGATGTGACGTCGACTCCGCAACTTATTAGTCGTTGTATAATTTTAAATATATAACATATTTACACATATTTTGTTGAATTGTAGCAACTATTATCTTATGATAATTAATATATAAAAGATTGTCTAAAACCCAAATAGAAAGGCCGATTATAAATATGGAGTTTGTTACATTAACAGCAAATGAGTTTGACGATTTTACTAAAAGCAATTTTTCGCATTATACGCAAAGTAAAACACATTACGATTATAGAAACGAGAATCAGCATGATGTTCACTTAGTGGGTGTTAAAGAGAATGGAGCAGTTGTTGCTGCTTGTTTACTCACTGAAGCCAGAAGTTTAAAGTTCTTTAAATATTTCTACACGCATAGAGGTCCAATTCTCGACTTTAACAATCTGAACTTGGTAGATTTTTTCTTTAAAAATTTAACTACTTATTTAAAGCAGCAGAATTGTTTATATGTACTCGCTGATCCGTATCTTCTTGAAAACATCAGAACCGCTACTGGAGAAATCATTGAATCTAAAGATAACCGTGCAGTCGTCCAATTATTAGAAGATTTAGGTTATCAGTATCAAGGATTAACTGTGGGTTATTCGCAAACCAGTCAAATCCGTTGGTTGTCAGTGCTCAACTTAAAAGGAAAATCAGAAGATACATTGTTAAAAGAAATGGATTATCAAACACGCAGAAATATTAAAAAGACTTACGAGATGAATGTCCAAGTCCGCACATTACCTATTGAAGACACAGATCAGTTTTTCGAATTGTTTAAAATGGCTGAAGAAAAACACGGCTTTACATTCAGAGACCAAGATTATTTCGAAAAAATGCAAAAAACCTATGGCGACCAAGCCTTCTTGAAACTTGCGTATATCGATTTGAATGAGCTCTTAACGATTCAACAGCGTAAAATTGATGAGCTGACACAGAACTTGAATGAGGTATTAGGCGATTTGGAAGAAAATCCTAATTCTAAAAAGTCTAAATCAAAACGACAGCAGCTGGAACAACAACTTAATAGCAAACAAAAGAAACAGAAAGAAACAGCTGCTTTAATTGAGTCAGACGGTCCGGTGTTGAATCTTGCTGCTGCACTCTATATTTATAATAATCATGAAGTCTATTATTTATCGAGCGGTTCCAACCCTAAATATAATGCCTATATGGGTGCTTACCGCTTACAATGGGAAATGATTAAATTTGCCAAAGAACATGGGATTGACCGTTATAATTTCTATGGAGTTACTGGAGATTTCAGCGAAGACGCGGAAGACTTCGGTGTTCAAAGATTCAAAGAGGGCTTTAATGCAAATATTGAAGAATATATTGGAGATTTCGTCAAACCGATTAAGCCTTTCTTTTATAAGATTTATCAATTTTTGAATAAGGATCGTTAAACGTTGCTATGTTATCAGGGGCTGTGACATTAATTTGTCATAGCCCCTCTACTTATACAGTTTGAGGCGAAAGTGTTGAGGCGCGTCTTCCTCGCCTATACAGTTTGAGGCGAAAGTGTTGAGGCGCGATTCTCCCGCCTATACAGTTTGAGGCAAAAGTGTTGAGGCGCGTCTTCCTCGCCTATACAGTTTGAGGCGAAAGTGTTGAGGCGCGACTCTCTTGCCTATACAGTTTGAGGCGAAAGTGTTGAGGCGCGACTCTCTCGCCTATACAGTTTGAGGCAAAAGTGTTGAGGCGCGTCTTCCTCGCCTATACAGTTTCACAATCTTCCTTATGTAAAAAAAGGGATGCGGCAAAGTAATGCCCCATCCCTACTTCTGCAGTGCCTATCTCAATAAAAAATGCACATATCCCAAATATTATTCTATCCTGCTCCCTTCAATTTTTCCTTTTCCGCAAATAACGTGTGAAGATGAATGCGCCAATGATACCGACGATTGTTACAACACTCAACAAGAGCATGTGTGGTTTCGCATACCAGAGTTCAATATGTTCTTGGCCTTTCTTGACTGGAATGACGGTTTGGATACCGTTGCCTTTCTGTACTGCTGTCTTATGACCATCTACGGTTGCTTGCATGCCGTCTACGTAAGGGACTGGCAAGACGAGGTAGCCATGGTCATCTTTATGTTTGGTAATGCGGTAACCGTGACGTGTTTCTTGCACTTTCACTTTGTCGACGTTCTTGGCTGCGGTTCTGAGTGCTTGATAATCTTCACCGTAGATACCTTTGAGTTTGTAGCTATACATTCCTTTCGATAAATTGAGATGGACATTGTCGTTGGATTTCATGCGCATGGTAATCGGCGAAACGGGTCGTCTATAAGAATACTCGAGTGAATTTCGATTTTGTTTATATTCGTTGAGTGCTACGTGATGCGGTTTGTTCGGCGCTTGCAACTCGAGGTCGAATTCAAAGTAGAGGTCTTTATATTTGTCCGCAATTTTATGCGGTACTTTGAAGTCGATGCCGCCGTTCTTGCCATTGACCTTTAAAGTATGTTTGGCTTTGTTCCAATGTGCATCGTCCGCTTCTGCCTCCACATCATCTTTATAGTTAATATTATGTTCCACGTCTTTGTTAGTCGTCGTTATATCATTCAGCACCACGCCTTTCAACATGGCATGTTCGCGTTCTATCGGTGTCTTCAAGGATTTATTATCATATACTTTCTGTGTGATGTGCGCACTTGGGTAGTGGATGGTATCTTCGGAGTGTTGGTACTCATTGTGCGTCCCCCTCACCAAGTCTTTCTTTTCAAACCCGTAAGGAATATTGTCATCGGGCGGATTCTTGAAGCGATCTTTCACATCCCACAGGGCCATTAAGTTCGCGCGGTTCCCGAGTAGACGGTAGGTGCTGTTCTTATCTATCGGCTGTGCAATCTGCATGGTGTGGTCGTAATATTTCAGGATGTCTCCGTTGAACAGGCTGGAGTAGAGCGAGATGCCGCGATAGCCGTAAATCAAGGGCGAGTTCAGGGCTGAGAATGACAGGTATTCGATACGGTTGAATGGGTCGTGTTGATCTTGGTGCTGTATGTGATTAAATTTCTTCTGCAAGGCGGCGCTATGGTAATTATCTTTATCCATTGAGGCAATGGGCCGTTCGTAGATGTACATGTGTGTGTCGTGATAGTTCTTAATCATGAGTGCCTGTTGGATGAAGATTAGGGCGATAAATATAGCGATGGTGTACCTGTGATTCAGCCATTCTTTGTGCCATAAAAGGATTCCTATGAAAATCATGATGACCAGTGTGGCCCCCATCCAAGACATGTGGCCGTCATAGGCGAGATACATGATGCCCATAATCGCTGCGCAGGGAATGGCTGTGATTAGATAGCGGCGCATCGATATTTCGGCAAGTCGCTGGATGAAGAGTGCAATCAGAACGCTGGAGGTCAGGTTCAGAATGTACACCCATCTTCTCGCGGGCAATGAGAAGCCGTTGAAGAAACTGTCGAAATATGGCGTTAATGAGCCGATGAGCAGTATCCAAGTCAGCACTGCGAACAAGCGGTAGAAATAATGTTTGTATAGATTGAACGCTAAGAGCGCCACGAAGGTCACAATGGAAATCGTAATATAGAATCCATTAGAGAAGATATGATATTTTTCTTGGAAATCGATGAGGAATGACAGTTTCAAATTCGGGTTGATTTGGCGGTCATTCTCCATCACGGCAGAGACACCATTATAGAAGCCGATACTGCCGATCATCAGGCTGAGCACTGCTGCTATAATGAGCAGGTAGATTTTCTGGGCGCGACTGACAATGTCTTTTTCATATGGAAAAAGAATGCGATAGACAAAGTAGATGCCGAGAATAATGAACTCGTAATAGCCGAAATAAAAGTTCGAAAAGAGCGTGATGGCTATGGCGATGATGAATAAGCCGATTTTACGTTCTCTGAAGAAGCGTTCCATGGCGTATAGCGAGAGCGGTAAGAGTATCACGACATCTCCGAAGAAGGAAAATGTGAAATTATAATAAATCGTGACGACAGAAATGGTGTACATTAAGGTCGCTAATATCACAAATTGGCGCTTCGGATTAAGATATTTGAATAAATAGTAGCTCGTGATAAAGGTGCATACTGCTCTTATGTAGGCGATAATTACTTGATTGGCTGCCCAGAATTTAATGCTGTCTGTCGGTAACTGGAACAATATTTCTCCGAGCTTGATGATGAAGAAATAAATGATTAACAAGGGCGAAGTCGCATAATAATAGGACAACCCTTTGGTATAATCGCCGCCTAAACCAAAGCCGATATCGTAGAAGCTCTTAAAATCGGTGTATTGGTGGTATAAATATTTTTGAAATGGAATCAGCTGGGTAAAGCCGTCCCCTTTTCCGCTAAAGGCAATGCCTTTGTGAAAGGTTTGAATGAAAAAAGGGATAAAAATAAGTGTGGTCACTCCGATACTGAGTAGGAGTATCCATAAAAATTGTTTGAATCCTGGCTTTAAATGTTTAATAACAGGGGTGCCTCCTTCGATTCGTTACTAATTTAGGGTAGGTTTTTCACCACCGCCACGATACTACAAATTCTAGTGCGATGCAGTAAAATTCATGATTCTTAATCGTCTTTTTATGTTTGTAATCGTGATATAACAAAAGACATATTTATGTGCGTAAAACGTTTAAAATCTTGAAATATTTTACATAGAAAAAACGCTGGAAATAGGCGGTATCCAGCGTTTTGGTGTGCTATTGAGTTGAGTTCTGTATATCGTTATTGGGTGTTAGGCGTTTGTGATGTTTAAGTGTGGCGTGGTTTAGATTTCGAGTGTTGCGGGTGAGTCGGCCGAGTTATTGTTGTTGTGTGGGTGTGGTTGCGATTGTTGTGATTGTTGCTGCAACCCATTACTTACGCCAGTCGTAAAGGCATGCATGCGCGATGTATAGTTATTGGTATTCTCACGTGCCGGTCTCGACACGTTGCCATCTTTATAAAAGCTTCTGACCGCCTTATTAGATACTTCGATTTGGACACCTGCACCATTTCGATTACGATTAACGATGTTTCGCGGATTCTGTCCGGCAATATTCCCCGTTGCTTCCCCTACATTAAAGCCTTCTTTAGTAAGTGATTGAGAAATGCTATTGCGCAATGCTTGGTCACGCCCGCCGATATAAGCATCTCGACCTTCGCGTGCTGTTTTATGAATTGATACGGTGCGGTCTGATTGGCCGACCATCTGCTCTGCTTTCGGTTCATTATAATTAGCAGATGTTACATGAAGGTGTTGATTATTGACTGGTCTGATTGCTGAAAAAGAATAATATCCTGATTTACTTTTATCTGCAATTTCTCGTGCAACTTCAGAAGTTCCAGGTTCAATACCGCCCCCATGCGGAGCCATCACTACTGTTTTATTCTTTTCATCACTGGTATGAATCTGCCAATCTTTACCTTCTGTAGTATGTTGTTGCAGATCCGTCATTGACTTGTATTTATCAACCGCGTGGCATTTGGGTGAAGTGGCGAAAAAAGTTAAAATTCCGATGGTAAACACCCCTAACGTTAAGACTAATGGATTTTTTATAATATTCATCATATCAAGTTCCCCGCTTTGTTTAAAGATTAATTGCTTATAGTAATTTGCACCCCTTCGTAATAAATTAGTAAGCTATACAACAAAGCTTATAAAACAGTAGTTTTTTTATATTAACGTTCTCTCTATTTATTATCTTTGTTAGTAATGCTATTCCTTATTTAAAATGAATTAATCATAATTCGCGGAAGTAATTCTACATTTTTATGTTTGTGTATATTTTCTATCAAGCTTGATAGAATTGCGGAGCAGTGGATTTAAAGATGAATTATATAAAAAGGCACTGCCTCTCCTATCAAAGGAGGTGCAGTGCCTTTTCTTCTATATGAAAGGAAAGTTGCTTTCCCAGTCTTTCTTTTATCCCCAGATTTCTAACAAGACTTTCGCGAAGCCTTCTGGTTTTTGGACGTAGCCTAGGTGGCCGCCTGGAATTTCCACAATTTTAATGCCGAGTTCTTTCGCAAGGTATTCGTTGACTTCTTGTGGGAAGGAATTGCGTGAATCGGTACCGTTCAAGAGTGTAATGCGGTCTGTGTAGGGTTTCAAGTCTTTGATAGCAATGTCTGATGATGTGTATTGGCGAATTTCGTACATGAACCAGTTCTGCATTTCTTGAACGCGTTGTGCTGAGACTTCTTCGTCATCGTTTGATGAATTGCCCATCATTTCGCGGTCGATCGGTGCCACATTTAAGTCATCGAAGAATACTTTCATTGCGGCTGGCATGCCGTCTTTTTCTTCGACTTCTACAAGTTCTGCATTTTTATCTTGCCAGTATTTTGCATCTGGTAAGAAAGTATTAATCGGCGGTTCGTGGAAAGCAATTTTCTTCACGACGTCTGGATGTTCTTTCAAAACGTGCATGGCCACAATTGAACCTGAACTTGAACCTAAGACGTAAACAGGTGTGTCGCCGCTTTCGTGTTTGGCAATTTCTGCGATGTCTTGTGCATCACGTTTCACACGGTATTGGCTGTCCGGGCTTGAAACTTCTGCTGGCAGCGGTGCTGTTAAAGTGCTTTGGCCGAAACCGCGACGGTCTACGGCAATAACTGTGAAATGGTCTGCAAGTTGTTGTGCAAGTGGCATGAAGATATCTCCTGTGCCATTTGCGCCAGGAATCAAAATTAAGACCGGTCCTTTGCCGACTTTATGATAACGGACGTCTGCGCCCGATAATTGTAATGTTTCCATGATTTTTGTGCCTCACTTTACTGGGTGTTTATTCGTTAATGCTTGCTTTACGGTTAGTAGTAAGATGTATTGTCTCATTTATCATACGCCTTTTCCTGTATATTGCTCATGCAAGTATGTTGTTTAATCTTGTTCTGTATCAATGTTGAACAGTTTTTCAGCATTCTTGTATGCAATTTTAGTTTTTTCTTCTTCTGTTAGACCTAATATGTCTAGGAACGTCGAAACATTGTCTGGCTTAATATAGGGATAGTCTACGGCATATAAAATCTTATCGATGCCGAAATAATGGCGGACCATATCAAATTGCGGTTTCGTATACATACCGCTTGGTGTGATGTAGAAGTGCTGTTTGAAATACTCGCTGATTGACTGTTCTAACTTATTAGTTAAGAGCGCTTGGTCTATACGTTCTAAGAAGAAGGGTACAAATTCGCCCCAATGTCCGATAATCATTTCTAAGTTCGGATAACGGTCGAAAAGTCCTGAGAGCACGAGTCTCACTGCATGGATACCTACATCTGTATGCCACCCGTAGCCGAAACAAGCAAAGGTTGCGGACGTCACATCGTCATAAGCAGGACTGTCATAATAAGCTTGATAAATTTCAGGTGTCACTGGCGCTGGATGCAAGTAAATCGGTGCGTTTAATTCTGAAGCCGCTTTAAAGATAGGTTCGTATTGCGGATGGTCGAGGAAAGTACCGTCTTGTCCGCGTCCTGCAATTAATGCGCCTTTCATGCCGAGTTCATTCACACAACGGCGGAATTCTTCTGCTGCCGCTTCTGGATCATTTATCGGCAACACCGCAAATCCTTGGAAACGTGTCGGACGTAATTCTACATATTCATGTAATACATCATTACACAAGCGACATAATTCAATGGCCTCCTCACCTTTTAAATTAGAAGGCGCATTGTTTCCATATGATAAAATTTGCATACGGATATCATTATCATCCATGAATTTCATGCGTTTTTTATGTTCATCTAAATCGTCTTCATGCGCAAATCCAGTTTTTTCTTCTAAGGCTGCCAACATGGTCTTCAACGGTACGCCGTCTGGATCTGGATGAGTAAGTTGCATCATTTTTTCTTGTACATCTTTCAGTATAAAGTGTTCTTCTGTAGTAATACTTTGCATTTCTACATCCTCCCTTCAATTAAATTATCAATAATGCTTTCCCTTTATTGAGTGTTTGAATCTTTTATTTTTCTACCCATTTAGGTTTAATTTTAGATGAAATTTCGAACCTATTTAGCTACTATTTAAAAATTTATATTGCAATATCTAATAGAATCTTATATCTTTAGTGTAAGCGTACTCTCGATAACTGAACACAGTTTAATATGATTAAGTTCGAAATATAGATGATATAGCAGTTGAATACAACCTGGAGGTAAACGGATGGAGACACAACACAGTCGTGCCCAGGCCCCCGCTTATTTAAGGATTGCATATATTTTAATTTGGGTCAGTTTGGGTCTATTAGTGAGTTTAACGCTCTTAAATCGTTTAGATTTATTTGAAGCAGCACAGCACATGCTATTATTCAAAGGTGTCCGCCTCTTATTAATCGGCAGTATTGTCGTAACAATCTGGAAGCGTCACAAAGCTTTATCGCTGATCGGTATATTAATGATGATAGTGGTCACAATTCAATAATAGTGTTTCACGTAGAACAGTTACAGGCTTGCTAGGGATTTCCTGGTGAGTCTTTTTTGTTTGGAGCAACTCTTTGCTTCTCCCTCTTTCCAAGTTTTTCTTTTCCTGAAAAATATTTCTGGGTAATTCGGGAATGTAGTAGAGAAATGACTTTGAAGGTGAGGATATCGGAATGGAAAATCATGTGTTGGTAACTGGCGGTTCGGGTTTCTTAGGATTGCGTATTGTGGCGGAGTTGTTGAAGCAGGGTTATGTGGTGCGTACGACGTTGCGTTCGTTGAAGAAGCAACCCCAAGTGTTGGATGCGTTGAATGATAACGGAGTCCCTACGGAAAATTTAAGTTTCGTGGTGGCTGATTTGTCGAGTGATGAGAATTGGGAGGCTGCGATGGAGGATATTGATGTGGTGATGAGTGTGGCTTCGCCGATGTTCTTCGGCAAGGTTAAGGATGAAAATGAGGTCATCCGCCCTGCTTTGGAAGGGATTCAGCGAGTGTTGAAGTTTGCGGATGATGCGGAGGTCAAACGTGTGGTGATGACGTCTAATTTCGGAGCAGTCGGTTTCAGTAATTTGGATCAGTCCAGTGTGACAACGGAAGCTGATTGGACGCAGGAGAATCAACCTGGTTTATCGGTATATGAAAAGTCTAAGTTGCTGGCGGAAAAAGCGGCTTGGCAATTTATGGAAAATTCTGAGACGGATATGGAGCTGGTGACGATTAATCCTGTGGCTATCTTCGGTCCGTCGCTGGATGAGCATATGTCCGGGAGTTTCGAAACGATTAAGTATATGACGAATGGTGCGGGCAGATTGCCGAATATTGCTTTAAATGTGGTGGATGTGCGTGATGTGGCGGCGATTCATATTTTGGCGATGAAGGTAGAGGAAGCTGCAGGCAAGCGTTTTATTGTGAGTGCAGATGGCAAGATTACGATGCCGGAAATTGCGCAGTTATTGAAAGCGCAACTTCCAGAGGTGTCTGAAAGTGTGAGTACACATGTGATGCCTGATTTCGTACTGAAAATGAGTGCGCTGTTCAGTAAACGTGCGAAGGAAGCCAAATTATTGTTGGAAATCAATCGTAATATTAGTAATCAACAAGCGAAAGAGGTACTGGGCTGGACGCCGATTGCTGATCAAGAAACTGCGATTTTAAATGCGACGGATAGTTTGAAAAAGTATAATCTTATCTAAGTTGATATGGGTATACTAATTTTCGAGCGGATATGTTACAGTAATATAGATATTTTAAGCAGAACAGAGAGGAGGCGTTTTAAATGATTAATGGTGATAGATTGCTTTTTTCTATCAATGGTCATGAAGTCCCTGTTGAAGAAGTCAATGAGTGGGAGTTCAAACGCTTGAAGAAGAACTTTAAATTTTTCCAAAAACATACGGATGCTGATGTGAGTCCGCAAGTCTCTAAATGGATTGCGAATAAAGATATTCAATCTTTAAATGCTGAGTTGGTCCGTATTAAGATGGATATGGGCTTTGACCGCTTGCGTCGTGTACTGGAGCGCAGATGCCAGATTGGTGATACGGTTTCGGGATTTGCGGCGAAATTTGCGCGTGGCAAGAGAAAGTTCAGTATTACGGAAATTTATGTACCTCATAGTAAATTGAGTCCTGAAGAAGTTATGGACAAAATTACGGAGGTAATGATGGTCCGCAGTGATGCACATGACGCAATTAATGTGGGCTCGAACCCGGATCATTATGTATTGCTTGGTTTAACGCCGACGATTCAAGAGGTCTTGGAAACGACTGGCGGTTCACCGCTTCCTACGCATTTCTATGCGCATTATGGCGACTTGACTGGTTTGCAATCCCGTAAATCTACGGATTATCCTGTGGAATTGGCTGGCGCCGCAAAAGATAAGAAAGGTCATGTGATTGGCGGTATGCGTCATCAGGCGAAGAAAGAAAATGACGGCTTTCGCTTCAAAGCTTTAGTTGAATTTCCAAGCATGGTACCAGATTCTATGATTAAAGCGCATCAATGGCATCTAGCTTGTGAGTTCGGTCACTGGATTACGGCTATTTTAGATGATGTGGAGTAGTTGGTGTGTGGTAGGTTCGGGATGGTCGAGTTGCTTTGTACTGCGAGGTTGATGGCATGATGGGTTGAGGGGCGCGGCGAGCGTGGAAGTGTATAGGCAACATGAGCTCGCCTAGACACTTTGGCCTGAAACTGTATAGGCAACATGAGCTCGCCTAGACACTTTGGCTTAAAACTGTATAGGCGGCATGAGCTCGCCTTAACACTTTGGACCGTAACTGTATAGGCAACATGAACGCGCCTAGACACTTTGACCTCTAACTGTATAGGCAACATGAACGCGCCTATACAGTTTTGCCCGAACCTATAAATATTTCCATAAAATAAACTCCAAAAGCGAGGTCCAGGACAAATTAATGTTCCGGTCCTCGCTTTTTCCCCTACTCATTCTCCAATTGTTCGATATATTTATCTAATTCTGCTTTTTCTTCTGCGGTAAATTCAGGAAATTGCGGATTAATTTTTTCTAGGGCTTCTATCATGACTTTGGTAATGACTGCGCGTGCATACCACGGATTATCTGCAGGCAAGACGTACCACGGCGCCCATGAGGTAGAAGTTTCGTTAATCATATCTTGAAAGATTTCTTGGTAATCGTCCCAATGTTGGCGTTCTTTGACATCATTAAATGAGAATTCCCAATTCTTCTTCGGATCTTTCATGCGTTCGAGCAATCTGTCTCTTTGTGCGTCTTTTGACATATTGAAGAAGAATTTAATAGTATGAAACCCGTTTTCTTCTAAATAGCGCTCATGGTCGTTAATTTGGCGATAGCGTAACTTCCACAAATCCGTGTCGTCTTTAATTTGATCTTTATGTTCTTCTCCTAATAAATCGTGTACACGTGTGACAATCACATCTTCATAATAAGAACGGTTGAGCAGAGAGATTTCTCCGCGTTCAGGTTTGCCACGATGCAACCGCCATAGGTAGTCGTGTTTCTCCTCTTCTTCGCTCGGCTGTCCGAATGAAGTTGTTTTCAGACCTTGTGCATTCAAATTTGAAAAAATATAGCTGATTGCCTCATCTTTGCCGGCTGCGTCCATAGCTTGCAATACCACCATGATGCCGTCTTTCTCTTCTGCAAATAATTTCAAATGTAAGTCTTGTAATAAATCGACCAGTTCCGGAATAACTTCATCGCGAAGTTCTGTCTCATTCTCTTGTGTGCTGACTTGGTGCGGGTAATCTTTAAATTTGAATTCTTTTTGTACGGGAACTTTATAATCATTGATATTAATATCCAAGATGTATCTTCCTCTCTTATCTCGTGCTAAGTATTTTATGATTAAGTTCCACTCCGGCGACTTTTTAAACATTCCAGTTTCTTCCTATTAGCGTACTAAAGCGTTTTGCACCTCATTCTGATAGCACGTTAAAGTGAAGGTGTGCGCAATCTCTTCTGAATTTTTCTTCTCTCAAAATTTTTTTAATTTTTTTTGGGAGTGAAAAAGGTGTCAAAATAGATTTAAAAATAATTTTTCAGAATAATCAAAAGACTTGATGCTATGGGGTTTGTAGCCTTTTCAGTGTTGACACTGTTCTTTCTGAAAATACATTTCCTAGTAATTAGATAGGCAATTTAGCTTGGGAAAAGTGTTGAAAGCGGTTTCTTTATTATGTATGATTACACTAAACAAACATAAGGGGTGTGGTTTATGTTATGCAAAATCAGGAAGAGAAGAATGCAAATGTAGAGAATAAGGAAGCTGTTGAAAAGCAGCACAAGCCATTAGGGGTTGGCGCATCGGTATTGACATTGGGGATTATGATCGCGGCAATGTTATTTACGGTGGCGGTCTTGAAGAAGGAACCGCATATTCCGTTGATGATTGGGACTGCTGTAGCGATTGGTGTCACGATGTTGCATGGTTATAAGTTCGATGAGGTTGAGGAGATGATGTATAAAGGGATCAGGCATGCTTTGCCGGCGATTGTGATTATCATCTTGGTCGGCTTGATTATTGGTTCTTGGATTGGCAGCGGCGTTGTTGCGACGATGATTTATTATGGTCTGCAATTGATTGATCCGCGTTATTTCTTGGCAGTAGTCGTAATTTTATGTGGTATCGTTGCTCTGGCAATCGGAAGTTCTTGGTCGACGATGGCTACTGTGGGGGTAGCTTCCATGGGTATCGGTATTAGTATGGGGATTTCTCCTGGTATGATTGCAGGTGCAGTAATCTGCGGTTCGTACTTCGGTGATAAAATGAGTCCTCTATCTGATACAACGAACTTGGCTTCTGGTTTAACGAATGTAGATTTGTTCGATCATATTAAACATATGATGTATACAACGATTCCAGCGCTTGTCATTACTGTTATTACGTTCTTCTTCTTAGGTCAGCGCTTTGGTAATAAGCACTTTGACCCTAAAAATATTGAGAAAATTTTGACAACTATACAAGACAACTTTGTCATCTCACCTTGGTTGTTATTGATTCCGTTGGCAGTTATTGTGTTAGTTATCTTTAAAGTTCCGGCGATTCCAGCGATTTGTGTCGGTATTGTATTAGGTTTCTTTGCGCAAATCTTTGTGCAAGGCGGTTCATTAACTGATGCAATGACTGCATTGCAAACTGGTTATACAATGGAATCTGGTAATAAAATGGTTGATGAATTATTCAACCGTGGTGGTTTGGAATCGATGTTCTACACGATTTCCTTGACCCTTGTCGCTATGACTTTCGGTGGTGTACTTGAATATTCAGGTATGTTATCAGCATTAATCAATGTAATCTTGAAGTTTGCGAGAAACACTGGTTCATTGATTGCTTCTGTTATCGTATCTTGTATCGGTACAAACTTCACTTGTTCTGAACAATACATTTCAATTATTGTACCAGGACGTATGTATGCAGATGCTTTCAAAGAGAAAGGCTTGCATGCGAAGAACTTATCTCGTGCTTTAGAAGATGGGGGCACACTGACGTCCGTCTTCGTTCCTTGGAACACATGTGGCGTATTCATTGCTTCAACGCTTGGTGTGACAGTCTTTGAATATGCACCGTTCGCTATCTTGAACTTCTTAGTACCGATTATCTCAATCATCTTTGCTTATACCGGCTTCAAGATTATTAAACTGCCAAAAGAAGATAAAAAAGGTGCGGATGTCGGAAAAAAGGCAGCCCTGCCTAAAGACGCAGATTTAGTGTAAGGTGCAAAAAAGGTGCGGAAAAGTGCGGTTAGGTTCTGAGCAATAAGAAGTAATGAGCGAAAATCGTTCTGTGATTTTCAGCGATTTACGCCTTATTGCCGAAGAACCTGCACTTTGAAGCCCGTATATTAAAAAAGGTGCTTGAGAAAGCGTTTAGGTTGCGAGCAATAAGGAGAAATGAACAGAAGACGTTCTTCAGTCTTCAGTGAATTTCGCACTTATTGCCGAGAAACCTGCTTTCGAAAGCCCGTCTATTACCAACCTGCTTTCGAAAGCCCGTCTATTAAATCCTCTTCAACATACCAGAGTCTCTTGCACGTCAGTGCAGAGGCTCTTCTTTATTTGGCCGTCGCTTTCTAGGCGCCTTCGAAGAGCGCCTCCACGTCTTGATGCACATCGGGATATGGATGAACGTTTTGTGAAGCTACAATGGCTCGGCCGAAGCTTTCTTCTGCACTTATCTGGCGCTGTTTGGCTACTTGTCATATAAATGTGTAGAAGAAAGCGTTTTCCCGCAAGGGGCAAAGAGTCTTTACTTATAATATGGTTTTAAGATTGCTAAAATGAAGGGGTATTCTTTTTTCGTGAATTGGAAATTTGTGTTTTTGATAGGAGGATTTGTAAGATGAACAAACCGGATTTGGTCGCACCTCGTAGTTTCAATATTGTTTCTGAGATTGAAAAGTATGCGCAGGATGAGTCGAAGGTTGCGATTATATTTGAAGATAATGCGGGTAATGAGACGAAGGTAACGTATGCGGATTTAATTCGCAAGTCTAACCGTATGGGGAATTTGTTTAAGCAGCATGGTTTGAAGAAGGGTGACACGTTGCTCATCAAGATGGAGCGCAGTATTGAGACGTATGAGGTCTATATTGCGGCGTTGAAGTTAGGTGTAGCGTTGATTCCGGCTTCTGAAATGTTGCGTACGAAGGATTTGCAGTATCGTATTACGCACGGCGAAGTGGATGCGGTGTTATCTATTGCTGCTGGTGCGGATGAGTTTGACGGTGTTGATGAGTATGATGATTTGATGAAATTTATTATCGGCGGTCAGAAGGATGGCTGGGTTGATGTAGATCAGGATGTCGAGTCGCAAAGTGATGTGCTTGAGATTGCTGATACGGATCGTGATGATGTCGCGTTCTTACCTTATACATCTGGGACAACTGGCAATCCTAAAGCTGTTGTGCATTCGCATGGCTGGGGATATGCGCATATGCAAATGGCGCCGAAACATTGGCTGAATATTCATGAGGATGATATTGTCTGGGCTACTGCTGCGCCTGGTTGGCAAAAATGGGTCTGGAGTCCTTTCTTGTCTACGATGACTTCTGGCGCTACTGCGTTTGTATATAACGGACGCTTTGACGGCACGAAATACCTTGAACTACTTCAAGATTATCAAATCAATGTGTTGTGCTGTACGCCGACTGAGTATCGTATTATGGCGAAATTGCAAGATTTAGGCCACTATGATTTATCGCATTTACATGATGCGGTGTCTGCTGGCGAACCGTTGAACCAAGAAGTGGTTGAGAAGTTCCAAGATACGTTTGATATTACGGTGCGCGATGGTTACGGCCAAACTGAAAGTACTTTATTGATTGGTTTGTTAAAAGACGTTCCTGGACGCCCTGGTTCAATGGGGAAAGCTATTCCTGGCAGCGGTGTGCTGATTGTCGATGATGAAGGTCAACCTGTTGAAAATGGTGTAGTCGGCAATATTGCAGTACCTGTCGATTTACCAGCGTTATTTAAAGGTTACTTTAAAGATCCTGAACGTACTCAAGAGCGTGTAGCCGGCGATTATTTCTTAACCGGCGACCGTGCTAAAGAGGACGAAGATGGTTACTTCTGGTTCGAAGGCCGTGCAGACGACATTATCATCAGTTCTGGTTATACGATTGGACCGTTCGAAGTTGAAGACTCATTAACGAAACATCCTGCTGTGAAGGAAACGGCAGTTGTCGCAAGTCCACATGAATTGCGCGGTAATATTGTAAAAGCGTTTGTCATCTTGCAAGATGGCTATGAAGCGAGCGACGAATTAGTACGCGAGCTTCAGCACTTCGTGAAATACGATGTTGCGCCGTATAAATATCCGCGTGCGATTGAGTTTGTCGAGGATTTGCCGAAGACAAACTCTGGCAAGATTCGTCGTGTTGAGTTGCGTGAAGCTGAAGTGGAAAAATATAATCGTGAGCATGAGTAATTGATAGACTGCTCGGATGTCATGAGATATAAATATTGGGAAGGTCCGGCATGTGTTGTCGAGCCTTCCCTTTTTGGTTTGGTCACTCGCTTTGTCCTATATATGTATAAAAATGCCCGGTTCATGGCTTTCCTTCAGGAACCTACCATGACCCGGGCTAACAATTATGAATGCATTTCCGTATTGATGGTTTCTTTTACCGTATCCATGTCTTTATCGACATCGATGTTTGGTTTCTTAGTCATCTTACTTACGATGATCGTCACGAGGACGCTCGCGATGATGCCTGGAATGATTTCGTATAGGTTGAAGAAGTCGTTGGTTTCGCCGAGTGGTTTGGCAAAGACGATCCACAGGATAACGACGATGGCACCAGCAAGCATACCGCTGATTGCGCCTGTTCGACTCAAACCTTTCCAGTATAATGACATAACGACTAACGGTCCGAATGCCGCACCGAAACCTGCCCATGCGTTGCCGACAAGATTCAAGATAGTGTCGTTCGGCGACCATGCAATAGCGATGGAAATACATGCAACGACTAGTACGGATAGACGTCCTACGAGCAAGAATTCTTTCTCGCGTTTCTTCGCAGCGTCTTCTCCGCGAATGAGTTTATAAAAATCTTCAGTTAGTGAGCTGGATGTCACGAGTAGTTGTGATGAAATGGTACTCATGATTGCAGCTAAGATAGCAGCTAGTAAGAAGCCACCGATGAGTGGATGGAATAGTATTTGCCCCATCAAGATGAAGAGTGTTTCTGGGTCTTTCAATTCTACGCCTTTATCTTTGACGAATGCGATACCGATTAAGCCTACGAATACTGCTCCGATCAAGCTGATAGCCATCCAGCCGATACCGAAGCGTCGTGCTGTACGTAGCTGTTTAACGGATTTGATACTCATAAAGCGCACGATAATATGTGGTTGGCCGAAGTAACCTAATCCCCATGCGAAGAAAGAGATGATCCCGATGACTGTTGTTCCTTTGAATAGGTCGAGGTTAGTCGGTTTCAAGTCTGTCACTTGGTCAAATGTGTCTAGTCCATTTAATTTCAGAAGTGCCACAATCGGTACCATAACCATTGCAATCAGCATAATGACACCTTGGAAGAAGTCTGTGAGTGAAACCGCAAGATAGCCTCCGAAGAAAGTATACGCGATAACGATCACTGAAATTAAGATTAAGCCCCAATGATAATCTAATCCGAAGGCACTATTGAAGAGTTTTCCGCCTGATACCATACCTGCATGTGTATACAGTGTGAAGAAGACGACGATTATTCCCCCGGAAATAATCTTGATAAGATTTGAATTGTCAGCTAAGCGGTTACGGAAAAAGTCTGGCAAAGTGATGGCATCGCCTGCTTGTTCTGTATACACGCGAAGCCTCGGTGCGACTACGATATAGTTGATGTAAGCACCGAGTGTCAGCCCTATCGCTAACCATGCTGCTGAAAGTCCAGTTGTATAAACTTCACCTGGCAAGCCCATAATCATCCAACCACTCATGTCAGATGCGCCTGCTGAGAGTGCTGTAACGTACGGCCCGATACTGCGGCCGCCGAGCATGTATTCACTCACGTTGCCTGTCGCCTTTTTATAGCCGTACCAGCCGATGACAAGCAAGATTAAGAAGTATGCCCCAATCATAATGTACGTTCGCCAGTCAGGATTCACCTGCTGGGATAGTGTTGCTCCTAAAGTAAACATGTCTAAAATAACATCCTTTCAAATTATTGTAATAAAATGTACGGATCGTTCTTAGGCATTACAAGGTGCTGAAGGAGTGCGCTAACGGCATGCATTACAGATAAACTGTCCCCACGGTTCATCGCATGTCTCAAGATAATATTTTGGATACTCACTGAAGCATTTAACTTGGGTGGTAGAAGTGTCGTGAGAGTATATTGCGAAAGCGGTTACTTCTTGTTAAATTCTAGACTCGAATCAATTATGTAATTTCAGTTCTCTCTTTTGTTGTGACAATACATAGTGAAATGTTTACCCCTATCATTCAATATGATTCAGAATCTTGTGACTAATCAAAATATTATTTTGAAATCCTTCATTTCCTTGCAACAAATAATTATTAACTTTTTAGCAAAGACGTTTATTAGCTTAACATAACCAATTTTTTTATCAAATTGCACATAACGAAATAAGCGTGATTTGCCCCATTTTTCTGAAAAATAAATATGCGCTCGTGACTAAAGCATCAGTGGTTACAGTGATTTCGAAAATTTTTTTGAAAAAATTTTATTAGACAAGAAAAATTGACAAATAAAATCAGATTTATTGGCTATTTATATTCAGTAACGGAGATAGAAGTTCAAGTCTTTTAATTTTTTAGAAAATTCTTTCTTTTTAAATTTTTTTGTATTATTCTGTTAAAAATTACACTAATACTGGAAAATTGAGAGGAGCACTTATGAAAGAAATTGGTTACAAAATTAAAGAATATCGAATTAATCAGCATCAAACTCTTAAACAATTAAGTGAAATAACAGGCTTATCAACAAGCTTTTTATCTCAAGTTGAACGCGGAGAATCTTCTATTGCTATAACTTCACTTAGTAAAATAGCTGATGCACTTAAAGTTGATATTACTTCATTTTTCTTACCAAATAAACAAAAAGATTTTCACATCATTCCATCAGACATCAAGCAATTCAAAATCAACCATTCTAATCAAGAATTTAAAAGAGTTTCAAGTGAATTTGAAAATCGAAAATTAGAAAATTTTATTATCACCATTCAGCCAAACGATCGTAGTGAATTATCCATGCATGAAGGAGAGGAATTATACTACGTAATTCAAGGAGAGCTAACATTTTTCATTGAAAATCAAAAATATGTAGTAAAAAAAGGAGAACTAATTCACTACCCTTCTAAACACAAACACTATTATGTTAATGAAACTGATTTTCCTGTCACAGTATTAAGTGTAGTTACACCTAAACTTTTTTAAAATGAAAGGGGTATGTTTATGCGTGTTGCAACAGATATAGGAGGAACATTTACTGATTTGGTAGCCTTGGATAACAATGGGGAATTAATCTTAGGTAAATCTGACACTACTCCAAAGAATTTTGAAGCTGGTATCTTTAATGTATTAGAGAAAGCTGATATTAATTTAAGAGATATAAGTATGTTTATTCATGGAACAACTATAGTAATAAATGCTTTAACAGAGAAAAAAGGTGTAAAAACTGGATTAATAACAACTAAAGGTTTTCGTGATGTCTTAGAAATAGGTCGCGGAAATCGCCCAGACCTTTTTAATGTTCGCTACAAGAAACCCGAACCTATAGTTGAGCGTCATTTACGCAAAGAGGTTTCAGAACGTTTGAATCATAAAGGGGATGAACTAAGCCCTGTAAATTTCGATGAAGTAGAAGAAATAATACAATATTTTAAGCAAGAAGGCGTAGAAGCTATAGCTATATCACTTTTGCATAGTTATCAAAATAATGAACATGAAGTAGCTATTGCTAATTATATTAATGACAATTATCCAGAGTTCTCAACTACCTATTCAACTGAATTAAACAATGAGTGGCGAGAATACGAAAGAACATATACTGCTGTACTGAATGCTTATGTTAAACCAATTGCAAATGAATATTTGACTAATCTCGAAAATAATATAACTGAGAAAAGTAGTAGTTCGAATAATTATGTAATGCAATCTAACGGAGGTACAAGTACATTTAAACATACTAAACAAGCTCCCATAAACATGGTAGAATCAGGCCCTGTTTCTGGAATTTTCGGTGCAGCAGTTCTAGGAGAAATACTTGGAGAAAATAATTTAATTGTATTAGATATTGGAGGTACTACTGCAAAATGCTCTTTAATAGAAAATAACAATGTAAAGGTATCTACAGATTACCACCTTGAAAGAACAAATAATTTTGCTGGTTATCCAATGAAAGTACCTGTAGTAGACATAGTAGAAATCGGTAATGGCGGAGGTTCTATTGCTTGGTTTGATGATAGTGGTTCTATAAAAGTCGGACCTAAATCTGCTGGAGCAGAACCCGGACCAATTGCTTATGGAAAAGGCGGTACTGAACCAACTACTACAGATGCAAATTTATTGTTAGGTCGTTTAAATATTGCAAATTTTGATACAAAAGTAACTATAAATGATTTAAAAAAGCAATTTGAAAAAACTTTTACTAAAAAGTTAAATGTTGATTTAGATGCTGCCGCAATGGGGATTATTAAAATTGCAAATTCCAATATGTTAAATGCTTTAAAACTAATTTCTGTACGTAAAGGCTACGATCCTAGAGATTTTACTATGGTTGCTATTGGAGGCGGAGGTCCCATGCATTCACAGGATTTAGCACGCGAATTAGGAGTTAAAAAAGTAATTGTCCCCTCTGCTTCTAGCGTTTTTGCTTCATGGGGTATGTTAATGTCTGATTTACGTCATGATTATTCACAAACTTTTTTAGCCAATACTAGTACGTTGAATTATAAGGATATCAACTTAAAATATAATCAGATGATTGAGGATGCAATTAATACTTTAAAACAAGAAGACGTTAATGAAGAAAAAATAGTTGTTACAAAAAAGATTGATTTACGTTATGAAGGCCAAGATCATCCTGTAGAAGTAACAGTTCCATATGAAGAAGTACAAGAAAATAATTTGAATGAAATAATAAAATCATTCCATAAAAAGCATGAACAGCTCTATACTTATACCTTACCTGAAAATGGTATTGAAATTGTAAATATTAAAATCAGTGTTTTAGGAAAAATCGATAAACCTATTATCAAAAAGATAACACCTCAAAAAGGTGATCCAGTCAAAGAAGAAAGAAATGTCTATTTTGAGAATCATGGTTGGGAAAAAGTAAAAATTTATAATCGTGATTTTCTGCCGATAGATGAAATTTTTGAAGGCCCGGCAGTAATTGAAGAAAAATCAACTACTATACCTATCAATCCGAAAGACAAAGTTAAAAAAGATGAATACGGAAACCTCATTATTTATATCGGAGGGGATAATTATGAATTATAAAACTGATCCATTTACTTACGAAGTGATAAAAGATTCTTTAATTTCCACAGGTGAAGAGATGTTTATTGCATTAGCAAAAACCTCTATGAGTCCAATCATTTATGAAGTACTTGATTATGCTTGCGGTCTCACTGATAAAAAAGGAGAGCTTGTAACATTAGGAAATGGTGTCACTGGGTTCATCGGGATGCTATCCTTTATGGTTAAAGAGACTTTAGAAACTTATGGCGATGACATTCATGAAGGAGATGTATTTTTAATAAATGATCCTTATAATGGCGGTGGTTCACATTTATGCGATGTAGGACTCGTACTTCCTATCTTTCAAGATCACGAGTTAGTAGCTTTTGTAGCTAATAAAGCCCATTGGACCGAAGTCGGTGGCAAAGATACTGGATCAATGTCTACGAATTCAACAGATGTTTATCAAGAAGGTTTACAATTCCCTTGCATCAAGCTCTTTGATAAAGGCATTGAAAATAAAGCTATTATCAAAATTATTGAATCTAATGTCCGATTCCCGAAACTTTCAATCGGCGATATGCGTGCACAAATAGCTTCTTTAAAAACAGGAGAAAAACGTATTCAAGGCCTATGCAAAAAATATTCAACTGAATCAATATTAGAAAGTATGGACCGTTTTTTAAATCAAGGAGAAGCATTAACTATTAAAGAAATAGAAAAGCTCCCAAACGGTACTTATAAGGTAGAATCACTTATCGACGATGATGGTATAACTGATAATCAAATACCTGTTCAATTAAAACTTACTATAACCGATAAAGAATTTATTTGTGATTTCCGAGGGTCTTCGCCTCAAGTTCAGGGACCGATAAATAGTTCATATACTGGTTTGGTATCTGCTGTAAGAACTATATTTTTAGCTATTACTAATCCATCTCAAGAAGTAAACGACGGATCATTCAGACCCTTAAAAATTATAACTGACGATGGATCTATTATTTCAGCAAAAAGACCCGCCCCTGTTTCCATGTATTGGGAATCTATGTTATATGGTACTGAATTAATCTGGCAAGCAATGGCTCCAGTTATTCCAGATCGATTAACCGCTGGTCATCTTTTATCCGTTTGTGTAGTTATTATGGGAGGAAAATTACCTGACAAAAATGAAAACTTTTTAATTGTAGAGCCATCTGTCGGAGGATGGGGAGCATCCAACAGCTTCGATGGAGATACTGGACAATTTTGTATATCTGATGGTGAGACTTTTAATGTTCCTATAGAAATAGCCGAAAATACTTACGGTGTACAAGTCGAGGAATATGCAATGCGAACAGACGGAAAAGGAGCCGGTCAATTCAGAGGAGGTTCTGGTGTAATAAGAACTTATAAAGCTATGACAGATGGTTAATTCTTTACAGGAAGCTTTGGTCATCATAAACATAATACCTGGGGGGCTAATGGAGGACATGAAGGCTCTAATAATGAATTCATATTCGAGAGAGCTGACGGTACTATAGACGGCCCATATGGTAAATACAACCAATATCCGTTAAATAAAGGTGATAAAGTTATTTTAAGAACAGCTACAGGCGGAGGCTATGGAAATCCAAAAAAACGTTTACGCAAAGCTATTGAGCGTGATATTAAAAATGGAATCATCACAAAAGAACAAGCAAAAGAAGATTATGGATATTAATATATAAAATATCTATTAGAAAGGGTTTTGCTTATGAAAGAAAATACTAGTAATGGTTTTTCAAAATCTGATAATCCCTTGGAAAGCGTACCTAATACAGAAAGACAACATTGGACCACTCCTGCCATTATATTTGGAGGATTAGAATTTACCATACCAGTCCTAATGGTTGGAGCTTCTTTAGCAGGATCATTTGGTTTAGTTCAAGTAGCATGGATTACAATTGTTGCTATGGTTGTATTCCAATGGCTAGGTAATACTATAAATGGATACATTGGATCCAAAACGGGACGCCCATCTTCAGTTATAGCTAAAAATAGCTTTGGAGACAGTCAAGCACGGTTTATAGCCGGCGGAACTATTTTTATAGTCTCTCTTGGCTGGTGGGCTCTTCAAACAGCAGTCGCTGGAAATGCTATATCAGCAATGTTTAAAGTAAATTATCATGAACATTGGATATTATGGGCTTTAATAACAACAATTGCTGGTTTATTATTTGCAATCCCTTCAATTATAGGCTATCAATCTATGAAATGGACAGATTATTTGGCTGTGCCTGCTGGTTTATTGCTAGTGATAGGTGGTATATATTTTGCTTTAAATAATACTGGTTTAGATAAATTGATGAGTTGGCATCCTAAACCTCAAATGTCTATACTTGCTGCAATCAGTTTAATTATCGGCGTTAATGTTTCACAATGGGTCATTGCAGCTGATTATACTCGTTATGCAAAACCAACTTGGAAAGACAACATTTTGATTCCTTTAGGTATTATTGCTGTTGGCATACCATTATTTATAGTAGGTGCAATAATGTCGGTAGGTGTTGGTGATGCAGATATAGTGGAAGTTATGATGGGACTTGGTTTTCCTGTATGGGGCTTTTTAATCTTGTGGTTTGCTACGTGGACTAGTCAACTAGTCAATAATTATAGTATGGGCCTAGCTTTTGCAAATTTACTGAATGTAAATTCACATAGAGGCAGACAATTTCTTACTTTAATAGGTACATTAATCGCTATTGGAATTGCTTTAGCAGGATTTCTAAAGTATTTCACAGATTTTTTAAATCTAACTGCCATCGTCTATCCAGCTATTGCTGGTATAATGTTTCTCGACTTTTTCCTTTTAAGAGATAGAAAATGGGAAAGTATCAAAGGATGGAATATCATTGCTACAGTTGCAATGATAATTGGTATGGCAGTGGGCTATTATACTCAATATACCAAGCCTATAGGTTTACCTGCTATCCAATCTTTATTTATTACAATGATTTCTTATTATATATTGATGAGGATCAAGGCTAAAGTTAAACCTGATGCTTTTACTCCAAACAAATGGCGAACTGATATTTTAAACAATGATGCTAATAAAATAGAATTGGAATGATAATTCTATTTCCAATCAATCCCCTGTAATATGGAATTTTACAAATTCCATATTACAGGGGGTTATAAGTTTTTAATACTTCTAGCATTACCTAATAACTTTCTATAAAATGAAATTATCTAACAGATACTTGATGGGTTTAAACTTTAACATTCAATTCACTCTCATGTCATCTTAAAAATAAAGCAAACTATATATTTTAGACCTCCTTCTCTCTTACTTCAGACAAACCGCAGTCTGACCTTTTTGAGTTTTGGTACCTCTTGGGAGTTCTGGATTAAGCATTCCCTTTACACTTCACTATACATAAACATAGCCCTCGAGCTAGTATACTAACTCAAGGACTTAATGTTAGTTTGCAACCTAATCACTTATTGTAGTTGTTTTCTTAAACTATTTTCTCACGTACTTTTCCTGAAATATAATCCACTATCGCTACCATTATTACTAGTCCGATTAAGATAATACCTACACGATCCCAAGAACGTGTTTGCAAGGCAAAGATTAATGGTGTTCCGATACCGCCTGCACCAATTAATCCCAAGATAGAAGCTGAACGTAAGTTAAGTTCGAAGCGATATAAGATTAACGATAGAAATGTCGGCAGTATTTGAGGAATGACCGCAAATGTTAAAGTTTTCATTTTATTCGCGCCACTGGCTTTTAATGATTCAGTTGCGCTTAAATCAACATTTTCAATATCTTCGGCAAATAATTTACCTAACATTCCGACTGAATGTATACCTAATGCAAGTACACCTGAGAATGAACCAGGTCCGACTGCTTTAATAAATATCAATGCCATAACGATTTCAGGAAATACACGGATGACACTGAGAATAAATTTGCTGAGGCCTGTCACCGGACGGAAACGTACAATATTTTTCGCACCGAGAAAAGCTAAGGGAATGCAGATAATAGCTGCAAGAATGGTTCCGACTACTGCTATCGCAAATGTTTCTAGCAATCCGCGTAACAAGTCTTCTCCTCCTGGTTGATAGACAAAGCCCCAATCTGGATGTGTGAGTCCATGTAAAATAGAACCGAGTATTTGTTGTGATTTCTGTTTCACTTCTAAAGCTGGCATTCCAGCAAATGCCCAAATTAATATTGCGACTACCGCTATAGCAATCGCTATATACTTTGCTTTACGTCGAGGATCTCCATATGCTTTCAATAATTCTTCTTTAGTATGTGTCATGTGAGTTGTTCCCTCACTTTCGAGCTGATGTAATCAATGATGACGACGATGACTAATGTAAACAGAATAATCATCGCTGTTCTGTCATATTGGAATAAACCGAGTGTCTGGTCGTAGAATAATCCGATACCACCCGCACCTACTAATCCTAAGACTGCAGCTGCCCGAATATTAATTTCAAAGGCAAACAGTACATAGGAGAAATAAGAAGCTAATGCTTGCGGCACTACTCCGAATACAATCCATTTTGTTTTATTAGCACCTACTGCAGTCATAGCTTCAAGCGGTCCCGGTTCAATCGCTTCTAACACTTCATACAATAACTTGGCGACGATACTGATTGTTAAAATGATAACTGCTAAGACCCCTGGTATTTGGCCAATACCAAAGACTGCCACAAAGATAGCGGCTAACAATAAATCTGGAATTGTTCGGACTATGTTTAATATAAAGCGTGCCGGCAATGCAATCCATTTAGAACGAGAAATATTTTTCGCACAAAGCAAGGCAATGGGCACTGCAATAATCGAGCCGATAAATGTACCTACGATAGCCATGCGAATCGTATCCAGCATAGGGTTCAGTATTTGCGAAATATAACTCCAGTCTGGTGGAAACATCTGACCAAAGAGTGAACCGATTTGTGGCAATCCATAGATTAAATCTCCAAAACTGAAGCCAGTATAGCTGATACTCCAGAACACTAAGAACAATAACAATACGATGGTCATTGTCGTTTTCAAAGACATCTTATGATTGAGCATCTCGGTATAATCTTTACGAGGTGTCACATTAATTCACCCCTAACTTCTCATCTTCGTTGATTGAGCGACCGTAAATTTGATTAAATGCATCATCGGTTGCTTCTTCTACTGGTCCATCAAAGACGAGTTTGCCGTCACGTAAACCGATAATACGCGTGCCATATTCACGTGCTAAATCTACAAAGTGCAAGTTGATGATAATGGTAATTCCTAACTCTTCGTTAATTCTTTTCAAGTCATCCATAACTTGTTTCGTAGTTAATGGATCTAAGGAAGCTACAGGTTCATCTGCCAAGATAATGGATGGTTCCTGACATAACGCACGTGCAATAGAAATACGTTGCTGCTGCCCTCCAGATAATTCATCAGAACGTGATTTATATTTGTCTAATATATTCACACGGTCTAAGGCTTCTAATGCTTTCAATTTATCCTCTTTCGGAAATAAACCGAGTACCATTTTCCATGTTGGATGATAACCGACACGCCCACTTAACACATTGCGCATCACTGAAGACCGCTTCACCAAATTAAAATTTTGAAAGATCATCCCGATATTACGTCGCATCTCCAACAACTTTTTCCCGCTCGCCTTTGCAATAGAAGCGCCATCAATTACAATATCTCCATCCGTAATATCATGCAGACGATTAATCGACCTTAACAGCGTCGACTTCCCAGCTCCAGAAAGCCCGACAATTACCGCAAAATCTCCCTTTTCAATATTTAAATTGATATGGTCTAATCCAACATGTCCGTTATCATACACTTTACTGACATCTCTAAATTCAATTTGACTCATTATTCTAATCCTTTCTTACTTAGACACTAAACGAAACATAAGCGCACTCACAGGGCGCATCACTGTCAACAATGGTCAACAGGAACGTTTGCCTATGAAATACGCTTTATGTCTATCATGTCTACTTAGCTTGAATTATTTCATTTCTTTAACTTTTTTATCGTATTCTCTTACAGTATCGAAGTTAGAGTCTTTACTGTCTGTGTAACCTTCATGTGAGTAAACATCACTGATAATTTTGTGTCCTTCTTTAGTTTTCGAAATATCTTTAAATGCTTTTTTCAATTTATCGCGCCATTTAGGATCCATATCACTGCGAACTGAAATAGTGTCATTCGGAATATCTTTTGTTAAAGCAAGTACTTTCGTATCTTTGTAAACATTCGGTTCATCTTTCTTCACGATTTTACGTGCATCTTGGAAGACTGCAGCTGCGTCCACATCACCGTTCATTAATGAAATAATCGCTTGGTCGTGACCTTTCATATTCACAACTTTCATGTCTTTTAATACATTGACGCCTTTTTTATCCATTTCAACTGCTGGGAATGTATAACCTGCTGTTGAAGTAACATCTTGCAAGGCAATTTTTTTACCTTTCAAATCTTTAATGTCTTTAATTCCTGAATCTTTCTTCACTAAAATTTCTGATTTATATTTGTCTGTTAACTTTTTAGAATCAGAACCGTCTTTATTCACACCAAAGCGTTGTGCTTGTAGTAATACATCTGCTGCATGTTGATCATGCGCTAACGTATAAGCAGTCGGAGGTAAGAATCCTACGTCTACTTTCTTAGATTTCATCGCTTCGACGATTGTATTGTAGTTTGTAGATACTGAAACTTTAACCGGAATACCAAGTTGTTTTGATAATAATTTTTCCAAAGGTTTCGCTTTGGCTTCTAACTTATCTGCATTTTGCGAAGGTACAAATTGAACTGTCAGCTCTTTAGGTTTATAGTCCCCACTACCCTTGCTGTCGCTGTCCTTCTTGTTATCTAATGAACTGCCCTTGCCACACGCTGAAACAAATACAATTACTGCCAACATCAAAATTAATAACGCCTTAAACGACGCACGTGCTTTCATAATTCTGTTAACCCCTTCCATATGTATAAAATGTCTTACAAACTCATTATATATACAACTTTAAATCCGATACAATATAATAATTGTGAAGATTTGGTAAAAGTTTTATCATTTATTTACGTACTTTGAAAACTTTTAATTCAAAGTTTAATTTTCGTAAAAAGCGAATTTATCTTATGTTATTCAACTCTCATAACCGATATACTGAAATCACTTTTAATATATGGAGGAAGTTTTAAAATGAAAAAATTACACAAAATTCTTGCGACCGTTGCTATCTCTGCTGTCGCACTTAATGCAGCACCTTTTCATACATATTCTTATGCAGCAACATCAACCCCCTCAATCGGAGAAAATCACAAAGGCGAAGTACTTTTCGATAATTCACATGGCCAAACAGCAGGCGCAGCTGATTGGACGATAGACGGCGGTTTTTCAGATTATGCAAACAGCATCGCTCAACAAGGTTACCGTGTTTCAGAATTACAAGACGAATCTCATATCACTCCCGAAACATTGAAGGGAAAGAAAATCTTAGTTATTCCGGAAGCTAATATTCCATTTAAAACTGCTGAACAGAAAGCTTTGGTGTCGTTCGCTAAACAAGGCGGCAGCATTCTCTTTATTTCTGACCACTATAACGCTGACCGCAACTTGAATCGTATCGACTCTTCTGAAGCAATGAACGGTTACCGCAGAGGTGCCTACAAAGATATGACTAAAGATATGGATGCAGGTGAGCGCAACTCTAAAGCCATGCAAGACGTTCAAAGTTCTGATTGGCTCGCACAAAACTTTGGTGTACGCTTTAGATATAATGCTTTAAATGATTTGAGCACTTCCAATATGTTGAAAGGTAAAGAAGGACTAGGCATTACAAATAAGGTCAATAAAGTGTCCATGCATGCAGGTTCGACGCTCGCAATTACTGATCCGAATAAAGCGAAAGGTATCATTTTCACTCCAGAAAATCTTTCAGCCAAACAAAAATGGAGTCACGCTGTTGATGAAGGGATTTATAATAGCGGTGGCAAAGCTGAAGGGCCTTATGTCGCTATCGCGAAAATAGGTAAAGGAAAAGCGGCATTTATTGGAGATTCCTCTTTAGTTGAAGATAGTTCGCCGAAATACAAACGTGAAGATAACGGGCAGACTAAGAAAACATATGACGGATTTAAAGAAGAAGATAATGCGCAATTCTTAACGAATCTGACACAATGGTTAGGTAAATCAGAAAGTGCAGATTCCATTACTGGTTTAGGCGTTTCTAAAGATAAGGTGACACAACTCAAGGATTTTGAGAAACCGGAAAGTTCTACTGAACCTGAAAAGGAACCCTGGAGCCAGCCGCCTAGCAATTATAAATGGTATGACCGTTCTACCTTCGCACCTGGAAGTTACGGTTCTGAAAAAGAAGGTAATTCTGATGCGCCTAGTAAGCCAGACAATCCCGCTCCGTCCGGGGATAATGTTAATGGAAATGGTGTAGATTTCTCTTTGCCTGAAACGATTAAAGCAGGGGAAACATTTACTATCAAAGTCAATTTAAAAGGACAATCTAAAAATCAAACGCTCTCTAACTTACGTGTAGGTATTTATGCAGATGGCGGTAAACAACTCGGCTTATTTGGCAACAGTACAACAGCCGGATATTCTGCACCTCAACAAGTTAAAACGAATGCATCAGGTAACGCAGTACTCACGATTAAAGCAAAAACGACATCTGACTACCAAGGTACTGCTCAAATCCGTCTCAAACAAAATGATAAAAATCTTAAAACACAGCCGCTTCACATCAATTAACATATATCAGGAGGATTTACAGTGACACAATTAGCTTTTTACGTCGTCAGTGACGTACATGGATATATTTTTCCTACCAATTATCAAGAAAGCCAGCAACAATTGCCGATGGGATTATTACATGCGAAACAATTAATTGAACAAGATCAAGTTCAATATCCACATCATATCTTGATTGATAACGGAGATTTCTTGCAAGGTTCCCCTCTTGGCCATTATTTAGCGAAAGAATTGGGTTCTGCACAGAAATTAGCCAATATTTACAATCATTTCGGATTTGATGTAGGAATCATCGGCAATCATGAATTCAATTTCGGATTATCTTATTTGTTAGAGACTTTAGATAAACTTCAATTCCCTATACTTTCTGCGAACATCTTAAAAGACGGCCGCCCTTTTACGGGTCACGGTGTAGATTATATCGAGCGCGCTGGTCTGAAAATCGGTATTATCGGTTTAACCACACAATATGTGCCGCATTGGGAACAAGCCGACCATATTGAAGGACTGACTTTTGAAAGTGCCGCTTCTACTTTGAAGAAATGGCTGCCAGAAATCAGAGCCAAAGC
Organism: Staphylococcus piscifermentans; assembly: GCF_900186985.1. Taxonomy (NCBI): domain Bacteria; kingdom Bacillati; phylum Bacillota; class Bacilli; order Caryophanales; family Staphylococcaceae; genus Staphylococcus; species Staphylococcus piscifermentans. The sequence continues at coordinate 245,600 of NZ_LT906447.1, read as the reverse complement.
TGATATTGTGGCTGTTTGTTATCACGGAGGCTTTGAAAGAGCGCTTGGAAGCGGCGAACCGACAGAGGCACTGACAGGAGAAAATGAAGGTTACGCTTTGCTTGAACGTTTCCATTCAGACATCGACCTGTTGATTACGGGTCACCAACATCGCCAAATCGCTGAAACTGTACATGGCATTCCTGTTATACAACCCGGCACTAAAGGGGAAAAAGTCGGGAAAATCGTCTTGGATATTGAAGGGGACCAAATTCAGTGTACGGAAGTCAGTCTTCTTGCGAACGAAACTTTAACGCCGGTGCCTGATCCAAATCCAGAATTTCAACAAAAAATGGCGGCGTTTGATGCTGAAGTGGATGCGTGGCTCGATATCCCGATTGCACATCTGCAAGAGACTATGCAGATTGAAGACCCATTTCTTGCCCGTACTCAACCACATCCTTATATTAATTTCTTGAATTATATTTTGATGAAAGTCAGCGGTGCGCAAATCGCTGCTTCGGCCCTTTTCGACTTGTCACAAGGCTTCGGTCATGAGGTCACTATGCGGGACGTCTTAAATAACTATCCTTTTCCGAACACCTTCAACGTATTAGAAGTGTCAGGGCAAGATATTAAAAATGCGTTAGAACAAACGGCCGAATACTTTGCGGTAGAAAATGGAGAGGTTGTGGTCAATCCGCAATTTGTTGAGCCCAAACCTCAACACTATAATTACGATATTTACTCTGGCATCAGCTACACCATTAAAGTGAGCAATCCTGTCGGCCAGCGTATTATCCAATTGGAATTTCAAGGCGAGTCGCTGCAATTGTCTCAAACTTATACCCTCGCTTTAAACAATTACCGAGCAGTTGGCGGAGGCAATTATTCTATGTTTACAGCAGATAAAATTGTGAAAGATATTCAAATTGAAGGGGCACAATTAATTATCGACTATTTACAACAACATCCTGAACTGAAGATACCAAATATCACAAACTTTAAAGTGGAAGTTTAACGTAAAAAATCGACAATGCTGCAGATTCATACGCACATTGTCGATTTCTTTATATATATAAGTGTATTAGAAAAACGGAATCACTTTACTCGCTTCAATGATATCCTTCGTATAGAAGAATTGTTTCCCTTGTCCTGTATAGGCGGGTTCTAAAATCATATTTGTCTTCGCACTATACAACCAATCTGGGTGGAGGTTGCTACTTAAGATTTCTTGGAATTCTTGAAACTCCTTAGTCCAATCCAAATTGATTTCCACTTGGTTCACCTCAATTTGTTCAAATTCTACAATAAAATTTTGACTCAATTGTTTATTTTTTTCAAGTTTTAATTGTACGAATAAAAGGAAATTTTAATAGATGATTACTTTCAATTCATGTCATCCTCGCTTACAATGAGTCTAATCACTATTATTTCGCTTAACAAAGGGGGTTCTACATATGTTCTTAGCATGGAATGAAATGAAACGAAATAAATTGAAATTCGGTTTGATTATCGGTGTGTTAATTATGATCAGCTACTTGCTCTTTTTACTATCAGGCTTAGCGAACGGCTTGATTAATATGAACCGAGAAGGTATCGATAAGTGGCACGCTGATGCTATCGTCTTGAATAAAGATGCGAATCAGACCGTGGAACAATCTATTTTTGATAAAAAAGAAGCTGACCATACCTTTAAAAAGTCAACTTTATTAAAGCAGACGGGTGTGATTGTTTCGAATGGCAAGAAAGAAGAAAACGCCCTATTATTCGGTGTATCTAAGGATTCTTTTTTAATGCCGAAAATCATTCAAGGACATAAATTCACTAAAGATAATCAAGTGGTCGCTGATGAAACTTTAAAAGAAAAAGGATTTAAAGTTGGAGATCAATTATCTTTATCACAATCTGATGAGAAATTAAAAATTGTCGGTTTTAGTGAAAGCGCAAAATATAATGCTTCTCCTGTTTTATTTTCAAACTATCACACACTTCAAGAAATCAATCCTAAAATGACTGCGGATAAAACCAATGCAGTAGTAGTGCGCGATAAACATTGGAAAGATGAGAAATTAAATTCTGATTTAGAAGCAATCGGCATCGAAAATTTCGTGCAAAATTTGCCAGGCTATAAAGCACAGAATCTGACACTTAATTTCATGATTACATTCTTGTTTATCATCTCAGCAACGGTTATCGGCATTTTCCTCTATGTCATCACCTTGCAGAAAACAAACTTATTCGGTGTCTTGAAAGCCCAAGGATTTACGAACGGTTACCTGGCGAAAGTCGTATTGGCACAAACCTTCATTATCGCCTTAATCGGTACGTTGATTGGTTTAGGCTTAACCTTGTTGACTGGCTTATTCTTGCCAAGTGCAGTGCCTGTCGCATTCAACCCGGTTACCTTGGTCATTTACGGTATCGTCTTAATTGTCGTTTCCCTAGTCGGCAGCTTATTCTCAATTTTGACGATTCGCAAAGTAGATCCGCTGAAAGCAATAGGATAGAGAGGAGTGAACGCAATGTTAGAATTTAAAGATGTCACGAAATCATTTAAAGACGGTAATAGAACGATTGAAGCTGTTAAACCGACGACTTTGAAATTTGATAAGAGCGAACTTATTGGTATTATCGGTCCGTCAGGTTCAGGCAAGAGTACCTTTCTGACGATGGCCGGCGCCTTGCAAACACCGTCGTCCGGTGAAATTATTATTAACGATAAAGATATTACACACTTGTCGCAGAAACAATTGGCCCGCACACGTATGGAAGATATCGGCTTTATTCTGCAAGCCACAAACCTCGTTCCTTTTTTAACAGTCAAACAGCAATTCATTATGTTGAAAAAGCAAAAGAAAGATGTGCTCAGCGATGAAGAGTTGTCTCATCTGATGGAACAGCTGGGGCTGACGGAAGTTGAAAATAAGTTACCGAGTGAAATTTCCGGTGGGCAGAAACAGCGTGTCGCTATTGTTAAAGCGTTATATACCAAGCCTTCGATTATCTTGGCTGACGAACCAACCGCTTCTCTCGATACAGAGAATGCTATGGAAGTCATGAAGATTTTGAAAAAGGAAACCCAAAAAATGCATAAAACCTGCATAGTGGTCACACATGATGAGCGATTGATGAAATTCTGCGACAAAGTGTATCACATGCATGATGGCGTATTGCGCGAAACGGATGCGGAGCGGGATTGGACTTAAATATCCCGCTCCGGTTCACTATAATAGAGGGAGCAACTTGGAACAAGCGCGTTGTCTATTTAAACAGCGACTGCCAGTTCAAGAATATGGGCCAGGACATTGTGTTGTCCTGGCCCTTCCTTTGTTTATCGGTAGATACATCCATTTATATCGTGAAAGTGTCTAGATAACACCTTTTTCTAGACACTAGTTTTCGAGCAGTGTCTAGATAACACCTTTTTCTAGACACTAGTTTTTGAGAAGTGTCTAGATAACACACTTTTCTAGACACTACTTTTTGAGAAGTGTCTAAATAACACACTTTTCTAGACACTAATTTTTGAGAAGTGTCTAAATAACACACTTTTCTAGACACTAGTTTTCGAGCAGTGTCTAAATAACATCTTTTTCTAGACACTAGTTTTCGAGCAGTGTCTAGATAACACCTTTTTCTAGACACTAGTTTTTGAGAAGTGTCTAGATAAAACCCTTTTCTAGACACTACTTTTTGAGAAGTGTCTAAATAACACCTTTTTCTAGACACTACTTTTTGAGAAGTGTCTAAATAACACACTTTTCTAGACACTACTTTTTGAGTAGTGTCTAAATAACACACTTTTCTAAACACTAGTTTTCGAGCAGTGTCTAAATAACATCTTTTTCTAGACACTAGTTTTCGAGTAGTGTCTAGATAACACCTTTTTCTAGACACTAATTTTCGAGTAGTGTCTAAATAACACCCTTTTCTAGACACTACTTTTTGAGAAGTGTCTAAATAACACCTTTTTCTAGACACTAGTTTTCGAGTAGTGTCTAGATAACACCTTTTTCTAGACACTAATTTTCGAGTAGTGTCTAAATAACACCTTTCTCTAGACACTAGTTTTTAAGCAGTGTCTAAATAACACCTTTTTCTAGACACTTCTCCATCCAAAATGTCCAAAAACCTCAAACCTCCCCATCACTCTACTTGTAATGTTTCGCCACTTCTGTAAACATATCGAAAGCCATTTCAAATGACGCTTCGTTTAAAGCAAATCTTGGATGATGATGCGGTCTATCATATTCTCCTTCTGCTTGGCCCGCACCGATAAATGCATAAGTACTTGGCACAATATTTGAAAAGGCGCTGAAATCTTCTCCGCCCATCATCGGATCTCTAGTTACTACTTTTCCCGGGAAATAAGTTTCGGCCAACTGTTTTACCCAGCGCGTTTGTTCGGGGTCATTATAGACACTGTCGTACCCTACTTTGTAATCTAATACATATTCTGCGCCGACACTGTCGCAGGTACTCTTCAGCAAACGCTCCATTTGAGTCATCACGAGATGGCGGTTTGCTTGAGTAGTCGTGCGCACAGAACCGCCGAGTTCCGCTTTATCCGCAATGACATTTTCAGCACCGAATGTCCCTGCTTGAAAGATAGTATTCGACACTACTACTGGATCGAATGGATAGACTTGGCGCGATACGATGGTTTGCAAGGCATTCACAAACTGTGCACCTAATACCAATGGATCAATCGTCATTTCTGGCATACTGGAATGACCGCCACGACCTTGTATCGTGATGTGGTAAATATCAGAGTTCGCACTGGCCGGTCCTTCTTTAATGTCGATCAACCCTAATTCGAGCTGCGTCCACAAATGATGACCGTAAATAAAGTCGAAATCATCAAAGTAGCCTGTGGCCACCATTTCACGTGCACCGCCGGGAATTAATTCCTCGGCATGTTGAAAGATACAATGCACCTCATTAGGAATCGTTTCTAGATGATCATTGAAGTAATGCGCAGCACCGAGCAGTACGGCAGTATGCCCATCATGACCGCACGCATGCATGACACCTTCATTTTGAGATACAAAGTCAAATTCTTCGCGTTGTTCGGTTACTGGCAAGGCATCGATATCTGCACGCAAGCCGATTTTCTTGCCTTGCCCTTCATTAAATACCGCAACAGTGCTTGTTTCAGTCAGTTCGACGACTTTGCAAAGCTCCATTTCACGCAGTTTAGACCGGATAAATTGTGCGGTTTCATATTCTTTAAAAGAAACCTCTGGGTGAGCATGCAGATGTCTGCGATAGTCTATAATTTTGTCTTGATATTGTTCGTAATTCATAGTGTTGTCCCCCTTCTTGTTCTGATGAAATCTTTACTGGGTCTCCACTCTCCAAGGCTTTCTTTTCCCAAATGGGTTTATGGAAGGTGGATGGGACCGCCTGGACCGACTGGTATGCCAAGCAGGTACCATAGTATCAGCAGTAATGTCCAGAAGATGCCGAATGCGACTGAGTAGGGCATGAGTGCGGCGATGAGTGTGCCGATGCCGATGTCTTTCTGATAGCGTTGTGCGAAGGATAGGAGTAACGGCAGGTAAGGCATCATGGGTGTTATGGGGTTCGTGATGGAATCGCCGACTCGGTAGATGACTTGTGTAAAGGCGGGATGGTAGCCGAGCAGCATGAGCATGGGCACGAGTATGGGTGCGAGTATGGCCCATTTGGCTGAGGCGCTCCCCATCAGCATGTTGATGCCTGCTGAAAGTATTAGGACTCCGAGTATTAAGATGACGCCGTTTGCGCCTTTGAGTACTTCTGCACCTTTGATGGCCATAATGGTACCGAGGTTGCTCCAAGTGAAATAGGCCAGCATCTGTGCGGCGAAGAAGACGATAACGATGAAAGGTCCCATGGTGCTCATGGCGTCTCCTAGCATTTCAGCGAATTGGCGTGTGGTACGCATGGTTTTGGCTGCGAATCCGTAAATGAGTCCGGGTACTAGGAATAAAATGGTGATGATTGGTACGATTCCGTTCATCAGTGGCGAATCATTGATTAAGCTGCCTGTCTTCGCATTACGTAAGATGCCGTTTTCGGGAATGGCTAAAGCTGCGATAATGATGAGGACAAGGACTAAACCGATATTGGCAAATAGCATGGCGCGGCGTTCTTGTTTGGTAATGTCGTCTTCCTCTTCATGAACGGAACTATCATAGTTTCCGAAGCGCGGAATCACAATTTTGACGGTCACAAACCAGGCAACTATGAGCAAGAGTAAGGTGGAGGCGCATAAGAAGTAATAGTTCATTGCTGCGTTGACATGCACTGAATCACTTACTAGCTTTGCGGCTGGTTCGGTAAAAGAAACCACGAGTGCGTCGGTCATTCCGATAACGAGACTGGCTGAGAAACCGCCGAGTGCTGAAGCATAGGCCATTACGAGTCCAGCAATCGGGTGGTAACCTAGTTTAATAAAGATCATGGCTGCGATAGGTGGCAATACAATGGGCGCAGCGTCCCCTGCTGCGTTACCGAGAATTCCCACTAAAATAATGACGGGAACGATAATTTTCTTCGGTGCTTTTTCAATGGTGTATTTCATGACCGTTTCGAAGTAACCTGTCTTTTCCGCAATGCCTACCCCTAGCATTACGACCAGTACAAGTCCTAACGGTGGAAAGGTCGCAAAGTTATTGACCGCTTCGGAAATCATCTTCGCAATTCCGCTTGGTGTCAATAAGTTGACTGCTTCCACAACTTTTCCATCTGCCGGATTCTTGGCTTTGACGCCCAGTGAACCTGTAATGACTGAGGCGATCAAAATAATGACACAGAGTGAGATGAAAATCACGACTGGATCCGGCAATTTATTACCTGACTTTTCGATAATATCCAGCGACCTGTCTACAAACCCTTTTTTCTTCTTTGCTTCTGACATACGCATACCCCCTGAAAAAGATGTAAGTTGAAACTAGTATATCGGTAAAACATTATATTGTGCAAATAATTCTGAAAATTGTGATTATAGAGGTTAGAGAACAAGATTGAGGGAATAAGAAAAAGATTGGTTAGGAGATTGGCCTATTTTATGAGGAAATAAAAAAGGTAAAAACCTCGTAGCGGGTCTTCACCTTTCATGAAATCATCAATCTATTTATTTTTTATTCAAGTCTAAAGCTTCAGCTGAATCTTGACGGACTTTATGCAATAAGTCTGTATCTTTGATTAATGATTGACCGTAAGATGGCACCATTTCTTTAATTTTTGGTGTCCAAGCTTCTACGTATGATGGGAAGTTTTGTTCAATGATATCTAAAGCTACAGATACTGAAGTTGAAGCCCCTGGTGATTCACCAAGCATTGCGACAACTGTGTGGTCTTTAGAATGCACGACTTCTGTACCGAATTGGATGAAGCCTTTACCGAATTCTGGTGTGTCTTTAATTACTTGAACACGTTTACCAGCAATGTGTAATTCCCAATCTTCGTCTTTCGCGCTAGGAACGAAGCGACGCAATTCTTTCATGCGGTCTTCTTTCTTCATCAACAATTGTTGGATTGAGTATTTCACTAATGGCAAGTTTTTCAAACCGGCTGAAGTCATTGTTAAAATGTTGTCTTTATTCAATGAACGGAATAAGTCCAAGTTTGAACCATGTTTCAAGAATTTAGGACCGATTGCTGCGAATGGTCCGAATAATAAACTTTTCTCACCGCGAACATAACGACGGTCTAAGTGAGGCACTGTCATTGGCGGTGTGCCTGGTGGTTCTTTGCCGTATGCTTTGGCATCGTGTTCTTTAACCACTTCTGGGTTTTTACATACTAAGAAAGCACCGCTGATTGGGAAGCCGCCCAAGTTTTTGCTTTCTTCGATTTTAGTTTTTTGAAGTAATGGAATTGCTGCGCCGCCTGCACCGATGAAGATATAATCTGCAACGTGTGTAGAAATTGTATTGTCATCTAAGTTGCGCACTTCCACTTCCCATTTTTTGTCGCCGAGTTGTTGGAAGCCGATAACTTCATGACGATAATTCAATTCAGCGTTGTCATGTGATTCTAAGTTTTTCGCAAGTTTACGAGTTAATTCACCGAAGTTAACGTCTGTACCTTCGTTAATTTTACTTGCTGCAATCGCAATATTTTCTTTACGATCTTTCATCATTAATGGCATCCACTCTGCTAATTTTTCACGATCTTGAGTGAATTCAATGCCTTCGAACATTGGTAAATCTTTCAAGGCTTCATAACGTTTTTGCAAGAATTGAACGTTGCGGATACCTTGTACGAAACTGATGTGCGGAAGCGGTGTAATAAATTCACGAGGATTAGAAATCGCATTCGTTTTCACTAAATGCGCCCAGAATTGTTTTGAAATTTCGAATTCCTCATTAATTTCTTTCGCTTTTTCCACATCGACCGAACCATCCGGTTGTTCCACTGTATAGTTTAATTCACATAATGCGGCATGCCCAGTACCAGCATTACTTGTATCATATGAACTTTCTTGCGCAGGTCCATCCAAGCGCTCGAAAAGTTTAACATTCCAGTTTGGTTGAATTTCTTTTAAAAATGAACCAAATGTAGTGCTTAAAACACCAGCGCCAATTAAAATGACGTCTTTTTGTTCTGATTGACTCACTTTAAAACCACCTTCCTTAAATTTAAAAGTAATCTTGCTGAGATAACACTACTTCCCTTTTCAACCCTATTGTAGAGTACATTCGTCTATATATAAAATAAAGCGTTTGTATTTCTCAGATATTCAAAAAGAAAGCATCTTTGTACATTTACTATCATAAAACTTACTAATCTACACTGTCAATCACTTAGTCATCAGATGTTTAAAATTTATACACATTTTGGACACTTTATATGGAATTAACACAAATATGTTACACTATCCCTATCTTAACTATCATAAGGAGGCTTCACCTGATGTCAGAGTATCCATCTCATACAACAAGACGCCGTTACCAACTTATTCGTCGGCCGCGTCATGCACATGCCGGCGCAACTAAGAACAAGCCCCCTAAAGGTAATATCATCGTCAATATACTTATTTTCATCGGTTTCATGATTATTACACAGATTCCAACAGCTATAGCTGGTGCGATTGCTGCATATGTGGCTTTTAGTAAACAAGCCCACGCCGCTGTGTTTGTCGTTTTAATTCTTCTTTATATTATTGTCACGGGACTGATGGCTTGGTTAATTACATGGTATTACCGCAAACGTGGCTATGAAAAAATGAAAGCTATCCGTCTAAAAGATTTCGGAATTGATGTTTTGTACTTTATCGGCTTACATGTTTGGACCACTGTATGTGCGGTAGCTGCCACAGCTATTTTCCATACGGAGAATTCTGCTAATAATAAAGCACTGATGAGCCAAATTGATAATTTAACCAATTTCAGCAATCCGATGGTCGTGATTGCACTGACAATTTTCTTGATAGATATCACGTTTGTTGCACCTTATTTTGAAGAATTGACTTTCCGCGGCATTTTCAAAGAAACGATTTTCAAAAAGTTTTCTTTTTGGTGGCCGATGTTGATTTCTTCAGCCATCTTTTCGCTGAATCATATGCCGAATAATATTATCTTCTTCCTATTATATGGAGGAATGGGCGCCGCATTTTATATGGCATACAACCGTCGTAGTAATATTTGGGACAGCTACGTCGTCCATATGCTCAATAATGCTGCTGCGAGTGTAGCTATTGTCTTCGTACTTATTTATATGTAAAAGAAGATGGTAGAGAGTTCAGCCCTTCTGTTTCGCTTCTCTCTACCATTTATTTTTTAAAAAAATGAGACTGCGCGCAGTCTTAATCTTCTATTTTTACAACGACTTTTCCTTTCGCATGTCCTTCTTCAGAGTACTCTAAAGCTTTCTGCGTATCATGGAATGGAAAGACTTTGTCAATGACGGGTTTAATTTCTTGTTCCTCAATCAAGTTCGTTATCGTACGCAGCTGTTCGCCGCTTGGATGCATTAAGAAGAATTCATAGTGCACGCCATATTGTTTCATCAACTTGCGTACATTGCGGGACATAAACCACACGCCTAAACGTTGGATAGGATTCAGATGCATCTCATCAGCAAACTTATTAGTAGGCGGTCCTACTAATGAAGCGATGGAGCCGCCACGTTTTAAAATAGTGAAAGCTTTATCTAGATTCTCTCCTGGAATCAGATTAAATACACCATCATAACCAGACAGCACATCCCAGAAGTTTTGTTGTTTATAATTGATAATCTCATCAGCACCTAAAGACTTCACGAGCTCTTCGCCGCGATCACTTACAGTTGTGGCCACATGCAAGCCCATTACTTTGCCGAGCTGGATGGCAAACGTACCGACACCACCTGAGCCTGCTTGTACGAGCACTTTATCATCTTTTTTCAAATGCATAATTTCATGAAAGGCTTGATAAGAGGTCAAGCCGACTAAAGGGATACTTGCCGCTTCTACATAATTTAAGTTCTCTGGCATTGGCGCAATATCATTATGACTCAACGCAAAATATTGCGCGAACGTACCGATTTTATCCTTGCCTGGTCGACCATACACTTTATCGCCGACTTTATAATCCGTAACATCTTTACCTACCTTTTCAATCACGCCTGCAAAATCATTTCCTAAAATTAGCGGGAAACGGTATTTCATGACCATCTTTAAATCGCCGTCACGTATCTTGAAATCTACTGGATTGACACTTGCTGCTTTCACTCTTACCAAGACGTCTTCTGTCCCTACTTCTGGAATAGGTAATTCTTTCATTTGCACGGGTTGTTTACCATATTTATCTACAGCCATTGCTTTCATTGTTTCAGTCATTACCACCACTCCAATTTCTCGTCATATAGTTATTTAAGTTAGTTACAATAGTAATCTTTACCCGTGTGTTCAGTCTGATAATGATTTCATCTAAAAAAGTCGGAACACCCTCTTACAGGTATTCCGACTTTCTATCTATTAAATCCCCCACAGATTTAATCGTGTATATAGCGTTTTCGTTCTTTTAAAGCCTTTTCAATATCCTTTAATTTATCGACGAAGTCATTGATTTCTTCCGTCGAAAATATGCCATGTAAACTTTGTTCTACAACGCTGGAAAGTTTGCGCTTCACTTCATCTAAAAACCGTGCACCTTCCTCTGTCATCTGCATCAGTTTGATACGTTTATTTTCAGAGGGCGCCTGCTTTACCAGCCCTAACTTTTCCAGTTTATTAATTCGTTTAGAAGCAGCAGTCTTAAAAATGCCTTGCTTCTCAGCCAATTCATTGACCGTGACTTGGTTGCAGGTACGAATAATAATCAGTGCTTCCATTTGTTCGCGTGAAATGGTATATTCCAGTCCAGTTTCTTGCAGCATATCCGAAATTGTCTTGTTGATACTCATCAAAATGAGGTCGAAGCGTGTCAGCGCTTCTTGCATATCATAAGTCATGATGATGCCTCCATTCCATTTATCACTAAGCCTAGTATAACAGTTATTCGTCTTATGCTTGAGCTACTTTCGAAAAAATATTGTTTCATTCTTAATTAAAGCTCATTTGAATCAATGGTTTGCCGCGTTTGTTGAACCAGATTAATACGAGGTATTGGATCAACATAGAAACGACTGCGATGCTGCCAAGTGACAGCATGACGAAACCGAAGCTGAAATGACCGGCGTTCGTAAAGATAGCTTCACGGAATCCTTGGATAGCATATGACATTGGTGAGAATGGATGGATGAAGCGGAAGAATGCTGCTGACATTTCAATTGGGAACATTCCTTCACTTGAACTCAATTGCAATACAAGAACGAGCATTGCTAAGAAGAGTCCTACACGGTCTAAGAATAACACTAAGAGTGAAGTTAAGGACAGTGCTGCGATACTCCATAAGATGCCGACTAATAAGAAGTGTCCCATGTTTTCAATATCTAAACCGAGTCCGAAGATGACCCATAAGCTCATTAAGATAGCTGCAAAGGTACCTTGAATGACATAAAGGAATATTTTCCCTAGAATTTGTTTCCAAGGTCTTGTCTCTGGCGTCATTGTTTTAGTTAGCGGATAAATCGCTGCAAAGGATACGGCGCCTACGAATAAACCTACAGCAGCCATGTAAGGCAATACTGTTTCGCCATAGTGATCTGCTTTTGTAATATTATGTTGATCTACATCTTCAATATTATTTAATGCATTTTCATTGGCTTTATCAAAATGTACGTCAGTTTGTTTTTTAACTGCATCATCAATTTTAGATTTCAATTGATTATTATTTTGTTGCAATTCTTGTAAACCGCTTGTTACTTTTTCATTGCCCTGCAATAACTGTTGACCTTGTGCACCAGCCATTGGAGCCATTTGTTGCAAACCTTGAGTCACTTGGTTATTACCGTCGATTAATTGACCTTCTGCATTAGACATTTGGCCTAAAGCATCGGAGGTATCAGAATAACCTTCTTTAGATTGTTTATTTGCTTTGAATAATTCACCTAAATATTTTTCGCGCACATTATTTTGCATTGTTTTTGTAACTGTATCAATGGCTTTTTGTGCTGCTTGGCTTCCAGTGAAACTAGAGCCAGGATTCACTTGTGTTTCTAAGTGAATTTTCTTAGGGTGTTCGTCTAATATAGTAGTCGCATTTTTTGACGTATTCTTTGGAATAATAATTGTTCCTAAAGACTTACCATTCTTCAATTGTTTTCTGGCAGTTTTTTCAGAGACTTCTTGGAACGTAAATTTTTTCTTATCCTTTAATTTATCAACCAAGTCATCGCCGATACTTAATTTTTTTCCTTGAAAGGTTGTTGATTTGTCGTGATTGACAATCGAAATCTTCAAGTTATCCGTTTTATCATAAGGATCCCAAATTGACCCTACAAATAGTGCAACATAAATGAGCGGCAATAAACCGATGGCGATTAACGCCACAATCAACATTTTGTTGTTTTTCATCAATTTAAACTCATTAAACATTTTCTACTCTCTCCTTACTTTCTTAAAAGTACACCCCGTGTACCGTTGAACATTATGATACGCTATTGCGTGAAATTTTGACTTTAATATACGTCGCACGATACTTTATTTAAGTTCGTTTTTTAATAGTACACCCTGTGTACGATTTCTAATAATAAACTCCTCAAAGCCATTCGTCAACAGAAAAATTTCATCTTTTTAAAAGTATTTGAAGCGGAAAATTATCTTCAAATCTTTAAATACTTATGTGATAAGGAGTGAAACGTTTACATTTATTATTCCTAAAAAATTGAAACAGGTACCAAGACAAAATAATATCTCAGCACCTGTTTTTAGATCAGTAAACAGAAAATTTATTTTTTTCTTTGAATCCACTCGCCAATTGCTCTACCTTTTTCCACCATAGCACTAAATCCATTCTCCACAGCTTCTGAAATTTCCGTTTGAGAAGGCTTGTCGGCATGCTTAGCTTCATCATCTTTACCTACTAATGAAAACACATAGGAAATGCCATGGTCATGTACAATGTCATAATCTTCGCCCACTACGCCGCAGACTGCTATGACAGGCACGTTGCAACGTTGCGCCACTTCTGCCACGCCAATCGGTGTTTTGCCGTAAATTGTCTGTGCATCTATCTTGCCTTCTCCGGTAATACACAAATCTGCGTTCTTTAGGCGTGTTTCTAAATCGGTTTCTCTCAATACCACATCAATTCCACGTGTCAATTCAGCTGAAAGGAACGCATGCAACGCAATTCCTGTGCCACCAGCTGCGCCAGCCCCAGGAACTTCAGAGTAATCGTGATTGAAAGTGGTGATTAAGACGTCCCGATATTGAGTGAGTGCGTCTTCTAATACTTCTAAATCCGCTTCTGACGCTCCTTTTTGCGCGCCATAAGTTTTAGTTGCGCCACGTTCTCCAAGCAATGGATTATCCACATCACAAACAATTTCAAATTCTACATCTTTCAGACGGTCATCTATTGCACTCAAGTCAATGTGCTCTAATCGTTTTAATGAAGCACCGCCTTCAGGTAATATTTCTCCCTCTGCATCAAAGAATTTTGCACCTAGTGCACGCAACATTCCTGTACCGCCGTCGTTAGTTGCACTGCCGCCGATGCCTAGAATGATTTTCTGTGCACCCTTTTCTAAAGCATCCAAGATCAGTTGGCCTGTACCGAAAGTAGAAGTTAAGAGAGGATTGCGGTCCTCTGCTGAAATACGTTCCAAGCCTGATGCCTCAGCCAATTCTATAATCGCAGTGGCCTGGTTAAAGACATAAGAGTACTGCGCCTCTACAGGAGCACCTAGTGCATTTTGTACTTCGATTCTCTGATAAGCACCACCTAAAGCTGAATGGAGTGCTTGCATCGTTCCTTCACCACCATCTGCCATCGGGACAATATCATATTCAGTCGTTTCTGGAAGTGCAGCGCTCAAGCCCATTTGCAGTGCACGTCCCGCTTCTGCCGCTGTCATACTCTCCTTAAATGAATCTGGAGCAATGACTATCTTTTTAACATTCATTTCCTCACTCCTCATTTACAATTCCTTAATTCCATTATATTTGTTTTACATTTTACATCAAAATGAAATATCAATTTTACGTATTTTTATTTAATACAAATGAATTCGGGTAAATACTAAGAGAGGTGAAGCGAAATGGATAGAGAAGTTGTATTGAAAAAAATCAAAGAAATTATGAAAGAATCCCGTATCGGTGTCTTATCTACTTCACAAGACAATGTTCCAGATAGTCGTTATATGATTTTCTATGATCAAGAATTTGATCTTTATACAAAAACGAGCAGAGAATCAATGAAAATCGAGGAAATTGAAAAGAATCCTATCGCTCATATTTTACTTGGTTATGACGATACAAAAAATCACAGTTTCTTAGAAATCTACGCTGATTTAGAAGTAACTGAGAATCCAGATATTATTGATTGGATTTGGGATGAACAAGATAAATCATTCTTCCAATCTAAAGATGACCCTAAATTATGTGTCATCAGAGCCATTCCAAAATCTATCAAACTCATGAACAGCGATTCTGAAGATGGACCGCAATTAGTAGAATTTGATTAATATGTATTGAAAGCTGAGGCAAAGGTTGCCTCAGCTTTTTTATGTGGCAGCAATTATAATGCGAATGTTATTTCTGTCTCGCTCTCTGCCTTATTTATAATTCTTCATTACGCGGCGATAAATCCGACCTTTTTTCCAACGGCTGACATAGGCACGTTGATGTAAGGAGTATTTCTGTTTGCGCACTACCGGTAAGATTGCATGATACGCTTCAGCAGCTAACTCAATAATCGGACGTGCTTCAGGATGGAAGTAATGTAAGTTGTCTAAAGCGTGCGTATACATATCGTCTGCATCTTGCGCATAACTTTCCCATAAATCAATATAATTTTGGGTAATACCTTGATGATAGACCGCTTCTAAATCCACCTCATATTTCTGGAGACGTTCCGCACTAAGATAGATGCGACCATTTTCAAAATCTTCTCCGACATCTCGCAATATATTCGTAATTTGCAATGCTTTGCCTAATTCTATACCGATTGCATCAGCAGTTTCATAGTACGTTGGGTCTGCTAATACCGGTGTCAGCAATTCTCCAATCGTACCAGCTACCCCATAACAATACGCGTATAAATCTTGGTCTGTCTGCAAGGCCGTCATCGTCAAATCCGCTTCTACATAATCCATCAAAGTCAAGAATGCTTGTTGCGGAACAGAATATTCTTGCAAAGTATCGCTAAATGCACGCATGACTGGCGCATCGCTTTTAAATTGCTGCTCAGATTTCCCTTTATAAACCGCATCTAAATCTTCACGTATCGCCTGCAAACGTTCAGGATCTTCATACTCATCAATACTGTCATCTATCATGCGACAAATTGCATAAATAGCCCATACTGCTTTACGTTCGCTTTCTGGAAGATTGTTGAAGGCATAGAAGAAAGTTTTAGAGTATTCTTCCATGATACGTTTACAATATTCATAATCTTCATTGATTGTCTGTTCCACAAAAATCACACCTTGTTGTCATTATTCTTACTAGGAATTGTTCCCTCTATTTATAAAAATAAAATCAATTTAAGACTGTTACCTAAATTAATCGTACTTAATTGAAACTTGTGTTACATGTTAAGCGAAAAAGAGATAAATGTCATTTAATAACATACCTTTTTTCTGAAAAATTTAGATTATATTTACATTTTGTCATGCTTTTTTCAAAATCGACGAATCCAACAAATACTTGCCCTGATATTTTTCGGCAAGTGTACAAATAAACTGCAATAAGTCAGTTTGTGTTGCTTTGTCAGATTGGAAGTTTTCTTTTAATTTTTGATGCTGTTCTTTCTCTGTATCTGTTGCTTCTTTCTTAAAATATCCCCACATATGATCAAAGGTATTCAGCATAGAACCTTTTTGCGGTTCAATAGCTAAAGCTTCATCGATTAAAGATTTTAAACCGTCTTCAGTGAGTTGTGCTTTCATTTCTTCACGTATTTGATTGTAGTGCTTCTGACTGTGCCACATAACTTCGTATTTGTATTCGCTCCACAATTTCTCTTTCGTATGTTGGCTCACCTTCAGGCCTCCTCTTTCCTTGCACGGTTCTCTTCAAGGGTTTCTTTTCCCTAATATCCTGCAATTAATGCAATGGACATGGCTATCGCGCAGATTAGGGCCCAAATGGCGATGAGTTTCCAGGCGAATTTCAGCCACTGGACGTAGGAGATTTTGGCTACGGCGAGGGCTCCCATCAGGATGGCGGATGTCGGGAAGAGGACGTTGCTGATGGAGTCGCCGTATTGAAAGGCGAGCACGGTGAGCTGACGGTTGATGTGCAGCAGGTCTGAAATGGGCACCATCAATGGCATGGTTGTGAGTGCTTGGCCTGAACCGGATGGGATGAAGAAGTTCAGGAAGAATTGGAAGATGAACATGACGATGATGACGATGGATGATGGCACGTCGTTTAATAGTGTGGTCATGCCGTGAATGATGCTGTCGATGATCTTGCCTTGTTCTAAAATGACGACGATTCCTTTGGCGAAACCTACGATCATGGCGCCGAAGAGGATGTCTTTCATGCCGTCGATAAAGGCGTCGAAAGTTCCGTTGAGACCAAGTCCACTGATTAGGCCGGCGAGTAAGCCTGCCAGTACAAAGTTGGCGCTCATTTGGTTGAAGGTCCATTCGAAGCGGAAGATGCCGTATACATTGAAGATAATAGCGAGCACAATCATGCCGAGTGCTAAGGCTTGGCGTTTGGTAAAGCGTTCATAGTCAATGTCTTTATGGCTATCGCCTTCTTCTTGTTCAAGGGCATACACGATACTCTTCTGCGGATTGCGTTTTACCTTGCGTGCATAGAGCAGAACCGTAGAAATTGCGGCGGCTAGTATAAAGAGATAGATGATTGTTCTCAAGCCCCACCCTGAGAACATCGGCAGTTCTGCCACTGTTTGTGCAACACCGACTGTAAATGGATTAAGCATTCCGCCGATAAATCCGCTGGCAGCACCGAGTATGACCATGGCGGCTCCTGTCAGTGCATCATAACCAAGCGTGCGGGCAATAATGACACCAATCGGCACGAAGATAATAGTTTCTTCTGCTAAACCGATAGAGAATCCTAAGATGGAAAAGACGGTCATAGTGAGCGGAATCATCAGGATTTTCGAAGAACCTAATGATTTTATGGCCTGATTAATACCGTTTTCGAAAGCACCTGTACGATGAACAATACCAAAGGCGCCTCCGACTAAGAAGATGTAAAAGACAATTTCTCCTCCTGTTAATAATCCTTCTGGCACAGCTCGGAATAAGTCTAGAAAGGATACACCGTGTTGTGCAATTTCATGGTAAGATCCTGGAACTACAAGTGTCTGTCCGCCCTTTTCTTCTCGTTTGTATTCTCCTGCTGGAATAATATAAGTTAAAATGCAAGCTACAGCGATAATCATCATTAGTAAAGCGTAAGTATGCGGTGTTTTGAATTTGAATTTCCTAGGTTTCGATGGCTTCGTTTTGTCCTTTGCTTGTGTTGTCTCTGTCATAAACATTACCCCTTTGTTTTTAGATGTCTGAATTTTCTTACTTCGTTAATTATAGCCTAATCTTGAGAGATTAAGCGGAGAATGTTTATGTCGGTATATCTATAAAAAACAAGCTGTTGCCCTACAGCTTGTTTTTCTTCTCTTTCTTGCTGTTATAAATGATTGAAGCAACTCCCGATCCAATCAGCATGAATATAAGCAAGTAAATTGGAAGGGCGACGTTTTGAATATAAAAGTGGAATAGTAAGAACAAAAGTAGAGCTGCAATGAAATAAACAGGAATAAATCCCTTTTTCCAAAAGAGAGATTTTTCCATTTCTTCATTACGCGCCAATTTAGAATCCGGCATATTACTCTCCTCCTCAAATAAATCATTTTATATTTTCACCATATCATATTGAGGATACATTTAAAGGACAAGTAATATATTGCGTTTATTGATTAATCTAAAATAAAAAAATGTTTATTTTTCTGAATATTCATACATGTATTTGATAATTGTGCTATTCTTATTACACTAGCCTTCTACAAAGGAGATGTTCATCATGAATATAAGGTCCATTAACTTATTGCTTTTTGAAGTAATATCATCTATCGGTTCAAAAATATTTAGTTTTGCTTGTGCCTTTTACATATTACAACATACGGAAACCGCTTCTATTTATTCAATTTATTTAGCTTTAATTGTAATTTCTTCAATTATTAGCCAACCTTTATTTGGCATATGGACAGATAAATATAACAATAAAAAGATTATTATTATTTCACAGATCATCAATATAACAGCTTTAATATTATTTATCCCACTATTTAATACGTATTTCTATTACATTATCGTATTAGGTATTATTCTCAATTTAACAGATGGTGCAATTAGTTTGATTGTAAACGCTAATATTAAAAATATTTCTCAAGATGATATGGAACGATTTGTTTCTTTAAGACAAACTTATAGCAGTGGGATTAGTTTCCTTGCACCAATTATCGGTGGTGTTTTGATTGCATTTATTTCTATTCAATATCTCGCCTTGTTAAACGTACTTACTGAATCAATTTCTATACTATTTATTTTCTTTTTAACCATGGATAGAGTCATGGTAACGAGTGAAAAAAGTTTAACAGAAGATTTTAAAGAAGGATTCTCTTACTTGTTCAAAAATAAAATTCTATTAAAATTCATCAGTATTGCACTCATTATTAATTTTTTAATCAATTCTATAGTTGTAGGTATTCCGGTTATTTCTATACAAACTATGAAACTTTCTTCTCAACAATTCGGAATTGTAGAATCCTCATTCACTGTGGGTATGTTTGCTGTTTCATTGTTATTTTCTGTATTTCCAATTAAAAACAAACTTAAAGCGCCTACACAGGCTGCCATTGGTATTCAGTTTATCGGTGTTTTGACACTTGGACTTGCTTTGTTATTTAATCTTACCTCAACTACAGGATTTATAATTCTATTTGTAATTTATTTCGTAATCGGGGTATCTTTACCATTAGTGAATATCCCCTATTCAATTT
Organism: Staphylococcus piscifermentans; assembly: GCF_900186985.1. Classification (NCBI taxonomy): domain Bacteria; kingdom Bacillati; phylum Bacillota; class Bacilli; order Caryophanales; family Staphylococcaceae; genus Staphylococcus; species Staphylococcus piscifermentans. The sequence continues at coordinate 226,059 of NZ_LT906447.1, read as the reverse complement.
ATATGCAAAATTATATTGAAGAAAATTATAAAGGTCGGGTATTTTCACTGACGCAATCTATCGTTCAAACTCTAACACCATTATCGTTATTAGTATTTGGCTTACTGCTTAATTATTCTCAGTCTGCTGTATATTTATCTGTCGCGATTCTCATTTTGTTAACTCTAATTTACTTTTCACTTTCTATGAAGCAAAGTGAAATTGATAATTAGGAGTTTTGTACAGAATAAGTGTTCACTTTTATACACCATACTGTTTATTCAACAAACATCGCTTCTATTACAAACTTCAGCTTATTTTGCAGGTGTGGTCGCCATTATAATACTTACTGAAATTCGCCTTTATCATTTCAATCAAAATCAACAAGGCAGGTAACAGAACAGAAATAATATGAATTAAAATGATTTCGTTGTCCCACCTCCGCAAAGTACGAAAAAGCTGAGACAATTTAATATGTCCCAGCTTTCTTTAATGTTTAGCTTCTTCCTCAGCATTTGAATGATTTTCGGCAGAATTAGTGGCTGCTTCACCATTATTCTGTGCTTTTTCTGCTTCCCATTTCGCTTCTTTTTCCTTTTGTTTCGCTTTACGTTTCTTTTCTTCACGTACAGCCATCACAATGAAGCCGACTGCTAAAATTGGGAACGACATGCCTAACCAGAACATTCAAATCCCTCCATTCATTTAAAAATTATCCGCTAGAATTCCCCTTTATCATAACACTTTCATTCACTAAATTTCACGCATTGCATACAGAGCACTCCTCTTCTTGACACCTTCTCCAATTCAAGCTACATTGAAAGTAACAAAAAGATACGCACTAGGGGTGTTTTTTAAAACTGAGATGAGGTTTTCCTCAGACCCTTTGAACCTGATCTAGCTGAAACTAGCGTAGGAAAGTGTGAGATAACCGCAGAACGAGTAGGTTTAATACTGACCTCAGACTGCCCTCTTGCCTACGCAGATTTTAACAATCATGCGTATTTTTTTATGTCTATTATAGAAAAAAGGGAGCGGATTCACATGGCAAGAACAGTACTCGTAACAGGCGGTGCACGCGGATTAGGTGCAGCAATCACTAAGACACTCGCAGAACAAGGATACAACATTATTATCAATTATAATCAAAGCAAAGACGCAGCAGAACAACTCGTTCAAGAAATCGGAAACGAACGCGCTGTCGCAATACAAGCAGATGTCACAAATCGCGAAGCAGTAGACGCTTTGGTAAAAGAAGGCACTGAAAAGTTCGGTCAAATTGATGCAGTCGTGAATAACGCATTAGTCGGATTCAAATTTGACCCAACTGCCCAAAAAGCGTTTCCTGACATGAGCTGGGAAGACTACCAGCAACAAATTGACGGTACCTTAAAAGCAGCATTCAATGTAGTGCAAAGCGTAGCATCCCAATTCATCGAGCACCAAGCAGGAAGCATTGTAAGTATCGGAACTAATTTATACCAAAATCCTGTTGTACCTTACCATGAGTACACAACAGCGAAAGCAGCTTTAATCGGCTTCACACGTAATATCGCTTCAGAATTAGGACAATACGGCATTACTGCTAATGTCGTCTCTGGAGGATTACTTAAAACTACAGACGCTAGTGCGGTGACAACACCAGAAGTCTTCGATTTAATCGCTCAAACTACACCATTGAAAAAAGTGACAACACCTCAAGATGTAGCCAACATGGTAGTTTATTTAGTCTCCGAACAAGCTAAAGGCATTACAGGACAAAATATTACAGTAGACGGCGGATTGACAATGAATTAAACAAGGTGCTTGAGAAGGCGGTTAAGATTTGAGTAATAAGAAGCAAAGAGCACAAAATCGCTTTTTGATTTTTGCGACTTGCGTACTTATTACCGAGAAACCTGCACTTTGAAGCCCGTTTATTAACCCCGTCTATCAACCAAGAGGGCGCACTCTCAAGTTCTGCCCTCTTTCTCATGCTTTCTTTTTAAAAATAAAAACAGAGGTGAATGGAAATGTCTGAGCAGAAAGCGCAACTACATATTGGTGTCCTCATATTCGGTTGTGGTCATCATCAGGCTGCTTGGCTGATGCCTGATTCGAGTGTGGAACGTGTTGGAGATATTAGTTATTATCAAGATTTAGCGCAAATTGCTGAGCGTGGCTTATTTGATGCAGTATTTTTTGCTGATAATCAATCTTTTCCTGCAAAGGATGATACATCGATGCCGGCGTTCTGGTTTGATCCGATTGTGAATTTAACAGCAATTTCACAAGTAACGCAACATGTGGGACTGGTTTCTACTATTTCGAGCACGTTCTCGAATCCTTATACGGCTGCAAGACAATTGTTGAGTCTGGACCATATTTCAGGTGGTCGTGCGGGTTGGAACCTGGTTACTTCAATGACTGACCTGGAGGCTAAAAACCATGGCATGACAGAGTTGCCTAATCATGATGAGCGCTATGCAATTGCGGAAGAATTTGCAGAAGTCATGAATGCCGCGTTTGAATCTTGGCATCCTGAGGATTTCAAGCATAATCGTGAGAAAAATCAACTTGTAGATTCTGAGAATATCCAGCCTTTCAATCATAAAGGCGTTAATTTTGCAGTAAAAGGACCGCTTTCAACACCGAGCAGTCCACAGGGCAAACCGGTAGCTATGCAAGCAGGTGCATCTAAACAAGGAGTCGCTTTAGCTGTAAAATATGCGGATGCCGTCTACTCGGTTTCTTGGAATATTGAGCAAGCAAGAAATTTCAGAAAGCGCATGGATGCTGAGATTGCTAAGCAAGGTTACACTGACCGACGTCTTAAAATCTTCCCAGGTTTAGTTACTTATGTGGGTAAAACGCATGAAGAAGCTTTGGAAAAGAAAGCAGCTTTAGATGAAAAATTACCGATTGAAACAGCCTTAAAACAATTGAGCTTCTTTGTGCAACAAGACTGCTCTGAGTGGGAATTAGATGCAAAAGTACCGGAGTTACCTCCCGTAGAGGAATTTACCGGACCGGTCGGACGTTATGAAACGGTATTGGAAATTATTAATGATACTGACCCTACTGTCCGTGAATTATTAGGTTATTTGAATGCAGGTGGTGGTCACTTGACACTTATCGGTACGCCTGAAACTATCGTTGATGAAATGGAGTATTGGTTGAATGAAGGTGTGGCAGATGGATTCAATTTGATGCCTCCCACATTGCCGGACAGTCTTGAAGACTTTGTCGATTTAATTGTTCCAGAATTGCAGAAACGTGGTTTATATCGCACTGAATATATCGGTTCAACATTTAGAGAATATTTAGGAGTTTAAGAAATTGCAGAATCCATGTGATTCTGCTTTTTTGATAGTAAATGTAAAATAAGTTTGACACTTTTGAAAGAGTAATATAAGCTAAAGGTGTCAAATATATTTTACATATAGAGGTGCATCATTATGACTGAAACTATTATTTTAATTATTACAATCATTGCATTCTTTTTCATGTGGAGAGGTATTCATCGTTTCTTTCTGCCATCCGAAATTGTAGATGTTGAAAATGAAAGTAATTATGATGAACGACAAAGTAAAATTTTTATAGAAGTTTTTGCTAAAAGCTTTGTAGGTTTAGTATTTGTCCTATCAATTAGTTTTATTTTTAGAACAAGCGGATTAGTCGATGCAAATAGAAGTTTAATTGGCAAATATCCCGAAGGCATTTTTTTAGTAATCACTTTAGTTATGGTAGTCATAAGTTATTTTTCAATTAAGCAAAAATACACATCTTAAACTTAACTATTAGAAAAAGGGAGTTCCTAAGATGAAAGTCACATCTATAATTATTGTAGTTTTATTCAGCTTTATATGGAGTTGGTTAACAAGAAATCTATTACCTAGCAACATCTCTGATGTCAAAGGGCGCAAGTCAAAGCGATATGATGAACGCGAAAAAATAATGTTTGCTGAAGTATTTGCGAAGAGCTTTGTGGGAATTATTTACTTTGTGCTCTTCGCTTTATTACTTCGAATAATAGGCATATCAGAAGATTCCAGAAATTTATTCCTTAAATTCCCTGAAGCAACTATAATAGTAGTGGCCCTTTTATTATTAGTTGTTAATTATTTTCTTGTTAAACGCAAGTATACAGTTAGGGATTGATATCTTTGCAAAATAAAATAAAATACTATAGAAAACAAAATGGCATGTCTCAAGAGACATTGAGCAAAAGTGTCAATGTCTCGAGACAAACCATTAATGCAATTGAAAATAATAAATATGATCCTTCGTTAAGTTTAGCTTTTCGGATAGCTAAACAATTCAAAGTGACGGTAGATGAATTATTTTCATGAATTATTTTCTTCTTTAAAGACATGTTGGTATTGCACATAACCTGAAACATAGTGTTCGATATCATCGATTCTCACACGATAACCGTGGTGTTTAATGAAGAAAGTACCTAAGATTCTTGTTGGGTTCTTAAAGTACATTGCGACTTCTGGATAAAAATATCCAGTTCTTTGATAGTCAGCCCGTGTGTGAATAGTATCAATAAGTTCTTCAACATTAATCAACTTATCAACTACTTTTCCAAAGCCTTTTTCACGTGCTTTAGCAATAATATGGTAAGTCGCCATCAGCATTTCCATAAATGTCGGGAAAGTTGTAATTCTATTCTTGATATAATCAAGATAGCTAGATACGTTGCGAATGCCGAATTCGATGTATTTTTGTTCTGGTTTAATTTGAATCAACTCATTCGTACAGTAACCAAGCCAATGATCGTGATATTGCCAATATTTTAAGGAAATGAACCGTTCAAACATAGCTTGTACGGTTTCCAACCATTTAGGATTGCCGTCAATTTGATATAAACGCAATAAAGCTAATGCAGCTTCCCCGTCATAATAAATAACACGGAATTTGTCTTTGATTTCTAAAGTTGGATACTTTAATACGTGTACTGTTTGAGCTGTTTCTGAATCAATCATCGTTAAAATACCTTCAGCAACTTTCTGAGCTGCTTCTAAGTATTTCGGATGTTCAGGGTCAATCTGCAAGTATTCACATATCGCAAAAATAAACGCTGCATTCTGCCCTAATTTTATTTCATTAATATTTTTCGTATCATCATAAATATGACCTACACCATCTTTTTCGTAAAGATAGTTATTAATAAGATAATCAATTGCTTTGTCTGCGCTTGTTATATCTTTACCTAAATAATGAAGACCTTCAATCATGGCATAAGTAGAAGATGAATGTCTTAAATTATTGTAGAAACTGATTTTTTTATCAAAATGTGGGAAATAGCCATAGTTGAATTTACCATTAGGCTCCATCTCATCTTCTAAATGTTGTGTTGCAGTACCAATCATTTTATCGATCTCTTGTGAAAGATTCTCCACTTTTCTTAGGCCTTTTTCACGGCCTTCTGCTCCTAAATCAAACACTTTATTACCTTCAATAAAATAGCCTTTAGTATAGAACTTTGTAATATTTTTTCCTTTATAATCTTTATGTCTAAAAGCATTCATTTGTTTTGTATATTTTTTTAGATAGTTATTAATATTGTCTTCAGATAGGAAGAAAGATTTCTTATCTTTAGCTGGTCGTACAAATGCATTAATATTTATTTCTTCGGCCATAAAAGCACGATTCCAATTACTATCTAATGCAATTCCGAAATCAACGTAATTTCTTCTAGTATCTTCCAACTCTTTTCTCACTTCATCATAAGGTGCCTCTTCTGTGCGATATACAAAATCAACTTTTACCCACTGAGGAAATTTTCCTGCTTTCTTTTTAAATTGTTCATATTGTTTAATAATATCTCGTTTGATATTTGAAGGGTTCTTTAACAACTTGATAGTTGCTTTCATATTTGGATTTCCTAAACTAATAAAAATATAATCTTTGCCTAATAAATTCTTTTCTGCTTTTTGTAAAATTTGATCGACTTCGTTGGTTATATTCATGAGTTCAATCCCCTTCTTATTCTATATGTATGAAAAGGGCCGGAACAAAGTCCAGCCCTCTATTTAAATGATTTTATTGCTTTTTATCTTTCTTACGGCGTCCGAATAATAATGCTGAACCTAGGGCAGCAAACAATCCGCCGAATAAACCAGCTTGTTTATTATTATTATTACCCGTATCTGGCAATTCTTTATCACCTGAGCCATGATGGCCGTTATCTCCATCTGTATCATGGTGTGGTTCTCCTGGGTGATCTCCATCTGCGTCAGCGTCGGCATCTGCATCAGCGTCGGCATCCGCATCTGCGTCGGCATCGGCATCAGCATCAGCATCGGCGTCTGCGTCAGCGTCAGCGTCGGCATCAGCGTCTGCATCAGCGTCGGCGTCAGCGTCCGCATCGGCATCCGCGTCGGCGTCAGCGTCCGCATCTGAGTCTGCATCTGCGTCGGCATCTGCATCGGCGTCAGCGTCTGCGTCAGCGTCAGCATCCGCATCGGCGTCGGCATCCGCATCGGCGTCGGCATCTGCATCTGCGTCAGCGTCGGCATCGGCGTCCGCATCAGCATCCGCGTCGGCATCTGCATCGGCATCGGCGTCTGTGTCATCTCCGTCTGCTTCTCCGGATCCTTGTAGGTAAATATTTTCATTATCCCAAGTATAGACATTATGATTTTGACCATTTGGACCAGCATCAGATGTCATTTCAGCTCTAGTTTTAATTGATTCACGATTGCCATCTTGAGCCTTACTATCTAAGACTATAACGTATCGACTACCATTAGAAGGTAAATTATGGAAATCTAATGTTAAAACTTCTTTACCGCTAGCATCTGTTGTATATTTTGGATTAAAATTATATCGAGAATCATCGGTAACATTTGTTACATCTACCAAATTAGGATTATTTTCATCTAAATAATAACTTGGATACAATTCTTGATTATTTTGAACTTCGTAAATTTTATAGCTCGTAACATCAGGATTTAACTGAGCAGAACTATCATTAGGTGTGTTTTGATTTGGCCAATAATTATACAAATTCACTTTAGCATTGTAAGCATCTTTGCCTTGCGGGTTTACATAAATAACCTGTTGGTAGTCTCCTGTTGCTTGGTCAGTATGTGTAATGAATGAATCAATATTTGATGAAACTTGTGAATCATTAGTTCTGTAATTAATTCGAACATTATCATTGAATGATTCACCAGCAACAGTAGTTGTAACAGGGTAATTTCCAGAAGTTTTAGCTTCGTTTCTATCTGCCCATAAAGGTAAATTGAATTTTCCTGTTACATTGTCGTGTGTATCAACATAGTCTGTAAATGTATAAGTTAACGAGTTGTCATCCGGATTAAATGCTCCTGATGCTACTACTTGATCCCCATTCATCAAATCTGGAATTCTAGTACTTTGTGGTGTACTATTTCCAAAGTAATTTAAATATTTAGGGAACTTAACATTAAAATAATCGCCAGATTTAACTGAATCTGCCACAGTCAAATCTACACTCATATCTGTGCTGCCACTATCATTAGCATCTACTGTTTTATTAGATAATTTGTAATTCGAAGCAGTTACTTGATCATTTACATTTGTGCCAGTTGGTGCTGCTTGAGTTGTGGCATCAGATGTTGTTGCTGTTGTTGTAGCATTATTATCTAAGCCAGATGTTTCTGATTTATTATCATTATTTAAATCAAGTGGAGCTGCGTATGTGTTAGAACCCACGTTGCTAGAAGTTGAAGTTGGCTGATTCAACTTACTTAATCTTGCGAATGTTCGTGGTGGCGTAGCTAAAGGTTGGGTACTATCTTTTTTATTTGAATAATCTTTAGCTGCATCTGAAGTATCTGCAAAGTTTCCTCCACTTGTTTCAACATTTCCTAAAGTTGGATTATTAGCATCCGTAACCGTTGAGCCATTAGGATCAAACGAAGCCTCTTCATTCGGAACATCTGTTTTTGTTCCATTATTTACTGGAGCTTGAGTTTCATCAAATGTTCTTTGACCCTTTTGACCTTCTGGTTGTTCAACTGGATTTTGTTCTTCTGGCGCATTTGTGTTTTCGCCAACCGGTGTGCTAAATGGTTCAGGTTCAGTTGTGCCAACCGGATTAGAATTTTCTGTGTCCGGTGCTTCTACTTGAGACGTCCCAGTATTTTGGCCTTTCGAAACTGTCGTTGCAGTTTTGCTTCCTTCAATTTCTTGTTTTGGTGCTTCTGTTTGAGTTTGAGTATTTGATTCTGCTTGAGATTTTTGTGATGTAGTAGAAGTCTTTTGAGCAGAATTTGAATTTTCAGTTACTGCGATACCTTTATTATTTTGATTGGAATCGTTTGATTGACCATTCGACTGGTTAGTATCTTCAGTATTTGTTTGTTTTTCTTGCACTGATTTTGATTGATCAGTTTGAACAGATTGTTGTCCTTTAGGCGCTGTTTCTTGTTCTTTCGGTTGGTTGTTAGATTCTTCAGGTGAAGAAACCTCATTATTTAAATTTTCTGTCTTTTGTTGTGTTGTAGATGGTGCTTCTTGAGTTTCAGGTTGTTGTTTTTCACCTACAACACTTTCAGGTTTAGGTTGTTCATTAGTCGGTTGCTCTTGTTCTGAAGATGTTTTTGTATAATCTGATTGGCTTTGTGCTTTTACGTCGTTAGTTGAATTTTGCGTGCTTGCATTGGTGTTTTGTTGTTCTTGAGTTGTATTTTCAAAAGTTGTTGGTTCATTATTACCTACTGTCTGTTTAGTAGAATTATTAGTCGGTTGACCTGTTTGAGTTGTTTGTGTGGTCTGTGCTTTTGTGTCTCCATTATCTGTTTGCTCTGCTGCTTGTGCGTCATTTGCATTACCGAATAACGTAATCCCCACGATGATTGATGCTACTCCTGCTGTCATCTTACGGATCGAATAACGATTCTTCCTGTTTTTGAAAAAGTCATTGTTTTCCAAAAAATCCCTCCTAAAATATAAACTTACACTCAAACATTAACACAATTGCACAACTAATTTAAACAGTTTTCTTTATTTTTTACAATTTTTTAAAATCAAATACTTGTAAATCAATTAGTTAATACTTATATGTATTATCTGATATCCTATCCATTTGTACTTGTTTCAATGGTTTATGACATATTAATTAATATATTATAAATCCTTCTTCTTAAAAAAATGTCGATAAATTGACATAATAAACAAAATAAAAACCCAGACACAATCTGGGTTTTATTTAATTACGCTTAATTATTCAGTTATTCTATATCCTTAAATCCAGTAAATAAAACTAATTTATCTCTTGTTTTAAAAAAACCATGATGATTATAATTTCCTATCACAAATTTATCATTTTCAAGCAATATGCTTTTATACTCTTTCACTAGCTTTAACAAATCATCTACGTTAAATGTTTGCCGTTCTTTTGTCCGGTATCTACCAGTCAAATTAATCGCGCTTGAATCAGACAAACCTAAATTACTTATCACTTTTTCCACATAATTTTTACGTTGCCTATTGTTTGGATATAATTCATATGCAAGTTGGTAAACTAAAGAAGGATGAGGTATTGCTTTCATAGTTTCTATCAAGTCTGAAAAAGAAATTTTTCTTCCTGTAAAGAATTCTTTATTATTTGTAGGCCACTCCTTCATTGTGACTAGATAATTTTCTTTTTTTCTAGTTTTTGCATCAATGTAATACAATAAAGGAGATAAACCTTCAATTGTAGCTGAACCGGCTCTATTATTTTCTTCTTCAATTTCTTTTGTCTTAAGGTTATAAACCAGATAAGCTTTTCCTTTGTTCACAACTTCTTCATACAATTTCTCTGCTTCTCCGCTTCGTCTATAGTGCAATAAAGATGGAGATAATTTTTGTGCTATTTTCGGAAAATCAGTTTTTGTTACTGAAGATTTCATTAGCACAAGTGCATCTTGGTTTATTAAAAAACATAAATCATGTAATAATAATTGCGGGTTTCGATACCAAGTAATATGTTTTCCTTTAACTTTATTTACTACTTTACGTAACGGTTCATCCATACATAAAATATAATCTGCTTTTGATTTTTCTAATATCGGCACTAATTCCGCATGAACCTTGTCCGTCTTATCTCCTAAGTCACTTATTTGCCCTAATGCAATAATCTTATGACCCTGAAAAAATGGGCTTTGAGAATTAAAAGCTTGGATTGCATTAATCATAGCTGGTAGCGATGCATTATGCGTATCATCTAATAAAGTTGCATCTTCTGTAGCGGAATGAATATCTTTAAATTCCAACACTTTCTTAAATAATTGAGTATGTCTTAAATTTTCAAGATTCTCTTCAATATTTGTGTCTAAATATTTTAATGATAATAAAACTGCCAATGCATTTTCTACCATTCCGTTACTAACTGAAGGCAAAGTAAAATGTATACCATCATTTGTTTTTACTTCTGCTGCTTTTTTTATCGGAGTAATCGACTCAGCAAATAAATCAGCTTTTGGATTTTTAGTACTGTAACCATAAACATTCGATGTAAATTTTAATGCTGTCTTCCTTAAATAATCATGATGCAATGTATCGGCATTATAAATCGCAATTCCATCTTTATTTAAACCTGCAAATATTCTCGCCTTAAACTTTGCTATTTCTTCAGTAGAACCAATTGTTGATAAATGTGCTGATCCAATTCCTGTTACAATTGCTATGTTCGGCTTTAAAACTAAAGCCATATTTCCTCTGTTGTTTAATGCATTTAAGGAGGTTTCAAAAATCGCTATATCTGGATTAGATGCTAATTTGCACATATGTAAATAAATTGCGCTTCGTGTATTACTATTACCACGATTTTCTTGCACATTCAAAGGAGCTAAAGCTGCTGTAAGCATTAATCTTGTAGAACTTTTCCCCATTGATCCTGTTAGACATATGACAGGATTGCTAAAATGCTTACGAATATACAGTGCTAATATTTTCATAGCTTTAATGGAATTATTAACTATAATTTGCGGGATTTTATTTTCTAAACCTTCTACATAAGATTCAGTAATAATTAACCCTATATTTTTAATATTTTTAGGAATTTGGCTGTTTCCGTCATTCATTACCTTTGATTTATTTAAATATTTCTGCCATGATAATTTACTGATAGAAATAAATGCAGTATGTGATGATTTTACGTGTAACATTTGATATTCAAAATCACTAATAATATTATTTTCTTTTCCTTTCGCATCTAACAATTTGGCATCTAATATGTCGGCGATTAAACCTAATGTGTACATAGTTTTGTTCACTCCTACTTATTTTAAAATGATACAATTTAATTGAATTGGAGGTTGAGTCATATGTCTACTGACAAACATGAAAAAAGTCTTGAAGAAATTAATAAAGAAATTGAAGAAGAATTAAGAAACTATGACCCTGAAAAAGAAGAAAAGAAAAAACAAAGTATAATTTTTACAAAACCTCGTCTGTTAGTTATTATCATCGTGTTATGTTTAGGTCTTTATAGAATCTTACATTTCTTTTTCTAATTATTCCAAAATAATTAATGATAGTTTAACACAACATTTTATTTTTTGCTTTTTCAAAAAAGAAGTCCAGACTGATAACAGCTGAACTTCTTACTTTATGCATTATATTTTTGTAAAAGCTTTTTCGGAATATGGCAATAGTCATCAGGATGCTTGTCTAATCGATTTTGATGTTCTTCAGCGCTAGGAATGTAGTTAGTAAGCGGCAAGACTTCTACAGTGATACGGCGACTGTCAGGACGGTCTTGAATATACGCTTTCGCTTCCTCTAAATGACTTGCTTGTTCGCTATAGACACCAGTTCGGTATTTAGGGCCAATATCCTCGCCTTGCTGATTTCTGCTATACGGATCAATGATTTCGAAAAGATGACCTGTTAAATCTTCAGCACTGACCTGATCAGCATTGAATGTTGTTTTAACACACTCTACATATCCGTCATATTGCCCTTCTAAATTTCGAGTACTCCCATTGGCTCTGCCCGCTTCTGTCTCTACCACTCCTGGCAGTGTTTTGACGAAAGCTTGTACACCCCAAAGACATCCTCCTGCTAAATATATTACTTCGTTCACGCTGCATTACTCCTTTTGCCCATTATTTTATTATATTCCGGGAATATAATAAGCTACAATCAATTATTCCGATCAAGGTGGCGATGGATTCGTGAAATTTCTTTATCATATTATTGCTATTCTAGTGCTTTCCACTTTTTTATACTTATTTTTTGTTATCACAGATACTTTAGGAACACATCATTTAGCTGAACTTTTGATGAATATTGACTTCCTCCCCGGATTTCGGCATGCTGGATTCTTTTCATCACTGTTATTTCATCTCGGTACTACTACTGCTGTCTATATTGCTTTCCAATGTATCAAAAATTCTCATTTTTATCCAATAGGAATCATCATTTCAATTATCATGTTTGGAATGCTATATCCATTTTTAATCACCATGTCTGTGCGTTCGATGTTTGTTTTCTCTTGGGGAGATTATGCCATTTGGATGCTCGGTCATATTTTATTCTTAGTGTTAATTGATTTATCTTTACGTTTCGAAAAAAATTTCACTCACCATTAACTTTTTTATTTCCCAGGTAATACTAAAAAACTCCTCTTTCACCAAGAGGAGCTCTTTTTAAAGTAATTTCTTTTTCGTAAATTTATTCATGAACCAACGTACCAATAATGATAATGTAATAAATAAACCAATATAGCCAAAGACTTTGAAGACAAAGTTCACTAAGTCTACGAAACCTACGAAGCTTAAAATGTAAGCGAGTATAAGAGTTACACTAAGCATGATAATATATTTTTTGGAAGTCGGATCGGTAAACCGTGTAAGGAATGGATAAATCATTCCGATACAACTGTTAAAAATAACCCCGAACATGACAGCTGACATTAGGTAAGATAAGAATGGATGAATATCATTCGCTAAAAGCAATGTAGGTATATCCACAGTATTTGCTTTCTGTAAATTCGCTAATAAGCCGCCAATCATAATCAACAATAGAAGACTGAACGTTAAACCTCCGAAATAAGCGCCTCGACGTGCTACTTTATGATTGAGCGCATCATTACCTACGATAGTTAAGAAACTGAAACTGTTTCCGATAATCAAACCGCCATATACTATCGCATCCCACCACCAAAAGTGACTAGATGTTTTAGAAGGCTTCGTATAATGACTTACATCGGAAAAATGTACAGCTGGATGTAAGATGTTAGTCCCTGCGATAATCAAGACTGCAATGACTAAAAAAGGTGTAACTGCGCCTAAAACAGTTAAAATCTTATCAAATTTCAATTGCAGTACTATAAACAACAGTACAACAATTGCTAATGAGCCTATCCAACTTGGTACGTTAAATCCTTGTTCCAGCGCTGAACCTCCGCCAGCAACCATTACTACTGTTAAACCGAACAAGAAGAAAATGATTAAATAATCAATGATTCTTCCTAGTATATTCCCAAATAAATGATTGAGTGAAATATCATAGCTGTCCGCTTCTAAACGATATCCCATTTTGGCAATTTGACGCGTTCCGAACGTTACAATAACCCCTGTCAGAATTGCGCCTAGATAAGCATAGTTACCATGGTTGACGAAGAACTGCAAGAGTTCTTGTCCGGTAGTAAATCCCGCTCCGACTATGAAACTTAAATACGCCAGAGCTATTCCTATCGATGCCTTATTAACTTTGCTTAACATGAAATCCCTTTCTCCCTTCGAAAAATAAAATTAACAATACTTTAACATTATAGCATAATTTCATTTTGCGTTTTTTTCTTAACGGAAATAAATCATTTTAACCTAAAGAAAAAATGAGAATTTATCACATTTTAATATTTTGAGAAAAATTCACTTGCCCTCTAAAATGGACAATGAAAGATAACTTCTAATATAAAGGAGAGATAAAATGAAGGGCAAAACAGCAATTGTCACAGGCTCAAGTCATGGTATCGGCGCCGCTACAGCAAAGTTATTAGGACAACGCGGTGCAAATGTAATCGTAAATTATTTCTCAAGTGCAGATGCTGCTGAAAAAGTAGTAGAATTTATTGAAGAAAACGGTGGCAAAGCTATTGCCGTCAAAGGTGATGCAAGATGCAAAGAAGATATTGATAACATTGTTAAGGAAGCCATCAATACCTTTGGCAGTATTGATATTTTTGTGCATAATGCAGGAATGCAGTTCCCAATGAAATCATTTGCGGAAATGGAATGGGAAGAATTTATTCATAAAACAGATGATGAGTTACAAGCTGCTTTCTTTGGAACTAAAGCTGTGATTGAACATATGAAGGAACAGCAATACGGCAAGTTAGTCTATATTTCAAGCGGGTTGAGCAAGCGCGCCGCTCCTAACTTCTTAGCCCACGGGGTGTCTAAGAGCAGTCTCAACGCATTCGTTAAATACATTGCAGACGAATATGCCGATCAAGGTATCACCGCTAATACTGTAGCTCCGGGCATGGTTGACACTAATGCGACTTCTGGCATGCCTCAAGAGTATAAAGACAAACAAGCTTCTTTCGTACCAATGAAACGCATTGCTCAACCTGAAGACGTGGCTAAAGCAGTAGCATTTTTCGCAAGTGACGACAGCGCTTATATAACAGGAAGTTATATGCCAGTCAGCGGTGGCAGCGAAATGATATAAATAAGCAAATTTAATCAGGGGTTGGGACATGATGAGTCGTCTCAGCCCCTGTTCTGCGTTGTATTAAGTTTTTTGGTTGGGTAAAGATGGATAAAGTGAGGGAAGTGTATAGGCTCGCAATCATTGCCTATACAATTTCGGGCCAAAGTGTATAAGCTCGCAATCCTTGCCTATACAGTTCAGGGCAAAAGTGTATAGGCTCGCAATCCTTGCCTATACAGTTTCGAGCTAAAGTGTATAAGCTCGCAATTCCTGCCTATACAGTTTAAGACCAAAGTGTATAGGCTCCCCGCTCCTGCCTATACACTTCTCCAACCCCCACCATCAAATCCTACTAAATAGCAAAAAAAGTTGGAACAAATTAATGTCCCAACTCCCGTAACCCTTAATATTTATAAGGATCTTCATTATTTCGATCTTTAGCGACTTCATTCGCTTTATCATAATTATAATAACCATCTTCAGTTAAAGTATCTCTTTGAGGTTTCTTAACTAGAAGTAAAATACCTGCGATAATCCATAAAATCGCTACAACCCAGTTTCCTAATAGGGAAATAACGCCAGCGATTAAAATTAAAATACCTGCTGTTTTAGCGTTTTTATTGATAAACACGCCACCTATAATAGCTATTACCAAAGTAATCAGACCTAGAATTAAAACAAAGATTCCTACATTTTGGAATAATGAGGCTGTCATAGTAGCGTCTTCATAAGTGATGTTGCCATCACCTTCTTGCATACCTTGAATGAATGAATCTGCACTCATAAAGGGCAACACCAAGCCGATTAATAACAGGCCGATTGCTGATAGACCCACGCCAATCCATGTTAAAATGTGTTCTGCTGTTCTTTTAATCATGTTAATTCCTCCTCCCTTATAATTAAACAAATAATTTAGAATAATATGATTATCAACACTAGTATATCGAATTGTATACTTATATGTCTATACTTAAATTATAATTTTTTGTATTATTTAAAATTTAAATATATAACCTAGAATTAAAGTTATAAGAATGTCCCACCCACAGTCTTTAATACGAGTGGGACAGAAATCAATTATTGTATTAAGTTATTTTTGCGATCCATGTATTCTTGATAATCTCTCAAATATTCCTGTTCAGCATTTGAAGCTCTGTCTGCTGAATTCATCGCACGATGCCACAATGGATAAATTGGCTCAGGTATGGTTAATTCATTGATGGCACGCATTTCATCAGCAGTTAACTGTAATTGATAAGAAGCGATATTGTCGTGCAACTGTTCTTTATTACGTGCTGCTATGACGATAGAATCGACATTGGGTCTGTCACGCAGCCAAGCTAAGACAATTTGCGGTATCGTTGCACTATGGCGGTGCGCAATTTCTGCTACTGTGTCGATGAGTTGATAGAACAAATCGTGATTTTTCACATATGGCTCAGGCCAACCGTCACCTTGTCTAGTATTCGGTTCACCCTTTTTATCCCGGGTAATCTTACCTGTTAACAATCCTTCTCCCAATGGCGACCAAATACTATTGCCAACTCCTAATTCTGTACCAGCCGGAAGCAACTCATATTCCGCTTCACGCGATTCCGGCGTATAGTAAATTTGTTGCGCAATTGGCGGTATCATATTATTTTGCGTCGCATACGTATGCGTTTGTGCTAAATTCCAGCCGCTGTAATTCGATACGCCCCAATAACGAATCTTGCCTTTTCGAATCAAGTCATTCATCGTTTGTATTGTTTCTTCTACGGGAATTTGCCCGTCCCACGTATGTACGTAATACAAATCTACGTAATCTGTGCCTAGTCTCTTTAATGAATGATAAATAGAGCGCTCAATATTCAACCTTGAAGCACCTACGTTATTCGGATTATCATTATAAGGGAATCCCGTCTTCGTACTAATCACCATTTCATCGCGATGATTGCGAATGCCCTTACCTAACGCAATTTCAGAGTCGCCTTTCGAATATAAATTGGCTGTATCAAATTGGTTGATGCCTTGGTCTAACGCATAATCAATAAAGTACGCGACTTCTTCTTCACTCATTCCACCTGCATTTTCAAATCCATTACTTCCTGCAAAAGGAATCGTACCTAATGCATATCTTGAAACGTTCAATCCTGAATTACCTAAACGTGTATAATCCACACTTAACGCCTCCTCATTATCTCTATATAATATTAAAATTCCCTTTTCAGTTCTGATACAATCATCAAATGTGCTCTCGTTTTTGAAAAAATAAGAATTTTACGCTCCATAAAAGGTCATTCACACGTATCAACTATATTTTTTAAAAAATAAATTTGACTCTACAAACCTAGTGGTTGACAGGTTTTACAAAAAGATTTGAACTTTAGTAGAATTTTAAGTGTTTCATACCAAATACACGGGGTAACCCATAACTGTACTTAAATTTGAAGGAGGAATAAATTATGAACTTTGATGATATCAAGAAAAAAGGCGAAGATCATTTAAACGAACACAAAGATGAGTACATCGAGAAAGGTAAAGAGTACGCTAAAGATAAATTAGGCGGCGACAAAAAAGATAAAAAAGACGATAAATAAACATATTTTAGAAATATGATTGAGATATTATTTGAGATGAGATTAGGTACATTGTGTACTTAGTCTCATTTTTTATTTTAATAATGATAAGTTAAAGTTATTTTACAAGTTTATAAATCATCATTATCTAAAAATTACAAAAACACGTATAATAAAGGGCATATTATCCAAAGGAGGCGACATCATGAACCAACACGCACATCGACAATTATTGTTAGGTATGGCTTCTTTATTCATTGTCATGGCAATCGGGCGCTTTGCTTATACGCCGATTTTACCATTCATGCAACATGCGGAACATATGAGCGATCAGGCTGCCGGATTACTAGCCACAATTAATTATCTCGGCTATTTAATTGGTGCAATTATTCCCATGTTTTTCATTTTCAAAAGCAAAGTCGTGGATGTCAAAATCTATCTCATCCTGAACATCCTCTCTATTATCTTGATGGGATTCACGACAAATTACATACTCTGGTCCATTCTACGTCTGATTGCTGGCATTACTAGCGGGACCGTCTTTGTACTCGCTTCGAACGTCGTCTTAGAAGCTTTGCGCCAAGCACACAAAGAAGGAATCTCCGGATTATTATACAGTGCGGTAGGTCTAGGGTTATTCTTCAGCAGCATCTACGTTTTCTTCTTTACAGATGAATCGACTTGGCAAATGACCTGGGTTATTCTAGGCGCCATCTCCCTAGTACTGGGCTTATTAGTGATTTTCTTGATGAAAGAAAACCCGCCTAGAGAGTTGCCTGGAAATAGTGATACCACTAATGGAGATAAGACTGCCCACCGTCTTAACCCAAAATTTATGCGTTGGTTCTCAATTGCTTATTTCTGCGAAGGTGCCGGTTATATTATTACAGGAACCTTCTTAGTAGCTATTATCAAATCAATTCCCACCTTCTCAGAATACGCAGCTTTAAGTTGGATGTTTGTGGGTCTAGGAGCTATCCCTTCAACAGTGGTTTGGTCATTAATTGCTGAAAAACTAGACTACAGTAAAGCAACATACATGGCTTTCGGCCTCCAAATTATCAGCGTCTGTCTTCCTGTTCTTTCACATAACATCGCCAGCCTGATTATCAGTTCTCTCTTATTCGGGAGTACCTTCTTGGGCCTTACTACTTTGTTTATGTCTAAAGGTCAAATGTTAATGTTCCAAACGGGAAGTCAGTCTAACTTCATAGCAACCCTCACAGTGATTTACAGTGTAGGCCAAATGATTGCACCTTTTGTATCAGGATATTTGATTGGAGAGTCCGGTAATTATAATTCTGCATTATTGTTTGCCACAGCAATTTTAGTCCTCGGTTTGATCAGCAGCTGGCTCAGTTACCGCGCTTTGCAAAAAGAAGAAGGTACAGCTTAAAGTTTGCTTTTATGACAAGAGGGAATGTTTTTAACAACAAGGGAGGAATCCAATATGCCTTTTGTAGAAGACAGAATGATGAAAGATTTAGAAGAAAAACCTTCTCGCGTAGAAGAAGGAGACTTTAACACTGATCAAGAGATGCAACAGAATGCATTTGAACGTTTAGGTAAAGACGTAGTCATCATAGAGATTCTTTCAATAATGAATATTGTATTTGCTGTTACAACGTTCACATTACTTGGTTTATTTATTAGAGCAACTAAAGACAAATAATTTAACTTGCAACCCCAAGCAGCATGGCTGTTTGGGGCTTTAATTTACATTTCTTCCATAAATAATTTCTCTGCTCGGATAGTATCTAATACTTTCACACTCTTGTCTAAAGTAATTTGTCCTTGTGGCTCGGCCAGTAAGTAGAATGTAATCCCTAGCTTACGGCAAATATATAATACTGCATGTTTATTATTCTCACTGCTTTGCAGTAAAAAAACTTTTAAGTCTTGCAACTCATCCATTGATATAATGCTCTTAGTTAACACATCATTTAAGATAGTCCCTACATAGACTGCTTTTTCTTCTGGATATTTGTCCAACAAGCCTTCTCCAACTTCGCTCATAAAATAACGTGACCACTGACTTATCAATGTTTCATTACTTACCGCATTATTTTCCACAGCTCCACTCTCTTCAGCAAACTTCTTCGCTAATTCATCTAACGAATATTCATTTTTATATTTTTGTATATCTTTAATACGCTTTAACGCCTTATCCTTTGGTAAAAAAGATTCCTGGCCTGTATAAGTAGATTTGCGGATAAACCATTCATCAGGGATTAAGTTCTTGCGCTTCCAACGATAGAGCTGGCCATAAGTAATGTCGCACTTTAATAAAAGTTCTTTCTTACTAATAAGTTGTTCTTTCATGTCACGATACCTCCTAATAACAGCGTAACATAACATTGTTACATATAGTAGCTGAACTTGTTTAAAGGCATTAAAATAAGCTTGCATGCCATTTTCGCACACAAGCTTAATCTTTCACTCTTTATAACTTTGTTTATAACCTTTAATGATTTCAGATACTAATACTCCGGCGGCTACTACTGCAAAAAGACTAATTACGGCAATCAGAAATAAGTGCGGTGTAAGATAGCTGTTCATTACTATCTCTAAAACGATAAGTAAAAACACAATTGCAGACAGCACTGCGATTTTCATCGAATCCATTAGGTTAACCACCTTATACATATTTTATTCTCTAAGCGAATCTGAAACTATTTCTTGTTCTTCTTAACAACTTCCATTACGATTAGTACCACTAGAATTAACAAAATAACACTAATTACAATAACTACATATTTCGGTAATCCTACTGTAGCAACTAATATCATTTCTACGATAACTATGAAGCACATCAGCGCTACGTATATTAACATTTTTGGAACATTCATTTGGCAATCATCCAATCATCTATTTATCTTTTAGTTGATTATACCCGTCATTTCTTTTTATCATCATTCTTTTTCTTCTTCTTGTTCCTCGGATTACCTATTTCTGTAAATATCGCAAGCGCTAAGGCCAAACCTAAGACATAGAGATAATTTACATCATCAAATACAAAGTATTCAAAGAGGAACATGATATCAAAATAGAACATAAATCTGATAATCATTGCTATTAATCTCTTCATGTATATTCTCTCCTTATACCCTTTATATCATAGAAATTTCTATTTCTTAAAGAAATAGCTTTTATTCAGAGAGATGTAATACCTACCGCAGACTTCCTTCAAGACAAACGTGAAGAAATTGAGCGTCATTTAGATCCGCTTTAAGCACAAAACAAGCTGCCCCAGGACAATACTATGTCCTAGAGCAGCTTGGCTTTTTAGACTCCCTCAACACTTACCTTATGCTAAAACGTCTTGATATTCAGGTGTTTCATCAATCACTTTTTTCGCAAATGGGCAAGAAGGAATAATTTTTAAATTGTTTTCTTTTGCGTATTCTACTACTCTTTGTACTAATTGTGTGCCAATACCTTGTCCTTCTAAGCTGCTGCTGACGCCAGTATGATTGACATCGATTTTATCTTCGCCAGCTGATACGTACGTAATCTCTGCTTCTGGTTGTTCTTCAGAATCTCCAATGTAAAATTTATTATTACCTTGTTTAATTTCTGCCATGTTTATCAACCTCGCTTTTAGATTTGTGGCTATAAATTTTATACCACTTTAAGATTGGGATAAACATTTACACTTTAATTGTGCTTCGCTTCTATTTCTAGCTCGAGGGTATCTTTAGGGATTCGAACTCTTCAATGGGTTCTTTTTCAAAAAATGGTTGAAAGCAGTGGAAATGTTTATCTCTATTCTATAAAATGATTATGTATCTTGAAATTAGCACCACGATAAAACATGATTTAAGGAGTCACTATGCATGGGAAAAGCATTTAAAAGAATAGCAGCGGTTGTGGTTACAGCCTTGTTAGTTACAGGTATTGCCGTAAGCGGTGTGATTGCGTATCAAAAATATATGAAGAGTGATCAAGCAAGTGCTCTGAAATATTATGAAAAGAAAAACGCTAAGGACAAAGAAACCGACAAAGATAAATCAGATAAAAAGAAAAAAGTTGAAACAAAACAAGATAATGAGCCGGCTCAAGAAGGTACTTCTCAATATCAGCAAGATGCTGGCCAAAGCCAACAAACACAACAACGTTCTTATTATGTTGCGCCTAAACAAGAACCAGTTCAACGGGTGCAGACAACACGTGAAGCACCTAAAGAAACTGAAAAGCCAAAAGCAGCACCAGTGCAACCTACCCAAAATCAAGCACAACCTAAGCAATCTCAACAACCTGCACAACCACAGCAAAACCAAACACAAAATAATACACCTGCTCAAAAGGCACAACCTGCTCCGCAAAAGCCAGCCGAAAACTCTAACTCTGGCGGACATTAGTCTATCTGAAGAACCACTTTCAATTGCTGAAGTGGTTCTTTTTGTTGGTTCTATATCAATACCTGTTCACCATTTATTTCCCCGGAAATAGTGTAGGCAGTGGCTTGGAGTGAAATTATTTTTGCAGTGTTAATCGTAGTGTTTATCATCTTGCGCTATGCCAGTTATTTATTTGCTATTCATAAACTTCCTTAGCTTGCGAATTTGAGCATGGAGCATTGCATCTTTTGTGTTTTTTGTTAAGATATGATAGGAGAAAAATTTGCGAATTACATGGAAAAACGCTTGAATAACGAATGAAATCACATGGCAGAAGGCTCAAAATCAGTCTTCTGCATCATGAACGTCTGCCCTTTTTCCTTTACAATAAATTAAAAGAGAGAATATGAGGAGTATCAAATTATGGATTATAGAGTATTGTTATATTATAAATATGTCACAATTGACGACCCCGAAACTTTTGCAGCAGAGCACTTAGAATTCTGTAAAGCACATAATTTAAAAGGCCGTATTTTAGTATCCACTGAAGGTATTAACGGCACTTTATCCGGCACTAAAGAAGATACAGATCAATATATTGCACACATGCGTGCAGATGAACGTTTCCAAGATATCACTTTCAAAATCGACGAAGCAGAAGAACATGCTTTCAAAAAAATGCATGTGCGTCCAAGAAAAGAAATCGTTGCGCTCGATTTAGACAATGATATTGATCCACGCGAAACAACAGGCAAATATTTATCACCTTCTGAATTCCGCGACGCTTTAGAAGATGACGAAACGATTGTTATTGATGCACGTAACGATTACGAATTCGATCTAGGCCACTTCCGTGGTGCCGTGCGTCCAAACATTACACGCTTCAGAGACCTACCCGACTGGATTAAAGAGAATAAAGACATGTTCATGGATAAGAAAATCGTCACTTATTGCACAGGCGGTATTCGTTGTGAAAAATTCTCTGGTTTCCTTTTAAAAGAAGGATTTGAAGATGTGGCCCAACTTGAAGGCGGGATTGCTACTTATGGTAAAGACCCTGAGACGAAAGGTGAACTTTGGGACGGCAAAATGTACGTGTTTGATGAACGTATCAGTGTCGATGTGAACCAAGTTGAAAAAACAGTCATCGGTAAAGAATGGTTCGATGGTACGCCATGCGAACGCTATATCAACTGCAGCAATCCTGAATGTAATAAACAAATCTTGGTTTCTGAAGAAAACGAACACCGTTATCTAGGCGCTTGCTGTAAAGAATGTGCTGAGCACGAACGTAACCGCTATGTTGCTAAACACAATATCAGCGATGAGGAAAAAGAAAGACGTTTAGAAAACTTTAAAGAGACCGTTCAACAATAAGAGGAGAAGCGGATGCATTTATAGGATGTGTCCGCTTTTTGTCATTTTTGAAATAATATTACACTCCCCGAAATATTAGGCTATAATGAAATAGTATATAAAATAGAATAGTTAAAAGTGTTATGTAGTATTTGTGAGATAGCAGTTTAAACCATCTCAATCATATCAAAGTTGTGAGATGGTTCATTTTTTTATCTTTTTTTAACAACTTCAACTTTTAACAACTTCAACAATTATTAGTGATTAGGCTCAGTGTAAATTCACCAAATGCTATCATGACTATAATTACTTCAAATGTTGTCATTTGGCCTATCCTTTCTAGAATTCAGTGACTCCATAAGTGCTATATTGATCATTAACTCTCTATTTTGTACACTTTACAGTTGTTTAGATTATATTTTTGCAATTGTAAAAAAGCGCCGTGCGCGAACACGACGCTTTTAGAGACCGTTAAAAAGACGGTTATAGTTAAATTTCTTAATAATAAGCCATCTAACTCATCAAAGTTGGAAGATGGCTTATTTTTTCTAAACGCAGTATCCATTTTCTTCTAAAAAGATTTCTCTTTATGTATTTGTGTGTACTTTTACTTTCTCTTATGCGATAATAAAGACGTAAAGAAAAGCGCCGTGCTCCAACACGACGCTTTCAGAGACCGTTTAAAAGACGGTGACATGATTTTATAGTTAAATAAACCATCTCAACCATATCAAAGTTGTGAGATGGTTTATTTTTTATCTTTTTCAGCGATATAAGTAATGATAAATATTAAGATTGTTATTTGCAGTTCACAAAAAGCAATCATGATACTTATTGTTTCATATACGCTCATTTGGCCTATCCTTTCTAAATTCAGTGACGCCATAGGCACCACCTCCTTCAAAATAGATTTGCCACCATCTATTCAACTTTCTCTTAGAAATATTATATTATTTTCCTCTCGGCTTTTCATCATGACATAAAAAAATAAATCTTTTTAACTTAATATCGTTCGACATTTGCATGTAAATAGCGACTGTATTTTTAACTTATGCTTAACTGGAAGTGTAATAAACAAGAAAAGCCAAGCATTTATTTGCCTGACTTATCATGATTCTACACTGCTGGTTCTTGACTAGAAATTTGATAATCTAGTTCAAATTCCGTTTTAGAAGTCATTTTTCTATATTGGTAAATAAAATAACCAATCCATAATAAAGTTAATCCGAAAGCTAAATAATAACTAACCGTAAGATTTATCCCGAAACCAATTTTCTGACTCAAAATATAAACAAAGATATTCCACGTCATAAATGTTGCAGGTACCGCTGCTACCCAGTAATTCTTCTTAGCCAGAAGAAGATACATAGCTCCAACCCACAGGGCTACTACTGCAGTAGTTTGATTTGCCCATGAGAAATAACGCCACAAAATTGTGAAATCAATTTGAGTTAATGCAAAGCTTATTATAAAGAGCGGCGCTGCTACAAAAATACGCTTTGCTAATTTACGTTGATCGATGTGTAGGTAATCTGCAATAATCATACGTGCACTTCTGAATGAAGTATCTCCACTGGTAATAGGTAGAACAATCACACCGAGTACAGCAATTGTTCCTAAAATAGAACCAAGCAACAAGTGTGCTGCTTTGCTGACTACTAAAGCAGCCTCTCCTTCAGCCAACACACCTTGCAAGCCTTCGTATCCATGAAATAAGCTCATACCAGCTGCTGCCCAAATCATAGCGATAATTCCTTCAGCAATCATCATTCCATAGAAAATGAATCGCCCATTTTTTTCATTATTTGTTGTTCTAGAAATAATTGGCGTTTGTGTCGCATGAAACCCTGATAATGCTCCACATGTAATAGTGAAGAAAAGCAAAGGAAAAATCGGTGCACCGTCGGGATGCATATTTTGTAAACTGATTTCCGGAATGTGTGCGCCTGTTTGAATTAAACGGAACCCCATGCCTACTGCACTCACAACTAAAAGCACACCAAAAAACGGATAAATACGACCAATAATTTTGTCGATTGGCAAAATAGTAGATAAAATATAATACACAAAAATCACAAAGATAATAATACCTAATGCAACACGCCCGTCCATTAAATTATGCAGTAATAGCGCTGGACTTGTTACAAATACAGTACCAGTTAAAAGAAACAAGAGAATAGAGAAAATATTAACGAAATGTTTCATCACTTTACCTAAAAACTTACTTGCAAGTTCAGGTAAGTGAGCCCCTTTATTTCGTATAGAAATCATTCCTGTAAGATAGTCGTGGACAGCCCCGGCAAAAATACAACCTACCACTATCCAAATAAAAGCAACCGGACCATATAAAGCTCCCATAATCGGTCCAAAAATCGGCCCAACTCCTGCAATATTTAAAAGCTGAATTAATGAATTAGATGAAGTTTTCATCGGCAGATAATCAACATTATCACGTTGATTATAAGCAGGTGTGGGTCGTGCTTGTTTTGGACCGAACATCTTATCGATATACCTCCCATATGTAAAGTAACCTAAAATTAACAAAATGACAGAAACTGTAAATGTTATCATTTTTGCTCCCCCTTTATTCGACGTATCTAAATGGACTAGTGTAAACGCTTACTCAATTTAATCATAAACTTTAAATTTTCACAATATTGTGAATACTTTAACATGATTTCGTTAGCCTTCCGATAATAAAAATAAAGATAAAGATAAAATCGAAGTTTTAAATTCAATGAATCGAATTGAACTATTAGACTTTTTATTAACATTTTTAAAATTAACTAATCAAGAAGGCTCAACCAAAGAAGAATATACAAATCTTTTAAAGCAAAACGATTTGAAAAAAGAGACACTTTTATCAGAATTAAACCAAAACTATTCGGAAAGGAAAAATGAATTATATAATAATTTTATTCAGAACAAGATAGCACCGATCCTTAAGAAAATTAATTCGCCTATAGAAATATCAAAGCTATTATTACTATTAGGGATGGTATTGATAAGCACAATAATTACACTTTATTTGACCCTTGGAGCCTGTGATTTTTTTATAAATAGGACCTATACTGTTAAATATGGAGTCCCAATAATTGCAACATTAACTTTTGCAATTATTTCAGTCACTTTCTCTCCATGGTTTAAAAGTGTACTAAATATTGATAAAGATTTATTAAAGTTTATAGCTATGTCCATTCTGGTTTCAGTATTTATAATTGTTAATTTTATTTATGGTAAGCGGGCATTAGTAGAAAGAGGCTTTTGGACTAATATTATTTTTACCAGCATTTTTTGCGGTATTGGTGCATTAATAATAGGTTATCTTGTGAGACTCTTAGCAGCTCCTTTTAAAATATTTAATAAAGATTATTCATCATTATTAGAAATTACAAAACAAAAAGCAAATGAAGATTTTAATAAGCATTTTTCAGACGAAACACTAAAGAACGAAATAGGTATTTATGAACAACAAAATTTAATAATTAAAGAACATAAGAATGTAGAAAGTAGATTACATCATCTTTATAACAATCATAAAAAAGATGTAAATGTAGAATATACTATTATGAACAAGTATGTACCTGTAGCATTTCAAGATTCTTCTCATATTTTACTGTTAATTGATGCTTTACAAAATGGTTACGCAAAAAACTGGCAAGAAGCAATCAAATGGGCTCATGAAGAGATAAAACATCAAGAGACTCAATATAATCTCAACCAAATATCTAACTCAATTGTCAATATAGGAAATAAGATTATTAATTACCAAGAAAATATTGTAAAACAAAATGAAGTTCAATTACACTTATTAGACAGTATTGACGATAGCATCAAGCAAAATACCCAAGAAATAATAGAAATGCAATATACGATTGATCAAAACTTTCAAACCCTACAGAGTCAAAATAATCGTATAATCAGCAAACTAAATAATATCGAATTAACTCAAATTTTCTCTCTATTAAGTAAAAAATAAAAAAGAACTATCTAATTCTGTACTACATTACTAAAATTGAACTCAAAAGTACAACCCTATAAGAGTTTTATGTACTTTTAACCTTCTCTTATGCGATAATAAAAATGTAAAGAAAAGCGCCGCGCGGACACACGACGCTTTCAGAGACCGCTTAAAAGACGGTGACATAATTTGATGAATTAAACCATCTCAATCATATCAAAGTTGTGAGATGGTTTATTTTTTTATCTTTTTTTAACAATTTCAATAATTATAGTGATTAGGTTTAGTGTAAATTCACCAAACGCTATCATGACTATAATTACTTCAAATGTTGTCATTTGGCTCCCTGATCTCTTCTACTTTTCCTTGCTCTCCCGTTCTCTTTTTTCCAAAGGGATGGAATAGTCGGTTTCATCTTCAATATAGCTCATTTGGAAGTGCTCGGTGGGTTCTCGACGCAGGGCGCGCATGATGGAGAAGATCATGAGCACTAGAATGATGGAGAATGGCAGACCGGTCACGAGCGAAGCGGTTTGCAGGCTGGTAAGACCTCCCGCAATGGTCATAGTTACGGAGATTGCACCAATCAATAGTCCCCAAATGACTTTGTGGCGCACTTTCGGATTATCCACGCCACCTGTGGCCATACTAGCTACGATGTGTGTGGTAGAGTCGGCACTCGTTACGATGAAAATAAAGATAAGCGCAATAGCCAGGATGCTGGTGATATCTGAAATTGGAAATTGTTGCAGCAACTCGAATAGCGCAACGGAATAATCTTTATCGACAATTTTCTCGATGCCGGTATTCTGAGTCAAAGCTACTTTCAAAGCTGTACCTCCAAAGCCGGCAATCCACGTAAATGAAATAAGCGGTGGAATAATCAGCACTCCGATAACGAATTCACGGATAGTACGGCCACGAGAAACGCGTGCCACAAATCCGCCGATAAATGGCGACCAGGCAATGACCCAGGCCCAGTAGAAGACGGTCCACTTCTGAATCCAACTGTTATCGCCGGTATAAGGATTCACACGCAGACTGTATTCGATGAAATGACGCAGATAATCCCCGATAGCGAGCGTGTAAGATTCTAGAACAAATTTCAAGTCGCCGAAGATCAAAATAAAGATAAGTAAGACTGCCCCAAGACCGACGTTGATATTACTCAGCCATTTCACACCGCGATTCAGGCCTGTAAGCGCAGAACCGAGGAAGATACATACCATGATAATCGTAATAGCGACTTTAGTGACATT
The DNA here is from genome assembly GCF_900186985.1 of Staphylococcus piscifermentans. Lineage (NCBI taxonomy): Bacteria > Bacillati > Bacillota > Bacilli > Caryophanales > Staphylococcaceae > Staphylococcus > Staphylococcus piscifermentans. Next base: position 197,984 of record NZ_LT906447.1, on the reverse strand, counting down.
AGTATTCGGCAAGTTGAAGACGTGATGCAAGCCACCTCCGATTTGCATGATGCCGAGACCGATGGAAGTTGCGATACCCATAACCGTAGCGATAATAGCCAAGATATCGATGAGATTACGCAGCGGTCGCTTGTAAGCCTCCCCGAATACTGGCTCCATTGCAGTCGAAATCAAGCCGTTACGCTGCTTACGGAATTGGAAGTAGGCTACCGTCAGTCCAGACATCGCAAAGATCGACCATTGCGAAATCCCCCAATGAAAGAACGTATACCCCATAGCCACGCGTGCAGATTCCGCAGAGTGATCCGGCACTTTATCCGGGAACGGCGAATGCAAGTAATGCGTGAGCGGCTCAGCGACACCCCAGAAGACAATCCCGACACCCAGGCCAGCAGAGAACAACATACCGACCCACGAAACAAATGAGAATTCCGGCGCCTCATTGTCAGCGCCGAGCTTGAAGCGGCCATAACGCGAAACCGCCAACGCAATCAAGAACACATCCAACACAAAGATAATTACCAAGAACAACCAACCAAACGAACCCGCAATCACATCATATGTACGCTGTGCATATCGTCCGAATAACTTTGGAAAAATACCCGCAATCAACGTCACAAACAAAATAATTGCGACCGACGTATAATAAACAATATTTCTATGCTTCTCCCTTTTACTCTTCATAACAGAAAACATCATCCTATCTTTAATTTATTGGCATCATGCTAAGACACTTAGGTGAAAAAAGATCTGGGTGAGTTGGGTAATGACTGTGAGAAAGTCTAAATGTAGTTGGTGCAACGGTTGATATCGAATTGTGTGGTGAGGTTTGAGTGTTTGGATATAGTGTTGAATTGTGGAAGCGTTTTCTTAATTTAAACATAGATATGGAGATGGTGCAATTTGAGGTGGAGAAGCGGGGAAGCAAAAAAACATCGAGTCCGCGGGGAATCGATGTTTTTAATATTATTACTCGATAATTAAATCATCTTCAGTTATATTAAGAATTTTTAAGTCATTTTCATAATCTTCTTTAGAATAGTTATCTCTATCTTTTCGTAACTCATCTCTTAGTCTACGTGCCATAGGTTTCATAGAAGCATAATTCAAACCACCTGAAACAGCTCCGCCAACAAAAGGTATTGTTTTAGAAACGGCTTTGCTAAAACTGTCTTTAGTTAACTTAACTCCAAATACTTTAAGTACCTTTTTTAATATAGGATAATAGAAAGTTTTTGTTAGTGCTTTTCCTGGAATAGACTTTAAAGCTTGCTGAGATGCTTTTTGAGATGCTATACGAATTGAAGATCCTGCTGCAGTAACACCGAACATAATACCTAAATACAATATTAGAGTGTCGTGAGCTTCATCTGTTAACTCTTCGTTTTCATCGAATAGACTATCATATCCATAAATATATGAAATTTCTTGCGCTAATTTGAGTGTAAAACCATAAAACTGTATTAAATCTGCTGGTATAGTAGCAGCCATAGCAAATCCACCTGGTATTCCAGCAGCAAACGATGCACTAGAAGATTTTAATACATTAGAATTAATTACCTTATTCGCTTTTTTATCTAATTCACTTTTACTAAATAAATCTAAAGGACCTTTTTCTAAAATTTCTGATGCACTATGCTTACTTCCTTGAAAAGTTCTAATTAAAAATTCATCGCGATTCACTTTTACATACGGAAGATTCATTGATTTTTCGATTACATCTAAAGCCAACTTTTCTTGTTTACTCATCACTTTAACCCCCAAAAATTTATAAATCATCTTAATAACTTAAACATAAAAACATAACAATAACTATTTATATACGAAGTTTTAATCTTTTAAATTAATACTTTGTTGCTACCTATTATTTTACTATATATCTTACTAAATTTAAGATAGTCATTATTTGTCTATCTCAATAATTTTAAAAAATATTTTTTGAGCGTAGCCACGCTTTAAAAAAGGTATCAACAGAATAGCTCCCATCCTGCAGAAGCTATTCCTACTATATTCTAAACCCAAAAAAGCTGTCTAATTTTATTAAAAGCTTCTCTCAAATCATTTTCTATTTCGCGGTAGACTTCTTCTTCATCTTCACTCTCGTCATATTCTATTACAAATATCATGTCGATGAGTTTTCTCTTTTGTTCGTCTGTTAACTTGAACATGCATATCATCCTCTCGCCTTGGATTACTTGTATCATACACACGTCCCTAGACAAATTTTGTCTAACTCAATATTGATCTATCATCTTTTTTAACTCGTCTAAATATAATTCTTTTACTGATTGCGGCGATAATACTTTCACTTTACTGCCTTGAGAAAGCAGCCACATCACAATTCCATTGCCGATCACTTCAATTTCTACTTCAAAGCGGTTATTTTCGTAGTCTTTTTTTAGTAATTTCGCAGTTGGAAAGCGATCCATCACTGATTCGATAATCCCGTTGTTAAACTCGAATCTTACACGTTGCCATTCTCCTCCATACATGAAGTAAATGCGCTGCTTCAATTCTCCTTCTTTAAAATATGGAGAAACCGGTTTAGCAATTTGGCTTTTCGTACTCTCATATTCTAGAATTCGGTCCAAGCGATAAATAATGACCTTTTCTTCCTCATTCACACCCACTACGTAAAAGTAAAGTTCAGAAAAAGTGACGTACATCGGTTTAATGACGTGATGCCTTACCTTGTTCATGGCATTTGAATAATCAAATGAAAGCGACTTTCCATTTTGAATCATGAGGTTGATATCCCATATCTTATCTAATAGCGGCGCCTCGTGAATCATTGGATGATAGTGTGTCATTTCAGAAAGAATCGCTTGTTCAATAACTTTACGGTCTTCTGGCTTCAAACGTTCAGTTAAATGCGCCACTGTATTATCTATTTCTTCCTTAGTAAGCCCTCTTGTGGCCATCAGCATCTTAATAATAGCTAACACTTGTTTTTGATCAATATTTTGATTGCCGATATTCATCATTTTAAAAGCATTAATTTGGCGATCATATTCTATACTTAAATGTTCAGTTGCCTCGTAGCTACTAATAAACGCATTAAGTCCGGAGATATAGCGTTGAATAGTTCTGCTTGATTTATTATCAAAATATTGACTAATCGCTGCTTTAGATAAATGCTCTCCATTTAAAAAGCGCAAATAAAGTTCGAGTAATTGTGTAGATTTTGTCATTTCTAACACCACCAATATCTATCTTTCATCAAATTATAACATTCTATTTATTGAAATTATTTTTAAGTTTTTGTAAATACAAATAAACTACATAATATAGACAAAAATTGACTATCTATACATATACGATAAATGTATGAGAAAATTGTTTTGAGCATTTTGTAGAGTATTAAACTTACTATTGCTAATTACAATTTATAAAAAAGAAAGGGTGGGAAATATGGATTTCCAAAACGGTTCTGAAAATCCCCAAAGATTTCAAAATGTACCAAAAGATGATCGCACAATGGCAATGATATTATGGGTGTTAAGTTTTTTCACAAGTTTCATTGGTCCTTTAATTATTTGGTTGATGAAGAAAGATGAGTCTCCTTTTATTAATCAACAAGGAAAGAACTACTTTAACTATGCTATTAGTTATGCAATTTACGGCGTAGTTTCATATATTCTAACGCTTATTATTATTGGCATTATTCCTTTAATTGCTATTTGTATTGCAAGTATTGTCTATACTATTTTGGCTATCATTGCTGTTAATAAAGGCGAAGACTATGTGGTACCTTTATCAATTACAATCATCAAATAATATGTAATAAATAAAGCAAGCCTTGGGAGGGCTTGCTTTTCTTATTGTATTATTCTGTTCGCTTTTAATTATTTCTCATCTTTTCAAACAACGCATCCATATTATCATCTATTCTCTTAAGAAATGCCTCATTTTCTAATTCTACTTCTGTTTTTAAAAGATTTTCTTTCATTAACAAAGCATAATGACGAGTAATTAACTTATATGCTTCAGCAATTTCTGTTTGCAACTTATCGCATCCAAATATTATCTGATCTAATTGCTGCTTAACTGCTATCAAAGGATGGTCATCATTTAGCATGCTCATAAAAAATAGATTTTCAGTAGTTTTAAGTGAAAAATCCATTATAATAGCATCAATAGTTTCCTCTTCTTCTTCCGGGCGAATAAGATCTATTTTATTTACTATAAATAGTGTTTGGTCTTGATTTTGAACAAACTCTACTTCTGCTTTGTGCTCAACTTGTTCTGCACTACTTAAGAAAACGTGAGCAGTTGCTTCCTTGATTTTCGTATCAACAATTTCTTTTTGACTTCCACTGAGTGTTGCAATACTAGGTGTATCTACAACAACGACACCATCTTTCAAAAATTTTGAGTCTAGAAAGATTTCCAAGTATTCAACTTCGCTTAAATCTTTTTCACTCAATCTATTTAATTTTTCATTATTGATTGTATTTGTTTCTCCATTTTTCAAATGAAGTTTTGTACCTTCAACTCCATGCGTAAGATTAGAATGTTTGATATAAGTCATTACTTTTGTTGGCTTTTTCGGCAGGATATTTCGATTCACCAGCATATTAATGAATGTAGATTTCCCGACTCCACTTTCACCTGTTACCACAATTTCAAATTCTTTTCTTGAAAAATCTTCTTTAATTCTTTCAACTTCAGAGATATTTTCTAGCGATTTCAATTCTGATTTATTTTGTTGCACATACTCTAATAAAACCTCAATAGCATTTATAATTTCGTTTTTATCCTTAACGTACTCTGCTTTATAATCTTTCATGAATTTCCCCTCCATTTACAAACTGCAATCTACTAATCCAACTTAACATTCTACCTGGTCAAATAATGTCCACAGGACAATATAAAATTATTAATAACAAATAAAATTTTAGTGACCAACTTAACATTATTCATAAACTTACATAACACTAATTAAAACTATTAGTGAGACAATATCTATAACAACAAATATTGGATAGACTTAATGTGTTCTTAAGATGGTCGAATTCTAAAATGAAACGTTTCTCACATCTTTCTCGTGCATAAAATAAACCTAATATGATTAAGGAGATGGACAGAATGCTTGGACTCGACAAATTTGAAATCGTTTATAAAGGAAAACATTATGACAATCGACTCGCGCAAAGTATTGCGAAGAATTTATATTATTACGGGGTCAAACATAATCCTAAAATTTTCGACATCAAGGACTTAAAAATCAATAGAATTATTTATTAATGAGTTAAAGCACTTCCTCGTTTTATTTGAGGAAGTGCTTTTTTCATTGATTACTTAGCTTATACACCAAGAGGATTATTTTGTATAATATTTCACCATCTGATATACTTCGTTTAATTGTAAATTGCATGTTTCTATCCCAGAATCTGCAGAAAGGAGCGTATCAGTATGGACGAACAAATTAAGCATTTCATCCACTCGTTATTTAAAAATATCGAAAGCAGCTTCAATGATCCGTCGAATCTTTCTCATAAAGTTATCTTCACCGTCTTAATTATTTTAATTTCCATTTGGATACATCTCATTATCCAACGTTTTTTAAAGAAGTATGCCTCTGACCTTAAGATTTATCGGTTTTTACGTAAATCTATTAAGAACAGTATCATCGTCATTGCGATTATCTTACTATCCGCTACTTGGATTAATGCGATGAATTCATTAATGGTGATTGTCTTACTATTTGCGGCGCTCGTGGTTTTTTCTGTGAAGAAGTTAGCTGTAGAACTTGTGGCATGGGTGCTTCTATTAAATAAGCGGCTCTTTCGCTTGTACGACCGTGTAGAAATAGATGGGCACATTGGGGACGTGATTAAGATTTCACCGTTGCATTTTAAATTGGCAGAACGTGCAGCCGGGCTATCAACCGAGTCGCCTACTGGGAAAGTTATTAACATTCCGAATCATGTCTTGCTGGAAAAGTCACTAATCAATTATGCAAACTTGACTCAGATTAATTGGCACGAAGTCAATTATCATTTGACCGTGGATAGCGATTGGCAAAGTGCGAAACGCGTATGCGATAAAGTGTTGGCTGACTATGTTGAGGAATTTAAAGGAAACTATTCAGTGGAAAAATTGAGTGAGATAGAAGCGGAAATTTCTCTCTTCAAAGGCTCTCTCGAAGCCAAAACTAAGTTGCTCGTAGAGAACGATATGATTGTCATAAGTTGCTACTTCCCCGCTTACTACTCAGATGGAAGTACCGTTAAATCTGATTTGAATGAAAAAATACTACCGTATCTGACAAGAGATAATAATATTGAACTTATTGGAGAAAAAATACGATTGGATATTTTGGAGTGGCCGAAAGAGAAATAATTGTTTTATAATAATAGAAGGAACACCTTAGAAGCGTGAGCTTTTGAGGTGTTCCTTTCAACTCTATTCATTTAAATAACTATGCCCACCATACATCAACTGGTTTTTCACCAATATTCACTGAATTCAATGTTTGGGCTGCTTTTTGGAATCCTTCTTCAACAGACATAATTGGGTCTTCATGTTCAATACTTACAACATAGTCATAACCATTAATTCTTAATGTACTAATGATATCTCCCCATAAATGCGGGCTGTGTCCATAGCCTACTGTACGGAATGTCCATGCACGTGTCGCAACATCAGCATACGGTTGCATGTCTGTTAATCCATACATATTTACATTTTCTTGATTGATATAAGTGTCTTTAGCATGGAAATGATGAATTGCATTCTCACGTCCTAAAATTCTAATTGCGGCAACCGGATCAATACCTTGCCACCATAAATGACTCGGATCAAGGTTAGCACCAATGTATTCATTAGTTGCTTTACGCAGTTTTAATAATGTGTATGGTGTATGAACTAAGAAGCCTGCATGTAATTCGATAGCAATTTTAACATCTTTTTCTTTAGCAAATTCTGCTAAATCTTTCCAATATGGAATTAATTTTTCCTCCCATTGCCAATTGTAAGTATTAGAATAAGTAGTTGGCCAAGGTGTAACTGGCCAATTTGGATGTTTGGCCGTTTCATCTGAACCAGCAACTCCTGAGAATGTATTAACTACTGGAACATTTGTTAATGCTGCTAATTCTATTGTTTTACGCAAAGTTTCATCCGCTTCCTGCGCCTTCTCTGAATCAGGTGAAATAGGATTATTATGACAGCTATAACCACTGATTTCTAATCCTCTGCTATGAATCTTATCTAAAAATTCTTTACGCTTATCTTCACTTTCAAGCATTTCATCTAAGTTACAGAATTTATCCCCAGGATTGCCTCCTGTACCGATTTCTACCATTTTCAATCCTGCATCTGCAACATAATCTAACATTTCTTCAAAATTTCTATCATAAAACAATACTGTGAATACTCCGACTTTCATATAAAACCATCCTCTCTTTATAATTGAATACTACGTCGTTCTTGATCACTTTCATAAATTGCATCAATCAATACATTGATTTGTCTTGCTTGTTCTGGTTGTACAACTAGCTCTTCTTTTCCTAAACAGCTATTAACAAAGTTCATTGTTTGGCGCTGAGCTGCTTGTTCTTCATCATGAGCTACATTTGCTTGTTCATTAAAGAATGTCCCAAATCGTGGTTGGTATATTTCAAACGGATATAAGTTTAAACCGCCATCAACACCTGAAATACTTAAATGCATTCCATCTTCTTTAATATTTGCTGACCATGAACATTCAAATTGAAGCGATGCACCATCTTCAAATGTAATATAACTAGTTACATGGTCATCCACATCAAATGTTTCACTATCAATAGCTCCCCAATCATTGATTTGATTAGGCATTTTGCTGAGTCTATTATAAGTTCGTCCCGTTACTTCTACAGGTTTAGCATTATTTAATAACCACATTGACAAGTCCAATAAATGGCAGCCATAATCAATCAAACTGCCGCCACCTTGCAATTCTCTATTAGTGAAAACGCCCCATCCCGGAACTTTTCTTCGACGCATAGCTTGTACCCTTGTCACTAGTGGAACTCCAACTACCCCTTCTTCAATTGCTTTTTTGGCTGTAGTGGCCGCTTCTGTAAACCTATAATGATATCCAATAGCTAGCAGTTTATCCGATTCTTTCGCTGCTGCTATCATTTGGTCACATTCTTTTGCGTTCATGGCCATGGGCTTCTCACAAAAAACATGAACTCCTGCTTTTAATGCGGCAATACTCATTTCAGCATGAAATTTATTTGGAGTACAAATTACTACTGCATCTACTTTATCCCATAATTCATCCATATCATGAGCAACAAAATCGATTTCATATTCTGCAGCAACCTTATTGGCAAGTTCTTGATTTATATCGTACAAACCTGTAATTTCTGCACTTCCACTTAACTTTTTCAAATTAGGAATATGTCTGCCTTGTGCAATACCCCCGCAACCAATAATGCCTACTCTTAATTTTTGAGTCATTAATACACCTTCTGACTTCAATCTATTTATATTTTTATAAATAGACTGCTTTCCCTGTTTTAGCTGATTCATAAATCGCTTCTAATATTTCAGTAACCACTAATGCTTCTTTAGGTTTAACCACTACTTCTGTATCGTTAATGATACTATCAATCCAAGCACGCGCTTCTTCAACAGCTTCATCTACTTTGTCGCCTTCATAAAAGTCTACTCCCGGATTATCAAGTTCAATTTTAGAAGTATAAAGTTCTCCTAAATCTTCACCATTAATTCTTAAACCATCTTTCATATCAGCACCGCCTTCAGTTCCTGAAAGCGAACATTTAGCTTCATCTACATCCAGACTATTTAAAGCCCAGCTAGATTCTAAAACAATTGTTGCTCCGTTTTTCATTTTAATGAAACCGAATGCAGAATCTTCAACTTTAAATTTATTAGGATCCCAAGGCCCCCATGCATTAGCGGCATTTTCCTTTTTTCCTAATTTATGGAAAGTAGAGCCCATGACTGATTCTGGTTCATAGTTATTCATCATCCATAGGGTTAAGTCTAAAGCGTGTGTCCCAATATCAATTAATGGTCCGCCACCTTGCTTTTCTTCGTCCAAGAATACACCCCATGTAGGAACTGCTCTTCTACGGATTGCTTGAGCTTTACCATAATAGATATCACCTAAATCACCACGTTCCGTCATTTTGTGTAAGTGTTGACTATCTGCTCTGAACCGATTCTGATAACCAATTGTCAATTTTTTGTTATTTCTTTCAGCTGCATCAATCATTTGTTGTGCATCTTTAGCAGTTTTAGCCATCGGTTTTTCGCACATTACATGTTTGCCTGCATCTAACGCATCAACTGTAATATCTTTATGAGAATTATTAGGTGTGCATACATGAATCACATCAATCGAAGAATCTTTTAATAATTTTTTGTAGTCTTTATATACTTTCGCATTTTCTGTTCCATAACTTTCAGCTGCTAACTCAGCTTTTTCAACATCAATGTCGCAAAAAGCAACTATATCAACATCATCTAATTTAGATAAACTTGGCAAATGTTTGCCATTCGCAATACCTCCACAACCAATAATTCCTACATTTAAACTCATAGCAATTCTCCTTTTCTTTTTCTAAGCATTAGTTTCTGGTTTTTTATATTTTGAATCAATAAATCCAACACACGCTGCTGCAATAAACAACATCACGCCAGCAAATAACAACATATTTGGCATTGATTCTCCAAACAATGGGAATAATGCGAAACTCGCAAGTGATGCAATAATTTGTGGTAAACAGATTGCACAGTTAAACAAACCTAAATATGCTCCTGCATTATTTCCATCTATATTTTCAGTTAGTAAAGTAAATACTTGTGTATTCATTGTAAGGTTATTAATACCGATTAAGACGAATGATAAAATCAACAACCATTGTGAATGAATAAAGAAAATAGAAATAAAACCAATTGCACCCATAATCAAACCGAAACGAAGTAACATTTTTCTTTGATGTGGTTTAGCATAAGCTGCAACAATACCAAATAAGATAGAAGCAACAAACTGTACCCCTGTTAAGACACCGTACCAATTCCCTGCTTCTTGATAACCTGCTGAAGAAGGATCTGAAGTGCCCCACACATTGTGTGCAATTGCACCAGGCGTGTAAGTCCACAGATACATAATGGCGAACCAAATAAAGAATTCTACTAATGCAATTTGCCAGAATTGCTTAGGTGCTTTTTTAAGTAGTTGCCATAGATTCAATGAGTTTTTGCGGTCTCTTTTTTCGTCAATTCCATGATAATATGCATGTTGTTTAGGGTTGTATTCATTAACTGAACGTACTGTCCAAATTGTAGAAATTAAAAGTACAGCCGCTGCAATGTAATACGCAATTTTAACTGTTAACGGCACCTCACCTTTAGGTGCTACATTGGCTACACCCCAAAGAGTTAATAAGAATGGTAAAAGCGTTGCGATAATTCCTCCTAAATTAGAGAAAATTTGTTGCCATGACCAAGCCATGTCTCTTTGTTTTTCAGGAACCATATCCCCGATAACCATTTTATAAGGCTGCATGCAAGCGTTTGCAGTCAAGTCCATAAAAAGAGTCATGATAGCACCAAAAAGCAATGCTGCTAAAGAAGCGTATCCAAATCCGAATGATCCTGCATTAGGAAGCATTACAAGAGTAATTGCTCCTATTGGGCCTGCTACTAATAAATAAGGCATTCTCCGACCATATCTTGTCCACGTACGATCAGAATAATAACCAATTAATGGTTGTATTATTAATCCCGCTAAAGGTGGTAAAATAAAGAACCATCCTAACTTATTAGGATTAGCTCCTAGTGTTTGGAAAATTCTAGCCATCATAGCTGATTGCAGTGAAAAAGCCATATTAACGCCGAAGAAACCAAATGTCATAGCGAAAATTATACTTTTCTTAAGTATCGGCAAATTTAGTTTGTCAGCTAACGTTTCCTCTTCTGTTTTTTCTTCCGGCACATTCGTTAAATCTGTCACACTTTTCATAATATCCCTCCCAAAAATAAACAGCCTATGAAGTAAACGATTACTCCAAAGGCTGTTGATGTGAAATCATTTTCTATATGTAATGCTGTCTCTCATCAAATGTAATCGTTTACATTTTGATGTTAGCACATGCAATATCATTTGTAAACGATTACATTATTGTTTTGCCATGCTTGAATCTCTTTCAATCAGTTCTCCATCTAATACTATAGTATTAGAATTCAGCTCGGAATTTTCTAATATATTTAATAATAATTCCATTGCTTTTTCCCCTATTTGATAATTAGGTTGTGAATAAGTAGTTAATTCAGGATCAACAATTTCTGCTAATTTGATATTATCGAATCCTACGATAGAAATATCTTCCGGAACCTTTACATTATATCTTTTAAATGTCTTTATTATTCCTATAGCCATTTCATCATTTGCTGCAAATATAGCTGTAGGCTTATCTTTCATCTCTAAAATTTCTTTACCTATCTTGTATCCTGATTCTAAAGAGAAATCTCCTTCCTTGAAAGAATCTTCTCCGTTTATTAATTGGTGTTTCTTCATCATATTTTCAAAACCTTGTAAACGGTTCTTCCCCAGTATTCCATCCAACGGTCCTGTTACGTGCATAATATTCTTATGACCTAAATTAATAAGATATTCTGTTACAACTTCTGCTGCTTCAATATTATTAATTGAAACTGTTGGAATATCTAGTTCAGCTATTGTTTCACATGCTAAAACTACTGGGAAATTTTTATAAATATCTTTTAAATTTTCAATACTTAATTTTGAAGTGAGTAGGATAATACCATCTACTTGTTTTTCATATAAATATTTAAAATAATCATCTGCTTTTTTATTTTGTGCATCGCCTAATAAAACTTGGTAACCTTTTTCCCCTGCAGTATATTCAATACCTCTCAAGATATTAGAAAAGAAAGAGTTTGTAATATCAGGCACCACTACTAGAATTGTTTTAGTTTCCATTTTTCTTAATTGTCGACCGATACTGTTTGGATGATATTTTAATTTTTCTACAGCATCCAAAACTTTATTTCTATTTTTCTCCGATACATTTCCTGTATTCGTTAAAACTCTTGAGACAGTCGCTGTAGATACTTCCGCTAATCTCGCTACGTCTTTTACATTTGTCATTTTTTGATCCCCCTTGAATAACATAAATATTTATTTAGTAGTTATTTGAGAAAATTGTCATTCGTATCACTTTATCCTTATATCAATATTCTTATTTATTAATATGTCCCCTTATATTGCATGTCAAGTTTTATTATTGATACTTTTTCGAGGCAAAGTGAATTACTTACATTATATACTAAAACTAGTCTTTTATGTAATCGTTTACAAAACCGAAAAAACTTGCTATATTTTAAATGTAATCGATTACATTTGGTGGCAAAATTGTAAAGTATATCACCAAAAACTCTTATAGATATTTCTAATTGTTTAAAAATCATTTATTAACACAGCAAGAATAGTTAAATAAAAGGAGAGAATATCAATGACCGAAGTAAAAGACAAACAGTGGTGGAAAGAAGCTGTTGCATACCAAGTTTATCCTCGTAGTTTTAATGATTCAAATAATGATGGTATCGGAGATTTACGTGGATTAATCGAAAAATTAGACTACTTAAAAGATTTAGGAATAGATGTAATTTGGTTAAGTCCCATGTATGCATCTCCAAATGATGATAACGGCTATGATATCAGTGACTATCATGCCATTATGAAAGAATTCGGAACTATGGAAGATTTTGATGAGTTGCTTGAAAAAGTTCATGATAAAGGTATGAAATTAATTTTAGATCTTGTAGTTAATCATACTTCAGATGAACACCCATGGTTTATTGAATCCCGCTCTAGTTTAGATAATCCTAAACGTGACTGGTATTTCTGGGCTGATCCTAAAGAGGATGGTTCAGAACCTAATAACTGGGAAAGTATTTTTAATGGGTCAACTTGGGAATTTGATGAAAAAACAGGTCAATACTACTTCCATTTATTCAGTAAAAAACAACCAGATTTAAATTGGGAAAATCCAGAGGTACGTCAAGCTGTTATTGACATGATGAATTGGTGGTTTGACAAAGGAATTGATGGGTTCCGAGTAGACGCAATTACTCACGTAAAGAAAACATTTGAAATGGGTGATTTATCAATTCCAGAAGATAAAAAATATGCGCCAGTATATGATGCGGCTACTAACCAACCAGGTCTTCAAGATTGGCTTCAACAAGTAAAAGATGAATCGTTGAGTAAATATGATATTATGACTGTCGGTGAAGCAAATGGTGTAAACCCATACAATGCTGATGAATGGGTGGGAAGAAAAAATGGTAAATTTAATATGATATTCCAATTCGAACATTTAGGTTTGTGGAATACAGGAGAATCTCAATTCGATGTCCAGTCTTATAAAAATGTATTGAACCGTTGGCAAAAGGAATTGGAAAATACTGGATGGAATGCTTTGTTTATTGAAAACCATGACCAACCACGCCGTGTATCTACTTGGGGAAATGACGACAAGTATTGGTATGAATCAGCTACTAGTCATGCAGCTGTATACTTTTTACAACAAGGCACACCATTTATTTATCAAGGACAAGAAATTGGAATGACTAATTTTCCTTTCACAAGTATCGAACAATTTAACGATGTCTCTGTTAAAAATGAATACCGTATAGTTAAAGAAGACGGCGGCGATACAGAAGCATTGTTAGAGAAACATAGAATGGAAAATAGAGATAATTCACGTACTCCAATGCAATGGAATAATAGTGCTTATGCAGGATTTTCTGAAGTCGACCCATGGTTCCCAGTAAATCCAAATTACACAGAAATTAATGTTGAACAACAAGAAGCAGATCCTAACTCTATTCTTCAATTCTACAAAGATTTAATTCAATTAAAAAAATCAGATGATATTTATACTTATGGCGAATTCAATCTTGTTGATGCAGAAAACTCAAAAGTTTTTGCATATACTCGTACTCTAGGAGATAAAAAAGTCTTAATTGTTGGTAATCTAACTGATGAAACAGCTAAATTGAATACATCTTTAGATGTTCAATTTGATAACATTAAATTACACAATTATGATACAGAAATTAACCTATCAGAAATAAAACCATTTGAAACATTCGTTATATCACTTTGATATTAAAAGAATTTAAGCCGATTACATTCTCAAAAAGAGATGTAATCGGCTATTTTTTATTATTCCATTTATCCTTTTGTAGCTCCTGCTGTTAAGCCAGAAACTAGATATTTTTGTAGGAACAAGAATACGATAGCAATCGGAACTGCAATCATCATTGCCCCTGCCGCAAATACAGTGAAATTATTCGCATACTTATCATTAATGAAATTGAATAACCCCACAGCCAATGTGAATTTCTCAGGACTTCTCAGCAAAATTTTTGGCAAAATAAAGTCCATGAAAGGACCCATAAAATTGAAAAGTGCAACTACTGCAAGAATTGGTTTTGCTAATGGAAGCATAATTTGTAAAAATATACGCATATGTCCCGCACCATCAATCTTAGCTGATTCATCCAACTCTTTAGGGATTGTATCAAAGTACCCTTTAACCAAAAAAGCATTCATAGGAATTGACCCACCAATATAAACCAAAGTTAAACCAAATAATGAATCTAATAACCCAACTGTATTTAATAAGATGTAAATCGCTACCATAGCCATTAATACAGGAAACATTTGTAGGATTAAAAATGTAATCAAACCATACTTACGTCCTACGAAACGATATCTAGAAAACGCATAGGAAGTTAATGTTACAAATACAACACTGAATAAAGCATTAGCTGAAGCTACTATCAATGTATTTTTATACCAAGTTAAATATTGACTGCTCGGATCTGTTAGTAAATAAATATAATTTTTAAATGTCGCGTTATCAGGTATCATTTTTGCCCCATATAAATTTGTGCCTGGGTTCAATGATATACCAAACGTCCATAGTAATGGATATAGAATAATAACAAACATCAATGCAATAAATCCATAGATTCCTATTGCTTTTAAAACTGTTTTTTTCTTATTCATGTTAAATTCCTCCCTCATCTTTAAATGTACTCGTGCGTCTAAATTGTAAGAAAGCAACAATTGCTACGATAAAACCAATAATGAGGGAAACCACAGCACCCATGTTAAAGTTATTGAATTCAAATGTTAAGTTATAAACCCATGAAATCAAAATGTCTGTGCTACCAGCATTTTGTCCAGGTACAGGCGGTCCACCTTTATTAAATAAGTAAATAAGGTTAAAGTTGTTAAAGTTTCCAGCATATTGCATTATCAACAACGGTGCCGTTGCAAAAATGACATGTGGGAACGTAATATTTTTGAATTTTTGCCAACTTGACGCACCATCCATATCAGCCGCTTCATACCAGTCAGGAGATATACTTTGCAATACTCCTGTAAACAATGCAAATACAAATGGAAAGCCTAGCCATACTTGAATAGCAATCAACGCTATTTTAGTCCAGAACGGGTCATTAAGCCATGCTGGTGCTATTCCAAATAATGGTTGCAAAATATCAGTGTTAATTGCACCAAATTCATCATTAAATATTGCCGCAAAGATTAAGATTGTTACAAAAGCTGGAACTGCCCACGGTAAAATTAAAACAGTTCGGATTAACTTTTTAAATTTTACTACAGGATGATTAACGATAATTGCTAAAAATAATCCCAAAGCAATTTGTAAGGTTGTAGCAACCAATGTCCAAACAATTGTCCATGTAATTACACTGAAGAAAGTTTTTCTCCAAATGCCAATTGTAAATAATGTTTTGAAGTTATCTAATCCAACCCATTCCAATGTATGTCTAGGTGGAGAATTGTATAAATTATAGTTTGTAAAAGCTACAAACCCCATAAATATCAAAGGAAATACAACTACAAATACTAGTAAGAATGTTCCAGGTGAGATGAGTAGATATGGGAAAGTTTTATCCCAAGTTGCGATACGTCTTGCTTTAGGATCCTTTATTTCTTCATTTCGGTTGTAGCGTATCGCATTTTTATATGCATCTACGATATTTACAATATAAAGCAATATTGCAAAAGCGATTAACAGCATAGATATGATACCCTGAGCTAATAATACACGTGAGTCATCAAGTTTAGGTACTGTCCCTAATGTAAACAGCCCCCAAAACCCGACGTTAAAGAATTGATAAAAAACTGAAATAAAACTAATGAAAAATACTAAGAATATTGCTCCTTTGATTGGACGTTTATTATAAAACTGTCCTAAGCCAGGAATAACAGAAAGTAATGCAGCAAGTTTAGGGTTACGTTTTTTCATGTTAGTGCTCCTTTCATTATTACTTGTCTTCTGGATGTAGAATTTCTATATTTTGTCTTATATCTTCTGTTGCTTCGTCTAATGATTCTTTAGGATTTTTACCATTAGAAATAAAGATGCTTGCATTACCCATTGGTTCCCAAACTTGTTGCATCTCTGGAATGTTTGGCATTGGTTCAGCATTTTTGGCTTGTTCTTCAAATACTTTCAAATTCGGGTTTGATGATTTCACATCTGTACGACCTGTAATTTCGCTCATTTCATTAGTATATTTCTGTAATGTATCTTTGCTTGTGATATATAACATTAAATCTTTAGCCCAATATTTAGATTTACTATATTCAGATAAATACCATCCTCTTACACCAAGAAATGGTTTCATTTTTTCACCATGATCTGTAGGTAAAGTAGTTACACCTAAATCTTTTCCTAAAACTTCTTGGTATTCATTCAAATTCCAAGGTCCAGTTACAAATTGACCAACTTTTCCATCTTTGAATAATCCAATCATCACATCATGTGTAGCAGCTTTTGGTAAATAACCTTTTTTATACCATTGCTGTAACCTTTCACCATTTTTAACTACGTCTTTACTATTCAATCCTAGTTTATTTACATCATACTTATCGCCATTTTTTTTAAAAATATAATCATCGTTATTAAATAAGAATGGATAGTTGAAATAAAAGTTTTTAGCATCAAATAAAAACCCATATTGCTTTTTTTCATGATTTGTATATTTTTCAGCATTTGCTTCTACTTCTTTTAATGTTTGCGGAGCTTCTTTTAGATATTTTTTATTATAGAAAAGTGCAGTTGTTTCTACTATAGATGGTAATGCGAGTTGTTTATTATCGTAATTCAAAGCGCGCAACGCATCTTTATTGAAGCCTTGCAATTCTTTATCCGAAAACTTTAATTCCGCTGCAAGACCTTGTAAGTATGCACTTCCAGTATTATCGTGTGCTAAGAAAAATAAATCTGGACCTTTCCCAGCAGGAGCGTCCAAAGAGATGTTTTCTAACTGATCATTTTGTCCCACATTCACCAACTTAACTTTAATCCCAGTTTTTTTAGTATAAGCAGCTGTAATTTTTTTATAAAAAGCAATTTGTTTGTCACCATCTACCCACATAGTTAATTGATCAGGTTTTGTCTTACTTTCATCACTTTTAAGTGCTTGATCAATATCTTTTTGTGTACGATTTGGACCACATGCGCTTAGCAAGACAACCGTTATTATTAAAAATGCTATAGCTTTAATAATTTTATTCATAGTTGTGTCCTCCTTTACACAATACGATTTCCAGTTTCTTTATCGAAAAAGTGACTTTTATTTAAATCAAAAGCAAGCTCTATTTTTTCATTAGCTGCTACCTTTGTTCTAGAATCTAACTTCGCAATAATTTCAAATCCTTCAAACATACTATGCACCATTATTTCAGACCCTAATAGTTCTGAAACGATTACTTCCGCTTTAAATACAGTTCCTGGTGAAGACTGAATAAATATAGGTTCTTCATGGATATCTTCTGCACGAATACCTAGCACAACTGTTTTATTTTCATAACCATAATTTTTTAAATTTTCGAATTTCTTGTTATCTAAATTGAATATTTTCTCACCGATTTTAATACCATCCGAAGTTACCTCAGCATCTAACACATTCATTGCTGGTGAACCAATAAACTGTGCTACAAATATATTGTCTGGTGTGTCATAAATTTCTCTTGGTGAGCCTACTTGCATAATATCTCCATCTTTAAGTACTACAATACGTGTAGCCATTGTCAAAGCTTCTGTCTGATCATGAGTTACGTAAATTGTTGTAGTATTTAATCTTTTATGAAGCTTCAAAATCTCTGTACGCATTTGTACACGCAATTTTGCATCCAAGTTAGATAAAGGTTCATCCATTAAAAATACTTTAGCATCTCTGACAATAGCTCTTCCTAAAGCAACACGCTGACGTTGACCACCAGATAAAGCTTTAGGTTTTCTATTTAAATATTCAGTAAGACCTAATATTTCTGCTGCATCATCAACCCGTTTTTTGATTTCTTGTTTGTTTACCTTACGTAATTTCAATCCAAAAGCCATATTTTCAAATACTGTCATATGCGGATAAAGTGCATAGTTTTGAAAGACCATCGCTATATCTCTATTTTTAGGTTCAACATCATTCATTCGTGCATCATCAATGTAGAAGTCTCCTCCAGTAATAGATTCTAAGCCAGCAATCATACGTAGGGTTGTAGATTTCCCACACCCTGAAGGTCCAACAAAAACTATAAATTCTTTATCTTTGATGTGTAGATTAAAGTCATTAACTACTGTGTTGTGGTTGTCGTAAACTTTTTTGATATGTTCTAGTTTCAATTCGGCCATAATCATTTTCCTTTCATCTTGTAAAATGTAATCGATTACTTTAAATCTTATATTTAGAAATAAAGCCTGTCAATATAAATTTGTAAACGTTTACATATTTGTTTGATTTACGTACTCTCTACATCTACTAATTGATGAATTCATTTGGGAAGTCAGCTTATTAAGAAAATAAACTAGATTCTTAATCTCTATTGAATCTTGAAGAATTACCTAGAATCTTATTTATGTATAACTTCAATATTTAAAGACACAAAAGAGAACCCATAACATATTTATATGTACAGGTTCTCTTTTTCTTATCCCTTATATCTGCTCTATATTCTCTATCGCCTTCACGTCACTGCCGTCTGTATAGACTTTAATGGTATAACTGTTATCTTTATTTTTATCGTAATACCAAGTGTCACCGCGTTTTTCATTTGGTGTGTTATGGAAATCGGTGAATGCATCTGTAGTCATGTCGCTTGGGACTACATAGACGTGATCGACTTGGTCATTATTATCGTAGCTTACGGCCATATTGCCATAAAGATGTGCTTCGTTGCCGTTGATATCCATCGTGCCTTCTGGCTTGCCGTGGCTCTTTTCGATGCTGTCTTTACTGTCTCCGATATAAAAGCCTTCATAGCCGTTGCTATTATCTGAGTTCATATAATTTTCGCTGAAACTGTCTGAGTTCACGTCTACGCTCACAGGTTGTGTTTCAGGTAATTCGCTTTCTTTGTTGGTGTTGCTTTGATTTTGTTCTGAGGAGGCGGGTTGGTCGTTATGATGATGTTCAGCGTTTTTATTTTGATAGGCATTGTATGCTGCGTAACCAATGCCTGCAATTAATAAAGCTATTACGAAGCCTATCAGTGCAAACAACCAGGCTGGTTTCTGCTTCTGTGGCGCTGGTCGTTGTGATCTGTTAGGTTCTCTTCTTCTATTATTGTTGGACGAGGTGTAATGTACTCGATCTTCTTCTGGCACTTTTGCCCCGCATTTGGAACAGAATTTCTCGTCCGGCTCTAATGGCTTTCCGCAATGCGTACAGTATTTCAAGACTAAATCCCCTTTCTGAAAATAGTTGCATTACAGTCATTATAAGTAAAAATTTAAGAAGATTCTAGATTAAATAGATTCTTTTAATCTTCTTTACAAAATTAAATTCAATTAAATGTTTGATACCAACTTAAAACTGAATGAGTAATCAAAAAATCTACTACTAAAATTTAAAAAATAAATTTTATTGTAATATAGATATTCAAATATGAGTGTGCTACTATGTTATTGATTGACATACAAAATTGTATGCAAAATAAATTAATTTTTAAAAGTAAACAAGGGGGAACTTAACATGTACTGTCCAAATTGCGGTACACCTGTAGGACCAGATGACCGCTTCTGTGGCGAATGCGGTACTGACCTGACAAAATCTAAACCAGTCACAGACACTGCTCAAAAAACTGAAGACCAACCTGACACTTCCCGCACTCACGCATCTGCAGCAACACATGCTGAAACACCATCTGAAACACAACCTGAACGTCACTCCAAGAATGAACACGCACAACAAGAACCACACACTCAACCTACTAATTCTAACCAGCAACCAGCGTTTGACACAGACAAATTCAATCAACAGGCAAATGAAATTAAGCATGAAGGCTCTAGCTTCTTCAGCAAACTCTTTAAATCACACGATAGTGTCGTAGCTGAAGACCAACCATTCAGTCTTAAATTTATCGGTATTCTAGCTGCCGTATTCTTAATTATTTCATTATTGGTTATCACTATTTTAGTGCCACAAGAAGTATCAATCTTCGGTATCTCTAAAGCGAACGCTGTTTCTAACTTATTCTTTAGTCTTGTACTCTTTATCGCACTGGGTTACGGCATTTTAGCGCTGACAGCACGTTTGACAATTAAAGACGCTATCAGCTTTGTAAAGTTACTGTCTGACTTCGTTTTTGTTAATACATTCTCGTTTATCCTATTTATTCTCGGGATTTTACTATTAAGATTAGAAATTATTTCCATCGGTTCCTTTTTAACGTTACTAGGAATTATCAGTTTCTATTCAGCAGCCATTTACATCATTACAAAGTATTCCAGCTTCCACGCTATCCGTATTCCAGTCTTTTTCGGAATTCTGATTTACATCGCACTACAACTGATTGTCTTGATGGTTTACGGCGAAATGGTCCGCAACTCCTTAATGGAAACTTTCAAGAATATTATGGATGACTTCCCATCATTCGGAGGTGGATATTAATGCGCTACTGTAAGAATTGCGGGCATGAGATTAAAAGTGGCCAGAAGGTCTGTACGCAATGCGGTACGCCAGTTGACCAGAATCAACCACCACGTCGTTCATCACAGTCTCAACAAAGACCACCGAAGAAGCCGATGTCGACTGCAGCATGGGTAATTATCGCACTTATCATCGCAGTAGCAGTGATTGCACTCATCCTATTCTTTATCGGCAAGACTCAAATGAGCGTCACAAAGAAAGCTGATTCAGTTGCTTCAGCAATTAAGAATAATAATGCAGATCAGTTGAAGAAGAATGTCACTTCTGATGGTAAACCTTTAACGAAAGAAGAAGCGCACGCCTTCTTAGAACTGATTAACGAATCTAAATTGAAAGACAAAATGGCAGATCAAGTGAAAGACAAAGCTAAAGGGATGCATGACCAGCACCTTGACAGCGGCTTAGTCGAGTATAACGGCGAGAAAGTGATGGATATCAAACAAGAAGGTCGCAAATGGCTATTCTTCAAAGATTATAAATTCGATCTTCCACGCTACGAAATCTATGTGGATAATACGTCCGATATTGACAAGCTGAAATTCACACGCGACGGCAAAACACATACGTTAGGACACAACGGTAAAGTGGGCGACTTCCCTCTTGGTTATTACGAGTTGAAAGCAACAAAAACCGAGGACGGCAAAGACTATAAAGGCCAACTCCAAGTCTTCTCATCACAACATATGAAACAAGCGAATCCGAACTTCAAACAAATTAAATTCCACGTGAACATCGACAATTCAAACATTTACGATTCCGATACCACGTTATACATCAATAACGAGAAACACGAAATGGATTCCAGCGAAGAATACGGCCCATATCCTCCAGACGAGAAAGTTGAAGTCTACGCCGTAGCAGACGTCGAAGGCAAGAACTTCACTTCAGACAAAGAAATTGTGAAAATTTCAGGAGATGGAGATTCAACCGAAAACGTAGACCTGTCATTCGATGACAACGCCATTTCCAAACACATTGAAGCTAAGGAAAAAGAAAGCTCTAAAGATGACGACGATGATGACAGCAGCTCTAGCGACGATGAAGTGACACGCGATAACGTCATCGATAAAGTTGAATCATTCGAAGGTCATTTATTAGATACAGACGAATATACATTCAAAGAACCTGAAAAAACAGGCGGTGGATGGGGCTTCTCATACACTGATAAAGATGGCGATTTAGCCGGTTCATATAAAATCGATAGCGATGGTTACGTCAGAAAATATGACGAACACGGCGATGAAATCGATTCAGGTTACGGGAATTAAGAAAAACTGGTTTGGGACATTAATTTGTTCCAAACCAGTTTTTTAATTTAATAAACTTTAGAAATTAGTCAAAAAAGTTCCACCAATGTTTCTTTTTTAATCTGTAAAACACTTCACTGTCAGTTCCTTCGTGGCTCAAATGGCCGCTAGAAAGTTTAACATATTCTCTTCTAATTGTATTTTTATCTATCTTTTTAAATGTCGATTCCATCACCATATTCGGTGCTTCTTCTTTAACTATAAATTTATCTTTTCCATTAGAACGCTCAATAGTGTATTTATTTTCTTTTTTATATTTATAACTAAAGTCCTTATCTGAGAATTGCTTCATAATTCCATTATCTTTAAAAACTAGATAATTATTATCTCCAGTTCTTAATGATGTATTCTTCCATGACCCTTTTAAAAATTTGTATTCCTCGTTTTTTCCGCACCCCACCAATAAAACGACTAAAAGCATACTTAATAACCAAATTTTTCTCATTTATGTAACTCCTATAATTTTGTAATATAATATAAAATTATATATTGAATACAAGTTTAAGGCTAAATAATTATTGAGGACAAAGACTCTATTAGTAACTTTAAACATTTTAATTCACAATAAGATGCTAAAATTAACTTTAATAATAGCTTTAATTTTCCTTAAATCACAAGTAAGTTCAATCCTTTTAAAATTTAAACGTATACGTTGGCTCTCTCAATAGGTATAGAACGTCTAATCGTGTTATAGTTCAGTTGATGAGATGAATATTATGAGTTATGCGATAAAGGAGGATTTTAACATGGCAAAGTTATTAGGAACAAAGTTATTAGGAACAAAGTTAGAACAACCTAATTTCACAGCGAAGAATCGCTTTTTTAAATCAGCGATGAGTGAGACATTGGCGGATCGTAATAATAGTCCAACAGTTGGGCTGGTGAATTTATATCGTCGCTGGTCTCGTGGCGGTGCTGGTATTTTAATGTCAGGTAATGTCATGGTGGATCGCAATGCGATTGGCGAACCCGGCAACGTGGCGATAGAAGATGAGCGTGATCTACCTATGCTGAAACGTTGGGCGCAAGCTGGAACGCAAATGAATACGGAGTTTTGGATGCAGATTAATCATCCTGGCAAACAATCTCCGAAATCCTTATCTAAAGAACCAGTGGCTCCAAGTGCTATTCCCTTATCTGGCGAAGTCGCTGTTGCGTTTAATCCGCCTCGTGCGTTAACTGAGGAAGAAATTCTGGATTTGATTAAACGTTTTGGCAACACTGCGCGTATTGCGAAGAAAGCTGGCTTTACAGGTGTACAAATTCATAGTGCTCATGGTTATTTAGTCAATCAATTCTTGTCTCCGCATCATAACCAGCGTGAAGATCAATGGGGTGGCAATGCGGAAAATCGTATGCGCTTCTTGATGGAAGTGTATCGCGAAATGCGTCGTCAAGTCGGCGATGACTTCCCTATTGGTATTAAACTAAATTCTGCAGACTTCCAACGTGGTGGTTTCACTGAAGAAGAATCTATGCAAGTGTTGAAAACAATTGATGAAGCCGGCATTGATTTGATTGAAATTTCAGGTGGAAATTATGAAAATCCCGTTATATTTAAAGGCGGCGATGTACGCGAAAGTTCTAAAAAACGTGAAGCATATTTTTTAGATTATGCTGATAAAGCACGTCAAATAGTGAAAGCTCCGATTGTCGTTACTGGCGGTTTCCGTACTGCTAAAGGTATGGAAGACGCTCTTGAGAGTGGTTCTGTTGATATGGTTGGAATTGCGAAACCGTTCGCAATATATCCTGATTTGCCAAATCAAATTCTGAACGGCACTTATGAAAAACTTGAATCACCTCATATCACTACTGGAGTTAAAGCTCTAGATAAGAAATTATCTTCTATACTTGTATTGAGTTGGTATGAAAAACAATTTGAATTAATGGCGAACGGCAAACAACCTGAGATGCAGTTGAGTGCTTGGAAAGGTTTATGGAATAGTGTTAAGAAAAATGGAGCATCAGCCTTTATGCAAAGACGTGCTTAATTGCCGGAATTTAACTAGAGGTAAGACTGACGTTTGTCTGAAGTTAGAGTGACGGACGTGTTAAAAAGCATGCGCGGCCTAGTTTTCAGGACATGCATGCTTTTTGTTTTTGTATGAGATTGAGTTGTACTCCCCTACTCCATTTCTCTCGCAAAATCTGTATCATTATCTGAAAAACGTTGCGCAAAGTCGATAAGAATATCTTTATAGGTTTCTACAGATTTGATATCGGCATATTCATTATCGCCGTGCCAATTGTCACCTGATGGTCCGAATTCTATAGCTGGCACACCATGTTGCATGAAATATCCAGTATCGGCATATCCATGTTGGCCAAATACTTTTGGTGACGGTTGTCCGGTAGTTTGTTCGATACTGCTGAGCAACAGTTGGATATGCGGATTATTTACATCATTGTCCACGGGAATTGCGGCGTGGTGTATCTCTATATCGGCATCTGTCACACCTTGGATTTCTTTTAAAACAGCTTCTTTAGACTGTTTGGGAAGGTAACGAATATCGATGGACATCTCGCACGCATCGGGCACGACGTTATAAGCCTCTCCGCCTTTGATTTGTGACAAGTTGATGGATGGCCCGTCGTAAATGTCGTCTGATTCTTTGGCGAATGGTAGTTGTGTAATGGCCTCGAATGCTTTGTAGGCTTTCACAATCGCGTTGTCGCCTTCCCAAGGACGGCTGCCGTGTGCGGATTTGCCGGTAAAATGCAGGTCGGCTTGCAAGATGCCTTTCGCTTTGTAGCCGATGCCGAGTTGTGTGGGCTCGCCGCAGATGACAAAGTCGCCGAGGTAGCCGTTATCTGTCAGGTAGGAGGCACAGTGAATGCCGCCGATTTCTTCGTCGGTTACGAGTTGAAGTTGAACAGATGTGTTGCCAAGGTCTTTGTTCTGCAGTTCTACAACGGCGTTCATCATAGCACTGACGCCTGCTTTCATATCGATGGATCCACGACCGTAAAGTTTGTCGTCTTTAGTTTCTGGTTGGAATTGGTTGGGTTGCCCGCTGACTACATCGACGTGTCCGTTGTAGATAAGGCGGTTCTTACCCTCTCCGATTGTGCAGACGAGCATTTTGTAGCCTTCGTTGGTAAGTATTTCTGGATGCAAGCCGTTACTTTCGAGCCATTCTTTACAGAAGTCGATAGTGTCGTTGGCATTTTCCAGATTGGAACTTTCGAATTGAATGAGTTGTTCGAGTAGGTCGATTGTATCTGACATGGAGTCATCTCCTTTATGATTATTGGATTGGCAGTCGCTGGTTAGTTTGTTTATCTTATATTTCTATACTACCTCATTTGGACCGGAAGTAATGCGAATATTAGGAAAATATTAAGGAAATGTGAGTTAGGTAGCGTGATGTTGTTGATCGGGCGGGGGAATCTAGACACTAGTTTCTGTGTTGTGTCTAGATTATATGCTTTTCTAGACACTAATTTCCGAGAAGTGTCTAGATTATACGCTTTTCTAGACACTAATTTCCGAGAAGTGTCTAGATTACATGCTTTTCTAGACACTAGTTTCCGAGAAGTGTCTAGATTCACGCCTCACACGCACAATTCCCCCTCTAGAGTGTTCAACTCACTTCATTTGTTGCGACTCTCCTATAATGTAAAACTCCCATTAAATTTCCAAAGTTATTAATATTGAGCTAAATGTACAAATTATTATTATTTATTGTGCAGATAAAACATTGTTTAATATCTGAATTTTCAATATAATTATAGTATAGAAAAGGTTTCTATCCAGATATGGTTTTACAAAATTTCTATAGCATTATGAATCAGACAACTTTCTTGGTTTGCGAGAAAATAGAGGGTTTTCTTTTCGAATCAAGAATAAAGGAAAAGGAGAGGTTATTTTATGAAAGCAGCTGTATGGTATGGTCAAAAGGATGTACGTGTTGAGGAACGTGAAGTTAAGCCTTTAAAAGATGATGAGGTCCGCGTAAAAGTATCTTGGACAGGTATTTGTGGGACTGACTTGCATGAATACTTAGAAGGACCTGTATTCATTGCAGTAGATGAGCCGGATCCGTTATTAGGACAAAAAGCTCCTGTAACTTTAGGACATGAATTTTCTGGAGTAGTTGAAGAAGTGGGAAGTGCTGTGACTGAGTATAAAAAAGGTGACCGCGTGGTTGTGAACCCTACTGTTTCTAAACAAGAGAAAGAGGAGAATATTGATCTTTACGATGGTTATTCATTTATCGGTTTAGGTGCTGATGGTGGATTTGCATACTTTACTAATGCTCCCGAAGGCAACGTTTATCGTTTACCTGACAACGTATCTGCTAAAGAAGGTGCTTTAGTTGAGCCGACTGCAGTAGCAGTACAAGCTGTTAAAGAAGGCGAATTATTATTCGGTGATACTGTAGCTGTAATCGGTGCAGGCCCAATTGGTTTATTAAATGTTATTGCAGCAAAAGCAGCAGGTGCTAGTAAAATTTTCGTATTTGATTTATCAGATGAACGTTTAGAAAAAGCCAAAGAAGTCGGTGCAACTTATGCAGTTAATTCTGGTGAAGTTGACCCTGTTGAATTCATCAATAAACATACTGAAAATGGCGTAGATGTTACATTCGAAGTAGCTGGTGTAGCTGCAACATTAGCCCAATCTATTAGTATTACACGTCCTCGTGGTACTGTTGTTATCGTTTCTATTTTCAGTCACCCTGTTCAATTTGATCCAATGCAATTAACAAACTCAGGTGTGAAATTGACATCTACAATTGCTTATACACCAACAACATTCCAACAAACTATTGATTTAATCAGTGAAGGCAACTTAAATGTTAAACCAGTTGTGACTGATGAAATCGAATTAGAAGATATTGTAGAAGCTGGTTTTGAAAAATTAGTCAGCGATAAATCTCAAGCTAAAATTTTAGTTAAACTGAATGGCGACCAAGCTTAATTTTGTAGTGGGATTTTAAGTTGAGACGGAAAGTGTGGGCTTTCCGTCTTTTCTTTATGCAATCTTTACCAACATCTTCTCCAAACGCACTCTCTTCATCCTTTCATTCTCCAAAGTTTTCTTTTCCGAAGGGGACTCCCCTATCTTCTTATAAATCGGCAATTAATAATTTTCAAAATATTAAGTACATTTAATTATGTTCCGTCAAACAGATATGGTAGTATTTAATTATAATTATTCTAAATAAGGGGTGTGAGGGGTATGAGTAAACAAGATGATTCAAAGTTAACTGGGTTATTTGGCCGTCCGGTGGGTGATCGTGAGAATTCTATGACTGCTGGACCTCGTGGACCTGTTTTAATGCAAGATGTCTATTTGATGGAGCAATTAGCGCATTTTGATCGTGAGGTGATTCCGGAACGTCGTATGCATGCGAAAGGTTCTGGTGCGTTCGGTACTTTCACGGTCACAAATGATATTACTGAGTATTCTGTGGCAAGTATTTTCTCTGAAGTGGGTAAAGAAACGCCGATGTTTGCGCGTTTTTCTACAGTTGCAGGTGAACGTGGCGCTGCGGATGCTGAACGTGATATTCGTGGTTTCGCATTAAAGTTCTATACAGATCAAGGTAACTGGGATTTAGTCGGCAATAATACGCCTGTCTTCTTCTTCCGTGATCCTAAATTGTTCGCAAGTTTAAACCATGCTGTTAAACGTGACCCACGTACGAATATGCGTAGTGCACAGAATAACTGGGATTTCTGGACTTCCTTACCTGAAGCGTTGCACCAAGTTACAATCTTAATGACGGACCGCGGTATCCCTAGAGGTTTCCGACATATGCATGGTTTCGGTTCTCATACTTATTCTTTAGTGAATGATAAAAATGAACGTGTATGGGTGAAATTCCATTTCCGTACACAACAGGGTATTGAAAATTATAGTGCTGAAGAAGCTGAACAAGTGATTGCGAAAGATCGTGAATCCTCTCAACGTGATTTATTTAATGCGATCGAAGAAGGCGATTTCCCAAAATGGAAAATGTATATTCAAGTGATGACTGAAGAACAAGCTCGCAATCACAAAGACAACCCATTTGATTTAACTAAAGTATGGTTTAAGGACGAATATCCACTCATTGAAGTTGGGGAATTTGAGTTGAACCGTAACCCTGACAACTACTTTATGGATGTGGAACAAGCAGCATTCGCACCGACAAATATTGTACCGGGTATTGATTTCTCTCCTGACAAAATGTTGCAAGGTCGTTTGTTCTCTTATGGCGATGCGCAACGTTATCGTTTAGGTGTGAATCACTGGCAAATTCCAGTCAATCAACCTCAAGGAGTGGGTGTAGAAAATATTTGTCCATTCAGCCGCGATGGTCAAGGCCGCTTCTTAGACGGCAACCAAGGCGGCAAAACGCACTATTATCCTAATAGTATGGGCGCAATGGAAAGCCAACCTGAATATAAACGTGCACCAATGGATGTTGTAGATGGTCAGGCCTATGAATATAACTTCCGTGAAGATGATGATAATTACTTCGAACAACCCGGAAAGTTATTCCGTCTACAATCTCCAGAACAACAAGAGCGTATGTTCACCAATACTGCAACGAAATGGACGGCACAACGGACGAAGTGAAATATCGTCATATCCGTCATTGCTATAAAGCCGATCCAGACTATGGCAAAGGTGTCGCAAAAGCTTTAGGTATTGATATTAATGATGTGGACTTAGAAGCAGCAGATTAATTTGAATAAGGTGTGGTCGTTGATGATTCTAGATAAGATTAATCCAAATGATTTATTCCCAACGGAACAAGTAGAATGTTCAGTACTCGGAAAGATGGCCTATCCGATAAACGGTGAGGTCAAAGTATTTGAAGCTGCATATATTGCTACAAATGAACGCTTA
Source organism: Staphylococcus piscifermentans (assembly GCF_900186985.1). Lineage (NCBI taxonomy): Bacteria > Bacillati > Bacillota > Bacilli > Caryophanales > Staphylococcaceae > Staphylococcus > Staphylococcus piscifermentans. The sequence continues at coordinate 168,812 of NZ_LT906447.1, read as the reverse complement.
ATTTTAAACGTTGATATGGCTGGCGAGTTCTATTACCGCAATATCGGTTACAATGAAATTCAAAACGTCAAGTTAACTACAGATGCTTTAGATATTACATTCGAAATCGGAACGTTTACTTTGAAAGATTTTAATTTTGAAGAGGCTGAACAATTCGTGGATAATATTCAAAATAAATAATTAGAAAAGCTGGGCACTGCTGATGAGCGTGTCCAGCTTGTTATTTATGTGCGCTTATCGGTTAGTAACAAGCCCTTTTTTACGGCAAAGCTGCCATAGAACGATGCAAAGAATAACACCGATGATAGTCACGATAATTCCACCCTCGAGACCGAAACTGCCGCCGTTGATGAAAGAACGTTGTGTATTTACGTGTGTTAGGAAGAGTGAGGTCATGTCTCTTTGACCGCTGACCGGGATTCCTAAAATCGGCCCCATGGTAAAGTTCCACAAGCTGTGTGCGGCGCCTGTAAGCCAGATATTGTTACTCCAATAGAAGAGCAGTGCAAAGACGAGACCAAAAATAAAGATATTGAGAATGGCAAGAAATTGTGAGCCTGGATTACCCATATGCATAATGGCAAAGAAAACAGCACTCATGATGATGCCGAAGACAACGCCTTTTTGACTGCTGAAAATATTCATGAAAAAGCCCCGGAACATAACTTCTTCGGTCATACCTTGAATTAAATATCCGATCAATACTGCGATAAATAGAAAGAAATTAAATTTAGAATTAATTTGAATAGATAGGGTTTGAAAAATAAGATTCAATACATAAACGATGAGGAGCGTTGCAAATCCTAATCCTGCGCCTATCGCGTATTTCTTTTTCCAGTTTGTGCCATAAAATCCAAGTGAAGCGAACGATTTAAGGTAATGTTTGTGATTCACTAGGAAGACAAACAGTAATAGCACTGGAAATGTCAGTATAGAAATAAGGTAAGTCATATTTTCTGAGAATAAAATATTGATGAAGGTATGGCTCGGTTTGCCGAGTGCAAATGGCAGCACTAAGAGTGCGCTGATGACACCTACTACGAGAGGCGCTGCTATAAAGAGTCCAATACAAATAAAGGTTACTCCCCATAATGAGGGGCGTTTGCGATATGTATCTTCTTGGGTGCGTTTCATGCTTTCGTTTAAATGGTACTGCAAAGTTATTCTCCTTTCAGATATTATGTGATTTATTTTTTATTAAAAAAGCTAATAATTCAATATGAGCATATCATAGATAAGAGATGATGTAATAGGAAAATAGTTAATCAATTCGATTGGTAATCTAAAGATATTGTAAAAAGACTAATTCGGCTGGATATGCATTTGACGCTCTATAGGAGTATGCGTATGATGAAATTACTAAGAAAAAAACAGGAGCGTTCAAAATGAAGAATATTATAGAAAGCGAGACGCCATACTGATGTCTATAGTCCATATTCTGTTAATGCTATCAATCGGCGTTGGCGGCGGCTTTATTGCGGGACTAGTCGGAATCGGCGGTTCTATTATTATTTATCCGGCGATTTTACTGTTGCCTCCGTTATTCGGCACACCGGAATATAGTGCGTATATTGCGTCTGGTCTGACTTCCAGCCAAGTTTTCTTTAGTACCTTAAGCGGTTCAATCAGAGCGATTAAAGAGCCTGATTTCAACCCTCCGCTCGTACTTTATATGGGCGGCGGCAGTGTTGTCGGTGCTATGGCAGCCAATTTGCTGACGACGCCAGTGATTAATGCTGTCTATATCGGTATTGCGATGCTGGCTTTGGTGCTGATGTTTATAAAAGTGAAACCTCATGAGGATGCTGGGCACTCTTATAATCATTGGTTGTTAATTGCTGTAGGCGCAATCATCGGATTAGTTGCAGGCATAATTGGTGCAGGTGGTGCTTTCATCATTATTCCAGTCTTGCTGGCTATCTTTAAATTACCGATGAACACAGTCGTTGCCAACAGTATTGTGATTGCTTGTATGTCTTCTATCGGTGCCTTTGTAATCAAATTGATGCAAGGTTATGTACCGCTCGGCAATGCGATTTTCCTCATTGTCGGCAGTGTGATTTTTGCGCCGATTGGTTTGAAAGTTGGTCGCCTTTTACCAAGTGTCATTCAGAAGGCGATTATCAGCATTCTGATTGTAGTTGCAATCACCGAATTAATTTTTTAAGTCACAATCACTTTTTAACGGGTGGTTGTCTTTTTATTTTGGTAAAATAAAATTATATTGTGTAAATGGAAAGGAAAAGAGGTGGGACGAGTGATTGAACAAATTACCTCCTATATTGAAAATTTATTTAAAGGCGCATTTGACGGCCAAAACTTATCACATAAAGTTGTCTTTACTATTGTTATTTTAATTGTAGCCTTTTGGTTGCATTACATTGTGACGAAGTATTTGGTGCGACATGCCACAAATGCTAAACGCTTTACGGTGGTAATGAAAAGCATCCGCCAATTGATTTGGTTCATCGCAGTGGTCTGCATTCTAGGTATTTGGATTAATGCAGCTAACTCCGTGATTGTGGTAGCTTTAATCATTGTGGCGCTGGTTGCCTTTTCATTGAAGAATTTAGCCATGGAAGTCGTCGGTTATTTCTTATTAATGAATCGTCGCCTGTTTAAAATGTACGATCGGATTGAAATCAGCGGACATCTCGGCGATGTTGTCAAGATTTCGCTACTGCATTTTAAAATCGCAGAACGTGGGAATTACCTTTCTACTGAAGGCGCAACCGGTAAAATCATTACGATTCCGAATCACGTGTTGTTGGAAGAACCGATTGTTAATTACAGTGCCGCTTCTCATATCAACTGGTATGAGGTCGATTACAATTTAGCCATTGATAGTGATTGGCAAACTGCTGTTGCTATTTGTGAAAAAGCCTTGGAGGACTACATGAAAGAGTTCCTCTGCCGCTATTCTGATGAACAATTACGTCGTATCAAAGCGAAGATTGCATTGTTTGATGGAAAACTGGATTATAAAGTACACCTGCTGATTGATAAAGATATGGCAGTATTAAGCTGTTATTTCCCGTCTGATTATCCGAAAGCAAGCGATGTGAAATCAGATTTGAATAAACGTATATTGCCATTGTTGAATGCTGAAGACAGTATTGAACTTGTGGGCGAACGCATTCACGTGGAAATGGATAGCTAAATAGCAGTTGTTGAAAAGCTGGAGCTTCGGAAGCTGCAGCTTTTTTGTATGGGGTGAGTTGCGGAGGTGCGGATATTTCCCAGGCAATAATTGGAGAGCGTGGAACTTTCTAATATGTAAAAAATCTGGGCATTTCCGCAATGGAAATGTCCAGATTCTCATTATTTTAGACACTACTTTTTGGGAAGTGTCTAGATTATGTTGTTTTCTAGACACTTCTTCTCTGCTAATGTCTAGATTATGCCCTTTTCTAGACACTTCTTTTCTGCTAATGTCCAGATTACACCGTTTTCTAGACACTTCTTCCTCATTAGTGTCTAGAAAAACTACCAATCTCTATCAAATCGCTCTTTATTCGCCTGTTTTCAAGCGTACGTTACATTTTTCAACGAATTTCACAAGGTCGCTCAATTTCAAGCCGAACATTACGAGCATACGAATGGGAGCGGGTTCTGCGAGCACGCGCAAATTCGGTTCGCTTGTCATTTTATGAATCATTTCGTCGAAACCGAACTCATCAATTTCTTTAGATAATGTGTCTTGAAGGTCGATGATGTCTTTCAATGATGAGTCTAATGACAATTGGATTGGCGGCTCATCGATACTTGTGATTTCAAAGTCGTGATGAGTATGAATGTCATTAACAGAGCTGCCGATATGCACAGTATAGTCGCCGTTATCAATTTGCCATAAGTCTGTTTGCGGGTTATACCATTTTAAGCGTTCGAATGGAATGACAAGACTGACTGTTTTGCTTTCTCCCGCTTCTAGTTCCACTCTCTCGAAGGCTTTCAACTCTCTCGCGGCCATCTCAATGTTGCTCGCACGATTTTGCAAGTAGACTTGCACCACTTCAGCGCCTTGCACTGAACCAACATTTTTGACGGTAACGTCGATTTGAATTTGATCTTTATCGTTATCGACGTTCACTTTGCTGTCTGTATATTCGAAATCAGTATAGCTCAAGCCGTGGCCGAATGGGAATGCGACCGGCAGATCTTTCGTCGCATAGTAACGGTAGCCGACAAAGATGCCTTCCATGTAATTCTCTTCCTCAGTGCTGCGGTTGAACGTCAAGTAAGATGGTGTGTCTTGAATGCGTTCTGGGAAAGTTTCTGCCAATTTACCAGATGGGTTCACTTTACCGGAAAGTACATCTGCAGTAGCTTCTCCGACCGCTTCACCTGCTAAATAAGTTTCAACTAGGCCTTTCACTTGGTGTCTCCAAGGTGTCGCAACTACGCTGCCGTTTTGCAGTACGACTACGATATTCGGATTCACTTTCGCTATCGCATCAATCAATGCAACTTGGTTATCCGGCAAGACGATAGAAGTCTTGTCAAAGCCTTCAGACTCTACATTTTCTGGGAAGCCTGCAAATAAGATGACTTCATCTTTACCTTTCGCCGCTTCTACTGCTTCATCGATCAACTGTTGGTTAGCATCTAGATTTTCAAATTCGTAACCATCAGCATAAGCGAAATCACCATACACTTCTTTCAAGGCATCGAATGGCGTTACTACTTTGTAAGCATTGACCTTACTTGAACCGCCCGCTTGGTATCTAGGATGTTTCGCAAATGCACCGATTACCGCTTTGCTGCTCTCATCTTTCAACGGTAAAATATTATCTTCATTTTGTAACAACACAATACTTTGCGCTGCGATAGTACGTGCAAATTCATGATAATTGTCTTTATTATAATTTGGCGCTTCGCCTTCTAATGTATATTTATCAATTAATTTCAACAAACGTAAGACAGAACGGTCAACAAGCGCCTCGTCCAACTTGCCACTTCTCACTGCTTCCACGACTTGTGGAATAGAATAATCTGGTTGACCCGGCATTTCTAAATCAAGGCCAGCACGCAATGATTTCACGCGATCTTTCACTGCACCCCAGTCAGATACGACCAGACCGTCATAATTCCATTGACTTCTCAATAAATCCGTCAATAAATATTCATTTTCGACAACTAAAACATGATTCACTTTATTGTAAGAATTCATAATTGTAGCAGGTTGTGCCTCTTCCACCACACGCTTGAACGCACTCAAATAAATTTCATGCAAGGCACGCGGTTGGATATTAGAAGAAGAAGTAAAACGCTCGTTCTCTCTATTATTTGCCGCAAAGTGTTTTGGACTCGTGCCAATACCTTGAGATTCCACACCATTAATATATTGAATCGCCAACTCTGCAGTTAAGAACGGATCTTCAGAAAGATACTCAAAGTTGCGCCCAGCAAGCGGACTGCGTTTGATATTCATACCTGGTCCAAGCAATACATTGACCTTTTCCGCCTTGGCAATTTGTCCTAAATATTCCCCGTATTTACGTAACAAATCTTTATCAAACGTACTCGCAATCAACGCCAAGCATGGGAACGCGATCGTCTCCACACTGCCTGTTAATCCTAGCGCATCTCCGCCTTCTGTCTGTTTACGAATGCCTGATGGGCCGTCTGACAGTAAAATTTCATTTACATCTGATACCTTTGCAGTATTCCAAAAGTTCGCACCCGTTAATAACGTCGCTTTATCCTCTAATGATAATTGTTCCAATTGTGCTCTGTAATCTGCTTCTTGTTTCATTGTCATCTCCACCTTGTTTATAATTAAGTCATAAGGCACTATCTCTCTTTACACCTTGAAGTATAGAGAGAAACCTAAAGCGATTCAATTCAAAGACGGCGCTAACCAGCCGAAAGCCACAAAACGGGGTGATTTGTTGCACAACCAGAGAGTCAATTTAGAGAAGAGCGGCACCCAAGAATGGGTATTCCAAGCCCTCATGCTCTTATTGGAAAAAGAAACCTTTGAAAAGATTACCATCACGAAGATTTGCGCCAAAGCCGGAATCAACCGCTCCACCTTTTACCGCAACTACGAAAACAAAGAAGATATCGTTATTCAACAATTAGAAACAGATTTAAGACATATTACTATGTTGATTGAAAACGGAAGCAGTGAAGTAGAAGTCTATCACTATGTATTTACTAATTGTACCTATATCTTAGAAGTGATGGAACTCGGTCTGTACAATGTAGTACTGAAATATCTGACCCAATTGCAATTTCGTATACTGAATATGGATGGTATTTATATCAATACTCCAGAAGATAGATTAATTACTACGTATCATTTAGCAGGCATTATCAATATGTTCTTAAATTGGCTGCATCCTGAAAATCATCTTCCAGCAGAACAGTTTATTGAAATATTAAAGAAACAAGTAGGCCATATTAATAAAGAAGATATTTTGAAAGTCTTACATTTGTTGGCTGAAGAAAACCACCCTGAACCTTAGACGGGAGTCTAAAAGTTGGGGTGGTTTGATTTGGGATTATCTGATTAATTCTTTAGGTATCAAATCGTAGTCGAACAAGACTTCCGAGTGATTATTTAAAATCAGTTCTTTTTTCAATACTTCTGAGTTCTCACGATTTTGTGTTTCTTTATAGATTGTTGAAATGCGATAATACTTTTCGCCTTCTTTTGCGAAATGGTGATTTTCTTCAACAAGTTGGTAAGTCCATGGAAATACTTTTTCACTGCGTAATTCGCCTAAAAGCTTCTTGTTTTCACACCATACTCTAAGTTGGATATTTTGATCGGTTTCATTTTTAAAACGATAATCCACATAGTTGTATGAAATAGATGTTCCTGTAGCGAAAGGTTTACGTTCTCCTGGATCTGGAGCTAAGGCATCAGAATGATTATGGAATTCGGTAATAGTAAGCGGACTATGTAAGACTAATAAATGGATGGTATTGGCCAAATTGCATAACCCTCCGCCAGTACCAGCTTGAATTTTATTGTTTATAATCACGCGACCATCTCTGTAACCATTTTTACGATTAATTTTTCCTACTAAATTCCAAAATGAAAATTCTTCTCCTGGTCGAATAATCAGTTTATCAATTTTTGAGGAAGCCAGTTCAATATTATAGGCTTTATTTTCTTGTAGAACTGGATCGATGCCTTTACCTGTTTTAATTAAATTAGAAGAGTTTTGAGATACAATATTAGGCAGCAAATCGTTTGATCTAACTTGCGAGAATTTTTTGCGTTGGAATAAATCATCAAGATTTCTTTTAATAATGCCCTTCTTAGTAGCAAGTGTATAAAATACAGGATGTACTTCACTTAATAACTTTCTTTTTTTAGCCAACTTGTTCACCTCATTTTTTTAATGTTAGGAAATCTTTGTTTGTAAAATTTCAGTAGTACCTTTTCGACTTGCCGTTTCTTGCCGATTGCTAGGTGTTGTTCATGCTCATGCAAGAGATATTTCACCAAAATACTTTTTATCCCACATAAATTTGCGCCAAGGACATCTGTAAATAATTGGTCCCCAACCAGCACAACTTCATCTTTATTCACATCTAACATTTCAATTGCTTTCAAATAATTAGGCTTATGCGGCTTATTCGCCATTGGAATAAATAAACTATTGATATTTCTGTTGAAATCTTGAATACGTTCTGCACTATTATTCGAAAGAAATAATGTCTTGAGTCCTAAGTTATGAATATAAACAAATAATTCGTCAATCTCATCTGTTGTATCAGCGCCATGCGGCACAAGTGTACTATCGATATCAAAAATGATTGCTTTATAGCCCAACTCACGTAATTTCTCATAATCAATATCAAAAACACTGTCTAAATAGGCATAAGGATAAATCAATCTAAACACTTGGTGCCCTCCCTAATTTTAATCCAGGTTATTTTTTTATTAATATGCGTTGCAAAATAATATGTATAAGTGTAAACTTTCTTTACACAACTGTCAATCAGTTTTCAATTAATTGTTATTTATCTAATTTATACATTCGTATATCAAAAAATAATTAAAATTACAAATGATTATCATAGGTCATAACATTATATTATAAAGAAGGAGTTTGGGATAAAAATGAGTAAGAGTGAATTAATAGTGATGTTGACGCATAATGATTACACCGTTGAAAATGCATATGATATTTTCGAAGCTTGTAAAGATTCAAAGGCTAAGTATTGGGGATTTAAAGATAAAGGGATATCTATTGAAGAGATGAAAAATCTTTTTGCTTATATGAAACAATGCGGTAAGACTACCTTCTTAGAAATTGTGGAATATACAGAACCGGAATGTTTGGAAGGAGCTCGATTAGCAGTTGATTGCGGTTGTGATATTTTAATGGGAACTAAGTTTTTCCCATCAGTGAATGAATTTTGTATCAAGCATAATTTAAAATATATGCCTTTTGCAGGAGATATCACTGACAGACCTTCTATTTTAAAAGGAAATATTGAAGACATCGTTAATGAAGCTAAATTCCATTCCTCACATGGCGTCTTTGGTTTCGATTTGCTAGGTTATCGCTATGTTGGAGATCCCGTTGAACTCATTCATACCTTCGTGACACAACTAGAACTACCTGTGTGTATTGCAGGCAGTTTAGATACCTATGAAAAACTAGATGTGATTAAAGCTATTTCACCATGGGCGATTACAGTAGGCAGCGCCTTCTTTGATAATAAATTTGAAGGTACCTTCTCAGAACAAATTGATAAAGTTTATGATTATATAAATTAAAGTGAAAGAGCGGAACTATGCTAAAAAAGATATTCTAAAAGCCTAATATTTATTTGATGAAGAAAACCACCCTGAACCTTAGATAAAGATCTAAAGGTTGGGGTGGTTTGGTTTATTTGTATTTGTATTTGAATTTAAATAACTTATAGTCAAAATCATCTACATAATTCTTAGATAAAAACGGCATAAGTCCTATCCCAATAATAGCCCATTGGAAAACACCAATAGATAGTTGGTTTTGTATTAGAGTTATTTCAAAAATTTGATGGGTTAAAATTGCAATGTAAAATGATGCAGCTAAACGTACGGTCCTAGATTGTTTTCGTTTTAACATCATAATGAAAAGCATATACAATAAAATGATGAATATAAATAATCCGATTAACCCTACTTGTAACGCAATATTTAAGTATAGATTATGAGAAGAAGCTTGTCTTCCTATAAGATCAGAAGCAACTGTACTTGGTCCGTATCCAAAAAACGGTTTTAAAGAAAGATAACCATTCAAAGAGGACCATATTTCTCCTCTACCTGACATCAAACTTTTTCCTGTATTTTCTCTCATCCAATTCTCTGCAATAGAATAAAATCTCCACTTAGGTAAATTAGGGTATAGAAAAATCACAGCAAATATAAAAGAAATAAAAGTTCCAAAAAAAACAGTTCCTGTTACTAAGTTTTTTGATATACCTCTCCAAAATATATACACTAACAATCCTGCAAACATTGCAAGTAAAACTGAACGTGTATCGCTGGCTAAAAGAACGAGGAAAGCCATAATCATCGTTACAAAAGCTAGTGCCTTTCGTTTAGTAGAAGTCATTTTAAGGAGTATAAAGAAAATTGCAATAAACATATATGGACCAACTAAATTCGAGTTAGGATAAATACTTGCAAATTGTGACGAGAAACCGCTTTTTATCCAAATAATAAAATGAAACACTACAAAAACTACAGTTGCATAAAACATAATATTAATTCGTGAAGCTGTTAAATTAATTACAGAAAAAGAGCAAGCAACTGCAATACAAACTAAAAACTGAATAGGATTAATTAGCTCTTTAACAAAATTACCTTCTCTTCCTGAGTAAATTGCTGTTATTAAGTATAAAAACGAAAATGATAGTATTATAATGTAAGCTATTTTCAACTCAAATCCTTTGAAAACAGTAAAAATAAAATTCAAGCCACACAACAATACACCTAATCCAAGACAAAGAATTCCGATTTTAGAAGATCCGATTGCATTTAAAGTACCGATATAGAATAGTACAATAGTCAATAATATAATTGTCGTATGACCAAGTGTATTTGTTTGTTTAATTGTTTGTTCCATATCAGCTCTCCTAAACTTTTTTAATTACTTCAGAAATCTTTATATTTGTATAAACTAACTTCAATGCCATTGCAATAACTGTTGCTATACAAAACCCGATTAAGTTATATGTATAACTCCCTACTAAAGCAAGTGATAAATAAATGATTGCGTACCCAACCTGTATATATAAAAGTAATTTAGACTTTAATATTTTCATTCCAAAAGGGTGAATAATACTATTGTAAATTGATAATAAGCATATGATTGTCACCAAATCTATAATAGATTTAGCTTGATCAAAATAATTCTTGTATATGATGTAAATAATTAATAGTGACATATATTTAATTATAAAGAATAAAGGTACTATAGCAATTAAAAGTAATAACTGTAATTTATTAAAATCTTTCTTGTGAATATTATTTGTCCCTATTGACAAGTAAGACAAAATAACATTATTCATAGGAGTGGTTATTAAAGAAATCATTTTACTAGCTGTAGATCCGATAAAATAAGTAGTTACTGCTGTTGCTCCTATAATAGGAAGCAATATTAATCTATCTAAGTAGTTCAATATATTAATAATTAAGTTTATAGAGGAAAAGTTAGAATAATCTCTTAATATTCCACCGTATGTTATTTTTATATCTTTGTGTATTTTGAATTTTACTTCAGTATTTAGAACCAAATAAACAAAACCAATACCTTCCCCTAACAAGAAAGGAAGAGAAGATTCATGTATAATAAACTTGTAAATCATCAATCCAATAAGATAACCAAGTGCTACGCAAACATTTGTAATTAAAATTCGAGTATAATTCAAATTTTCTCTAAAGTAGACTTGGAGATAATATCTTGCAGTTAACAATAAGGAAAATACTACGAAAAGAATTTGATTAATTCCAAATTCTTTAACATAGAAAAAGAAAATAACTGTAAGAGTTATAGCGTTAAATATTAAGATAATAACAAAAAACTTAGAAAAAACTTTTTCTTTTATTTTGTGTTCTAGATTAGGATTATGCAATAACCTTACATTATTCAACGTGTTGCCAAAAGTTGTAGCAAAAATTAAAGCAATACCATATAACACAACTAGCTCAGCGAAACTTTGTTCACTTTCTCCTTTGGATATAAGTGGGAAAGTCAACAATTGGATGGCTACCACAACCACTAGGTTAGAGATAATATTAATTGATGAGTCTTTTAAAAACCGTTTCATAAACATTTTTCTCGATATATTTTGTCATATTTCTTGCCAATAGTTTCCCATTTAAATTCATTTAAAAATTCTTTGTCATCAAGATTTTTCTGCATTTCATTATAATTATTTATAATATAGATAATTGCTTTTTTAATGTCTTGGTAATCCTTAGAATGAGCAGCCACCCCATACACATTTTCCGAGAAATAACGATCAATTCCTTCATCTTTTGTATACACAATAGGTAAATTTTGACTCAATGCCTCTAAAAAAACTAATCCGAAAGTTTCATTTTCAGAAGGCATCGTGAATATATCCATACTTTTCATAATCTCAGAAATTTCTTCTTTATTTTTAGTTCCAAAATATTTAAATTTATAATTTTTCTTTAAGTTTTTAAAATATTTTTGGTTGATAACTTTACCTACAACGTTAAATTTCAACTTGTATTTTTTCTGCTCATTAATTTCTGTAATAGCTTTAAGAACTCTATGCAAGTTCTTATTTTTATATATTCTACCTACATAGATAAGATCAATCACTTTTTTATTTTCTAATGTTTTTCTTTCTGCCTTTTTATTTTTATGCCAATAGCCATCTATCCCATTCGGAATAACTATCGATTTTTCAAGTTTTTTTTCGACCTCTGCATTACCTTTAAATAATGTCATCAATTTATCTTTATAAACATGATTAGGAAAAATTATTAATTCAGCACTTTTAATAGTTTTATTAAATAATGGTTTTAAGTGTTTTTTATATTTAATTGAAAAATTGACATCAGTATTTCTAATAGTTAGTACATAAGGAATATTATATTTTTGAAATAGAGAGTAAGCTAAGATACCGTCATTAGTTAAAGTATGTGCATGTGATAACGAAATTTCAGATAAGTCTAAATTTCTTTTTAAATATTTTAATGATTTATGTCTACGTCTAAAGCTCAAAAGACTGTCTAATTTATTTAAATTTCTTGGAATAAATAATGTATAAGGGTCACCCTCATCTTTTACTTTTACATTTTGTTTTATCGGGTTATAAATAATGTGTTCAAAATCTACAGACATATTATTTAATTGGTTGCCATACAATTTACTATGGACAAAATTAGAATTCAAATGTAAAATTTTCACCGCATCTCACCTCAATTAATTAAATAAAAAATTAAAATTTATATTATTACAAATTATTTTTATCTCATGCCGATATTTTCTAAATACTTGGCGAATTGCGTATACACTGTTCCAACATTAAATTGATTTATATAAAGATTTCGTGAAGCAGACGACATGTCTTTCAACAATCTTTCATCATTATAAAGTTTTAGAATTTTATCTTTCAGTTCATATTCATTGCTATAATGATATCCATTATTATTTTCATTCAACATTTCTTCCATCATTCCCGAAACTCCAACCAACACGGGCAGAGAAGCAGCAAGATATTCACCGAATTTATTAGGCATATTTAATCTAAAATTAATACTATCGATATAAGGAGCTACGCCTACTGAAGAGCGTTTCAGTAAAGAAACAATTTCATTTTTACCTACCCAGCCTGGCAGTATTACATGATCATTATTTTTATATTTTTGAACATAATAATCGTACTTTTCACCGACACCGCACAAAACAAATTTAATTTTCTTTTCATCTATTAAATCTATAGCTTTAAATACAGTTTCCAAATCAAATTGTTTCCCAAAGTTTCCTACGAAAGTTACCACAAAATCCCCATCTTCTAGACCGTTATTGTTCCAATCATCTGTTAAACATTTGTCTTTTTTAATAATATCTGGGTAGGCTGTATGAAAAACACTATCAGTATATCTGCGCTTCATGTCAGCAACGTTTAATCCATACTCTAAAAACTTGGCTGTTACACCAACAATACCTGTACTTTTTTGTAAAATTTGTTTTAAAGTTTTAATGTTATTTTCAACTAAAATTTTTATTAAAGGATGTGAAATTTTAGGTGTAACTTCATAATAAATTTCTGGCCATAAATCTCTAATGTCTACGACAAATGGCACCTTATATTCGGTTGCAAATTTCTCGACTTCTCTAGAAGCTTGGATAGGAGCCATTGTAGTTAAAATAACATCAGGTTTACTTAATTCTTTGGCTATAGTTGCAAATTTTTTTGCAAAAAGCTTAAAATGTAGCAACCTAGCTAGTGAAACATTTCGTTTATAACCTTTAGTAGCTAATAATACAATTTTATAATTTTTATTTATTGGAAACACTGCGTCTGTTTCTGTTCTGAAAATTTTATTATAATGTTCAAAATTAGATGAAAACCAAAGCACTTCGTGGCCTCTTTCGCTCAAAATACTGGCTAAATTTCCCATTCTTCGCAATCTAACATTTTCATTATCAACAGGGAGCGGCTCTCCATCTGAAACAATCCAAATCTTCATCTTTACACCTTCTTATACCTCTTCGATTGATATATTAATTTCACTCATAAACTTTTCACATAAATTTATTGCAGATTCCGTTGTTTCACCCTTACATATAATATAACCGAATCTATTAGCACTACTTTTAACTTCATCAACTTTATCACCAATAGAATAATTAAATTCAAGTTCAACTAAATTTTCATCTTCTACAATATATTCAGGAACTGTAATATCTTTTACGATACCTGGGGAAACTTGAAAATAGCGAATTGCCGAACCGTAATAATCTACTTCTTCATCTAAAGATGTTAACTCTCCCATGCTCAACAAGATATGTAACTGTATTAAATCTATACTTGTACCATACTTCACTAGATGACTTGTAATGAAATCTCCACCAAGTCGTGCTCCTAACTCGACAATTTTAGGACCGTTCGGTGTAACTATAATTTCGGTATGTGATGGCCCATTTTTAATACCAATCGCTTCAATAGCTTGGATAGTAATTTTCTTAATCTCATTTTGCATTTCTTCACTGACTAAACTCGGTATATGGTGACCTGTTTCAATAAAATGGGGTGCCCCTGTAGTTAACTTATCAGTTATTGCGATCACAGATGTTTTACCATTTATTGTGAGCGTTTCTACGCTGACTTCATTTCCACGCATGTATTCTTCAATTAAAATTTTCTTGTTATTAGAATGTCTTAACGCATGGCTAAAAGCTTCATCTCTTTTACTTTCATCATTTAATAAATAAATACCTCTACTCCCAGAAGAATCAACTGGTTTTATAATTTTCGGTCCATCTATTGCTTTTATTGCCTCATTAAAATCTTTTTTACTTTCAGCTAGAAAATACTTAGGTATTGCAACTTTGTTTACTTTTAATGCTTCTCTCATTAAAAACTTATCAGTGGCCTTCAAAGATGTTTCATAGGACAAAGTATTATATCCCAACTTTTCGCCTACTTCTGCTATGGTTCTCATCGGCATATCTGTTGCTGCAGTTATAATCGCTTCGGGTCCGATTTCTTCAGCCAATTCAGCTATACTTTCACCATCTCGTGTACTGATTACGTATTTCTCATCAGCATATTTGAAACCAACAGCCTCTGGGTTTAAATCAATTACGATTACATATAATCCTAAATTTTTAGCTGTTTTTATCAATGGCACTTGTAGCGCACTGCCTCCCAAAATAAAAACTTTCTTCAATGCTATACCTCCTTATCTTTTGATACTTTAGACATTAAGATATTGTCATAATATTTTCCGTTTAAATATTTGCTTTCTCTTAACATTCCATCAATTTCAAACCCTATTTTTTTATACATTTCTGTTGCTCTTTTATTAAAAGAAAAAACATGAAGATAAATCATATGCAAATTCATATTTTTAAATGCTATTTTTTCTAATTCCTGAATCGCTTGTGTCCCTATACCTTTCCCCCAATAATTTTCGTCGCCGATAAATATGAAAATTTCAGCATTACGGTTTATAAAATCAACATTATTAAAGCCAATCATTCCAACAGCTTCATCGTTGTATAGAATCATAAAATGTTTATTTTTACTTTCTAACATTTTATTTTCAAACCACTTATGATGTTCTAATTCAGAAATAGGGTAAGTTGTGCCTAGCAATTCTCTAAGTTGTTCATCACTTTTCCAGTCAAATATTAGTTTTTCATCTTTAAAAGTCAATCCTCTGAGTTTAACTTCTTGATTCGTTGGCATTCTTTACCACCTTGTTATTAATATTTTTTCTGAATACCACACTTGAAATTGTTTTCAATATAATCTTACAATCAAATAAGAAACTGACATTATCAACATATATTACATCATTTTCAAACTTTTGACTTTGTGGTATTGAATTTCTGAAATATGCTTGATTATAACCAGTTATACCTGGTCTAACTTCTAACTTTCTTGATTCTTCACCTTTATAAACTTTCAATGCTTCAGGAGTATCTGGTCTAGGACCTACAATACTCATGTCTCCTTTTATAACATTTAATAATTGAGGTAATTCATCTATGCTTGTTTTTCTAATTAATTTACCAATGTTTGTTATACGAGGATCATTTTCTGCATTAAATGTTGAACCATCTTCATTTCTAATATCAGGAGCGTTTACTTTCATAGAACGAAATTTATAAATATTAAATGTCTTTTTATCTTTACCAAGTCTTTTGCTTGTATAAAAGATTGGTCCCTTATCTTCTCTTTTTATAAGCAATCCAACCATTAATGATATAATTATGAAGAAAGGCATAACTAATATGCTGATCACTAAATCAAATGTTCTTTTCAAAGTATTTTTATACATTACTTCACCACCTGATTTATAATTTCAACAAAATTTCGTGCTACATAAGTTACATCTTCATCAGTCAATCTTGTATGCAATGGTAAAGAAATTTCATTTTTAAATTGGTGGTAAGCGTTTGGGAATTTTTCAATTTCAAAGCCTAAATTTTTATACGCAGTTAACATAGGAAGTGGTTTGTAATGAACATTACAAGAAATACCACGTTCTCCCATTTTTTCAATTATTTCATTGCGTTGTTCAGAATCAATGTTTTTGATTCTTGTTAAAAACAAATGGCCTGAGGAACTAAATTCCTTACCTTGATGTTTCAAAATTGCAATTTCATCATTACTCTCAAAAGCTTTATTGTAATTACTAATAATCTCTCTTCTTCTATTAAGAAGAGATTTATACCGTTTTAACTGATTACGACCAATAGCTGCTTGAATATCTGTCATATTGCATTTATATAATGGTTCTAAGATATCGTATTCCCATTGACCAATTTTTGATTTTGAAAGTGCGTCTTTAGACTGGCCGTGTAAACTGAACAACATATATTGTTTATACAACTCTTCATTATTTATATTCTTTCGTGAAGGCCAAGTGACTGCTCCACCTTCACCTGTTGTTAAGTTTTTTACTGCATGAAAAGAAAAACAAGTAAAATCGGCTACCTGTCCAACTTTTCTTCCTTTGTATTCTGCTCCGAATGAGTGAGCTCCATCTGCAATTACAATCATCCTATTAAATTGTTTTTGTAAATTATTAGATGGTTTAAATAATTTTTTATTTTTTTCAACAATCTTAAAAATTTGATCATAATCACAGGGTTTTCCAGCAACATCTACTGGAATAATTGCTTTGGTATTTTGATTTATTTTAGAAGATATTTGATCATAATCCATTTCAAATGAATCCAATGCTGTATCTATCATCTGGACTTTTGCTCCGGTATGTTGAACTGCTGCTGCTGTAGCAGTATAAGTATACGAAGGAACAATGACTTCATCACCTTCACCAATCCCTAATATTCTTAATGTCATTTCTAAAGCAGCGGTACATGAGTTTAGACAAACTGCCATATCTGTTCCAATGAAATCTGCAATTTCTTTTTCGAATTTTTTGGTTTGCGGGCCTGTAGTAATCCACCCTGACTTTAATACTTCTATAACTTCTTCTATCTCTTGTGAATCGATATCTGGTGGTGAAAATGGTACTTCTCTTTTTTTCATGAATATTACCCCCGATTAGTTAGAGTGCCCAATAAGTTAATTTTTCACTTTCGTAAGGTTTGAATCTATTTTTTAAGTCAACAATAATAGGTCTATCTTTACTTAATTTCTCAATTATAGTTTCATCACTTAATTCTTTAAACTGTTTATGATTAACGCCGTATATCAATAAATCAATGTCATTTCCAACTTCTGAAAATTCTTTATAAGTTTTTGCGTTAATATCTTCATTAAAACTTTCAATATATGGATCAACGATAATCGGTTCAATTCCATATTCTTGTAACTCATTAACAACATCAATAATTTTAGAATTCCTAAAATCTGGTGTATCTTCTTTGAAGGTTAACCCCATCACTACAACTTTTGCATTATTAATTTTATGATTCTTAACTAGTTCTTTTATAACGTTTGTAGACACAAATTTTGCCATGTAATTATTGATTTTTCTACCTGCAGAAATAATTTGTGAATGGAATCCAACATTCTCAGCTTGATAAATAAAATAGTATGGATCAACTCCAATGCAATGTCCTCCTACTAATCCTGGATAGAAGCCTAAAGCATTCCATTTTGTATTCATAGCATCAATCACATCATTTGTATTGATTCCCATTAGGTCAAATACTTGTGATAACTCGTTCATAAAAGCAATATTAATATCTCTTTGACTGTTTTCCACTACTTTTGCACTTTCTGCGACTTTAATGTTTGGTGCACGATGTACTCCTGCTGGAATAGCAGTACCATATACATCAGCAATTATATTTAATGCTTCTTCATCAATACCTGATACAATTTTTGTAATATTTTTAACTGTATTCTTTTTGTCACCTGGATTAATTCTTTCGGGTGAATAACCCACTTTATAATCCTTTTCACAAATTAATCCAGATAATTTATTTAACAAAGGAACACATATATCTTCAGTGACCCCAGGATATACAGTGGATTCATAAACCACCACATCTCCCTTAGATAAATATTTGCCTACCAATTCTGTTGCGCCTTCTATTGGAGCTAAATTAGGTGTATTATCTTGTTTAATTGGTGTTGGGACTGTAATTACATAGAAATTAGCTTGTTTTAAATCATCGGCATTGGCTGTGAATTTCATTGTCGTTTTCTTTAAGCCCTCACTACCAACTTCTCCAGTTGGATCAATATTATTGTTATACAAATCAATTTTAGAAGAGTCTATGTCGAAGCCGATCACATCAAATTGCTCTGCAAATGCAACTGCCAATGGCATACCAACATATCCTAATCCAATAACAGCAATCTTTATATCTTTCTTATTCATGCTTTTCACCTCTATTATTATTTGCAAAATCTATTAACTGAGTTTTACTGAAAGTCTGATTTAATCCATTAATAAAATCATTTAGAACCACTCTATTAACTTCGCTGACTTTCCCACGATAAATCTTTTCATAAACTTGTTCCGGATGAATTTCATCCTCTTTCAAAAGCTCTTCAAAAAGTTTTTCACCTGGGCGAATCCCGCTGAATTCAATGCCTATATCTTCTTCCTTAAATCCGCTTAAACGAATAAGGTTTTTAGCTAAATCTATTATTTTAACAGGTTTACCCATGTCTAATACAAATACTTCTCCACCAGTAGCAAGAGCTCCCGCTTGTAACACAAGTCTGGCTGCTTCTGGTATTGTCATAAAATACCTTGTCATTTCTGGATGAGTAACTGTAACAGGACCTCCGGCTGCAATTTGTTCTTTAAAAAGCGGAATAACCGACCCTCTTGAACCAAGCACGTTTCCAAAACGAACAGCTACAAAGTCAGTCACACTATCTTCGGTATTTAAGCTTTGTATAATCATTTCAGCAACACGTTTTGAAGCACCCATCACATTTGGCGGATTTACTGCTTTATCTGTGGATATCATTACAAACTTATTAACTTTTGCTGATTTAGCAGCTTCTGCTGTATTCTTAGTACCATTAATATTGTTTTTCACTGCTTCTTTCGGATTGTATTCCATCAAAGGTACGTGCTTGTGCGCAGCAGCGTGGTAAACAACATAAGGTTGGTAATTTTCCATAATTTCAAACATTAATTCTCTATCTTGTACGTCGGCAATTACAGGCACAATTTCGAATTGCCCTTTATATTTCTTGTTAAGTTCTCTATGGATAAGGTATATACTGTTTTCTCCGTGACCAAGTAAAATTATCCGTTCTGGTGAGAACTTACAAATTTGCCTACAAATTTCAGAACCGATAGAACCTCCAGCACCAGTTACTAAAATCGTTTTATGTGTTAGTTCTTTTGAAATCATTGCCATGTCTAATTCTACTGGTGCTCTACCTAATAAGTCTTCAACTTCAACTTTTTTAAGTTGGTTAACTTCTAGTTGTCCTGTCATCACACTTTCAATATCTGGCATAATTAAAACTTCAACTTCAATATCTTTACATAAAGCTGTGATTTCTTTGAGACGCTTTTGAGAAAGCGTTGGAATTGCTATTATAATCTTTTTGATTCTAAATCTTTTAACTAGTTCAGGAATATCATTAATGTACCCCTGTACTTTTACTCCAGTTGTTATAGAAATATTTTGTTTGTTTGAATCATCATCAACTACCAGAACAGGCTCCATTCCCATATTAGGTGTAGCAATCATTTGTCTAATTAAAAGAGAACCGCCTCTTCCTGCTCCAACAATTAAAGTTGGTTTCTTTTTCTGATCTTTTTTATTAAAAATACGTCTATAGACTCTCCAAGATAATCTAGAACCGCCTATTAGTAATAAGTGCATCATCCATGTAATAAAAAATAATCTGACAAACGGAGGTTGCATTGTAATTAAACTGACTACTATCATTGAAGTAACAATAGACCAAGTTACTGATTTAACTATTAAAAGCAACTCACTTACACTAGCATATTCCCATGCCCTATGATATAAGTCGAAAATTTGAGCAAATACATGATGCGATAGTAACAGTACAATTGAAATTAAAACTAATTTTTTAATTGAATAATTTTCAAAGTAGGGTTCTAAAATAAAATAACTTAAAAATACTGAGAAAGTTACTATGAGTGAATCTATAATCCATAATAAAATTTGTCTTTTTTTCGCAGACACATGTCCCACTGTAAATCCCCTATTTCTTTTTTAGAATAAACCTAAAATTTTTTTCTTTTTATATTCTACCGGTCTATATTTCTTAACATTTTCGTTAGAAACTAAAGCTTTATTATTATCGAGAAAGATGTTTATCTCATTTTCATATTTTTTAATTTTTGATGTTGAAAAAAGTTCTTTAAATCCAAACGGTCGTTGACTAACTCTATGGGCATCAGAAGCAACAAAATGAACAAGGTTGTGTTCAATCATTTTGAATACTAAATTTTGTATATTTCTACCCATTTCACCCGTTAAAGAAGATGCTGTAATTTGACTTAATGCCCCTATATTAATAAGCTCAAATAACAAATTAATATCCTTAGCAATTGCTTTATTACGTTCCGGATGTACAATAACTGGAATAAAGCTTTTAGTTTGAAGTTCATAGATTACCCGTTTCGTGTAATGTGGAACTTCTCCTGAAGGTAACTCTATTAAAATATAGTTAGTATAATTAATTCCATGAATCTTATTTTCATCTATTTCCTTGAAAATTTGGTCTGTAATTCTAACTTCTTGCCCAGGATAAAGTGTTAAGCCTAACTCTTTAATTTCTGTTTTGTCATTTAGTTTTTCAACTTGCTTCTCTATATCATTGAATTCATTACTATAACTTGGATGTAAATGATGAGGGGTCGCAACAATACCAGTAATTCCTTGACTTGAAGCCTGTTTTAATAATTTCATCATTTCCTCTTCGTTTTTTGGTCCATCGTCTAATCTGGGTAATACGTGATTATGGATATCTATCATTTTTCTTTCTCTCCATTTTCATTCTCTCCGTAATATGAATAATAGCTTGATCCTTCTTCTTTTACAGTTTTATTCAAAACTACTCCTAAAATCTTAGCTCCGGTTTTTTCAATTAATTCTTTACCTTTTTTTACGCTATTACGATCATTATTTTTCGAATCAATAATATAAACAACATACTTTGCTAATTTTGCATATAACTGAGCATCTGTAACTGTGTTAACAGGTGGAGTATCAATAATGATGAAATCGTACAATTCTTTTAATTCTTCAAGAAGATCAACCATTTGATGAGAACCGATTAATTCAGATGGGTTTGGTGGAATAGGACCAGAAGTAAGCACCTCTAGATTCTCTATTTCAGTTTTATTTACTGCCTTTGCTAAATAGGTTTTTCCAATAATGAGATTCGATAGACCATCAATGTTAGATTTACTGAAAAAATATTGTTGTGTTGGTTTTCTCATGTCCCCATCAATAAGTAAAGTTTTATATCCAGCTTGAGCATATGTAGCAGCAACATTAGCTGAAATTGTTGATTTACCTGCTGCAGGTTTTTCTGATGTGAATACTACAGTTTTTACATTTGTATCTGCTGTTGAAAACATAATATTTGTACGAATTCCTCTGAATTTTTCACTCGTTACTGAACGAGGGTTATCGTATGCAATCAGAGGGCTCATTTTTTCATTGTTTATTTTCTTTTTCTTACTCATACTGTTTAATATTCTCCTTTACTTTTTTAAATCAGGAATTGAACCTAATACTGGTAAATTTAAAATCTCTTCAACATCTTCATCTGTTTTAATTCTCTTATCAAACACTTCTTTAAGAGATATAATTAATAAAGCTATTAATAAACCTAATAATAAGGCTACAATGCTACTGATTAAAGGTTTAGGTGAAACTTGTTTTACTGTTTCTGCTTTCGAAAGTATAGAAACATTATCAATGTTCATTATTTTATCAGCATCTTTACTGAATACTTCTGCAATAGTATTTGCAATTTTTTTAGACTCTTTCTTACTTCCACTTACAATAGAAATGTCCATTATTTGGGATTCTGCCTGATTTGTTACAGTAAGCATGTTAGAAAGATCTCCACTTGAATATTTACCATCTAATTTTTTTGAAGCTTTATCTAAAATTCTTGGGCTTTTAATAATTTCCGAATAAGTTTTTACAAGTTGTATATTTGATTGGACTTGTTGGGCCATTACCTGGTTATCCATTTGTTTTTGATTTACTAATACTTGAGTAGAAGCCGAATATTTAGGCTTTACAAAAGTAAAAGTAAAAATCAAACTAATCACTAAAAAAATTATTGGTAAGATAATCAACCATTTCAAATTTTTCTTAAGTATTTTTATTAACTTACTTAAGTCAATTGTTTTTTCCATAATTTCCCTCCGCAATATATGTATTGTTAAAATTATTATATAGTATTGTCTCCCTCTTTTGTATGTAAATTTCAAACATTTTTCAAAAAGATTTTTATCTCCATACAATTCCTGCTATTTCTTTACAATATTCCAATAAAAAATTAATATCAACAAACCTTTAAAAACTAAAGAGAATATTAATCTTCTCTTTACATTCACTTTAATTTTAAGCTGAAAAAACTGCAAAACGAGATTGCTCTCACTTTGCAGTTGATTTTCCAATATTCACCTTTGCGGTACATTTTCTATCGCTTTAATGTATTGACGACTTGTAAATACTTTAATACTGAAACCATCATATATATTATAATCGTAATACCAAATGTCGCCTCTTATTTGAGCAGGTTCGTTATAAAAATCGGTAAAAGCTTTTTTAGTCATTTGCCTTGGAGTTACATAGACATGAGCCACTTTATCATCCTGGTTATATGTTACGGCTATATCACCATACTGCTGGGCGTCATTACCATTAATTTCTCTCGTACCCTCTGACTTACCAAATCTCTTTTCAATCTGTTCTTTTGAAGCTCCAATTTTAAATCCTTTATATCCTTCTGTTTGCGGTGTCTGCATAAATTCCTGACTGAATTGTGGTGTGTCTACCTTAATAGCAACTTTCTTACTATTCGGTGTCTGCTGAATTGTTTCATGTTTAGGTTCACTAGAGTCATCATTTCTATTGTCAAAAAGCGCAAAAGCGAAATATATTATGCTTATTACGAGAGCTATTCCAATTATTCCTAAAATAACCCAAAGAATTATAGTTCGCGGAGATCGTGTACGTTTATTCATAAGTTGTTTTCCCCTTAATGTTAGTTTCATCTCTATTATAATTAAATTGATGAATAGAAGCTATATTGATATAAACATTAATTGTAAAAACACTTAATAATTTTAGTAACTTGTTTTGTTTTCATTGAGTCATTTCTAGACTTCCGACAGTCTAACATCAGACAACCCGAAGTCTTACCTACAAAAAAGCGCAACTGCATATCTTGCAATTACGCCTTTCTATAAAGTATTTACTCTTTTGCTTTGATGTTAACCATTTTATGGAATAACGTATCAGCTTCTTCTGCTGATATTTTAGCACTACTATTTTCTATCCAATTAGAAAATCCTTTGATCGCTCCACCATAAAGATAGAACACCAAAGCATCTGGTATGGCAGGATCTTTATCTATTTGATCAATATTTTCTTGGATGTCTTTTTGTAATAACTTGATGAATTGTGAAAACATTAAATCGTTGAACTCTTTATCTTCTTTCTGCTTTTCTAAGATACGATGAAAATCCTTAGCCCCTTCAAATCCTTTTTCTGTCACTCTGAACGGATGATTAATACGTTCTTTAAATTCATAAGAAAAATATTTTTCACTTAGATTATTCAACATTAATTCTAATAACGCATATTTATCGTGAAAATGTTTGTAAAACGTTGTACGGTGAACCATAGAACGGTCACATATCTGGTCGATGGTAAGCTTAGAAAACTCTTTCTCCTCTAAAAGTTCATATAACCCATTCAACAATAACTTTCTTGTACGTACAACGCGCAAATCTAATTTATTCATTATTTTATTCACTCTTTCTAATGTACTTACTTCAGTAAAGCATCCACTATCTTTTTACATTCGATTATACTGCTATTTAAGCACATTTATACTACATTGTACAGTTAAATATACAGTGTATAAAAAAAGAAGTTTCACGCGAAACATTTTTGTACATCAAAGATCAATATCTACTTAAAGCTTCCTGTCCTTTCACTCGAGGATTTCTACCGACAATCACAGCCGCACACATTACAGTGACAATTCCTGAAATTTGCCACGTATTTAATACATCACCTAAGAAAATTACTCCAGTTAAAATCGCTACAATTGGTTCGAGTGTTGCGAGAATTGAAGCTTTGCTCGCTTCTAAATGTTTAAGACCTGCTGTATAAAGTACATAAGCCATTACTGTTGAAATAAATGCTAAGCCAATGGATGCACCAATAACATCTGGATGTGCAAATTTTTCAATTTTAGAAGTTGTTTTACTGAAAATCAACATAAATAGACTAGTATATAGAAAGTTATAAGTCGTAATCGTTAAAGCAGAATAACGCTTAGTCACAGGCTTTGTGAAAATTGTATAAAGTGAATAGCATACCCCTGAAAGAATGCCTGTTATAATCACTTTCGTGCTTACTTCTACTTTAAATGAAGGTAATAATCCAACAACAAAACCACATCCTGTTATAGCTAAAATCAACGCAATAATTTTATTAGAATTCAAAGGCTCTTTGAAGAAAATTCGACTAAGTAAAGTTACAAAGATAGGACCTGTATAAAGCAAAGTTACCGCGAGCGATAAAGATGACTGTGAAAATGTTTCAAAATACAAATAATTGAAAAATACCATGCTTAAAATTCCTGCACCCGCAAAATAAACATGATCTTGCCATCTTGTTTTCAAAGATTTCGGATTTGATGCCAGCATAAAAACTATTAAAAAAATAAACGTCAATACTCCTCGAATAGTAACCACATCCCAAGCTGTAAACCCTCTGTCATACAGTGGTTGAATAAACAACCCGATTACTCCCCAACAAGCTGCACCTATTATTGTTAAAATATAGGGTCTCCATTTTGATTGTTGTTGCATACTATTACCTCCCTCATTTTTGTTTAATTAGCAATACGGTATCATTTTTCGGAATTGTTTGACAAATAAAAAGATGGTAATTCTTTAAATTGCAATTACCACCTTATGTGTTCCTTTTTAATTTAAAATGTAATAATTCCTATTAAACCAGCCACTAAGATCATAAACAATGAAGAGCCGATTGCCCACTTCATTACAACTTTCTGATTAGTACCATAATCGATACCGAGCATACCTACCAATAAATAACCGGCCGCATATAATGGACTTAGCACATGCAAAGGCTGACCTAAAATAGAAGCTCTTGCCATCATGGCTTTAGAAATCCCGAATTGATGTGCAGATTCTGCAAGAATAGGCAGAATACCGTAATAGAAAGGATCATTTGCCATGAAGTAGGTAAATGGCATACTTAAAATGGCCGTGATTAATGCAAAATGATTTCCCATAGCATCTGGTACAATATTTACTAATGAACTGGCCATTGCGTCCACCATTTTAGTTCCACTCATGACACCTGTGAATACGCCTGAAGCGAAAACTAAACTTACCACCGCTAATACATTGCCTGCATGGCGTTTAATAATCTCAGATTGTATATTCAAATGCGGATAGTTGATAATCAATGCTACTGCAAAACCAAGCATGAAGAGTACCGGAATAGGTAAGAAACTTGTAATCAAAGCACTTAACAAGGCAATTGTTAAAATCGTATTGATTATCGTTAATTTCGGTCTCAATAATTCTTTATCCTCTTCATTTGTTCCATTCGCATTGTTCATTTCATCTAACGTGAGTGAAAGATGATTCTGAATGCCGATTCTTTTTCTTTCTCTGAGACCTAAAACATAGGCAGCGAAGAAGGCAAAAAGGATACCTGCAACCATAACTGGAATCAGAGGTGTGAAAACTTCTTCAGTCGTTAATTGCAGTGAAGAAATCGCGCGGGCTGTCGGTCCTCCCCATGGTGTCATATTCATGACTCCGATTGAGAGCAACGCTAAAGTAGATAATATGTATAGGTTCATCCCCATTTTCTTATAAAGCGGCATCATTGCTGTTACTGTAATAATAAAAGTTGTTGTGCCGTCCCCGTCCAGCGCTACAATTGAAGCTAAAGCAACTGTGCCGATAGTGATTTTAACTGGGTCACCTTTAACACCTTTCATAATTATGCTGATGATAGGATTGAATAATCCTGCATCAATCATGACCCCAAAATAGAGTATTGCAAAAATTAACATAATCCCGGTAGGTGCTACAGTAGTCAAACCTTCCAATATATCTTTACCTAAGCTTGAATAAAATCCCCCAATCAAGCCGAAGACTACTGGAACTACGATGAGTGCAACTAACGCAGACATTTTCCTGCTCATGATTAAAATCATAAAGACGACAATCATGATAAAGCCTAAAATTGCTAAATTCATAAAATCTCCCCTTTGTCTATATTTTGTTGTAACCCCTTTCAAGTAGATATAGAATATCATATCGTTTTAATATTGTGAATATTCAATATATAAATCTGCTTATTCTGTTAAAGCGTCGAAAATATAAAAATTAAAAGTATGAATACTCTTATTTCTAGAGATCCATACTTTATGAATTATTTATTTTGAATAAGACTCTGCAAATTTCACCAATATATTTTTGTAAGTTTCTATAGAGTTAATTTCAGCATATTCATTATCCCCATGCCATGCTGCACCAGAAGGACCGAACTCAACAGCAGGTGTGCCGAATCGAGCAAAATATCTTGTGTCTGCAAATCCATGCTGTCCAAATAATTTGATAGTTTCAGCAGGTTGTTGAGTTTCCTCAGAAATTTCTTTGACTAGCTTTTGTATTAATGGATTATCTGTTTCATTTATCACAGAAGCACCTGATAAATGAACCGAAATTTCACCATCCGTTATGGTTTGAATCTGTTTTAAAATTTCTTCTTCATTTTGGCCAGGTAAAAATCGTATATCATATGAAATGACCGCTTCATCTGGTACTTTGTTATAAACTGTTCCCCCTCTGATTTTGGCCAAGTTAATAGACGGCCCATCAAATAATGCTGTAGATTCTTTAGCAAAAGGTAATTCTAATATTTTTTGATAAGTTTCCAATGCTTTTTCAATAGCATTATCACCTTCCCATGGGCGGCTGCCATGCGCTGATTTACCTTTTAAATGAATATCAATTTGCAGGATCCCTTTAGCTTGATAACCAATACCAAGTTGAGTAGGCTCTCCACAGATTACAAAATCCCCCAAATAGCCTTGTTCTGTTAAGAAATTAGCACCATGTTTTCCGCCAATTTCCTCATCTGTTACAAGTTGCAACTGAACAGATGTATTTCCTAAATCTTTATGTTGTAATTCGCTCAAAGCACTCATCATGGCACTTACACCTGCTTTCATATCAGCAGATCCACGTCCATAAATCTTATTTCCTTCAACCTTGGGTTCAAATTGATCAGGATTACCGCTCACAACATCTACATGTCCATTCAAAATTAATCTTTTTTCTCCTGCCCCTACGTTACAAATAAGAGAATCAAATCCATCGTTGGTTAATCGTACTGGTTCTAACCCTTCTTGTTCCAACCATGCTTTACAAAATTGAAGTGTTTTATTCGCTGCATCTTTAGTTGAACTGTCAAATTCAATTAATGATTTTAATAAATCTAATGTCTTTGTCATAGGAATACCTTCTCTCTTTTAAGTTAGGTCACAGTATAATCTAGAGATTGAATATTGACAAGGTTCTGAATATTTAGTAGTATTGTTGTTAAGTCACTAGACTTTCTGAAGTATACAAGTGAATTTAATTGAGCAAAGAGGCTTATACAATATCCGTAAAGGATAATTGTGTAGGCCTCTTTTTGTGTTAAGGAGGATATTTATATGGGAGATAATTTGAATCATAACTGGATTAATGGCAAGAAAATTCAAACTGACAACGTCTTGAAAGTTACTAATCCAGCAACAAACGAAGTAATCGGAGAAGTGCCTAGTGTAACTGAAGCTTTAATCAATGATGCAATCGATGCTTCATACCAAGCATTCTCTTCTTGGTCAGCATTAACAGCAGCTGAACGTGCTGATTATTTACATGCGTGGGCTGAAAATTTGCTTCACAAAAAAGAAAAACTCGCTTCTATCATGACAGAAGAACAAGGCAAGCCTTATAGCGAGTCTTTAGGAGAGATTGAAGGGTGCGCTCAATTCATTAAATGGAATGCAGAAGAAGGAAAACGGATATACGGTGAGATTATCCCCCCTTCTTCCCCTAACCAACGCATCTCAGTTATTAAGCAACCTGTAGGTGTTTGCGCACTTATCACACCATGGAATTTCCCAGGCGCTATGGTAGCTAGAAAAGTTTCACCTGCACTTGCAGCAGGCTGTACGGTTATCGTTAAGCCGTCTAGTGAAACACCGCGCATAGCAATCGCTATTATGGATGAATTAATGACAACCGGTATCGATAATGGTGTAGCAAATTTGATAACAGGCAAGTCA
This sequence comes from Staphylococcus piscifermentans, assembly GCF_900186985.1. NCBI lineage: Bacteria > Bacillati > Bacillota > Bacilli > Caryophanales > Staphylococcaceae > Staphylococcus > Staphylococcus piscifermentans. Next base: position 140,084 of record NZ_LT906447.1, on the reverse strand, counting down.
TCACTCATTTCTGAAACACTATTACATGATCGCCGTGTCAGTAAAATTTCTTTTACCGGATCTACAGAAATCGGAAAGTTGTTAATGAAAAAAGCTGCTGACCAAGTGAAGCGTATCTCTTTAGAACTTGGCGGCAACGCACCGGCTATCGTGCTTAACGATGCAGATTTAGATCAAGCTGCAGATGCCATTGTAGAAAACAAATTCGAAAACACAGGCCAGATGTGCAATGGCATTAATACGGTACTTGTTCAAAACGAAATCAGAGATGAACTTACAACTAAGATCATTGAGCGTGTGAACCAGTTAAGAGTAGGTCCTGGCAATCAAAAGGATGTTCAAGTCGGTCCATTAATTAATTCAGGAGCTATCGAAAAAGTTGAAAAACTTGTAAGTGAAGCTGAAAAAGAAGGTGCAAATATTGCTGCAGGCGGTAAAAAAGTGGATGATTCACCTTCTGACTTATTTTATCAACCTACAGTCGTTACAAATGTTAAACCTGAGATGTCTATTGCTAAAGAAGAAATATTCGGACCTGTAGCACCTATTATTTCTTTCGACACAATAGCTGAGGCTATTAAAATTGCAAATGCTTCTCCATACGGTTTAGCGGCCTATTTCTTCTCAAACAATATAAATACTGTCTATCAAGTCAGTGAACAATTAGACTTCGGAATGATTGGTGTAAATGGTACTCAATTAAGTGTCCCTCAAGCACCATTCGGCGGTATCAAAGAAAGCGGAATGGGTCGTGAAGGCGGTCATTATGGATTAGATGGTTTCTTAGAATTAAAATATATCTCACTTTCATTAGATGCATAAATATTAAGGAGGCGGTTCAAATGTTTAGAGAGATTAATGATTTTAACAAACATCGTCGTAACAAAAAGAAAACAGGAAACATTACAAAAGATGAAATGATGGAAATGATTGAAAAAGGTGAAATTGATACTTTGGTACTTGGTTTTTGCGATATGCAAGGTCGTTTGATGGGGAAACGTATCACAGGCGATTTCATTTTAGAAAATGACATTTCAGAGGGCACACACTTTTGTAACTATCTCTTAGGTACAAACTTCGAAATGGATACAGATGATGGCTATGATTTCATGAATTGGGATAAAGGATATGGTGATTATTTAGCATTGCCAGATTGGAATACTTTAAAAGTAATTCCTTGGATGTCACGTACAGCTATGGTTTTTGCAGATGTATATACAGTAGATGGCAGTGAACCAATCAGCGTGGCTCCGCGTAATATTTTGCAACACCAAATCCAAAAAGCTGAAGCTTACGGACTATCTCCTCATATGGCCAGTGAATTAGAATTCTACTTATTTAATGATTCATTTAAAGACATAAATGCACAAGGCTATGATGAATTAGAACCAGCAGGACATTTAAACGAAGACTATAATTTATTGCAAGGTTCAAAAAACGAACCGCTTTATCAAGAAATTCGTCGCCAAATGAGTCTGATGGATATTATCGTTGAATCTTCTAAAGGTGAAGCTTACAAAGGACAACATGAAATCAACTTAAAATATTCAGATGCAATCAATGCAGCAGATCAGCATTTAATGTTCAAACATGGAATGAAAGAAATTTGTATTCAAAATGAGAAATCTGTTACTTTCATGGCTAAACCTTTTGAAGAGTGGACAGGCTCAAGCGGCCATATCCATTTAAGTATGATGGATACCAATACTGGCAAAAATGCTTTTTATGCAGGTAATGATGCAGCAAATCCAATGTCAGAAACAATGCAGCATTTCTTAGCAGGTGTCATCAAATATACGAAAGATTTTGCATTGATGTTTGCTCCGAATATTAATTCTTATAAACGTTTTGCTCCAAATAGTTGGGCACCGGTAAGTATCGCATGGAGCAAAGATAACCGTTCTGCTGGTTATCGTGTTGTAGGTGAAGGTAATGCTTTACGCTTTGAATCCCGTATTTGCGGAGCAGACATGAATCCATATCTTGCTTATGCTGCTTTAATCGGCGCAGGTTTATATGGAATTGAACATAAAGAAACTTTAACTGATGAGTTAAAAGGTAATGCGTATGAACAAAATGAAGTGGATCGTATTCCATCTTCTCTTCATCAAGCAATTTTAGAATGGAAAAACAGTGATGTGGTGAAAGAAGTGCTTGGCGAAGAAGTAGCAAAACACTATTTACATGCAGCACAAACAGAACAAGATGAATACGATTCATTTGTAACTACGTGGGAACGCGCGCGTTACTTTGAACAAGGTTAATCTTTTTCAATATAAACTTATTATACGAGGAGGCTTTTTAAATGAGATTAAAAGATAAAGTATGCATTATAACAGGTGCCGGTGGCGGTATGGGTAAAGTCGCGGCAGAGATGTTTTCTAAAGAAGGTGCAAAAGTCGCTGTATTTGAAAGAGATCAAAAAGCAGGAAAACAAGTTGTGGATCAAATCAACCAAGATGGTGGCGATGCTTCTTTCTTTGAAGTCGATATTATTGATGAAGATGCTGTAAAAAATGCAGTAGAAGGCGTTGTTGAAGAATATGGCCGCATTGATGTGTTATACAATAATGCAGGTGTAATGCCTGAAGCTGACAACTCTGTTATCAACACTGAACAAGCAGTTTGGGACTTAGTGATGAATATCAATGTCAAAGGTATTTTCTTGATGACAAAATATGTTATTCCAGTTATGGAAAAGCAAGCTTCTGGGTCAATTATTAATATCGCTTCTTTTGTAGCCCAAATGGGTTGCTCGGTTCCTCAAGATGCCTATACTGCATCTAAAGGTGCAGTGGTCGCATTAACAAAATCATTAGCCATTCAATTCCGTCCGAAAGGTATCAGAACCAATGCTATCAGCCCTGGTCCTATAGAAACACCTTTATTAATGGAATGGCTAGTATCTGATGAAGAAGCCAAAGCAGTCCGTTTAGGCCGCCAACCTGCAGGACGTTTCGGCAAACCTGAAGATATTATCAATTGTGCCATCTATCTTGCTTCAGATGAATCCGATTGGACAAATGGTGCAAATATTAATGTAGATGGCGGTATTACTGCCAATTATTTCTAAGAATAACCTGAAATTACTCCTAAAACCTTCCTAAATAAAATAAACAACCCTAAATTAAAACAGAGCTGATCAACTCCCTTCAGCTCTGTTTTAATGTATTTTATAGTTTTGATAGATTGATTTGTATATGATTTTATTTATATTTTAGATTTCGTTTCGGGAACCTCTTCACCGCGTTCAATTGCTTCTTCTTCGATATATTCATCAGGTTTAATAATACCTGCACGTCGATCAATTTCTTCCAATTTTCTTGCTTTAGGCAAACATAAGAGATAAGCAAACCCAATAGCAATAAGTCCAGCGCTGAATTTACCAATCATGACTGCTGGGATTAAATTTGGTTGGAAATTAGCAGTGTAAGAGAGATGGTCTCCAAGCAAGAAAGCTGAACATACACCAAACGAAATATTTATGACTTTATCTTTAGGCGGCATATCTTTAACTAATTTAAACATTGCTAAAATATTAGCCATGGTAGCAATAATCCCAGCACTTCCTACTTCACTCAATCCTACTTTTTGTCCAAATCGAGTTAATGCATTTGAAAAGTATTTTCTAATTAAGTAAACCATTGGAAAAGCTCCAGAAAGCATAATTGCGATATTCCCAGCATTTTCTAACGCCCTGAATTTGTCTTTGTCATCTGCCATAATAGGGTCAAATCCCCAAACGCCAAATACATTTGTGAAAAAACCAGTAAAAATCTGTACTACTGAAAATACAAAGACGAGTTTGATACAAACATCTAATATTTTACCAAATATAATAAACCCTTTAATCATAATATCTGAGAAGAAGTATAAACCTGCTGCTGTGACGATAACAAAAATGAGTAACGGCAATAAATTCAACAACACTGTTGAAAAACTAATTGAAAATACATGTGTAGCTGCGCCTACTGTCTCTATTGTTGTTCTTATTTTTACATGACTCATGATCATAATAAATGTAGAAATAAATACACCAAAAGGAATCGCTAGCAATCCAGATAATATCCCTAATGCCATATATTTATGATCTCTTTTTTCTAACATGGGCAATCCCAAAGGAATAGAGAATACAATTGTAGCACCTGCCATAAAACCTACAATCATTGCCATAATCCATCCTTCATAACTCTCTTTCAAAACATTTGCCAATTGGTAGCCACCCATGTCTGTGGCTAATATTGAAGTTGCAGCAATGGCTGGATCAGCCCCTATTTTATGAAATAACGGCCCGAACACCTGCTCAATAAAACGTGAAATAAATGGAATAGAAGCCATAATTCCTGCTGAATTAGCAAAGATAGGACCAATTGTAAATATCCCTTCCATAAATTCTTTACCGATTCCAACTTCAGGATTCCTGATTGCTCCGAAAGCTCCTAATACTGCACAAATCATGATGATATATATGATTACTGTACCAATGTGTTCCATAAAGCATTCCCCCATTAAATCGTTGAGTTTATTAGAAATAATATTGTTTCAATTCTCTGCTATACTTTTTTAAACCACCTCCTAAAATGCAAAAAGATGCCTACAGACCTCTTGGTCAATGTAAGCATCTTTGCTTCGTATCCTATTCACTTTTATAATTTATATCATTTGGTCAACTGTTTAATGACTTTTGCGGCTACTTTCTCCATTGAAATATGATGATTCATACTTAGTTTGCGTAATTTTTGGTAAGCCGCTTCTTCATCTAATTTCATTTCAGTCATTAATAAACCTTTTGCTTTTTCTATGAGTTTGCGATTCTCAACTTCTTCTTTTGCCTCATGCGACTCTTGTCTAAGTGCAGACATCTTTACAGATTGTGCCAATGCTATTTCCACCGCAGTTAGCAACTGAGATTCTGAAATAGGTTTGATGATATATCCCACAATATTGGCATCTTTAGCTTGTTCAATATATTCGCTTTGACTAAATGCAGAAACGATTAAGATGGGTACATTATGTCGCTGACTGATAATCTTACTCGCCTTTAAGCCATTTAACTTCGGCATCTTAATATCCATAATAATTAAATCCGGTTTTTCTGTTTCATTCAGTTCAATTGCTTTTTCTCCATTTCCCACAGCAGAGGCAACGTCATAACCTGCTTCTTTCAACGTTTCAACGATATCTAAACGTACAATTGAATCATCTTCAGCAACAATAATTTTTTTCAATTTAGCGACTCCCCCAATCATCAAATACCACCTTTCCCAAAGTGCCGAGATGATTGCGTCCAATCGTAAATTGTCCTTCTAAATCATTCTCAGTAATTGTATTTATGATATTTAGTCCAAACGATTGCTTATAATTCCCTTGTTCTTCTTGTCCATCATCTTGCACCATTAATACTAATTTCCCCGTTTTATTATTTTTTTCAAAAATAACATCGATATGACCTTCTTCTTGATGATTAAAAGCATGAGTGACACAATTTGTAATCAATTCATTAGCAATCAAGGCGACTGAAACTGCAATATTAGATGATAGATAAAATGATTCTTGGATGTCGAAATGAATATGTAAATGTTGCGCATTCCCAGTACTTACAAGCATATTCCCGATTTTAATTATTAATTTCCCAATATCAACCTGATCAGCATACGCACCATCTAATATCACTTCGTAAACTGAAGCAATACTAAGTATTCTGTTTAAACTCTCTTCAAAGTAATGTTTGCTTTCCTCAGGTATTCCTCTTCTCATTTGCAGTCTTAATAAGCTTGCAACTGTTTGAAGATTATTTTTCACACGGTGATGCACTTCGCGAAGCGCAACAGATTTAGAAATAAGTTCTTTCTCTTTTTCCTTTAAGTCAGTGATATCATGCAGCATGATGATATGTCCTGATACATTCCCTAAATCATCAAATAATCGAATACACTTTACTTGGAAGTAATGACCTTGGAGCTTTCGCTCTTTAATGGTAATCACTTTACCGTCTGTCAACATTTCTTCTATGTTAGGAAACAAGTCGACAAAGGAAAGACCCATTTTACAATCAATGCCGACAATATCTTTTACTAACTTTTCTGCTGTTAAATTAAAATAACGGATAATCAAGTCTTGATCGATATCGAACAAACTTTCATCAATCATATCTGAGAAAAACAACTGTTTTTCACTCGGATGCGATACAATTTGACTCAACGTATAAGTTGCTTCAGTCAGTGCTTTCATTTTATTTTCTTCAAGCAATTGATTACTGATATCTTTTTCCATAATCAACGCAGCAATCACACGATTATTATAAATAATAGGTGTAACATTTTGTTCAATCACTTTGCCTTCTTGAGACATTCCTCTATGATGATATACGCTTTTCTTAGTTTTAAAAACTTCGAATACAGCTGGTTCGAATCTTTCATAGGCATTTTGTTTAATAACAGAATTATGATATAACATGTTATTTTGGTCCGGCGAGGCTTCTGCTACTACAATGATGTGCTTGTTATTTTCAGTAGGACAATCAATAAAAATACTAGCTTCATTAAGCTTTGCCATCGTTTGTAAGTGTTTGGATAATTCCTCAATTTCTTCAATTTCATCTTCAGTTAAATTTGTATGTTGTTTACATATTTCTCGAATATTTTCTATATCGCATCATTCCCAAAGTACGGAGATTAGAATATTTTGATTATTCATAATTATATACTATTATCTATTCCACTTTAGAAATTGTCAAATTTGTGAAAGAATGCATTTATTACATAGATATTGTTTTACCTTATGACGAAAAAACAGACAGCGTTTTGGCGCTGTCTGTTTCATTAGTTCATTTTTATTATTAAACGTCCTACATCTCCGCTTGCTAATTGATCAAAACCTTCATTAATTTCATCTAACGATAATGTTTTACTGATCAGCGGGTCAATATTAAGTCTTCCTTGCTGATACAAGCTTACAAACCTTGGTATATCTCTGTCAGGAACACAACTGCCAACATAAGACCCTTTTATTGTACGCTCTTCTGCAGCTAAAGTTACTTGTGGAAAAGAAAATTGTGCTTTAGGATCAGGTAGTCCAGTTGTTACAGTAGCACCGCCTCTCTTAGTAATAGCATATGCTGTTTGCATTGCCGGCACTACTCCTGCTGTTTCAAATGCGTATTCAACTCCACCTGCTACATAATCTTTAATCTTTTCAACTATATTCTCATCCCCTGAATTAAAAACAGCAGTAGCACCTAAGGTTTTGGCTAATTGGAATTTATTTTCATTAATATCTAAGGCAATAATTTCATTGGCACCTGCTAACTTTGCGCCTAATATTGCATTTAAACCAATTCCTCCTAGTCCAACAATAGCTACATTACTTCCAGGCTTGATTTGAGCCGTATTCATTACAGCTCCTATTCCAGTGATGACCGCACATCCAAAAACAGCTGCTCGTTCAAAAGGAATAGATGAATCTACTTTTACAATTGAATTCTCTGATACGACAGCATAATCAGAAAAACCTGAAACACCTAAGTGATGGTTAATAGGTCTGCCCTCTTTAGATAAACGCCGTCCTCCTTCGAGCATTTCTCCTTTTTCATTAGATTCTGCTCCATTTTCACACAAAGCTGGTCGTCCTTCTCTACATGGTATACAATGACCACAACTCGGTATAAACGTGCATACAACGTGGTCGCCCACTTCAAATTGTGTGACCTCGTTTCCTACTTCAATAATTTCTCCAGCTGCTTCATGTCCTAACGCCATAGGCATAGGTCTTGGTCTGCTCCCATTAATTACAGATAAGTCTGAATGGCATAACCCTGCTGCATGAATTTTAATGAGTACTTCATGATTTTCAGGTAACTCTAGTTGCAATGTTTCAACTTTAAGCGGTTTTGAATCTTTATACGGGCTTTTTAATCCCATTTCATATAATACGGCGGCTTTAGTTTCCATCTAACATCCCTCCTTATTCATAGTAACCATCTGTTGATTTTCTGAATGTAGCAAATTGGTCGCCATCATGACCAAACCAAATTTGTGCATCCTTTTCATCTGCAAGTTGTTTGATTTTTTCTACTGAATCAGACCATCCAATAGAATCATAGATAATACCTGGTGGTTTTAAAGTAGGCTCCATACTATCTTTAGTATAAATAGCATCAGAAGCTAAAATTACAGTGCCTAATTCTTCCGTTTCGATTTCTAATCCAATCATTCCCCAAGCATGACCACTTCCAAAATTCAAAACTTTTACCCCTTCTACTAAATTCAGATGATCTTGATCACGTTTAATCGTTTTCCAACTTAAATCATTTTTAATCCATGCATCGATATCACTCCATATATAGGCACCTGCTTGTTGATTACGTGCGTAACCTTTCATTGCTCCACTCAATTCATCATCATGTACAATAATTGTCGCATTTGTAAAATACTCTAAACACCCTGCGTGGTCTAAATGCAAATGTGAAGCTACTACTATATCCACTTCTTTTGGGTCTATTCCAAGTTGTTCTAATCGATTTGGCAAATGACATGATTCATCTGCAAAATATGGAAATGCTTTTTGTGTTGCTGTAATCCATCGACCTTCTTCTCCCATAGAATTAGGATTACAAGCAGTATCAAATAATATCTTTGCATCAGGATGATCAATAAAAACAGTATAAATAGGAAATTCATGCATTTCATTCGGTTGGTTAGGATTATCACTAGTGGCTTGGTTTGAATTCGCAATCATTAAATTTTTGTCCATCTTCATCGTGCCATTGTCCAAAACATAAATCTTCATTCTATCCTTCTTTATATTTGTCATCTCAACCACTCCCTTAATGAGTATAATTTCATTTTACTTTATAAATGTAACCGCTTACAAATAATTAGTTGAGAATCTGATTAATTTTTACAATTAATTTACTATTCAATCACTTCCAAACAATACTTTATCTAATACCTCCACCGTTTCATGCATTTTTTCATCTTCCACATTCGCAAAACCTATAATAATAGTTTGAGCGAATTGTTGAGAGATATCCTCTTGCATAAAACGATTGAGCGTGTACAATTCTAGTTCATAATCTTCGGCTCTTGCCTCGACTTGTTCATATGTGTAAGGTGAATCTACGTATATCACAAAATGTAAGCCTGCTTTTACATTTTTAATAGTGACACTTTTACTTAATCTCGTTTTCAGTATGCGCACGAGTTTTTTTCTTTTATGTTCATATAAATGGCTCATTTTCCGAATATATCTCTCATAATGTCCATTATCAATAAACTTAGATAATGTTAACGCATTTAAAGTACTGATTTCTGATACTGAATCTTTAAATGCAGCCTCGAAATCTGCTACTAATTGCTCTGGTAAAATCATATAACTAATTCTTAACCCCGGTAAAAGTGTTTTTGAAAAGGTACCTAAATAGATGACCCTATTATTCTTATCTAAACTAAACAAAGAAGGTATATTATCTGTTCCATATTTATATTCGCTATCGTAGTCATCTTCAATAATAAAATGCTCTAAACTGGTTGCCCAGTTGAGTAATTCGATTCTTCTAGAAATAGACATGATAGTTCCAATAGGAAACTGATGAGAAGGTGTTGTTAACATAAGATGAGGATTATTCTTTTTAATAGTTTGTATGGAAGCTCCCTTATTGTCCAAAGGAATATGGGATATTTCAAAGTTCTGCTGCTGAATAAGGTGTCGCATACGCGTATAACCAGGATTTTCAATACCGATTAACGAGGCTTGATCGAATAATTTCAATAAGTATAAAATCAGTGCATTCGTCCCTGAACCAACAATAATCTGTTCTGTATCACAAGATATACCACGTTTAAATGAAACTAATTTAGCTATAGACTGTCTCAATTGCAAAGGTCCTTTAAAGTAAGGTACTTCTGACAAGAGTGCTTGTGACTCTTTGAATACTTGTTTTTGTAATTTTGTCCATGTCTCAATCGGAAATTCTGATAAATTTGTAGACATATGCGACAAAGTATATTTGAAATGAGACTTCTCCTCTACTTTTTCTTTAAATTGTTTTCCATCAGATTGATGATTGGGTTCTACAATTAATTCATTTAAAGATTCAATAAAATAACCTTGTCTTTCTTTCGTATAAATATAACCTTCCGCGATCAACTGTTCATAAGCTGTTTTTACGCTATTAATACTGACATTCATTTCTTTTGCTAAGGATCTTTTAGATAAAAGCTTTTCATGACTTTTATATTTATGATCTAAAATATCTTTTTTCAACTGATTGTAAATTTTTCTATATATATAATTTTGCTCATCTGTCATCTTTTACCTCCTCTGGTACCATTGTTTTTCTATTTCTGGTTCTTTTCATTGTACCAATTTATAACGTATGATACTCCTAATAAACAAATGGAGGGGATTCTATGACATTGCAAGGTAATCAAACAAATAAAGAAATGAGTAACCAAACTTATGGGGAATTAAGAAATCGTTATGTAGCACGAGGGGTTGGCAATGGCAATTTAAATGTAGCTAAACATGCTGAAGGTGCTACGGTTACTGATATTGAAGGCAATGAATATATTGATTTTGCTGCAGCAATCGGTACTTTGAATGTAGGTCACAGTCATCCTAAAATTGTAGAGCATATTAAAGAGAAGGTTGAAGATTTTATACATCCAGGATTTAATGTCATTATGTATGAAAGTTACTTGCAGTTAGCTGAAAAATTAGCACATCTGACACCGGGTGATTTTGATAAAAAAGTGATTTTACTCAACTCTGGGGCTGAAGCCGTTGAGAATGCGGTCAAAATTGCCAGAAAGTATACAGGCAGAACAGGCGTTGTATCCTTTGTACGCGGTTTCCATGGTCGTACTAACTTAACAATGTCTATGACAAGTAAAGTTCGTCCTTATAAATTAGGTTTCGGGCCTTTTGCACCTGATGTTTACCAAGCTCCTTATCCTAATTTTTCAGAAAAGCCCGACAAATTAAGCGATGAAGAATATGTAGATTATACAATTCAACAACTGCGAGATTTCTTTATTTCAGCTGTAGATCCTGAAACAGTAGCTTGTATCGTAATGGAACCTGTTCAAGGTGAAGGTGGATTTATTATTCCAGATCAGAAATTTGTAGAAGCTGTCAGAGAAATTTGTAATGAACACAATATCGTATTTGTAGCAGATGAAATCCAATCAGGATTTGCTCGTACTGGCAAAACATTTGCGATGGAACATTTTGATGTAGCACCTGACTTGATGACTGTTTCTAAATCACTTGCAGCCGGCTTCCCTCTTAGCGGAGTTGTAGGTCGTGCAGAAATTATGGATAGTGCTAATCCGGGAGAATTGGGCGGTACTTATTGCGGTAACCCTATTGCTTGTGAAGCAGCTTTAAAAGTAATTGAAATTATTGAAGAAGAAAATCTTAATGAAAAAGCAGAACATATCGGTGCTGTTATTCAAGATAGACTAGAAGCATTATCACAAAAAGTCGACTTTATAGGAGATATTAGACGTCTTGGCGCAATGGTTGCTATGGAAATCGTAGACCCTGAAACAGGAGCGCCTGATAAAGCGAAAACTGCAGAAATTGTAAAACAAGCGAATGCTAATGGGCTTCTGCTGCTCTCGGCTGGTCTTAAAGGCAATGTTATACGTTTCTTAACACCACTTGTTATTACAGACGAAGAACTGAATAAAGGATTGGAGATTTTAGAAAATGTAAGCACAAACGTTTAAAAAATAGATAAATAAATGGGGTATGCGTTATGAAATCACATTTCAATAAATCCATGAGCATTATGGATGTTTTGTTTCTTGCCATCGGAGCCATGCTCGGTTGGGGATGGGTTGTATTATCAGGAGAATGGGTTTCAACAGCAGGATTTTTAGGGAGCATCATTGCATTTCTAATTGGTGGATTATTCGTTATCTTTATCGGTTTGACATATGCTGAATTAGCCTCAGCATTTCCAGAAACTGGCGGTGGCTTCGTCTTTGTTAAAAAAGCCTTTAAACCGGGTCTTGCCTTTATTTCTGGCTGGTCTGTTTTATTCGGTTATGTCTCAGTTATTACATTTGAAGCTGTGGCTCTGCCTACAGTAATTGATTACGTGCTTCCTTTCAAACACTCAGGATTTTTATGGAATATCCAGGGATGGGATGTTTATTTAACTTGGGTACTGATTGGATCCATCGGCAGTGTCATTTTAACATCACTTAACTATTTTGGTATTAAACCAGCTGCGATTACGCAGACAGTCTTTACAGTTTTTATTGTAGCAGTCGGCCTTCTGCTGGTTGGGGGCGCTGGTGTGAATGGAAACTTCCACAATTTGAAACCACTATTTGTTGATGGTTTCGGCGGTACAATGTCCATTCTCATTATGATTCCGTTCTTGTTCGTTGGTTTCGATGTTATTCCGCAAATTGCTGAAGAGGTAAAAGCCCCTTCTAAGAAAATCGGAAAAATATTGATTATTTCTATCATTGCATCTGTCTTTTTCTACTTATTAATCGTCTTCGGTGTAGCTACAGGCTTAACACCTAAAGAATTAAAAACAAGCAATTTAGCGACTGCTGATGCGATGGTTAACTTATTTGGAAGCAGCGGTTTCGGTGTACTACTCGTTCTCGGAGGAGTAGCTGGTATTATTACAAGTTGGAACGCTTTTATTATAGGTGGAAGCAGAATTTTATATGCTATGGCTAAGAACGGCATGATTCCTAAATGGTTCGCTTATATTCATCCAAAATATAAAACGCCTACTCATGGTATTATCTTCTTAGGAATACTAGCTTTCGTAGCACCATTATTAGGACGCCCTGCTTTAGTATGGATTGTAGATGCAGGGGGTATAGGTGTAGTAATTGGATATTTCCTAGTGGCATTATCATTCTTAAAACTAAGAAAAACGGCTCCAGATTTAGAACGCCCTTATAAAATTAAAAACGGCAAAGTTGTAGGAGTTATCGCAATTATTTTAAGTTTATCGTTCATAGCAATTTACTTGCCTGGCATGCCTTCATCATTATTATGGCCGTCTGAATGGCTGATCGTATTTGTATGGTATGGCAGCAGTATTATACTATGTTCAAAAGAGGAAAAATGAGGTGGTAAAAAATGGTAAAATTAGAAGTTTTGAACCCGGCAACGAATGATGTCATTGAAACTTTAGAGTACACAGATGAAGCAACGATTCATCAACAAATTGAAAATGCGCAGAAAGCCTTTGAGTCTTGGCGAGAAGTAGATGCACATACACGCTCGCAAAAGTTATGGGCTTGGTCTCAATTAATCGATGAACACAAAGAAGAATTAGCTGAATTGATTACCAAAGAAGGCGGCAAACCTTTGAAAGAAGCTTTAGGTGAAGTGGATTATGCGCGTTCATATGTAGACTGGTATGCAGAGGAAGCGAAGCGTCTCTATGGACGTACAATTCCGGCTAATACGACTTCTAAGAAGATTATTATTCAGTCATTTCCAGTTGGAGTAGTAGGTGCGATTACACCTTGGAACTTCCCAGCTGCAATGATTACACGTAAAATGGCCCCTGCCCTAGCTGCCGGCTGTACGATTGTGTGTAAACCTGCTGTGCAAACGCCATTAACGACGATTCGTTTAGTAGAACTTGCGCATGAAGCGGGCATTCCTGAAGATGCGATTCAATACGTCATTGCTTCTGGTAAAGACGCTGGCCGTATTTTCACAGAAAGCTCAATCATTCAAAAGATTACTTTTACAGGTTCTACTCCTGTCGGCAAAAAATTAATCGAAGGTGCTGCGGATTCAGTTAAAAATGTCACGATGGAATTAGGTGGACTGGCGCCTGTTATTGTTCATAAAGATGCTGATATTGACTTTGCAGTGGATCAGACAATTGCTACGAAGTTCAGAAACGCAGGTCAAACGTGTATTTGTGCTAACCGTATTTATGTGCATGAGGATATTGTATCGACTTACGTAGAAAAGTTAACTCAAAAAGTGGATGCTTTGAAAGTGGGTAATGGTCTGGATAAAGGCGTTGATGTAGGTCCTTTAATCAATCAAAAAGCAGTAGACAAAGTCGTCGCTCAAATTAAAGATGCTGAAGCTAAAGGCGGTAAACTTTCTCGTTCATTGGAAGATATTGAGTCATTAGGCGGTAATTTCTTGAAGCCTGTAGTGATTTCTAATGTTAATCAAGATATGGTAATCATGCATGAAGAAACGTTCGGCCCTGTGGCACCCGTGATGAGTTATTCTGAATTAGATGATGCGATTCAATATGCGAACGATACAGAATTTGGTTTAGCAGCTTACTTCTTCACAAATGATTATAAAACTGGCTTCCATCTCTATAATCATTTGGATTATGGTGTCATTGGCTGGAACGATGGAGGTCCTTCTGCTGCTCATGCTCCATTCGGCGGTATGAAAGAGAGCGGTTATGGCCGTGAAGGCGGTATTGAAGGTATTCAACCTTATTTAGAAACTAAATATTTATCTATCGGCAATATGTAAATGCTTGAAGGGACGGGGACATTATTTTGTTCAAGTCCCTTTTGTTTGCGACATGTTTAAAACTTTCTTATGCTTAATATGCTTTTATACAGCGGAGGCACTTTTCTGGTGCTCCGCTTTTTAATGGTTTCTTTTTCAAAGGAGGAATTAGAATGTATATTTGGGATAAAAAGTTTGATGGGAAGGATTATATTTATGGGAAATCTCCTAATGCGTATATTGAGGAGGTATTTAATCGCGAGACTGCTGATTCTGAGAGGGTGCTGATTATTGCTGAAGGTGAAGGCCGGAATGCGGTTTATTTAGCGGGTCTCGGTTATAAAGTGACGACGTACGATTTGTCGAAGGTCGGGATTGAGAAGCAAGTGAAGTTGGCAAGTGAAGCGGGTGTGAAGATTGATGCGCGTTATGGTGATGTGACTGAGGCCAATTTAGTGGCTGACAATTCATTTGATTATACTATTAATGTGTTTGGTCATGTGCTGACTGAGGACAAACCCGGCATGTTTAATAATTTGGTTCGTCCACTGGTTAATCATGGTCATAGTTATTTTGAATTCTATGCTAAAGATCAGGTGAATTTCGGTACGGGTGGCCCTAAAGATGTGAACATGTTGTACGATGTGGATGAAATTAAGGATTATTTATCTGATTTGCCGGTGAAGGTTCATCGTTTGGAAAAGGTGGAGGTTGAACGCCATGAGGGCAGCAAGCATAATGGTGTCGGCAGTGTGATTCAAGGTCATATTGAAAAAGTGGAAGATTAAAAAAAGAACGTTATGACAACATTTTCTGTTTGTCGTAACGTTCTTTTATCTAATATTATCTATTATTGTTTACTATTGATGTAACTATCAGGGTTAACGCTGTATTGGTTGCCTACTCCACCTTGCATGCGTTGGAAATGTAAGTGTGGTGCAGTTGAATTACCTGTACTGCCTGATTGACCGATTTGGTCACCTGCATTTACATTTTGGCCTTGTTGCACGTTTAATTTGTTCATGTGCATATACCATTGATAGTTGTCGCTGTTTTTCTCTTGGATGGTAACTTGGTTACCGCCGCCATAGTTGCTCCAGCCAGCTTGTGTAACCGTGCCGTCTGTTAATGAATAAACGGGTGTGTTTTCTGGCATACCATAGTCAACACCGTAGTGCGCACCGCCACCGTGATATTGTCCGTATTCTTGTAATTTAGGATGTTTTGTTAACCAGCTTGCATCTTGTGCTTTAGCGCCGTCTCCGTTATCACTCGTATCAGGTGTTTGTGTTGTAGTGCCTTCGCTTGAACCGCCCGCATTGTCTTGAGCATTATTTATTTGCGGTGCTTGTGCAGTTTGTGGTGTTTGCGCACTTGAAGTAGCGTTTTGTGATTGTGTATTTGAAATTTGTTCATTTGATTGATTATATGTTGAAGCATCTTGTGCTTGATTGTTTACTTGTGTATTTGTTGTATTTTGAGTCGTTGCTGCATTGTTTTGCGGATCAGCACTATTGTTTGAAGTTGTATTCTCTGTTGTTGCTTCTGCATCATTTGGATTCTGAGCTTTATCTTGCGCTGAAGGTGTTTCGTTTACATCGTAACCTTCATTATGTACTTCTGCATTTGAAGCATTGTGAGAGTAGTTATTATCGTCTTGTTGGTAATTTTGACTGAGCGCACTTTGAGGGAAGTAGAAATAATGTGTTGCGCCTTCTGAATCAGTTAATGTAAATTGATATTCATGATTATCAAACATTGATTGATTCCAATTGCCGTCTAATGTGTGATGGTAGTTGCCTTGTGCATCTTTAGTGAAGTAAGAACCGTAAGAATAACCTTTAGTTTGTTGTTGCTGTTGTTCAACTTGCGGTGTTCCTTGTGTTTGTTCCGCTGCATCTGCACTGTGACTGATGAATCCTACTGATGACACTCCTAAACCTACAATTGTTGCCGTCAATAATTTATTCATATTGTTTTTTCCCCGTCCTTTTCGTTTAATCAAATTTACAAGTTATAAACTATCATGGCCGGTCAATAAAATAAAGGCACTCAATTGATTTGTAAGAAATTGTATTTTGTATGTAATATGGTTACATACATTTGAATTTTCTACGAGTATTGTTAAATCAGCGTTGAGAACATAAAGTTTTTGCACATATATATCTTATATTTCAAACTATATTACAATGATTACGATTTGCTGTTTATTAGATTTCAATTACTTTCAAAGCATGTGACATTTCACGTTCAATATCTTTAGTGCGCCATTCTCTAAAGTAACCTAAAGATACACAGGCAAATTCAATGCCGGCTCTTTCTGTTTCTCCTCTGAAATGTACATGTCCCATCAAACTATATTGAATATTATATTGATGATACAGCGGCTCAAAATCTGATGTGCCTATAAATGCGTTGAAATAATTAAAGATTCGATGTGGCATAGGCACTCGGAAACTTGGGGTAGTGACCACGTGTGTCGCGAGAATAATCTTTCGGTCTCCTGCTTTCTGAAGGTCTCTTTTCGCCAAGGCGGCAGCTTTATGTGACACTTGGATATCGCTCATGCCCCAGTCTACGTGTACTTTATCTTGCCAGGTTGCGCCTTTGAAGCGGCGACGTTCTAGTCGTTCGGTGGTGTATTCTGGACTGGCATAGGTGTAGTCGTACCAACCGCTGTTGCCGACAATGGCCCACTCATCGTTAATGATGTAGGGATGGCCCATCAGACACTCGGGCTGTTGCATGAAAAATTCGTGTATTTGATGGGTGGTCTTATCGTCTACTTGCCAGTAATCGTGGTTGCCTGGAATGAAAAGTATTTCTTTGTAGGTCAGGCGCTGCATTGCTTTCACGAATTGGTAGGATTTGCGATAGTCGTTGGAGATATCGCCGGCTATAAGAAGGACGTCGAGCTGGTGGTCTTGGGTCAATTGTGCGAGTGTTTCTGCATATTCGGTTTCTGTGTAATCGGAAGGACGGTCGATATGCAGATCTGAGATGGTTCCTATTTTCATGGTACGCCCTCCTTTCTAGGTATTTATTTTATATTTTAGCTTATCGGCATTTGAGCACAAGTATAATGGATTGCTGAGTGTAATGTGTCAATCTACACAAAAATGTGAATATTAGAAACTTAGGAAACTGTAATTAAAATTATACATGACGGGTAAACTTAAGAGTGGAGAAAAAATCTGCAGACAGGTCTCTCCCAGAAAAAGCTCCCATTCAACATAAGGAAGGGTGATTTTTTTGGACCAATATGAAGCTTCTGAATTTATGATTGATTTACGAGATATTAATATGTCTTGGGATCAGTTAATAACTGACGAAGACGAATTGGTGGAGGCAGGCTATCCTCAATCTTTGATTAATCATTGGATTGAGAATGGCATGATTGCGTCATTTTCTCCGAATGACGGCGGTATTAAGCATTTCTATACACAAGATGTATTTAAAGCTACCGCGGTGCAGCTCAAACTTCAGTCTGAAGCTGAGCATGATATGGAGACCACGGACTGATTTGATTCTGTACGCGGTTTTCCGTGTCTGTGCGGTTGTGAATATTTTACACATATTATATTTCAAACGCAGGAACACCCCAACAGTTCTGATTCGGAACTAATGGGGTGTCTTTTTTATGACTATAATAGAATAACAAATTTTGCAGATGGTGTTAAATCGCGTATTTCATCCTCGTTTATTGATATTCTACAAATTTTTCAGTCGGCATTCTGAAGGAGTCGCGTGGTTCTTTGGCTTTCTTGCCGATTGCGACAATCATGACAGGTACATAGCGGTCTAACGGATAACCGAGGACTTCGCCGATTTGATCCGCATCAAACCCGCCTATCGGATTAGTATCATATCCGTGTTGTTTCGCAACGAGCATTAATTGCATTGCCATTAAACTGCTGTCTATTTTTACGATGTCATTCATTTGTTCACGTGCTAAATTTTGATAGCCATCTTTCACTAATGGCAACATTTGATCTTTCACTTCTTCTGGCATCATGCCATTTTCCACAGCGCTTTCATAAATGAAGTCTGCATATTCATAACATTGCAAGTCGCCGAAGATAACGAGCATTGCTGAAGATGTATCATTTTGATTCGTATTAAATTGGATATATGGTCTTAGTTTATCTTTAGCTTCATCACTTTGAACGACCGCCACTCTCCATGGCTGCATGTTCACTGAAGAAGGCGCTTTTGCCGCTTGTGCTAAGATTTCATCCATTTCTTCTTTTGGAATTTTATATTCAGGGTCAAACCCTTTTACAGATTTTCTACCGTTCAGAATATCAGTAAAGTTTTCCATTCTTTCACCTCGTAAGCATTTTTCTATATAATAGAATATAGGTTAAACCATGGTTTAAGGGAAGTGATTTGTTTGGAAAAATATTCAATTCAAGAGGTGTCTGATATGAAAGACATCTCCAAAAGTAAATTGCGTTATTACGAGAAGCATGGATTGTTGATGAATATTGAGCGTGATGCACATAATCAACGTGTCTATTCTCAAAAAGATATTGAGATGGTCAGCTTGATCCAATGTTTCAGTTTGCTCAGTATGCCATTGAAACAAATTAAACAAAGTGTAGAGAAACTTTCTAGGGATGAAGCGCAGATTGCGGATATTTTAGAAGCCCACCTGAATGTATTGAAAGCAGAAAGAGAAATTGTCGATTTGCGTATTTCTGCGATTGAAGAGAAGCTATCTCAAACTAAATGAATAACAAACAAATCCCCTTACTACACCACTAGTGAGGGGATTGGATATGCGTCTGCTTTGCATATTTTTTGTTTACTCGTAGCAACTTTTGATTTGATTAAGACGCTCAATAAAGCTATCTATATACTTTTGAGGTTCTAAAATACGTGCCAAAGGTGCCATCTGATATGCGATGTAGTAAGCATCTAGCTCTGTACACGCAATCCTCACAATTATTTTTCCATCCTTAGTACGTTCTAATTCTTCAACTATAGTATATTGCTGTCGAAATAACTCCCATTTGGTTTGATCAATTTCAACGGTCACTAATTCTTTACTTTTCACTTCATTAAAAGTATGATCGGAGACTTTGAAATTTTCAATAAGGCGTACACGTTTAGTGTAAATCGTTTTGTCATATTCATATGTAAACCAATAATCGTAGTGCATGTACATCGTCGATAATGGCTTTACTTCTATAATATGGCCGTTAAATTTCATCCAAACTAAGTTTTTCTGACTAATCGCTTTTTCTATCAGCATTAATGTTTGTCCAGGAAACATATCATTTCGTTTTTTAAAATGATTTAGCATTTCATATAAAACCTTTCTATCTTCCATACGCATATTTTGTATTTCTCTTTTGAATAAATTGTATACATCAACATGCAAGATAGGCGTTAAACTTTTAATCTTAATCATAAGCCCTAGCAACGCTAAGCTGTTTAAACTATTAAAATGCGTGATTAATTCATAGCCGTTCTTTTTATAAACAATTTCAGTGTTTCTATTATTCCAATACTCACTTTCATAGAAAAAATCATTGATTATCCTAACGTCTCTTTGAATAGACTTCGTACTCACATTCCCAAACTCAGAGAGCTCTGACTTTCTGACCGTTTCTCCATTCAATAAGCGTGTGAAGATATTCAGGACTCTTGTTGACTTATCCATCTTAACTCACTCCTAAAACACAATATACATTAAAATGCAGACAATTAATGATCATCACACAATCTTCTATTGCAATTATCAAATAATCCCCTATATTATTATAAATTATTACCTATATTGCAATATAGATAAACAAATTTTTTCTAATTCCTAAAAGAAACACTTTGAAAGTCCTCCCAACTCTCAAAGTGTTTCTTTTATTTAAGCTTTCCCCAAATGCCGAAAGCGGTATCTCGGATAAAGGCAGTATTTACGCCTTCCGCTTCTTCCTGCAATTCTTTTTTAAAGGTATCAATAGAGAAATCTCTATTCAACACTTGATGTTCCTGCATTCTCGGTAACATCATTTCTACGAGCCAAGCAAGATCGTTCTCTTTCGATGTCTGCATCACGACTTCTGCTATAATATGCGGCGCTTCAATGCCGAGCTGAACGTACATCTCGTACAATTTCTCACCGATATGAATGTCTCCGCCTTCCAACTCGACTGTTTGCCAAACCCATTGAATGGCTTGCTGGTGGCGAGGCAGCGCATCTCCTCCTGTACCACCATTAATCGCATCACTTTCTTGGAAAATAAATAGACCATCTGGTTTCAACAATGGTTTTAAATTTTCTAAAGCTTGCATGGGGTCAGGTAGATACATGAGGACACGGCGTCCTACTATTGCATCAAATTGTCCTAAATCATTTGGTAAGTTGTACAAATCCGCTTCTCTATATTCAATATTCTCACCACTATGATTTTGCTTCGCGAGATTCAATAATTGCGTGTTGTTATCGATACCGATGACTTTCCCAGAAACACCTACTAGCGCTGCCAGCAGTCCTGTCACTTCTCCAGGTCCGCATCCTATATCTAACACGCGCATTTCTGGATGAATGTTTGCATCTTCTAATAATCTGAGCGTAAACGCATTACGTTGGTCTGCCATAATAGAACTCCTTTTGTATTGTGACTTTCTTTTATGAAAAACCATTCCGCTTGTTTATATCAAATGATACGCATTATTTTGCTATTCTTTTTTTATTGACCCAAAATAAGACTGCGGGAAGTATGACATACCCGATGACCATAGCTGTTATTGCGTAGTAGTTCAGCATTGTGCCACTATCAGTTTTGATAGAGAATTGTCCTTTCCAATCAAACATGACTAATAAAAGGACGGTAAGTAGTAATGAAATGACAGGTAAGACTACATCTGTCACTATGTTCTTGTGCACATTTTCTAAGGTATAGCCTCGTTCTTTTCCAAAATAGAACATCAATACCCCTACCGGCACAACTAAAAATTGGATAAAACGTGAAATGGAACTTAAAATAATGATACTGGTCATATCATATTGGAAGGCCATTGGTAAGACTGCCGCCACTAAGAAAGTTGTCATAAAGGCAATAAATGGAAAGCCTTGTTTCGTACGTTTCTTAAACCAATGTGGCACTTGATTTTCATTTGCGATAGCCTCGAGTATTCTTGGTGTTCCAAAGGAAGCGGCAACGTTGATACCAAACATTGAGATTAAAGCACCGTATAAAATAATGTTGTAAATAATAGGTGAATCAAATACTGCGACAAGTGACACGACTTCTTTGGTCTTAATCAAAGCTCCAGGATTTACCATCATTGTGGCTAAAATGATACCGATATATACTACACCAATAACTAAAATAGCTAAAGGAATGGCTCTCGGCAAGTTCTTTTCAGGCTGTTTCATATCTTCTGATGCATTTGCTACACTTTCAAATCCTGTAAAAGCATAGAAAGCGGCGACAACTGCCATCACTAAAGTAGAACCGTTAATACTTGAAGTATCTACAATATGGTTAATCTCATTGAAGTGATTCTCTCGCGTCATTATCACAATGACTACTCCGGCTACAATAGTGGTTAATAGTGCAAGTAATTTTCCGATGGTAGAAAGATTATTAATAATCTCGAAAATTTTATTTCCGGACATATTGATGATTAATAGTATTACCATCAATAACACTAGCCCTAAAGTAATCATCCAGAAACTGGTGTTATCTCCTCCGAAAATAGTTATGACTGTCTTGACTACTGCAGTTGCCATTACACCCCAAGCGATGCTACCAGCGATAAATCTGGTAATCCCTACATAAAAACCAATATTCTCACCAAAAGCTGCAGTTGCATAAGCATATGCTGCCCCACTTTTAGTTACATATTTGGCTGCTGCCGCAAAAGTAATGGCTAAAATAGCAGCTAACAACGCAGCGAAAATGTAAACGATGGGTGTATATTTCCCTGCAATTTTAATAACGGCTGCTGGCGATAAAAAGATACCTGATCCTATAATTGAGTTGATTGCGAATAAAACAATTGACCAAAATCCTAATTTTTTCATATCATCACATACTTTCAGCTTGATTAATAAAGTCTTTGAATAGTACGTCCATTTATATTCGTATTTGAAGGTAAGTCAATATCATTATAAGAATATTCAGAAATTATTTTGTAAAAGCCCCTTTCTTCCTTATATTTTTAACATTCTTCTGCAGCTTTTCTTTTAACTTCTCTACGGTGATTTATCCAAAACAGAATTATTGGCAGTATGATATAACCTATTACCATGGCAATGATTGCTGAATAATTCGGCACTAAGACGTCATGATGTTTCACGGAAAACTCGCTTTTCCAATCAAATCTTAAGAGCATGAAGACAGTCAGGAATAAAGCAATACTTGGCATGAACATATCTGTAAAGATGTTCTTTTTCGCAGAATCGAGTACATCGTCGTGCGCTTTGCCCATATAGAATGTAATCAAAGCAGCGGGCACGATTAAGAATTGTACAAATCGCGAAATTGCGCTGAGTACGATGATGCTGTCCATTTCGAAGCGGAAGGACATCGGCAGCAACACTGCAACAAGGGCAGTGACTAGAAAAGCGTGAAGCGGAAAGCCATATTGATTTCGATATTTAAACCATGCTGGCAACTGTCCTTTTTCTGCAACAGATTCCAACATACGTGGAATGGAGAATGATGTTGCAATATTGATGCCAAACATTGAAATTAAAGCCCCATATAAAATAATGTTATAGAGAATCGGCGATTTGAAGATTGCCACAAGCGAGACCACTTGTTTAGTTCTGAGTAAAGCCTCAGGATTAAGCATCATAATAATCGTGATAAGTCCTATAAAAGCTGTTCCGATGATGAGGATAGCTACTGGAATGGCTTTCGGCAGATTTTTTTCAGGAGATTGCATATCTTGAGACCCGTTTGCTACATTTTCAAATCCTGTAAAGGCATAGAAGGCAGCAATGATGGCCATTACAAATCCTGAACTATCTAAATGTGAAGTATTTACGAGATGGTCTATCTCATAGTAATGTGATTTGCCAGTAGAAATAATGACAATTAAACCCGCTATAATTACTGTTCCAAGCGAGATCAATTTACCTGCTGTTGAAAGGTTATTAACTAACTCAAATAATTTAGTACCGAAGATATTAATACAAAAGATAATTACCATTAATATTAAAATGCCGATGGTAATCCATAATAGATTATTACTAGGCCCACCTGTAATGACTAAAATCGTCTTCACCACTGCAGTCGCCATCACACCCCAAGCAATACTGCCTGCAATAAATTGAGCTATGCCGACATAGAAGCCGATATGCTCTCCGAAAGCAGCTGTCGAATAAGCATAAGCCGCGCCGCCTTTATTGACATATTTAGCTGCGGACGCAAAGGAAATAGCTAGAACGCCTGCAAAGGAAGCAGCAATCAAATAAACAAGCGGTGTATACTTGCCTGCCATACCAACAACTGTTCCAGGGGATAAGAAAATGCCTGAACCTACTATTAAGTTGATAGTTAACAGCACGATGGACCAAAATCCTAGTTTATTCAACTTAACACCGCCTTCTTCTCAATTTAGCAAAAAAGATATCGTATTGTGTATTTAATACCCTAAAATTGCCATTTTAAGACGGAGTATAAATGTAAAAGCTCAGGGCCGAGACATGCATTTGAGTCTCGGGATCCTGAGCTTGTGATACGCATTATTTTCTTGTGGCTACTTTAGAAACGTAAGTAGATGGTTTATCTTTATCATAAATTGTCAGAGCTGTAATATCTTTAGCGTTTTTCGCAGGTACGAATAAACTGATTAAATAACCAAAGATGAAGGCGATAAAGAATGAAATAATAGAAACATAGAATGGAGAGTTCGCTCCGCCTACGCCTTTCATCAAATATGCAATCACTACACCTGCAAGTAAGCCGACGATAACGCCTAAGGTATTGGCGCGTTTCGTAAAGATTCCAACTGCAAAGATACCTGCCAAAGGTACACCGAATAATCCAGTTACTAATAAGAATAAATCCCACAAGTTGTTAGAATCTGCTGCAATTAAATAGATTGCGATACAGTAGCTGAGCAAACCAGCCACTACAATAGTGATTCTCGCAAAGAGTACTTCACTCTTCTCGTCTTTTCCTTTTCCGAAGAAGCGGTCTTTAATGTCTTCAGAAATACATGCTGAAATGGAGTTCAAGCTTGAAGAAATGGTAGATTGTGCAGCTGCGAAGATGGCTGCGATCAGTAAACCGCCAACAAATGGTGGCATTTCTGTCAAGATGAAGTAAGGTACGACTGAAGATGTGTTGAAACCTTCAGGCAGTGAATCAGAATGTTTATAGAATGAATACATCATTGTTCCCATGCCGTAGAAAATCGGTGCTGAGATTAAGGCTAATATACCGTTGATCCACAGTGATTTCTTCGTTTCATCAATAGAGTCGGAAGCTTGGTAACGTTGAACAACGTCTTGACTGGCTGTATATTGATGTAAGTTATTAAAAATATTTCCCAGGAAAATAATCGGCAACGCTGCAGCAGCTGAATTTAATTTCCAGTTATCGGCGCTGAGTAATTTCTTGTTTGCGACGGCATCGTGAGCAATAGTACCAAAGCCGCCTTTGATTTCCATAGCACCAATGATGATAATCATCAAAGCGCCTCCTAGTAAAATGACGCCTTGGATAAAGTCGCTCCATACTACGCCTTCAAATCCACCTAAGAATGTGTACAGAATACATAAGATACCCACTAAACTCGCTACTAGATAAGGATTGATATCAGACACTGCTGTAATTGCTAATGTCGGTAAATAGATAACAATGGCGATACGTCCTAAGTGGAAAATCACGAAGAGCAATGAACCAATAACACGCACACTCGGTCCGAAACGTGCTTCTAAGTATTCATATGCTGATGTGACCTTTAATTTTTTAAAGAATGGTACGTAAAATGCAATTAATAACGGAATAATTGCAACAATTGCAATGTTTCCAGCAATATAGGACCAATCTGTCAGAAAGGCCTTTTCTGGTGTTGACATAAATGTAATTGCACTTAATGTCGTTGCATAAATTGAGAAACCTATTGCCCATGAAGGAAGGCGTCCGCTTGCTGTAAAGAAACTATCTGTGCTTTGACTTGCACGTTTGGTAAAGTAGGCTCCCACTATCAGCATCACTACGAGATACAAAATAACGGCAACCCAGTTCCATGCGCCAAAACCAACCTGTTGCATAAACAACACCCCTAATCATATTCTATTTTACAAATTGTATTGTTTTACTAAATCATCTAAAGCTGCTCTGTTCTCTTCGTTGAATGGCGCGAATGGGCGTTTTGGTAAACCGCTATCGATACCGCGATATTTCAAGATTTCTTTTAATGTCGGATACAGTCCTAATTCTAAAACTTTAGCAATAATATTGTTTGTTTCATGTTGAACTTGATAAGCTTCGTCGACTTTGCCTTGTTGCGCTAATTCGAAGATTTGACGTGTACGTTTACCGTTGACATTAAATGTAGAACCGATGGCACCGTCTACACCTGAAGCAACTGCTTGGATCAACATTTCATCAAAGCCTGAGAAAATGAGTTTATCTGGATAAGCTTTACGTAAACGTTCTAATAAGAAGAAATTAGGCGCTGTGTATTTCACGCCAATAATTTTCTCATGATTGAAAAGTTCGCCAAATTGCTCGACGTTGATATTAACTCCTGTCAGATCAGGAATGGAGTAAACAATCATCTTATTTTGAGTTGCTTCAATTAAGTCAAAGTAATATTGTTTAATTTCTTCAAAAGAGAGTGGATAATAAAACGGTGTGACTGCTGAAAGTGCATCATAGCCAAGTTCAGTCGCATATTTACCGAGTTCAATTGCTTCATTTAAATCAAGCGCGCCGATTTGCGCAATCAATTTCACGTCGTCTCCGACAGCTTCTTTTGCAATTTTAAAGATTTGTTTCTTCTGTGCTGTATTAATTAAGAAGTTCTCTCCTGAACTTCCATTTACATATAGTCCATCTAATCCTTCATTTTCAATCGCATTCTTGGCAATAGCCTTTAATCCTTCTTCTTTGACTTGGCCATTTTCATCAAATGGTACAAGTAATGCGGCATATAACCCTTTCAATTTTCTTCCATCTTGCTTTCCTCCAAACATAAATAATCTCTATATAAAGCTTTACTAATTGATAAATTTGACTGGTCCTACTTGAATTGCTGATTTACAAACCTAATTGTAAACGCTATCATTTTGCTGAACAATAAGATTTGAAAACTTTTAACACAATTGTCTGATTTTAATGAAAATTATTTTCAAAAATTGATATAGCCTTTCTGAAATCTACCTTTGTGAATATAATGGTTATAAATATAGGAGGAATGTCGCATGTATAGTATTGCAGTAGATATCGGCGGAACGAACATCAAAGCTGCCGTCTTAAATGATGAGTTAGATATCGTAAAATATGTGAAGATACCGACACCTGATAATAAAGAAGTACTCATTGTGGAGAAAGTGTATCGCTTAATTAGAGATTATATTGAACAATATGCACTGGCTTCACCCTTTATCGGTATCTCAAGTGCCGGAGTAATTGATTCAGAGCGCGGAGAGGTTGTTTATACCGGCCCTACTATTCAAAACTTTGATGGCACAAATTTTTACCAAGCTTTAAGTGACTTATCTAATCAAATAAAGATTTATAACGATGTAGACGCTGCACTATTAAGAGAACTGGCTTTTCATCAATATGAAGAAGAAAATATTTTCTGTTTAACTTTAGGTACAGGGATTGGCGGTGCATTTTATAATCACAAATTAGGTTTATATGCGGGAGAACGGCATCGTGCGAATGAGATTGGTTACCTGCTGTATCGTGCTGAAGACGATAAAACTTTTGAAAAACGTGCTTCGACTGCTGCTTTAAAAGAATTGATGCAGAAATGGGAATTTGAGTTTGCATCGAATGTTCCTCGCTTATTTGAATTAGCAGAAACTGGTGATACACTTGCGCAAGCTATTTTGAATGAATGGGCTACTCATGTTGCAGAGGGAATTGCGCAAATTCAGATTATGTATGATCCGGGATTGATTTTAATCGGCGGCGGAATTTCTGCTCAAGGTGCTGCCTTATTAAAATATATCGAACCTAAAGTGCATGATTTCTTACCTCCTGATTATGGGGTGGCACGTTTGCAAACAACTCAAACTGAGAATCATGCTGCCCTATTCGGTGTGGTCTCTCAAAGATAAAATAAACGCTCCACATCTATGTAAGGTGCAACCAAAACATTGATATGGAGCGTTTTTTTACACTTACTTCAGTCTTACCTCAGACAAACGGGAGACTTCCTTTACAAATCTTTCTTTCCCAGAATGGTGTGGCGTGTATGTTGATAAAGTTTATGCATATAATCGTTCTTCAGCAACAGGTAACATACGATGTCCATCAGAAAGGTGGTCGCGATTTGTGTGTTGATAAAGCGTGTATCGTGTACGCGTGATTGATCGCTGGTAATGAGGACGAGATTAGCATGTTGGGTAATGGTGCTGCCTTCATAGTTTGTGATGACGACGACGTAAGCGCCTTGTTTATGAGCGATTTGTGCAGCTTCTGCAAGCTCTGTAGTTTCTCCGCTATTGGAAATGGCTACGAACATATCTTTTGAGGAAAGCAAGGAGGCAGAAATTTTCATTTGGTGTGCATCGGTTGAAACCATGCCTTTTACTCCCATGCGTAAGGTGCGATAGTAAAATTCGCTTGCGGTCAGTCCTGAACTGCCTAGTCCTGCGTAGTTGACTTGGCGACTGGTTTTCAAATAGTGTGCGAAGCGTTTGATTTTTTCCTCGGAAATAAATTCTCCTGTTTGTTGAATAATATTTTGATGGTAACGATGGATTTGCTGGACTAATGGCGCATTTTCCACTACTCTTTCAGACTTCTCATGTTGCAGATTGAATTTCATATCTTGGAAGTTCGCATAATTTAATTTGTTGCTGAAACGTGTAATAGTGGCTGGTGATGTACCGATTGCGTGTGCCAGCGAATTAATAGTTGAGAAACTATCATCTAATTCATTTTCTTGTATAAACGCCACTATCTTTTTATCCATTTTCGTCAGTAAATGACGGCTTTGCTGAACGCGACTTTCAAACTTCACTGCCTCATCTCCCCTCTTCATCTTAGGTTAACTGTAATATAAATGAAAATCTTTTTCAATTTGTAATTATCGATTGATTAAAAATTTCTTGGTGCTATGATAAGAGTGATAAAGGAACTGCCTACTTAAGTTACAAAAACAAAAAGAGATGGAGTGTGTCGGAATGTTACCACAAGGATTAATTGTTTCATGCCAAGCATTGCCTGATGAACCGTTGCATTCATCATTTATTATGTCGAAATTAGCCCTCGCAGCTTATGAAGGCGGAGCGGTCGGAATTCGCGCCAATACGAAAGAAGATATTGAAGCGATTAAAGCAGAGGTGCCCTTGCCTGTCATTGGTATTGTAAAGCGAGATTACGAAGGTTCTGAGGTGTTTATCACCGCCACGTCTAAGGAAGTCGATGAATTAATCGAAAGCGGCTGTGACGTTATCGCCTTAGATGCCACAAAGCAAGAGCGCCCTCAAGAAACCTTAGCTGAATTAGTCGCTTATATTCGCGAACATGCGCCTCACACAGAAATCATGGCGGACATTTCTACTGTAGACGAAGCCATCAACGCCGATCAACTAGGCTTCGATTACATCGGTACGACCCTGCGCGGCTACACTCACTATACTAAAGGGCACATTTTGTACGAGAATGACTTTGCTTTTTTAAAAGAAATCTTGGAAAAGGTGGAGGCCAAAGTGATTGCGGAGGGCAATGTGATTACTCCGGAAATGTATCGAACTGTCAGCAATCTCGGCGTTCATTGCACAGTAGTAGGCGGCGCGATTACTCGTCCGAAACAAATTACCGAACGCTTTGTACAAGCAGCAGAAGAATAGTCATAAGCAAGTTGGGAGAGTCAAAGTAATGAACATTTATAACTTGAAAGATAAAAGTACAGCGAGTATATATACAGCAATTGCATTATTAAAGACGATTAAAAATAATCCGCAAGCGATTTTGGGATTAGCGACAGGTTCTACTATGGTTGAACTTTACCCGCAATTTACCGATTTGTTAAGAGCGAATCAAGTGGATGTCAGCGGGGTACATACGTTTAATCTAGATGAATATGTAGGGTTGGAGGCAACACATCCGCAAAGTTACTATACTTACATGCATGAGCGCTTATTCAATCAGTATGAAGGTTGGCAAGAATCTAATATTCATATTCCTAATGGGAAGTCTGATGAGGCGGTTGATGAAGGCGCACGTTATGAGCAATTGCTGCATGAAATGGGACGACCGGATATTCAAATTCTAGGTATTGGAGAAAATGGCCACATTGGTTTTAATGAGCCGGGCACTTCCTTTGAGAGTACTACGAGTATTGTTGATCTGACGCCTTCTACACTACATGCAAACAGTATCCATTTTGAACATGCCGATGATGTGCCGAAACAAGCGGTTTCCATGGGACTGTCTTCAATTATGCGGGCAGAACGTATTATCTTGCTGGCTTTTGGCGAGAAAAAAATTGATGCGATTCGCCGCTTGGCTACTGGAGAAATTTCTGAGGAGCTACCAGCCTCTATCTTGCATCGCCATTCTAATGTCGAAGTTATTGTAGACGATGTCATTTTCAAAGCACTTCACTAAACTGAGCCGGGTGCTCAGTTTTTTTATGTTTTATGTGTGGATTTTTGAATAAACGGTGTGAAAATGTGGGAATCTAGACACTAAATTCTGCAAAGTGTCCAGAAAACATAAGAATCTAGACACTAAATTCCGAGAAGTGTCTAGATTCACAATTCTTCAACTCAAAACCATCTTTTCTTTTTAAATAACACAATCAATGCAATAGATAACACGACCGTAATGCCGATGAATACGAAATAACTGTATTTCCAGTGCAGCTCCGGCATATTGGTGAAGTTCATTCCGAACCATCCTGTAAGAAGTGTGAGTGGGAAAAAGATAGAAGATAGTATAGTTAAGACATTAATCACACTATTGATACGGCTCGAATGATACGATTCATTATTATCTTTAATTTCGTCGGTTAATTCTTCACAGGCCTTCAAAGTTGCGGTTTGATGCTTCAATTGATTTAAGATGCGATGCACCAAGCGCTTCTTATGTTGGTTCTCATTGAAATGGTTAGATGTCTGAATCGTTTCTACTAGTTGCTCCATAGGTAAGATAACGCGCTTCAATTTAATAATTTCAGCTCGAATATCGTAAACTTCCCTCATCATTTTTTTATTACGATCGGAATCTACATTTTGATATTCCAAATTAAATACTTCTTCCTCAATTTCTCCTACATAAGCAAAATAAGATTCGATAATCTTATGCAATAACTTCAGAGTAATCATTTCGGCATCCGGCTTAATTGAGCCTTTTTCTAATGATTCTTGTAAATAATCGATGAGCGGTATTTTAGACTGATGAATCGTGACTAAACTATTTTCCGTAATCGTAATATTCAACGGTCGAGCCGAAAAATCTTTCGTGTCCAATGTGTGCACGATGATGTGCTTAATATCTTCTTCAGCATTATGGTAAATATCGGGATGGCCTAACGTGTAAATTGAAGAAGCCACTTCATTTTGATCTAAATTCAAGTCGTTTTGAAGATATTCCTTTTCCTCTTTGGTAGGTTGGATACAGTCATACCAAACAAAGCCGCTATTTTTGGGCACTTTATCTAAGTGGCTGGTGGTGATAATTTGTTGATTTTCGTTTTGATACATGCAAGTTAATGTCATTATGTTCACGCCTTTTCAAGTGTCTCTTTTATTTACTAGATACCACTGCAGATGCGGCTGAAAACGCACTAAAGCAAAAGAAAGTCCTGAAGTACTATAACTACTCCAGGATTCCAAAAAATTATTCAATTTCATCTTAAAACCATTTTTTCTTTTTAAATAACATCACTAAAGCTGCAGTGATGACAATAGCCAGGACGATAAAGACTGGATAGCTGTATTTCCAATCGTATTCTGGCATAAATTTGAAGCCCATACCGTACCATCCGCATAAGAAAGAGAGCGGGAAGAAGATAGATGAAATAATCGTCAATACATTCATCACCTTGCTGATACGTGTTGTGTGATAGGATTGGTCATTGTCTTTAATCTCATCTGTTAAATCTTCGCACGAGGCTAAAGTTTCGGTTTCATGTCTTAATTGATTATAAATATCATAGAACAACTGCGACTTTTGTGAATCTTTATCAAATGTGCCAAATGCTTTAATCGTATCGACCAATTGTTCCATCGGTAATAAGATACGTTTCAACTTAATAATTTCAGCTCTGATATCGAAAACTTGCTGCATGAGTTTCTTATTACGTGCAGATTCCATATTATACGTTTCAAAAGAAAATACACGCTCTTCGATTTTTTCAACATGCACAAAATAAGTATCTACAATATTTTCTAAGAGTGCTAAAGTCACTAATTCAGCATCAGGTTTAAGCTGATGATCTAACAACTGTTGTTTGACGTCAGAAACCGATGCCAACTCAGAATGATGCAATGTGACAATAGTATTACCTGCAATCGTAATCCCCAGTGCACGTGCCGTAAAATCTTTATCAACTAACGTATGTGCAATAATGTGACGTGCTTCTCGATGGGAATTTCGTGAAATATCCGGTTGAGATAAAGTATATACTGATGATTCAATTTCTTTCGTACTTAATTTAAAGGTCTGCTTTAAAAATTCTTTTTCTTCATTCGTCGGTGCAATCACATCGTA
Organism: Staphylococcus piscifermentans; assembly: GCF_900186985.1. Lineage (NCBI taxonomy): Bacteria > Bacillati > Bacillota > Bacilli > Caryophanales > Staphylococcaceae > Staphylococcus > Staphylococcus piscifermentans. Next base: position 107,739 of record NZ_LT906447.1, on the reverse strand, counting down.
CCAAATAAATTCACTATCTTTAGGTACTTCGTGAATCTGTTCAGTTGATTGAAGCTGGTGCTTTTTATCTTCATAAATACACCTAACCGTCATCCGCTTCACCCCTCTATTCGTTATACAACTTAGTTGGTCTTTACCACTAAACTCAGTTGCGAAACTCAGAACATCCTGTATCTGCCGCTAAAAATAAAAGACGCCGGGCATAAAAATGTCTCAGCGTCTCTGTATATACCTTATGAAAACAATACTTTCACTACTCTCCAAAATGATTCCCACAATTCTTGAGGTGTACCTGTCATGGTTCTTCCTCCTCTCCAAAGTTTTCTTTTTCAATAAATTTTTATCCTGTAACCGCTTCGCTCTTCACTGCATCATCTGCAATGCCTAACCAGAAGTTGCGAACATCTTGGGTTTTGATTTGGGCTTCTGTCGCATCGGTTCCTACGAAATCGCCATGATCCCAGTCGTGTTGAATGGGCGAGACTTGCCATATTCCTTTTTGTACTTCATCTGTCGCAGGTGTTGAGGCTTGGTTGAAGGGATGTTGGGCTGAAATAGTGGATACAAGGCCATCATTTTCTCGCCATTCTTTTTCTTCTGCTTTACCGATAACGTTGCCTGTAAGATGTTTGGAAGCTGCCATATGGATGTCAGCACGTTGTCTGCCGTTTAATCCTGGACGTGTCGATTCTCCTGTGTAAGATTTGTACACGATATTTGGATTTAAAGAAGTACGGTCGTTCAATTCCTTTGCGCCTTTACGTGACAAATCATAGAGTGCATTATCTGTGGTTGTCCAGAGCTTACTTTGTTTTTTTACACGTTCAACATAATCTGGATAAGACTCATTTTCATCTTGTTTGAAGCCCCATTGAGCCAACCCGTAGTCTACTTGGGAATATTTATTTCCTTGTAGTTTCATATTGTCATAGAGTACTTGGCGGATAAATGCCTCGTTGCCTACATCTGCAGCATGCGTGCCGTTGTGCGGGGAGGCTACTGTCGTTATGGAAGTTACCATATTATCATGACTGCCTTGGAATAACGGTGAAATAGTTCCGCCGTGTGCCTTTTGATAATCAATTTCTTCTTGATTACCGTTGCGTAGAAATTCTTCTAGTTGGCGTATCGTTTGTCCGCCCATACTATGTCCGACTAAATGGACCTTTTGTCCTGGCTGCCACTCTGGATAAACACCTTCATAAGTCTTCCCATATCTTTTATGACCGTATTTTTCAGCATGTGCAGAGCCGTAATCTACAGTGCCACCTTTAATATAATAATAAAGCTCAACTGCGCGGTCATAATTGCTGCCATAAGCGCCGATGCTTGCCTCGTAAACGTTGTAACCATTCTCTTCTAAATCTTTCTGCAAATCTGTGCGGTCCCCGCCCCAATAGTTGCCGCTCGCTGGTCCAGCTGTTTCTCCTACTAATCCGTTGAAACCATGGACAAGGATAATCGGATCTCGGTTTTTAAACTGTTGCTGTTTCGCTGATTTATTCGTTTGATCTGTTACCGGCCTGGATGTCTGCGCAGTATTCTTATTATTTGTTGTTGCATTCGCATTATTACCCAAAGTCTCTATGCCTTTATGCGAGTCGCCGTTTTTATCCTCTGCAGGTTGCGCGGCAGACGGATTCTGCGTGTTAATGTGCCCTACTACAGCTTTCTTGTCCTCTACTGTAGGTTGTGGTGGATTTACGGTCTCAGGAGGTTGAGTCTTCGAGGTGCTGCTTTGTCTAGGTTGCTGAGTAATTTTATTGGGTTGTTCAGGTGGTGCTGAAAAAGTATGTTCTTCTGCTTTCGGCAAGGTTTGTTCTATATTTTGTGTTACGTTATCTGAAACTTTCTTTAGGCTGGTCTGATTATTTGTTCCTTGTTCTTTCGGACTATCAGCCGTTGTTTCTTCTGCTGGTGCTGCCTTCTGTGCTTTATTCGGAAAAGAAGGCGCAGCGTTGTCATGTCTCTTGATAGTTGCATTTTGATTTTGAACTTTTTTCAATGTATCTTGTGTGTATTTTTCAATAGGATAAGAAGACTGCTTTGCAGAAGTAGCCTTATTTTCTGACGTCGGTTTTGGATTGTTTTCTGTAGCAGCTGCACTTTTTTCACTTATATCGTTTGTTGTCTGTTGTTCTGGAGTTTGTGGGTTTACGTTAGTTGTCTCATTATTTTCTTGTACATTGTGAGAGTTATCGCTATTAGCATGCGTTTGATTCAGTGTTTGTTCATTAGATTTTGGTAAGGACGTTGCTGTCTGTTTAAGCGGCGGAGTTTCTTCAGATACGTTTTGCTTGTCTGATTGCTGTTGATTAGTTTCGGGTGTCGGTGATGGATTTTTATCTGGTTCTGCAGGCTGATTGGCTTCTGTTGCTTCTTGTGTCACGGACGGTTCAGTCTTCTTAGCTGGTTTATCAGTTGCTTGCTCAGCGTTGTGAACAGGTGATGTTTCAGTGGTTACTTCATTTTGGGTAATATTCGATTCAGGTTGAGCCGTATGGTTATTTTCAGCTGCATCTGCTGCCCCGCTTCCTATGAAAAATAAAGAAGCCACTAAAATCGATGATGTTCCAAAAGTCATTTTACGGATACTGTACTTATTTAGTCTTTTTTCCAAATTAACGCACCTCAATTATGTAGTTTTTAAGTTATACCTCATTTTGCATAAGGTAATCTTATTCTAATTAATTATTATTAATATATAATTAAAAACATTTGAGTTATTTGTTAATAATATTAAAAGGGATATGAATAATATTAAGTAAGTTAATGTTAATTTAGGTATTAAAAAAGACTAAAGTCCGCAACTTTAGTCTTTCCTTCATTTATTATTAATGACCTAATGCTTTCAACGTATCTAATGCAACTTGTTGTGCGGATTGTGGATTTTGGCCTGTAATTAATCGACCATCTGTCACTACGAATGATGACCAATCGTCACCTTTTTCGTATTCGCCGCCTTTGTCTTTCAAGGCATCTTCTAAAAGATAAGGTAAGTTGTCTTCAACGCCCATTTGAGATTCTTCGCTATTAGAGAAGCCGGCCACTCTTTTACCTTTAATCAAGTTTTGACCGTCATTTTTGATATTCAACAATCCGGCTGGGCCATGACAAACGCCTGTCACGTAGCCATTATCTGAGTAAATTTTTTCAGCTAGCTCTATTAAGCCTTTATCTTTTGCAAAGTCCCACATTACGCCGTGTCCACCTGCATAGTAAATCACTTCGTAATCTTCTGCATGTACTTCGTCAGGTTTATAAGAGTGATTCAATTGCGTCATGAATTTATGATCTGTATAATATTTCCAATCTACATCTGACATAAAATCTTCTTGTAAGCTGGCAGGGTCAATAGGTACAAAGCCGCCTTCTGGGCTGACATAATCTATTTCGTAACCTGCTTTATAGAATTCATCCGCAAAGTGAACGACTTCTCCGAGCCATGCACCTGTTGGACGCGCTAAATCTGGATATTTCGATACATTTGTGACTGCTACTAATATTTTTTTCATCAAACATTCACCTCTCCAGTTATTTATACACCCTATCTTAACGCTTAAACCTAGGTCGAAGGGAAAGTATCTGCTCATTACACGCCATTCTCTATGTCTTTCAACATTTCATCTACTGTCACTTTAGCACTCGTTAAGACTATTGGGACGCCTGCGCCTGGATGCACGCTTGCCCCTGCAAAATATAAATCTTTATAGTCTCGACTGACATTATGCGGACGATAATAATTACTTTGCGCCAATGTCGGCATTAAACCGAATGCAGTGCCGAATTTCGCATTGTACTCATTTTCAAAATCTTTGGGCGTAAAAATGGTTTCAGTTAATACTTGAGACTCAATATCTTGTGTACCAACAGCTTTGTTCAATTTAGCGTAAATATGTTGTTTCGCGGTTTGAATGGTTTCTGGATTCTTCCAATCTACTTGGCCTACTTTCAATTCAGGAACTGGCATCAATGCATAAATCCCAGTTTTCCCTTTAGGAGCAAGCGCTGGGTCTTCCACACTCGGTGCATGTAAATAAATAGAAGGATCTTTCGGCAGACGCCCACTGAAGATGTCATCAATATTCTGTTCAAAATCTTCCGCAAAGATAACATTATGGATGCGCAATTGCTCGCTTAAATCTTCATCAATGCCGATATACATCAAGAACGCTGAACAAGCATAATCCATCTTATCGATTTTCTTTTTCGGATAAGCAGCTAATTGAGTTTCATCTTTAAATAAATGTTGAGCTGCATAAGGGAAATCCGCTGTGCACAGCACTTTATCGAAGTGTTCATACTGACCATCGACCTTAACGCCATCTGCTTGCTTGAAGCGCGAATCAATCACAATTTCTTCTATCTCTGCATTCGTCACAATGCGTGTGCCCAACTCTTCATTCAACCGCTTCAACGCCTCAGCAAAACCATACATACCGCCTTTAATGTAATGTACCCCGAACATCATTTCCACCATAGGAATGAGCGTATATAACGATGGCGTACGTTTAGGATCAATGCCGATATATAACGTTTGAAAGGCCAACATCTTTCTGATTTTGTCATTTTCAACATAATTATCAATGAGGTTCTGCGCATTACCGAATGTTTTCAAACGCATTCCTTGATAGAGGGTATAAGGATTGTAGAAGTCGGTCGGCTTTCTAAAAGCCCGTTCTAAAAAGTGTTCTCGCGCAATTTCATAACGCTGATAAATATCTGTCAGAAATTGCATGAAGCCGTGAGTGGTCCCCTCTTCAATATTTTCCAAGGTGTTGCGCAGTTCTACTAAATCTGTCGGAATCGAGATTTTGTCATCATCTGCAAAATGCACATCATATAGATAGGGCAATTGTTTCATCTCTAGATAATCATTTAGATTTTTGCCAGCAAAGTGAAAGACATCATAATACGTATCCGGCATCATCACAATTGTAGGACCCATATCAAATGTGAACCCTTGGTCAGTAAAGCGGGACATTCGTCCTCCCACTTGGCTGTTCTTTTCATATATGGTTACCTCATGATGTTGCGCTGATAATCTGGCAGCTGCAGCTAAACCTGCAATACCGCCGCCTATAATTGCGATTTTCATATTTATTCACCTTCACTCGGACGTTCACTGACTGTCCTATTTTTTAATAACAATATTGCGCCCTTTCCAGCGCACGGATTTGCGTATATTGACGTCAAACCACGATTTAGAAAAGATAAAGATAAAAAAGGCAAAGCACACTGGATGTGCAAGTGTGAGCCACGGTTTAAAGCTGCCAGTTCTACGCCCTAAGCGATAAAATTGCAGACCATAAAGTGTATATAATGATAATGCTCGCAACATTTGCGATTGACTGACAGCTTTCGGTTTAGAGAGTGCAGCGATAACTTGAGCTAATGAAGTGGCCGAGCCAAAGAGCCAAACCATAATCAATAACATCACACTGCTTTGGGTATTTTGAGCTCCGACCGCAAAGTGTTTGGACCAGCCTGCAATCAAACTACGCAGCCCTTGCGGATACATGCGGAAATTGACTGTGCCTTCTCCTTCAAATAACCTTACAGGTAAATGCGCATGATGATAAGCTTCACTCAAAGCGAAACCTTCGATAATCTGTGTGGCAGCATTGCGGTGTCCTTGAGTTCGGAAATAATCTGCGCGATTAGTCAGCAACACTGGGCCGAAAGCACTTTCCGGGGTATTCTTTTCACGAGTCACCGAAAAGACATTCATACCGATCATTGTCATTAAATTAAAGATAACCGATAAATTTTCATACGACTCTTCGATATGATGATAAGGTTGGATGGATAACAATCCTTGATTCCCTTGTTGCTGATATTGTGCAAGAATGCGCTCCAAGCTGTCTTCCGCTTCAAACCACACATCTGCATCCACAAACATCAATAACGCTTTCTGTGCTTTCAAACTTCCTTCATAACAAGCATGCGACTTCCCTTGCCATTCAGCGTCATCAGAAACAGCATACACCTTGGCGCCATAGTCTTCTGCAATGTCTCTGGTAGCGTCTGTCGAACCGTCATCCATTACAATTACTTCTGTATTCTCCGACCCTGTCAAAGACGCCAACAAACGCGGTAAATTCTCCGCTTCATTACGGGCAGGAATAATAATACTGACACCTTGATGCGCGCGGGCAGTGCGGGCAGTAATTCTCTTTCGATAGCGATACATCAAGGAACCACACACGATTGAAGCTACTGTAAAGCCGCTCAACCAGCGTTGCAAATGTTTCATATTACCCCTACTTTCTCTTTCGGCTCGTAATTAAATCGGCAACTTGCATCCCGCTTAATGTCACCATCGGCATCCCTGGTCCCGGATTGACAGAACCACCTACAAAGTACAAATTGTCATAGTACTGGCTATGTTTAGGAAATTTGAAGCCTTTATTTTTCTTTCTATCGGAAACCACACCGTAAATCGCACCTTTATTAGATTTATAATGACGTTCAATATCATGCGGCGTCCAAATATCCTCATAAACAATATGCTCACGTAAATTCGTCAATCCCATACGCTCCAATTTATTCAGCACCGTCTCGCGAAATTGACGATAATCCGCTTCTGAGAAAGGCTGTTGCTGAATATAAGGAATATGCGGCAAGACTTTGATATTCTCATACCCATCCGGCGCTTGTGAGGTATCCGTCTTATTCGTATTCACCATGTAAATCGTCGGATCTTGCGGCAACACGCACTCATGAAATACTTCGTGATAATTACGCTTTGAATCCTTTGAAAAGAAAAAATTGTGATGGCGGAGTTCCGGGTACGATTTGTCTACTCCCAGATGTATGACGTAACCTGAAGCGGCAGGTTCGAATTTACGTTCCAACTTATCTAAATCTTTGTCTTTGAAATCTAGCAAATGACGATAGAGCGGAATGACTTCCATATTAGAGACGAAATAATCTGCCTGGATAAGCGAGCCGTCTTTCAACTCAGCATATTTAAGATGTTTATGCTCAGGAATTAAGCGCGTGATTTCTTGTTCGAAGTGAAGTTGCACGCCTTCTTCATGTGCAAGTTGCGCTAAAGCCTGAGCCAGTTTATGGATACCGCCATCTACATACCACAATCCTTCTGCATGCTGCATTTGCGGCAATAACGATAAGACTGCCGGCGCATCATAAGCAGAAGACCCGACGTACTTAATAAAATAACCTAACATCTCACGCAAATAAGAGTTATCTACACGCTTGTCAATCGCTTCTTGCATCGTATGAAAGTAATCAAAGTGCTTCAACGCAGCAAACGGGCCATGATAACGAATCATCGATAAAAGTGTATCGATCCCTTTATCAAAATAACTTATCTCTGCATAATGATGAATGCGCTGCGCATAATGAAAGAAATCTTGCAGTTGGGCAATATCATGAGGTGTCAGTTCAGGATTTTGCAAGAGCATGTCTTGCAGATTCTCATATAAATCAATTTGTGTTCCGTCTGGATAAAAATTACGGATTTGGAGATTCATCTTGCGAATTTGGACATAATCTTCTAATTTTTTATGACTATATTCAAAGAGCCGTTTGAAGATTTTGGGCATCGTTAAGATAGAAGGTCCTAAATCAAATCCGAAATCCTGCGTTTCTAAACGATTGACCTTGCCGCCGATGTGTTTATTTTGTTCATAGAGGTCAACTTGATAGCCTTCTTGCGCTAAACGTATCGCTGCTGAAATGCCTCCGAGTCCGCCTCCAATGATGGCAACTTTCTGTGCCTGCATTTAATCACCTTTTTTCTCTTTGTAAGACTTTCTCTGCGTAACGTTCTAAATTCGGACGATTATAGCGTTGTGCAATCCAACAAGGTAAATTGGCCGCCAGTGCATAAGTTATATTGATATACTTAATGGGTTTAGCAGCAGGTAAAAAAATAAACGCTGGCAGTATTGAGAGTGCATGAATCAATTCTGCGCGGCGTGTTTCGATAATAAATTGATGTAGTTCGGCATAAGAAGCGGATTTAGCCACTGTAGTATGGCTTCTGACAGCTGGATTGAAACTTTGTCCATTAGGCAAATGTTGTTTCCACACTTTGACTTTAAAATATTTCTGCCAAAAGTGCCCTTTCTTTTCAAAAGGCCAACTTTTAAAAAGATTTGCATAGTGTATAAAGAAACTTGAAGGAATTCTGGTGCCGAGCGTAGAAATGACCATATGTACTGCAAACCAAAATAGTGAATTCCATAAGAATAATTTTTTCATATTTATTTGCTCATCCTAGATATTCAATATAATCTAGTTTACCCGTCTCTTATTTTCTGAAACTAGTAGAAAGAATTGTATCATCGTAATTTATTTTTTTATTTAAAACCGCGTCAAATCAACGTTTTTGACCTTTTTTGACTAAATCGATAAACCGCGTGAGCACAAGGTTTGCGTTAGTTTACTAAACGTTGTAGAATGCTTGTAGACAACTTGATTAAGCCGTTTAAAAGGTTGTCTAATCATTCAAGTTAGGAGGGATAGACGTGACAACAATCAATCAACACAATGGTTTCAAACGGACTTTTCAAAAGGACCATTTGACCTTAGGTTTAACGATTCCTTTTGATAACTCTGAAAATATCGCATTGTCGTTTGAACAACAAGCTCAATTGGCGCAGTACGCTGAAGAACTTGGATTTACGAGCCTATTTGTACGAGACAACCCGCTTTATAGTCCGCATTTAGGTAATGTAACGACAAACTACGATCCGTTTGTATTTTTAACTTACCTCAGTGCTCGAACTAGTAAAATTGCTCTCGGAACATCTAGTATTGTTGCGACATTACGTCATCCAATTCACATTGCTAAAGCAGCTGCGACTCTTGACTTGATATCGGGAGAGCGATTATTAATGGGGCTCGCAACTGGAGACCGCCAATTTGAGTTTCCAGCATTCAAAGTCGAACCTGAGACGTTATCTTTAAGATTCAGAGAAACTGTCGATTCACTGAAAGCACTATGGCAAGACCACTCGCCTCAAATCTCAAACTCTATCTTTGAGTTATATGAGGATTCCGGCTTGCAAGTATTACCGAAATATAATCATATCCCGCTCTTTGCGACAGGATATGCTAAACAAGATATTAACTGGATTAAAGAAAATATGGATGGCTGGATGTTTTATCCGCAAGGTTTCCAACAACAAAAAGCACTTCTCAAAGAGTGGCACGACAACGATGAATTTAAACCTTTTATGCATCCGCTAGTCATTGATTTATCAAAAGATCCGAATGAAAAAATCAAACCCGTTAAGGGTGGCTACAGATTAGGCCGAAACACGTTAATCAATGTATTAAAATCTTATGAACGTATTGGTACGAACCATATCATGCTGCACTTATTGACACATGAAAGAACGTATCAAGATTTAATGAAAGAATTGGGCGATTATGTGATTCCACATTTCCCACCAAACATGACTAAGGAGGAACAAATTGATTATGAAATTATTAGATAGAATTAATGAACTTGCAAATAAAGAAAAAGAAATGGTACTCAGCACATCAGAAAAACAAGAACAACATGAATTGAGACAAGAATACCTTAAAATGATTCGTGGACAAGTTGTAAGCACATTCTCAACATTGAAAGTTGTAGATCCACTTGGTGAAGACGTAACACCAGATAAAATTTATAACTTGCGCGAAGAAATGGGAACTTTAGATTTAAAACCTGAATAATAAATTAAAATATAGATGAATAGCACAACCCATATTGTAAAAGGCTAGGCAGTTCCGTTGAGGAGTTGCCTAGCCTTGTTTTATGTTCAATTTACAGTAGGATTTATGATTTCTATGAATCTAAACTTATTACCTTTATATTCAAATTTTAAAATGCAGCAATTACCAAAATGCATTTTTTGGACTTCTTCTAACGGCAACGATTTCCGTGCAAATAATAGCAAAACATCACCATGACTGACGGCAATCACATTCTGTTTTGCAGTTTGTTTCATAATGTCAGTAAGCGTAGTCACTGCCCTTTCTTGCACTTCATCTGCTGTTTCTCCACCATAACCTGCAAAAAAGTCTCCAAATAGAACTACACCTTTTTCACGAGGTGGATTGAGCAATTCTGATTCTCCTTCAAACAGACCGTAGTTCCATTCTTTAATCCCTTTCAATCTAGTATATGGTTCATTCGGAAACAAGATTTCTAAAGTATCAGAAGCACGTTCTTGTGTAGAAGAAAATAATTCATAATCACTTAAATTCAACTGGTCAAAATAACGTTTTGCCGCTTCCGCCTGTTCTTTTCCAAGTTCTGTTAAAGGCGAATCTGACGCACCTTGTATTTGTCCCTTCTGATTAAATAGTGTCTGGCCATGTCGGATCAAATATAATGTTTGTGTCATGTTGTGTACTCCTTCATTTCCTTAAATTTTCACTATTAGCTGTTATTTCTATTTACTAAATATTGAATAATATTGTCTTAATTTATCTTACCCTATTTTCTAATAATCATTATTGAATCTTGTATTTTCTAACTCTATGTTCGAAAAATTAAGGGAACTGTATAGGCGCACACTCATCGCCTATACAGTTTCGGGCCAAAGTGTCGAGGCTCACTTCTCTCGCCTATACAGTTTCGAGCCAAAGTGTCGAGGCTCACTTCTCCTGCCTATACAGTTTCGGGCCAAAGTGTCGAGGCTCACTTCTCCTGCCTATACAGTTTCGGGCCAAAGTGTCGAGGCTCGCACTCGTCGCCTATACACTTTGCATTCCCTTCGCCCCCTTGCCATTAAATACCATTCCCAAATAGCAAAAAGAGAGGTGGGGCATAATAATGTCTCAACTCTTCTCTTTGCACTGGCAGTAGCTATCTGAATAGGAACATTAAATATCCCTACTCAGCGTCTATAAATTATTGAATATAACGTTTTAAATGTTTAGAAGTCAGCGTCTCTTCTTGTTCAATGAAATCTTTAGGTGTACCGCTAAATAATACTTTTCCTCCATCAAGACCTGGACCTGGTCCGACGTCTACTATCCAATCCGCTTCACACATTATCGATAAATTATGTTCGATTAAGATTACAGTATTATTCTGAGCAATTAAATCATCGAAACACTTCATCAGCACAGGAATATCCGCTTCGTGCAACCCTGTCGTAGGCTCGTCAAAGATGAAGACACTGTCTTTCACTTGCTCATCTAAATGTTGGGCTAATTTCACACGTTGCATTTCGCCTCCTGATAAGGTAGACAACGGCTGACCAAGTGTCATATACGTCAATCCTGTTTTGCTCAAAGCTTCTAACTTAGCTTTCACATCACTTTGCTGATCGAAAAATTCGAGACCCTCGTCGACTGTTAAATCTAAAATATCGGCGATTGAGTACCCATCTACTGTGGCCTCTAACACTTCAGGACGATAACGTTTGCCATGACACACTTCACATGTTTGAGAAAAGTCTCCCATGAAAGCAATTTCTGTTTTAATAAAACCTTTACCTCCGCAATTCGGGCAAGCGCCTTTCGAATTATAACTGAACATTGCCTTGCTTAATCCTGTCTGTTTGCTGAAAAAGCTTCTGACACTGTCAAAGACACCAAGATAAGTCAGCAAATTAGAACGACTCGAACCTTGAATTGCTTTTTGATCCATAATAATCACATTGTCTTCGTCTTCAAAACCTGCTTTAACTAAGGTACTTTTACCTGAACCAGCTACACCTGTAATTACCGTTAGAACTTCTTTCGGAATAGAAGCGGAAACTTCTTTTAAGTTATTTTGAGTCACTGGACCGATATGGTAAAAGCCATCTGGTTGACGCACTTTATTTTTCAAATGATGTTTCTGACGTAAAGCTTTTCCGGTCGAAGTATCAGATTTCAATAATTCTTGATATGTTCCTTGGAAAGTAATTTCACCGCCATGCTTACCTGAACCTGGTCCCATATCAATAATATGGTCGCCATCTTTAACCACATCCGGATCATGTTCTACAATTAACACCGTATTTCCTTTGTCCTTCAAGGATTGCAGAATTTCATTAATCTTGGAAATATCTTCCGGATGCAGGCCGACACTTGGCTCATCGATAATATAAACCAAATCAGATAAGGGGCTATTTAAATGGCGTATCAACTTAAGCCGTTGAGCTTCTCCGCCTGAAAGTGTTGTCGTAACACGGTTCAACGTTAAATAACTTAGCCCGATATAATCCAATGCTTCTAACTGTGCACGTAACGGTTCAATAATATATTGAGCTGTTGGATTCTCTAATTGATCCAGAAATTCTATATTCTCTTTGATAGTCATTTGCGTAAATTCAGAAATATTTTTGCCATTAATTTTACAGCTTAATACTTTCTGATTTAAGCGTTGTCCATGACACGTTGGACATACCTTGTTGGTCACAACGTTTTTCAGATGCTTAGCATAACGTTTTTTATTAAACTCTTTATCTCCTAAGAATATTCTGCTGAACCTTGGAATTAAACCGACGTACTTAGCAGATTTACGCCACTCTTTCGGAGGATTTTTCAACTTCATTGGTTCTTGGTATAAAAATAAATCCAATTCCTCTTTAGTATAATCTTTCAACTTCTTATCATTATCAAACAAACCGCTATCTCGATACGCTTTACCACGTTCTTTATCAGGACCGAATGAAGGGAAGTCAATCGCACCTTCATTAAGCGATTTATCCCAATCCAGCAGTTCGTCTAAATTAATATCTTCAATGTAACCTAAGCCTTCACAAGTTTCACACATGCCATTCGGACTATTAAAAGAAAATACATCAGAGTAACCGACAAACGGTTCGCCTATTCTGGACCATAATAATCTGACGGCAGCATAGATATCAGAGGCTGTCCCTACTGTGGAACGTGAATTGCCGTTGAAACGTTTTTGACTAATAGTCATCGCAACCGGCAAATTCTTAATCTCTCCCACTTTCGGTTTAGGTTGTTGATTCAAATGAAACTGAATATAACTCGAATAACTTTCATTCAACAGCCTTTCAGACTCAGCTGCGATAGTGTTAAAAACGAGAGATGATTTCCCTGAACCAGAACGTCCTGTAAACACCGTAATTAAATGTTTGGGAATATTAACATCAATATGTTTCAAATTATTCTGCGAAGCGTCTTTTATATTAATATTGTTCATAACTTTACCTCCATCAATCACTGTGTAGCTTTAGTTACTCTATTCCCTATTTTTCCATAAATTTTTAAAATAAAAAAATGGCTGAATCACTTCCTTATCAAAGTAATCCAACCATTTGTTTATTCTGTTACTTTTTCTGTAATACACCATCATTAACTAATTCATTAATCACCCGTTGTGTATTTTGATTATCATGGAATTCATTGATATGGCGATAGTTTTCCAGTACTTTTGGCGGAAGTTTAAAGTCATTGTTGATAGCTGATTTTACCGCTTCTATCAACTCATTCTCATCATCTGCTACAACACCTGGCACATTTTCACGATTAGCAGGCGTTGTACCACCGTGTTTAGCAATAATATCTTCAAATTCTTTCCAATAGAAAATGGGGAAAGCACCATGATTGATTGCATCAAAGATAATTGAAGAAATATCTGTAATATAGATAACAGAGTTTTTCAAAGTATCTGTAGGATCTTCCACGAAAATATCATTATATTGGTTAAAGTGGTCCTTAGCGTATTGAGAGAATTTGTTATGTGCTGCAATTTGCAAACGACTTAATAAACCCGCTTTCTCAAAGGCTTCAATGACTTCCATAATAGATTGATAATAAGTGGTCTCTTCTATATGGCCATTGAAAACTTCCGCTTCTTCCCAAGGACGCCATGTCGGCATGTAAGTGATTTTATCTGCACCCTCTTCAAGATTTGCTCCGTCAAATTTAGGCATCCCGGTTTTCATTAATTCAAAGTCGTTATAACCCATGTCATGGAAGATTTCTGCTTCTACATCTGAACTTACAACCGACTTAGCAATATTGTTAGTCATATTACTTTTATGAAAGCCTACATTTTTAGAATCATCACGCGGTTTCAAGAAAGTGACACCGTGCTGTAAAAAATATAAAGGTGTTAATTTTATTTTGCGATTTAATTTATCATCAAAAATTCTAGTATTGATTACATGATTGCTGAGTTCACTAGAAATAAAATAATCTGCAGCAAAGACATATAAATAGTTGCGGAAACTGAAGCGTTCCGCTAATTTGTCTCCCCACTTTTTCTTCATACTTTTATATTGAGGAGAAGACTTGTCTAAGATAAATACATTTTTAGATTTGAACTTTTTATTGCCGGCAGCAGCTTCAAAGACATATTTACCAGATTCTACTGCTTTAGAGGCTTCTTTTTCAAAATAAACGTTCAAATTATATTTTCGGTTTAAAAATTTATAAATCGATGCCAACTTGTAGGCTGCATTAATTTTAAATTTATGCCAGGAATTATAAATTTTTAATTCAGGCAAATTGCCGAAACTTAAATTATTCGCTGCATTACGACGTAAAATAATAGCGTGTCCTCTGGTATTGAAAGTAAGTAATACTTTGCGATTATCGCCAGCTTTTTTACTTTGATATAAAGGATGAAATCTCTTACCGTTCACAGCAGTAAAAATCGTGTTATGAATCTCTTTCAAGTGACGCAAATTTTTAATTTTTACTTTAGCAGTAAAGTGATGTAGGTTTATCCATTTTATTTTAGCTAAAAATTGACCAGATTTTGTGATTAAAGTATCAGGTTGAATAGGTGCATTATACATAATTTCTCCCGATATTGTAATATAACGTCCTGCTCTTTCCACTGAAATATTACTACGTTGACACAGCAAGTCTTTTTCTTTATCAGTTTTAATACTGAGTTTTTGATTGTGATAACTGATAATAAAGAATTTATCGTTCATTTTTAAATAGATAGGTTTCTGAGCATATTTTAAGAAGTAGTTATCCAATTTAATATCTTTCATTTTTTTCAAATCATTAAGTCTGATAATTTGTCGATGTTTATCTTTCGCAACTACTAATTCATTGGCACTATTGAAATCAAAGTTCAACTGTGAGGGTGTGAGTACTTCTAAAACATTTGTCTTAAACGCGAAGTCTTTCTTAGAGTTGGTGTATTCTAAAAATGTAGTGTAGTCCGTATATTTAAATTTAGCGAAAATAGCTGGGTCACCGATACGATTGGTTTCATCCTCGATAAAAGGTTTGCGTCCTTTTTTAAATAATGATGCATCGAGCTCAGTCATTACGTCGCTGTAAGTATCTACTACCTTATAGCTGTAGCGTGTCGGCTCTACTTTGAAGCGGTTATGATAAACTTTGACTTGAATATTTAGACTCCCCTCCGTCTTATCATTCAAATAAGGCGTGCAATAAATCTTATGGTGCTTAATATGCACGTAGTATGGAAACTCATCATTTTCAATAATAGCAACTAGTCCATCTTCTGCTTTAGTTTTTCCTAAATAAACATCTTCTTTATTTAATTTTGATTCTTCAATATTAATTATCTGCTCGTTTCTGATTTCCAAACGAATTTGAGCAGGTAAATTCGTTTGAACTGAACCGAAGTTCACATTCATCTGACTTAATTTCAACACTATAATTTCACTCCGTCTTTCTCTAGTTCAAGATTCAAAGCGGGAGCGATATAGAAATCCGGATAACAGATTTCATCGTTTCGCTCCCACATGGTTCACAAACTCTAGTCATTTATTCTTTTTCTAACTTAGCGCAGATTTCATCATAAATACGTTGGCTATTTTGATGATCGATATAATCAAATATCAAACTGCGATCATAATGTACAGGTTTCTCACTATTAATTTTATCTGAGATTTTGGAAACCAGTTCATTTTCAGAATAGACGATATCTCCAATAAACGTTTGATCTATCGGTCTTAAGATGCCTTTACGGAAAAATTGGCTCACATCAAAATGGTAAAATATAACCGGTTTATTCATATAATTGAAATCAGTACTTACTGTACTATAGTCGGTAATCAACAAATCATGTTCAATTAATAAGTCTTGTACAGATTTTTTACCCAGTTCGATAAAGTTCACATGTGATAATTCAGCGTCTTCCAAGTATTCTTGGAAGAATTGCTGCGCACGATAATGCGGATAGAAATTAATTTCCAAATCATAGGTTTCGCTCAACGCTTTTAATTTTTCACTGTTGACCAAGCTGAGATAGCGCGATAAATATTCACTCTTTTCGAACGCTTCATTACTGTTTAACCAGTCACGCCAAGTCGGCATGATTAAGACTTTTTTCAGTTGCTTTTTAGGTTCAAGTGGTAACCGGTCAAAGCGTGCAAGTCCCGTTACGGCAATTTCTTCCGGTTTATAGCCCATCTCGTCGACAACAATATCGTATTTTTCATAACCACTAGAAACATTGAATAAATCGAATGGATCATCATAATACTTCTTGTGGTATTCTACATTTTTTCTGCCTAGCACACCATGTTGCAAGAAGATTTTAATCGTATCTTCATAGCCCCAGAAGTCCGGTGCTGCTTTATAAGGCATAATATTTTCAACATCGTGTGTACTCATCAACACTTTCGCCTGAGCTGCAATTTTCAAATGCTCATCTGAACCAAAGCGTAAGACATTGTTCTTATCTTTAATGTCTTGATAATCTTCAGAGTCTCCATCTATCACATAATAAACCTCAGCATCTGCGTGGTCTTGGAGCCATTCAAAGAACTGGATGCCGCTTTCTTGAGCAGTATCCGTACGTTCGCCAATCATCCAAATGTTATTCTTTTTAACATTGTTATCGTTCAATATTTGAATTTGTGCATCACTTAATTCAAAGGTTTCAAATTTAATATTTTTAAACGGTGTTAACGTCAACATAAAGTAAGTAGTTTGATTACCTTGTTTATATTTCTTCAACGTATACACACTATCTTTTTTATAAATACCTTCTTTGAATTTAATTTTATCTTTTCTTACTAATTGGTCACCATCATAAATAGTTACAAAAACATCAATAATAGATTTCTTTTTAGTCAGCAATTGATTTAAAGCCGCGTAATCCAACGCAATATCCTGTTCACCTTTTTGGATTGGAATTTGATATTGTTGACTTGATTCTCTTTCTTCAAAGGTTAAATAATAATCGCAGTGGCGATAAACTTCGTGCGGTTGGAAATAAATATTAAGTTGCTTTTCTCCTATAGCATTTACACCCATTTTGATTTTAGGTTTCTTATGCGCAATCGTGACACCGTAGTGCTCAAATAATGTCAGTTGATAAATTTCAGAGGCCAGCTTACGGTAGCCTGAGAATTTCTTCATATTTCCTCTCAATAAATAGGTTTTATCTTTAATGCGAATAAATAACTTTTTACGCTTAGGTGTCTGTAAGAGGGAAATAGGAATTTTCACAGAAACTTTATGCAATGACGTAAAGGTCGGCAGTAAAATAACATTAGAATAGTCCGAATCTGTTACGCCGACAGTGATTGCATCATCTTGTCCTGATGCCTCTGAAGTTTGAAATGTTAGATTAATAGTATCATCATCAATGAATTGACTGACATCGATTCTATCGACCTTGTAATAATCCCGGGTAATATTCACCGTGTTATCCCACCATCGATAGTTCATGAAATAATAAGAAACACTTACGGGTGTATTGATATTTATAGGATAGATGTACGTATCTCTAATTGCATAAATTATAAAGGATTCTTTCTTAATCTTATCTTGGATATAAGCGTAATTAATTTTGCCTTCTTTAATATCCAATGTTTTCATCCGTGTCTGGTTAATCAGTAATAATCCTTCGATAGGCTGCTCACTTTCAATCACCAAAGATTCATTTTCATCTGGCGCAAGTGAGATATTGATGAGTTCATCCATTACCATGTGTCCCGTATTATATGGCTTTATGGAAACCGACTTCGAAATATTAATTTGATATAAATGATGATCCACTTGATAGATGCGCTTGAGTTGAGGCGCAGCTGTGACCCATAACTGTTTACCATTTAAGGAAAAAGTAATCTTTTGTACATCTCTGTTATGAATAACTTCCTGAGTCTTAAACATAACCACAATCTCATTATTTTTTTGAGAAGTAACTTCGAATGGAATAGTTTTATTATTTACTGTAATTTCTAATTTTTTAGTATTAAAATTAATAAAGTTTTCAAAGCGACATGTAAAGATTATTGATTCTCCACCCATATAAACATCGTGCACTTCGAAACTTTTTGTAAGTTTATACTTTAATTCTTCTAACAACTTAGATTACCCCCTTTAACTACATAACCTGCCTTGCTGCTTCTTCGTCTTCATCACTGTATCTATCCTCATCAGATTCTATATCAATTTCCTCAAACTTTTGACGCTCTAATTTTAAAAAATAATCTCTGATTTTAAAGATAATGAACAGTGGTAAAAGCACTTTAATCAACTTTTTCACGTTCAACACCTCACCCATTTTTTCCAAATTATATCACAGTATATTACAAAATTTAATAATCTTTTAACTTACTGTAAAGTTTGTAAAAAATAAAAATAGTAAAAACGCATTAAGATAGTATCTTAGCACTATTAATATACAAATAATAAAATTGTATATTAATAGTGAACAGAAAACATGTTATTGTATTTTTTAATGCGCACATCTTAATTACCTATATTTTCAAACTTTCCGAAAGTAAGTTAAAACAATTTTCTGAATTGAATGTCTTTTTATTTTTACAATTTTTGTTCATGTGTTATATTTTTTGTAAGGGTTTACATTCTCGATAAAGGGGGTTCTTAAATAAAAAGAAAAGGGGTCTTTTTATGAAAGAAATACAATGGGAAGATTTAAAGCACATTATCAAAGATGGAGATGTCGTGGCTGTATCAGCTTTGACAGTCTCAAATTTACCAGCTGAAATTTTGCGGAATGTCTTGGAAACTTATGATGAAACCAGCTCTCCCAAAGGTCTGACTTTTATCAATGCCAATGACATCAGCAGTGGAGGGATGGAGCCGGAATTGGATGATTTCGTAGAACGGGAAATGCTTTCACGTATCATCATGAGTATTATGACAGCTTCGCCAAAAACAGCTCAAGCTATCACGAATAATGAGATTGAAGCTTACTTCTTACCACAGGGAGTTATCGCTACACATTACCGTCAAACTAATTCAATCTTACCTGGGGTGATTACTAAGATTGGATTAAATACCACTATTGATCCACGCTACAAAGGCGGACGCACAAATACCAAGACGACTGAGCAGCTCGTCTCCTTCTTGAATATCGAAGGTGAAGATTATTTGCATTACCAGCTGCCTCCCGTCAACGTTGCATTATTACGCGGCACTTATGCAGACCGACAAGGCAATATTTATATGACTCAAGAGGCCCATTTGGGTGAAGGTTACAGCATTGCGCTTAACGCAAAGTCCACCCGTGGTACTGTTGTCGTTCAGGTTAAAGCCATTATAGATTCACCAAATTTAAACCCTGATGATGTCTTTATACCTGGCGCACTCGTTGATTATGTTTATGTTGCCGGAGATTCCAAACACCACAGACAACTTATTCAGACACACTACCATCCTATTTTTTCTGGAGAAGAACGCACGACTGAACGTCTAGATGCGCCGCTTCCATTCAACACTAGAAAAATCATTTTACGCAGAGCAGCGCAATTTTTAAATCAAGGAGATACTATCAGCATCGGATTCGGCATTAACAATGAACTATCAAATTTATTATACGAAGAAAATGTCGAACATCAAGTGCAGCCTGTCCAAGATATCGGTATATTCGGTGGGTTTATCGGCAGCGGCAAGCGCTTTGGAATGAATGCTGATTTCGATGTCCGCATGCGACATGATCTAACATGGGATTTTATTTATAACGGCGGTATTTCCGTCGCCTATCTCAGCTTTGCGGAAATTGACCAGCACGGCAATGTCAATGTTTCTTATTTCGGCAACCGGATGAATGGCTGCGGAGGATTTATCGACATCAGCCAATCTGTTCAGCGTATTATTTTTTCTGGAAGTTTAGTTGCTAGAAGTCAACTAAGCATTGTAGATGGTCAGCTAGAAGTTGATAAAGAAGGTACCACTCAAAAGTTCATACCGGAAGTCAGCAACATCGATTTCAATGCTTCCTATGCTAAAACTTTGAATCAAGAAGTCTTTATCGTAACTGACCGAGCCGTCTTCGAATTGCGAGAAGCAGGCTTAACTATCATAGAAATAGCACCTGGTCTTAATTTAGAAAAAGATGTGTTGGACCAAATGGGGTTCAAGCCTTTGATAGCAGAGGATTTGAAAACGATGGACCACACGATGTATCAAGAACAATGGGGATTATTAGCACAATCAATTCATTGAAGTATGTAAATAGATAAGGGGGTATACTTATGAATTTCGATTGGATTAAAACAAGATCAGATTTTGACGAACAGAAACCCGCAGTGATTGACCCGTTCAAAGGCACAGAATGGACGTACCAAGATTTAAATATACGCGCTGAGAATTTAGCAAACTATCTTACAGACCAAGGTCTCAAACGTGGTGACGTCGTCGGTATCTTTGCACCGAATGATGTAGCAGTTATTGATTTAATGGCCGCTTCCTTCAAAACAGGCATCATCTTCTTACCGATAAACTGGCGACTCAACCCGAAAGAAATTGCCGGCATCGTAGAAGACTCTGGATTAAAATTGCTCTTCTACGCTGAGAAACATTTAAGCTCACTTGCGCTGGTGGACCCAGACTTGTTGCATATGGATATCGATTCGCAAGAATATGATGATATTACGAATCCGAAACAACATCGACCATTCCAATCAGTCTCTGTGGAGCCTGACGATATTGCAGCATTAATTTATACAAGCGGTACTACAGGCACACCAAAAGGCGTCATGTTCTCATATGAATCCTTTATGAATAACGGCGCTAACATTCAACTCACATATCGACTTAACTCAGATTACACCTCTATTATCGGAACTCCGATGTTTCATGTACTTGGGTTAAATGATACTGTGCTTCCATCTATGATGGCAGGTGCAACATTAATTTTACAACGTTACTTCGAAGGCGAAGCAATGAACCAATTAATTGCAAAATACCACCCAGACTTCCTCATCATGATTCCTACCATGTATTACAGCACGATTCGCCAAGACAACTTTAATCCTGAAGATTTCAAAGCTATCAAATATGTCATTCAAGGCGGTTCTCACCCACTTCCAAGTATCCAAGAAGCTTTCAAGAAATATGGCATCAATATCATTAATGGTTACGGGTTAACCGAAGCACCGCTCGTCGTCGTTAATACACCCGATAACGCACAAGCCAAACCGATGAGTATCGGTAAAGCTGTCATGTTTGTAGATGCACGTATCTTAGATGATGACCACAATGACTTAGGTACAGATGAAATCGGAGAACTTGCTATTAAAGCGCGTAATATCACACCAGGTTATTGGAACCGACCAGATGAAACAGCTGAAATTCTGCAAGATGGCTATCTCTTAACTGGCGACTTGGCGAAGAAGGATGAAGACGGCGATCTTTATATCATCGACCGTAAAAAAGAAATGATTATTACAGGCGGCGAGAATGTCCTTCCTTCTGAAGTAGAAACAGCTTTAGCTAAGCATCCGCTTGTCGACCGTTGTGTAGTAGTGGGCTACAATGATCCGAAATTTGGAGAATCTATCGGAGCTGCAGTCATCTTACGTGAAGACGATCCGGATTATGTAGAGAAACTCGATGCACATATGCGCGAATATTTAGCAGGTTATAAAGTACCGAAGATGTATGAACCAGTAGAAACTATGCCTTTAAATACGACGCAGAAACCAGATAAATTAAGAATTACTGAAATCATGAATGAAAAAGCGCAAAAGCATCTGGAAGCGAATCAGTAAAAATTTTTAGAAGGTTATGTAAGCGTTTACAACTACAATCAAACGCTTACTGCCTTTCACAATAAGGGGGATTTTACTATGAGCCACAAAGAAGAAATGTTAAAAGAATTGTATCCAGAAGACATTATGAATATCTCTAAAGGATTAACAGACGGAGAAGTAAAGGTGCTTAAGCAATTAGATGATGTGCTAGAAAGCAAATTCCGCAAAGATATTAATCGACATTGGGCTGATGCAACAATTCCAGAAGGATTTTTCGAAGAAATGGGCAAGCTGCAGTACTTCACTAACCCATTGCTTTTCGAAGGACGTGAAGGTGCCAAGACACCGAGCCAGCTCTTCCAATTCTTTTTATCTTATACCATCGGACGTTTCGATGTTTCGCTCATCACTTTACTCGGTGTGCATCAAGGCTTGGGACACAACGCTTTCTTATTCGGAGGCAGTAAAGTGCAAGTCGCTAAATACATCCCGAAATTACAATCGCATGAGTTGCGTACTTGTTTTGCATTAACAGAACCCGACCATGGTTCAGATGTTGCAGGCGGACTGGAAACAGTAGCTGAAAAGAAAGGCGATAAGTGGATTATCAATGGTTCTAAAAAGTGGATCGGCGGTGCCAATGTTGCCGATGTCATGCCCGTCTTTGCCGTAAATAAAGAAACCGGCAAGCCTCACTGCTTTGTCATACGTCCTGAACAAGAAGGCGTCGATATTGAAGTATTACAAGATAAAATCGCCTTACGTATTGTACCGAATGCACTTATCACGCTCAAAAATGTAGAGGTCAGTGAAGATGAGCGCTTGCAAAACATCAATAGCTTTAAAGACATCGCGAAAATTCTCTATTCTACACGTGCCGGAGTGGCCTACATGGCTACAGGAGGTATTGCCGGAACTTTACGCGCCACTTTAGATTATGTGAAACAACGTAAACAATTCGGTAAATCAATCAGCCACTATCAGTTAGTGCAAGAAAAACTGGCAATGATTCAAGGCAATTTAGCTCAAGCGATGTCTACCTGTGCCGCTTTAGCACGCATGCAAGAACATGGCGAATACGATGAAGTGGCAACCTCTGCAGCGAAAATGATGAATGCTTTAAGATATCGCGAATCCGCTGCAATGGGACGCGGCATCACGGGAGGTAACGGTATTTTAGCAGGCGAATATGATATTGCGCGTTTCTTCTCAGATGCAGAAGCTGTTTATACGTATGAAGGTACGCATGAAATCAACGCGCTTGTCATCGGCCGCGCACTCACTGGAGAATCTGCTTTTGTTTAATAAAGGAACAAATGATAAATAGCTCACTCAACGGGAGGAATGATTATGACAATCAGAAAAGTAACCGTCTTAGGTGCCGGTACAATGGGCGCTCAATTGGCGGCAATGTTGGTCAATGCAGGTTTAAAAGTAAAACTTTTAGACATCGTCATAGATGAAAACGATCCGAACAAAATTTCCAAAAAAGCATATGAAACCATTACTGATAAGAAACGTCCCCTACTCTTTGATTTAAGTTTAGCGGACAACCTATCTTATGGTAATTTCCATGATGATTTAGAAAATGATGATGCAGATTTATATATCGAAGCAGTGAAAGAAGATTTAGATATCAAACACCAAGTGTGGCAAGCTGTCACAAAGCATGCGAAAGCAGACGCTCTCTTTGCGACAAACACATCAGGTATCCCTATCAATGCCATTGCTAAATCCTTTGATCCAGCAGATAAAGCACGTTTCTTCGGGCTTCATTTCTTCAATCCACCACGTATCATGAAATTAGTTGAAGTGATACCTACTACAGAAACAGACCCAGAAGCGATTGAAGAAGTCAGCGATTTCGCAACCAACGTCTTAGGTAAAGGTGTGGTAATTGCACATGACGTTCCTGGTTTCGTAGCCAATCGTATCGGTACACATTCTATGAATGACGTCATGTATCGTGCAGAACAACAAGGCTTCTCGATTCCGGAAGTGGATGCTTTAACTGGTAAAGCCATCGGACGCCCTAAAACCGGTACTTATGCACTGACAGATTTAGTCGGTTTAGATATTGCTGTTTCGGTTATCAAAGGTTTGCAACAAGATCCAGATGAAGCACCGTTTTTCCAAGACGCGGAACTGCCGAATCAATTGTTTGAAGCAGGTGCTTTAGGCCGCAAGACGAAACAAGGTTTCTATAAAAAAGATAAAGAGAAGAAACAACGTCTGGTTTATGATCCAGAAACAGGCGATTATATTCCTGTCGAACCGCCTCAATTGCCGATTCTGGCAGAATTCACTAAAGACTTGAAACATAATTTAGATATTATCTTTAACTCTGATGATAAAGCCGGAAAATTCTTATGGGAAACATTGCGTAATAACTTCTATTATTCAGCTAAAAATATTCCAAAGGCAGCTGATGATTTCAGAGATATCGACCGTGCCATCGTTTGGGGATTCAACTGGAAGCTCGGGCCATTCCAACTCTGGGACTTAATGGGCTTCGACCGTGTCAAAGCGCGCATGGAAGACGAACTCGGAGACTTACCGGACTGGTTAGATGAAGTAAACGGCAGTTTCTATGAAGAAGGAGAAACCATTGAAAATGTTACACCTGTTTCTGATTTCGTAGATGAAGAGATCTGGAACAATCGTGATTCTAAATTATCTATCGCAAACGGCAATCAATTGTTATTGAAATTGCAAAGTAAGAACAATGTGATTACAGACGATTTCAATGACGACTTAGTAGAAGCAATTGATATGCTGGAAAATCAAGATTTCTCCAGTATGGTCATTTACGCAGACGGCAATAACTTCAGCGTCGGCGCCAACTTATATCAAATGAAGAAAGCTTACGAAGAGAATGCAGTAGATGAACAGATCGCCCACGCGATTGAGAAATTACATTACAGCTTCAACCGCTTGAAATACAGCTTGAAACCAGTTGTGACTGCAGTCCATGGACGTGCGCTCGGCGGAGGTTGCGAACTCGTTCTGTACTCTCCATTCGTCGTAGCTGCCAGCGAAACTTATATCGGTTTAGTTGAAGCCGGCGTGGGATTACTGCCTAGCGGAGGCGGCTTAGCTGAAATGGCCGACCGCATCTTGCGTACCTCTCATAAAGCAGACGATAAACAAGCCAGCATGTCTAAAGTATTGATGAATATCGGATTTGCGAAAGTCTCTACTAATGCCTACGAAGCTAAACGCTACGGCTATTTAAGAGACACTGACACGATTATTTTTAACAAAGAAAAACGTGTCGAAATCGCACTGAAACGTGCCCAATTCGAAGCAGACACTAATTACATTCCAACACCTAAGCAACAATACATTGCACTCGGCGAAGATTTCAGAGCCAACGCAGAAGGCCAGTTAGACGCACAAGTCAAAGGACACTTTATCAGCGAGCACGATTACAACATCGCATTGCGTATCGCCACTGTCCTAGCAGGCGGAAACTTGCCACGCAATACTTTCGTCAATCAGCGCTACATTCAAACTTTGGAAAAAGAAAACTTTATAGAGCTGCTGAAAACGAAAAAGACCTACGAACGTATCAGCCATATGCTGGAAACAGGCAAACCATTACGCAACTGATTGCGAAAAGATAAAGAGAGGATGATGAGCATGCGAGAAGCATATATTGTAGCTTATGGACGTTCAGCAGTAGCCAAAGCCAAAAATGGCGCATTCGTCCATGAAAGACCAGATGATGTTGCTGCGAAAGTATTAAAAGGTGTATTAGAACGTGTAGATGGCAATTTCAAGCCCGAAATGGTTGAAGATGTCATTGTCGGTACCGCTTTCCCAGAAGGGCTGCAAGGCATGAATACCGCACGTACCATTGCGTTACGTGCAGGCTTGCCTGACTCTGTACCTGGACAAATCGTCAATCGCTATTGTTCTTCCGGTTTACAAACTATTGCGACTGCGGCCAATGAAATTATAGCAGGTCAAGGCGATGTATTAGTTGCTGGCGGTATTGAGTTTATGGGCGCTGTACCGATGGGCGGTAATGAACCCACGAACAACCCGACCTTGCAAGAAGAAGACGCCGGGGTGTCTTACCCTATGGGACTGACAGCGGAAAATGTAGCCGATCAATACAACGTTTCACGTGAAGAACAAGATCAGTATGCAGTACAAAGCCATCAACGTGCAGCCCAAGCACAAGCTGACGGCAAGTTCGAAGATGAAATTATTCCAATTGAAGTCAATACTGTCACATATACTGATAAAGGTCCGAAAGTCGGTCACGAAACCTTCTCTCAAGATGAATTTATTCGTCCAGATACGAGCGAGGAAATTTTAGCTACCTTGCCTACAGTATTCAAGAGAGACGGCACAGTAACCGCCGGAACTTCTGCGCCTCTTTCAGACGGCACTGGATTTGTGGTACTGATGTCTGGAGATAAAGTCAAAGAGTTAGGTGTAACCCCTATCGCACGCTTTGTAGGATTTAAAGCAGTCGGAGTAGATCCTAAAGTTATGGGTATTGGTCCTGCCTATGCAATACCTGAAGTGCTATCACTGACTGACCTATCCATTGATGATATCGACTTGATTGAGTTGAACGAAGCCTTTGCCTCTCAAACTGTAGCTTCTATCAGAGAAGTCAAACTCAATACAGATATTACCAATGTGAATGGCGGCGCAATTTCTTTAGGTCATCCCTTAGGCGCAACGGGTGCGATATTAACTGCACGCTTACTCTCAGAAATGAAAAAACGCCCCGATACAAAATATGGCATGGTGTCCATGTGTATCGGAGCAGGTATGGGTGCAGCTGGAATATTTGAATATGTGAGATAGATTGAGTTGAAGAGCGGACTGCTGTTAAGCGGTTCGCTTTTTAAATTTCATCTACTTCATTTGCTGATGGTATAGAAGCTTGTGCACCAGGTTTTTGAACAGTAAGTGAAGCGGCTTTATTGGCGTAATCAATCGTTTCAACTAAGTTCATGGAATCGACATCGAAACGGCTGACAAAGGCACCGATAAAGGTATCCCCTGCCGCTGTCGTATCTACTGCTTGCACCGTATAAGCTTGGACAAGACCTGAGTCGCCTTCTACGGCATAATACGTTCCTTGTTCTCCTAAAGTAATGACCACTACTTTGATGCCTAATCCTAAGAAATAGTCTGCATTTTGTGCCATAGTTTTTTCATCTGTCACTGGAATGCCAGATAAGTTTTCAGCTTCAAATTCATTAGGAATAATGACATCAATCAATCCTAACAACTCTTCTGGCAACGTTTCAGCCGGAGCAGGATTTAATATCGTTGTTACGCCTGCTGCTCTCGCAATCTTAAAGGCTTGGATAATCGCAGGGACAGGTACTTCCAATTGGGCAACAACATAATCTGCTTCCTTAATTTTTGAAGTGGCTTTATTCACATCTTCAGGGGTAATGGCCATATTCGCACCGCCATATACATAAATCGTATTGCTGCCTTCTGCGTCAACTGTAATAAATGCTTGTCCTGTATCTTCTGTTTCAGATTCTATAATATAATCTATATTCATGCCCGCTTCTTTAAAATCATCAAACATAAATTCAGCCAAGCCATCTTTGCCGACTTTAGAAATAAACGTTGTATCAGCATTCATACGTGCTGTCGCAATTGCTTGATTGGCACCTTTACCGCCGCCATATGATTTTTGTCCTTTTTCCACATGCAACGTTTCCCCAGGTTTCGCATAACGTTCAACTGTTAAGAATTGATCAACATTTGTTGATCCCAAAATTACAACTTTGTTTGTCATAAAGCATCTCTCCTCCCTTTAAAATGTCACATTAGATTCCAGAATAATATTTGAAAACGGTGTGATTTCCCCTGTACGGATATTTCCTTTGTTTAATGGGTGTCTTAAATATTCCTTCATTTGAGAATGAGTAATGAATTCAATTTCGACATCCTCATCAATCAATCCTTTAATCGCTTTTAATTGTTCTGGATTATACATTTTAATCTCTTCCGCTAGAAATATCTTCTGAATTTCCATTTCAGTCAACACTGTTTCTAAAACATCGATAAAACGCGGCAATTCTTTAGTTACTGCCAAATCAATACGTCGTTCATCGTTCGGAATCGGCATACCCGCGTCATTAATAGATAATAAATCAAAGTGTCCGATTGTCGCTACTGCTTGAGAAACCCGACTATTAAGTAAAGGTGTTTTCTTCATTTTCTTTCTCTCCTTTAATTATTTAATAAAGACTGTTACTGTTGCGGCTGCGAGAATAAGGACTAAACCAATCACAGTAATGACCATTTCTTTAGACGTCTTGCGTTGGTTCAAGAAATAAATACCTGTCAAGGTTGCTAATACAACAGAAGTTTGTGACAGGATAAAGCCTGTTGCTAAACCATTCATGTTAGGTTGTGCAGAAATTAAGTAAGTCAATGCTGCAAAGGCAAAGAAGAAACCTGAGATAATTTGCAGCCAAGTAATTTTATTAGTAAATGGATTGCCTTTTTTCAAATTCATCAAACCATAAATCACAGCTACCAGCAACATACCGATAGCTTGCGGTAAGAAGGCGTTTTTACCGCCGATATCTGTCGCTTGCGGTGCGGCTGAATATAACCAATAACCGATTTCACCGATCAATAAGATAACCACCGCTTTACGTAAGTTGCCGCTGTCAGTTGCTTCGGATTTCTCACTCCAAACAGTCATACGTGCACCGATTAAAATGACAATTAACGCAATAAAACCAATAATTTTATTAGTCACACCCGGCCAGTTGCCAAGCGCGAATACACCCCAAAGTGACGCCCCTAATAATTGAAAGGCGGTTGTCACCGGCATCGCACGTGATGAACCGATGTACTCAAATGCTTTAAAGGTTAAGATTTGACCAAAACTCCAACCTGCGCCTGACAAAATTGCAAAGAATAAATCCATTCCAGTCGGAAAGTCTCTAGCCGTAAATGCGTAAAAGACACTTGCAAAAATTAAAGTACCCACTGTGGTTCCTATAATTTGGTTAACAGGTTTACCGCCGAATTTAGATGCGATTGTTGGAAATAAACCCCAACCTAGCAAAGGTCCTAAGCCAATTAATAGTGCTACCATATTCATAATTTACACCTCTATTTTTATATTCATTTCGTAAATTTCAGACTTAGTAAAACGTTTTACTAAATAATAGCACTTTTAGTTAAATCTGTATACGCTTTCATCTTAATGTAGATTTTTTGTCATATTCAAATAACCCGGGCTATAAAAAATAAAGACCTTAAAAATTGTAATTTCAACTTTAAGATCTTTATTTCATTCATTTTTAATTCACTTGTCTTGTCGTTTCTCGTATTACCAGCTTATTAGGCAGTTCAACTTTTTCAGGATTTGAATCAGGGCTTTGAATTTTTTTCATAATTAGTGTCAGTGCTAATGCTCCGATGTCCTCCATAGGTTGTGCTACCGTCGTAAGTGAAGGAATCATGTAGCTTGCAAAATCGATATCATCATACCCTACTACTGATAAATCAGCAGGAACAGACAATCCTCTATCCGCTAATCCCCTCATAATCCCGATAGCCATCTCGTCATTAATAGCAAAGACTGCTGTAGCATTACTTTCTAGAATTGCTGGAACAATAGACGCCCCGCCTGCTTTAGATAATTCAGTTTGCATGAAGAGTGGTTCAGAAAGATGATGTGCTCGGCAATATGTTATGAACCCTTGCACTCTGTCTTTCATATTAGCCATCATTTGATGAGGTGCGATAATTGCAAGGCTGCGATGCCCTAATCGAATCAGATGCTCCGCTGCCAGTTGTCCACCCGCTTCTTCATCCGTACGAATAATATCTGTAAACCCATGATCTTCACTTTGATCTAATACCACGTAGGGCACATTTCGCTTCTTCAAATACGTATCCAAAGCCTCTGGATTTTCAATTAAACGTCCAATGATGAGTCCATCCATCCCTCGCTCCACTAATTGTTTGATGTTGCTTTCCAATTCCTTTCCAGTAGTAGTTAAAAAGAATAGATCTACATCATCAGGTTTATTTTGGTCCATACTTTGCATAA
Source organism: Staphylococcus piscifermentans (assembly GCF_900186985.1). Lineage (NCBI taxonomy): Bacteria > Bacillati > Bacillota > Bacilli > Caryophanales > Staphylococcaceae > Staphylococcus > Staphylococcus piscifermentans. Next base: position 77,799 of record NZ_LT906447.1, on the reverse strand, counting down.
TCGTTGAGAAAAACGGATTGGTTAAACTCGGAAGCAGCACACCTATCAATTTGATTTTACTCCCTCTTAATTGCTGTGCATTTTTATTAGGAAAGTAGCCGAGTGTTTCTTTAGCATTCAGCACCTTAGTAATTGTTTCTTTAGAAAAACGCTTCTCATTATGATTTAAAATATGGGATACGGTAGTCACAGAAACGCCCGCTTCATGTGCTACGTCTTTAATTGATACTTTTTTCATTATTCTATCCCCTCGTAAAATAATCGCTTACTCATATCATATCATGCTCAAAATGATTTTGTGGTAGAACCCTTTTAACTTTTAAAGAAGCATAAAACTCTATTATTATGGTTAATATTATTAATATAACCTCTATTTAAAGAAAGAAGTGAAGAAAATATGGATGTTACAAGAGGCATTAACCATATTGGATTGACTGTGCCTGATATTGAAGCTGCCACTCACTTTTTTAAAAAAGGCTTGAATGGCAAAATCGCCTATGATAGTCAAACGGAAATGGAAGCACCCCGTGGCGGTGAAGATGTAGAACGATATTTAGGTATGGAAACAGGCGCTAAGATTATTAAAAAGCGCATGATGGTCTTCGGTCATGGTCCGAATATTGAAATGTTTGAGTTTGCAAATGCAGAGCAACGTTCTGCGGAAACGCTTCAAGATATCGGCTTTACCCATATTTCTTTTTATGTAGATAATTTCGACAGAGCCTTAGCACAAGTGATTGAAGCAGGCGGCCAACCGATTTCAGAACCGCATTTTAATACTAAATATGAAGATACAGACGGTAATCAGACGGTTTACGTTAAAACGCCTTGGGGCAGTTTGATTGAGTTGCAGACGGTACCGAATGGATATTATTATCCTGAAAGTAGTGAAGCGGAAGTCTTTATACCGCCGAAAAAGTAAAACAGGAGTGGTGATTTATATTCACCATTCCTGTTTTAATTTGGATATTTATCGAAGAATATTTTTAATTCATCTTCTAAGGATACATTCTTTTTTTGGGCATTCTGCCAAGCTTCAGAATCATGGTTATCCACGAATTGTTCAATGTCATCCAAGATTTCATCTCTTTTATTTTTAAACCCTTGTAATTGTTCTACAATCCTTTTTTCTTCATCAGTATCTGCTTGGTTTTCAATATCATTTAACAAACCATCCCAGCTAGCCGTCATAGACCGCGCTTCAGATAAACTTTCAGGTTGCTCTGTATAATCCGTTGCACTAAACGCAGTGTTCATTATTTTGCTAATTCCGTCGCTATAATTCAATACGTCTTGAGAAAAAGCTTCACTCACATTTTGAGAAGAATTATTACTCGAATTTATCTTTTTTAAACTTGAAGGATCCATCTGAAAGGTATTTTCTACAGACTGAATCTTGCCATCTTTATGATTGATTAAAATTGTAAATCCATTATCAGGATTATCATCATATATCATCTGATCCTCTGTCTGTTTAGTTGCTCGCCATGTACTTTTTTAAATTCATCGACTGTAACATTATCAGGCAATACATATACTGAGGAAACTGTATTACCAGAGCCATAATAAACGCCCATATTTCCGTATTTATGAACCTTTCCGATACCCAATTCAACTGTACCATCTTCATTACCGAATTTATGTTTTATCTCTTCGGGAGACATTCCTAATTCGAATCCTTTATATCCTCCCGTATTTTCTTGATTCATAAAATTTTCACTGAATGATGTAGATAATACATTAACTTTATTCGAATGACTATTATAGTGGTTGGTACTATCACTAGCTGAACTAAAAGGATTTTTTAAAAACATTAATAAAAAATAAATCGCTATGGCTACAGATATGAGTGCTACTAAAACTACTGTTATAATAATCCAAACTTTACCAGCATTTTGGTTTCTGTTTCTTCTGCTATGTTTCGGATGTGTTTCATTTAGCATTGTGCCGCAATTATTACAATAGAGTTGTCCTCTTTCTAATTTTTCTCCACAATTAGGGCAATATCTCATTCATTTTCACCTTGTTGAATCAATGCTTCTTCATTTCTAAAGAAATCTATTTGATTCAGTCCTGCTTTCATTAAGATAAAAATAAAAATCCAAGCAATAGCAATCAATACTATACATTTTAAAGTTCCACTACCTAAGAGTGTGATATCAGTATCCCAAATAGTATGAAGTAGCACTGAAACAAAAAAGAAAAATAAAAAGCTTTTATTCCCAATGTTATTAAAAGAGAATTTCGTATTATCTTTAGCAATAACAATAGCGGCCCCTATAATGGCGGACCAAACAATGTGTGTACCAATAGCTGTCCAAGATCTTGCAAATACCATGGTCGTTAAATTATCAATATTACTTAATGAATACGTAAGGATATATCCTGCTGATTCAAATACTGCAAATCCAGCTCCTATTGCTGCCCCTATCAATAAACCATTTAAAATTTTATTCGTTCTCATTTTATTAATGAAATAAATAATAATAAGTGCTTTCCCAGTTTCTTCTACCAATCCTACTAAAAATGCATCAATGATTGTAAGCGTTCCATATACATTATGTTCATCACTAAATGTAACAAAACTATACAAAAACATAGTACTTAGAAGAGAAAGTACTCCTCCAATAAAAAACATTTTCATCACTTCAAATAGACTAATATTCTTAAATGCATTAGATTCATAGAAAAAGAAAAGACAGGATAGAGGAACCATTAAAGCACCAATAAAGATTAATCCAGGTATTGCTAAATTATTTTCAAAGGAATTTACTAAAACCCACAACGTTGCGAATGTAATAGCAAATGCTAAAAACACTCTAGAAAACAACCATGGTCTACCCCATTCTTCTGAAATCTCGTCAAGCTGAGGTGTAGTGCTCTTTGTGCCTGCTATAAAAATTTCATCTGATTCTTCCTTTGTATGCTTTTTAAATACTTCAGAAAACATATCTTTTAGATTAATGTTTAAACTTTCCTCGTTACCTGCTAATCTACCGATTGATTTAGTCGTATTTCCAAATAAGCTTTTAGCTCCTTGCGTAAAACTGTTTGCTTCAGGCATAGTTGTTGTCGAATTATAATTGTGCTGATTTTCATTAGCCATTGAATGATTAAAATTATAACCGCAATGCCCGCAGAACTTATCGTCTAAATCAACCTTATTTCCACATGAAGGACATGTCTTAATAATCAACTCACTTGCCTTTTGTTCCTCTAAATTAGATCCACAACTCATACAAAATTTATCATTCGGATCTACACTCTCTCCGCAATTCATACATTTCATTATCTTTCCTGCTTTCACATTTATTTCAAATTTCAATAATTTAATATTACCTAAAGAATCCAAATAAATCTATGGCAATTTTTAAAATAATTTTCATTATTGTTCCATATATATAGGGTTGCAATACCACATATACATTTCTCTGATATTTAGAAGATAAAGTTATAGTTAGTGCATATCTTTATTGAAAAACAAAAATAGAACTACAGGTCAATTTTGACAAGATTATATTACTCTACTCATTGAGATGGATATTTTGTCTTTTTTATTAGAAAACAGAAAAATAAGGAAGGGAAAACCACCCTTCCTTGTTCCTCTATATTGCTTCATTCTATTTGTGATACCGACTTGTTATAAATAGAATACAATATTGTTCTCATATCATTAATTCTATAGCGAAGTTAACACACCGCCATTAATACCAACGCTAGTTAAATAACCATTTGTAAAGTTAAAATTAACTGTGCTGCCATCAAATTCATACTTCATTATTCCAGTGTTGTCCGGATCATTTGGATAGTGTTTTATAAAGTTATAATTTGAGCCATATGCATTAATAACATCTTGTTTACTAATTTGTCCTGACTTAGCTGGAAATGCTGCGGTAATAGCTCTATTTGTTTTAGGATTAATAATCATTTTTTGGTCATAAACCTTTACAGATTCATTATTATCATTATTGGTTGCTTGATGTTCTCCTTGAATCTTATACCCATTCAAAGTGACGTTACCATGCTGTAAAGCTCTCACAAAATTCGAGTCTAGAACAAAACTTGTATCATACGCTGTATAGCCTGTGTAATTATAATAAGGTTGTGTTGCTGCATGTGCTTCATTGCCTGCTTCGTTGTTTGCTGGAAGGACACTTGTACCAAGTGCCAACGTCAAGGTTACGCCGGTTGCTGCAATTACTTTTTTCATGACTCTTCAACTCCTATTATTCTTTAAAAATTAGCTCACTTTTTTATAAATGTTAAGTAATCGTAGCAGAATCTGCCATATTATGATAGATTTCGATATTCACTGTACTGCCATCAAACTCATAAACCATCATACCTGTGTCATTTGACATTTTCTCACTGTAAAACTTATAGTTTGTTCCGTATACATTTTCGATTGCTTGTCTGCTGACCTGACCTTGATTGATTGGGATTGAAACAGAAACGGCGTTATTCGTTTCTTTATTAATCGCTATTAGTTGATCATATACTTGTATATTCCTAGTAGAGTTCGGCACTGCTTGATGTTGTCCTTGTATTTTATAGCCATTAAATGTGACATTATGATATTTAATCGCTCTCACAAAATTCGGATCTACAAAGAAACTTGAATCATACGCTGCATAGCCTGTGTAATTATAATAAGGTTGTGTTGCTGCATGTGCTTCATTGCCTGCTTCGTTGTTTGCTGGAAGGACACTTGTACCAAGTGCTAACGTCAAAGTTACGCCGGTTGCTGCAATTACTTTTTTCATGGCTCTTCAACTCCTATTAATTTACTCAATCATCGCTTTTCACACTAATAGATATCAACTGCTTTAACCGTATCATTTGATATTTCAAATATTATTTCTGCTTCATTTAAATTATATACCATGCTTTTACCATCGTTTTCTGTGTAATTAAGACCGTATGCATTAATGATATCTTGCTTGCTGATTTGTCCTGGCTTAGCATCAAAATGAACATGATATGGAGTTTCTGAAGATGATAGTAAGCTATAATACTGATCATACTGTGTTTCACGATACATAATATCTTGTGTTGCAAAAGAGGGTGGAGAAAAGTCCATATGATATCCGTTGATGGTAAAGTTATTATACTTTAATGCATTAATAAAATTTGGATCTAAAAGAAAGCTTGAATCATAACTCGTATAGCCTGTGTAATTATAATAAGGTTGCGTTGCTGCATGTGCTTCATTGCCTGCTTCGTTGTTTGCTGGAAGGACACTTGTACCAAGTGCTAACGTCAAAGTTACGCCGGTTGCTGCAATTACTTTTTTCATGGCTTCCTCAACTCCTATTATTTTTTATAATGCTTAGTGTTAGATTACACTAGAATGACAATCATTACAATAATATTTCAGAAAATTAAGTAAATTTAGCTATACAAATTATTAATAAAAATGATTAATTTCAATAACTATTGAGTATGTTTAAATAGTGTATTTTTGTACGTCTCAAAAAAACCGATAGAAATCCGCTTCGGGACTTCTACCGGTTAAAGGAATTAGTCTACTGAGTTCAGAGCACCCAGCATATCTATTTTGCTGATTTTGCGTGCCATAATTAACATTACAATGAATGAGAATAATAGCGTTAAACCTGTTGATATTGCGAAGTTTGTCCAATACAGTGTCATATCTGCCATCGCGTTATTCGGAGGTAGTGTACTCATGATAAATTGATGTAAATAATAACCGCCAATGAATCCGACGAGTATACCTATAATTGTAAGAATAATCGTTTCACGATAGATATACATTACTGTTTCTCGTTTATAGAATCCTAAGACTCGTAGTGTCGCTAATTCGCGTGTACGTTCTGAAACGTTGATGTTTGTCAGTGTGAACAACACAACGAATGATAACGCTGAAGAAGCTAACACAATAATAAATACGATATTATCAAGTCCGTCTAAGATAGTGTTGATAGCTGTCTTAGCTTGGTTCGATTGGACTGCAGTCATCGCAGCATCTTGACTATTCAAGTCGCGAGAGACTTTATCAATATTTTTATTAGAACGATCTTTCAGGTTAATAATTTTACCATTGTATTTTACTTTCTTATGGAATGCTTTTTGGTAATAACTACTATCCATAATCACGTTATGTCCTGCATACATTTGTGTAATTTGAGCGATTCTTACTTTATGCTTGCGTCCTGCCTTGTCTCTAATGTCCATATGGTCGCCTACTTTGTAGTGGCCTAATTTTGCAAGTTTTTGTGTAATCGCTACACCATCATCTTTCAATTTCATTTTATGACCGTTATCAGGATTGCGTAACGTCACAAAGTCATTGAAAGTATTCTTGTGTTCTGGGACCATCATCGTAATTTGCTGATTATTGATAACACCTTTAGGTTTTGCAGTTACAGATTCAAAGTAAACATTGTCTTTTTGTTTTACACCTTTGATATCATTGACTGCTTTTTCATAATCATTCTTTTCTTTTTGACTCGCATCAGGGTTATAAACGCCGATAATGTCATAATGAATGATTTTCTTATATTGGTTATCGATAATACCATTCAAGGAATCTTTCATACCAAAACCTGTAATCAATAATGCCGTACAACCTAAGATACCGAAGATAGTCATAAACATACGCATTTTATATCTGAATAAGTTTCTCACTGTAACTTTGTAATTAAATGATAGTTTATTCCAGATAAATGGAATACGTTCTAATAATACTTTAGAGCCTGCTTTAGGCGGTTTAGCAACTAGTAAATATTTAGGATTTTCTTTGAGTGATTGCCAAGCAATATAAACTGCCGGTACAACCGTACATAATAAAGCAAAGATTAAACTAATAATAATCCATAACCATGAAGGCGGTGTTTGAATTGGCGGTACAGCTAAGTTTGCAGCATAAGCTTGATAAATTCTTCTAGGTAACAATCCTGTACCGAAGAAGCTTCCAAGTGCGGTACCTAATAATGCTGCACTTGTACCATAGATAAGGAATAATCTCATTGCATCAAACTTCGTATAACCTAATGCACGTAACACACCCATTGTTGTACGTTTTTCTTCAGCCATACGTGACATTGTCGTAAATGTTACTAAAATGGCTACGGCGAAGAAAATAATTGGGAATGTATTAGAAAGTACATCGATACGTTTCGCTGATTCGCCAAATTGGTTATATCCTTGGTTATAATCGCTGCGTGATTGTAATTGATATTCTAAATCACCCATTGATTGAATTTTTTGTTCTTGTGAATCAAGTTCACTTTCTTTTGAAGCGATTTTTTCTTTAGCGTCTTTCAAGTCATCAGCATTTTTTTGCCATTCGTCTTGCTTAGACTTAAATTCTTTTGCTTGTTCATCCACTTGTTTTTGTTGCGCTTGCTGCTGTTGAGCCATTTGATCTTTTTGTGCACCAGCAGGCAATTGATCGACTTGCTTTTTAGCATCGGCAACTTGTTGTTTTGCTTGGTCCAATTGTGCTTTATTGCCATCTAATTGTTCTTTAGATTGATTTAAAGATTGCTCTTTGCTGTCCACAGATGATTTTTGTTTTTCTAATTTTTCTCTGCCATCTTTAATTTGAGCTTTTTTATCATCTTTAATTTCTGAATCACGTTTGTCTGCCCATTTTGTTAACCCAGGAATATTTTGATCTACATCTTTTTGTAATTGCTTTTCAAATTTGTCAGAGTAGCTGGCACCTTTCAAATTATCGTAAGCAATTTTAGCTACATTCGGTGTGGTATCACTGAAACCACTTTTATCCAAGACTGCAAAGGTATCAATTTGACCTTTACCTACATTTGTCATGCCTAAATCATGTTTTTGCATGAAATCACTAGATGTCACAAAACCAACGATTTTGTATTTATGATTTTTTAATCCGTCAATTTCTTTCTTACCTTTACTGTTCTCTAGGTTGATATATTGACCAATTTTATATTTGCCTTTGTCTTGTGAACTCAATGCAATTTCGTTATCTTTCTTCGGTAAGCGTCCTTCTTCTGCTTTAAAAATAGATAACTTAGATGTTTTCTCATTCAAACGCATTGTTTTTTTCGAATTGGAAACTACAGCGTCTTTATAAACACTATATTCGGTTTTCTTCACATGCTTCATATGATTGATATAATCTTTATCATCTTTATTAAAGCCGACTGGACTTGTGACTTGAGCGTCTGCCATCTTATGTTCTTTAAAATAATCATTGCCTGTTTGACGCATGTCACTGCCTGTTACTTTCAATCCAATCAGTACGAAAGCACCTAGAGCAAGCAAGATTGCAATAGAAATAAAACGCGGTAAAGAAGACTTGAATTCATGTAATATAGTTTTTCTTAACATTTTCATCGCACTTACCCCCTAGTACTCAATCTCTGAAATAGGTTGTGGGTGCTCATTCATATAGTCTTCTTTAATTTTACCGTCAAATATTTCAATGACATGATCGGCCATGTCTTTAAGCGCTGCATTATGCGTTACAATAATTACTGTTTTACCATCTTTGTGACTTAAATCTTGTAATACCTGCAAAATTGTTTTCCCTGTATTATAGTCGAGTGCGCCCGTAGGTTCATCACATAATAACAAATCTGGATTCTTCGCAACTGCACGTGCAATAGACGCACGTTGTTGTTCTCCACCAGAAAGTTGTGATGGGAAATTATTTTTACGTTTCTCCAAGCCTACGCGTTTCAATGTTTCCTCTGAATCTAATGCTTTAGGAGAAAGTTCAGAAGCTAATTCAATATTTTCTAATGTTGTAAGGTTTGGAATCAAATTGTAGAACTGGAATACAAATCCGATTTGATTACGTCGATACGTTGTAAGTTGTTTCTCTGAAAACTTCGCAATATCGGTACCGTTAATAATCACGTGCCCTTCACTCGCTGTGTCCATACCGCCTAAAGTGTTCAATAACGTTGATTTACCTGCCCCAGATGCACCAACAATTACCATTAACTGCCCTTTTTCTAAAGTAAATGAAATATCATCATTCGCTCTGACTTCCTGGTCACCACTGCCGAATATTTTTGAGTAATGCTTTACTTCAATATATGCCAAGTATTTTTCCTCTTCTCATTTAAAATTTAGATACCCATTTCTATTAGTTGACTTGGTCAACCATTTTGTTAAATCATATCAACTAATCACAAAAAGTACAAGCCTATTTACGCAATCTTTTCAAAAAATTTAAAATGACACTTTTGAAGATGAGCATATCCCTATTAACAATCGTGCGCGATTGATTATACTAAGAGTAACTTCAAATCATGAAAAGAGGTGCATAGATGGATAAAGAAGCTATGAAGTTAGCGAACCAGCTTTGTTTTTCAGCTTATAATGTGAGCCGGTTGTTCGCACGTTTCTATGAACAACAGCTCAAATCTTTCGGTTTAACTTATTCACAGTACTTAGTCTTGCTAGCTTTATGGGAAAGCAATCCGCAGACCCTGCATGAAATCGGGAAACAGTTGAAACTTTCCAGCAATACACTGACCCCTCTTTTAAAAAGATTAGAATCAGCTGGATGGGTTAAGAGAGAAAAATCTTCAGCGGACAAAAGACAATTAATTGTGACATTGACAGATAAAGGTGTCCGAAATCAAGCATCTGTTTATGAAGCACTCGCAAATTGTGTTCCAGAAGAAATGAAATACGAAGATTATCAGGAAGCCAAGTCAATAATGGACCAACTAGAAAGCGCACTTGAAAAACAAATCAATATAAATAAAGGATGATTTTCATGAAACGTTATGATGTTGTATTTATAGGAAGCGGACATGCGGCATGGCATGCAGCGGTAACTTTAGCCAATTCAGGCAAATCCGTTGCGATCATTGAAAAAGATAAAGTAGCAGGTACTTGCACGAATTTCGGCTGTAACGCCAAAATTTTATTAGAAGGGCCTTATGAAGTGTTAGAAGAAGCCAGTCATTATGACGGCATTATTGAAGCGGATCAGTTACAAGTAAATTGGGAACATTTAATGAAATATAAAAAAGAAATCATTAATCCTATGTCAGACTTCGTTGCTTCAATGATTGAACAACAAGGTATTGACCTTTATATGGGTAAAGGTGTCATTAAAGATGCGCACACTGTAACTGTAGATGACACAGAATTAGAAGCTGAAAATATTGTCATCGGTACTGGTCAACACAGCCATCAACTAGAAATTGATGGAAAAGAATACACTCATGACAGTCGCGATTTCTTATCAATGGATCAACTTCCTGAGCGCATGGTTATGATTGGCGCCGGTATTATCAGCATGGAATTTGCTTCTATTATGATTAAATCAGGTGTGAAAGTGGATATTATTCATCATTCAGATGAAGCATTAAAAGGATTTAATCGCAGCCATGTGCAAAAACTGGTTGAAAAATTGAAAGCTGAAGGTGTGCAATTCCATTTCAATGAAAATACAACTGCTGTGATACCATCTAAAGAAGGTTATCTTGTTGAAACTGAATCTGGTCTCTCTATTGAAACAGATTATGTCTTGGATGCAACAGGCCGTAAACCTAATGTACAAAATATCGGCTTAGAAAATGCAGGCATCCAATTCAGCAATCGCGGTATTCAAGTAGATGATTATATGCGTACTAACGTATCCAACATCTTTGCCAGCGGGGATGTCGTGGATAAAATGATTCCGAAATTGACACCGACTGCAACATTTGAATCCAACTATATTGCCAGTCAGATATTAGGCGTAAATCCTGAACCTATCCACTACCCAGCAATCCCAGAAGTAGTATACGCTTTACCTAGACTGTCGCAAATCGGTGTCTCTGTAGAAGAAGCAGAAAACGATGATGCTTATACAGTGAAATATGTTCCATTTGGTAAACAAATGGTATTTGAGTATAAGAATGAAGTTGAAGCGGAAATGTATATTGTCTTAGATCAAGACAAACATTTAGTGGGCGCTGCTGTTTACGGAGACGACGCACCTGATTTAATTAATATCCTGACATTTATTGTAGACGGTCGTATGACTGCGCAAGAATTAAACCAACACATCTTTGCTTTCCCTGGTGCTTCCAGCGGTGTGATTGATATGTTGAAAATGAATATGCTTTAGAAAGATAGGTTAGTTTAATAAAATTTAAAAATCTCTTCTATTATAGAAGTATTAGAGCAAGGTTTCTATTTTTATAGAAACCTTGCATTTTTAATTTGTTTTAATAAAATATATTATACCGTTTTATTATTTATATATATTCATCTCAAAAAACGCTTGAAAAGCCAGTATATAAGGGATTAGGTCTATTCTATGCTACTCATATCATTACAAACTAAATAATGTTTTATTACAAAATCAATATTCCTTGTAATAAATGTAAACATAAAAATATTTGTAAAATATTTATCACTGAAAATGTACTCATAAATTAAAAGACAGAATTATGTGGATAATGTTAAGCTTAAATATCCTAAAAATTAAGAAAACTCTATATTTCAACTATACTTACAGATGTTTTTTATAGATTAAGCAGTCACAAAGCTCAATTTCAAGCTTTTTTATTAAATGAAGCTCAATTTAATTGTTTGTTGTTTTATATCTTATTAATAACAGTAGAATTGCTGCTAGATTTATACAAAATTATTTTTTTAATTTTATTCTTCACAAAAACAAAGTAATATTTAAAATTGTGTTCTATATAGTTAAATGTAATGATTTTCTCTGTAATTTTATTTATTTTTGATTACAGTTTAAGTTTGAACTTTATAAATAAATTTATCGATGATATGATTTCTTCGCCGGCATAATTCGAGTATATCTATCGGTTTTTATGTTTTTTAATAAAAAGGAAGCTTATATTTATTGGCCATATATATTAGCTTTTTCTCTTATATATAAAAATCTGAAATATATTACGAATGCTCATAACGATCAGTCATAAGCATTAAAAAATACAACAAAGCATAACAAACTAGAAGCCAAAAGATTTTGATTCTAAAAATCAACTAACTATCTCGTATTGTTATGCTTTGTAGGAGTTGATTCAGGTTTGAAAATATTTAGCTTATTGCTAACATATCCACTGTTTATGTCCCTTTATTGGATTGTTGGGACCATTTATTATGCTGTGTTTAAAGAAATTAAATTAAAAAAGTTACCAAACTATGATAATCAGACAGAAGGAATCACTTTTTTAATTCCTTGTTATAACGAAGAAGAGACGATTGAAGATACAATAAAAAGCATTTTGGAGTTAAGATTTCCCCTAAAAGAAGTCATTGTTATAAACGATGGCAGTTCAGACAACTCTGAAAAGGTAGTAATGGATTTGCAAGAAAAACTCGACTTTACTTTTGTAAATTTAAAAGAAAACAACGGTAAAGCAAACGCTCTGAACGAAGGTATAAAACATGCAACTTATAAATATATTATGGGAATCGACGCAGATACAATAGTTGACGAGGATGCACCATATTTTATGATTGAATCCTTTAAACATGATCCTAAGTTAGCTGCCGTTACTGGAAACCCGAGAATCAGAAATAAGAGTTCTATTTTGGGTAAAATTCAAGCTATTGAATATGCAAGCATGGTTGGAAGTATCAAAAGAGCTCAATCGATTGCAGGTAAAATCAATACTATATCCGGAGTATTTACCTTATTTAGAAAAGAAGCCATTATCCAAGTCGGAGGATGGGATATCGATATGATTACAGAAGATATTGCTATCTCCTGGAAATTTCACTTAAATGGTTGGCGCATAAAATATGAACCGCGCGCACTTTGTTGGATGCTAGTCCCTGAAACTATCGGTGGTTTGTGGAAACAACGAATAAGATGGGCTCAAGGTGGACAAGAAGTATTAATCAGAGATTTTAAACAATCGCTAAAAACTTTTAACTTAGCGCAATATTTATTGCTTTTCGAACAAACAGTCTCTTTACTATGGGTTTATTCTGTCGTTATATTACTCGCTTTATCTGTAATTAACACTGATTTTTTAGATATTTCGTTTTTACAGTATCAATTTACAATCATTATTCTTTCAGCATTGTTACTGACATTTATTAATACTATACAATTTGCCATTTCACTGTTCATTGATAGTGCTTATGAAAAAATCAACTTATTCACGATTATATTTTTAAGTTGGTATCCAACTTTATATTGGGTGCTCAATGCTTTAGTAGCGATTTTTGCTTTTCCTAAAGCTTTAAAAAGAAAGAAAGGGGCTTATGCGACATGGTCAAGTCCAGACAGAGGAAACATAAAACGGTAAAATCTAGCCTAAATATTATACGCGAAGGTTTTATACTCTTATTCACGTTATTATTTTGGATTTACTGTTGGTCAGCTTTGATTGTTATAGGAGGATCATTACTTGGAATTAAGAGTGAGAACGTACTTTTATTGCGCGCAGTACTAAATATAGAGAACTCTGACTTAGATAGCATCTTTAAATTAATGGGAATTTTTCTAATCATAATTTTCTTTTTATTAACTTATTGCTTAATTTCTCAAACTATTAAAAAAAGAAAAGAAGGTGCTTCTGATGATTAAAAGAGGAATTATAATCGTCGTTATTTTAACTTTGTCTTTAAGCACTGTGTTATTTGAGTATGATAAATCTGTAAATGCTAAAACAGATATTTCGAAATACAGTAAAAATAGTGCCCTTGCTTTAAATTATCACAGAGTAAGAAAAGGTGGATTTTTCGATAATTTTTTAAGTATCTTTTCAAACAGTAAAGAATTATCAACTTATAGTCTTACACAAAAACAATTTGAAGACCAAATTAGATGGTTGAAATCTAAAAAAGCTCATTTTCTAACAGAAGCAGAGTTTATTAAATACAAAAACCAAGGAAAATTTCCAAAAAGAAGTGTATGGATTAGTTTTGATGATATGGATCAATCGATATATAAAAATGCTTATCCAATATTAAAAAAATATCACGTTCCTGCCACTGGTTTTATTATCACAGGTAGAGTTGGTCAGCAAGAATTCCATAATTTAAATATGGCTACTCTGACTCAACTCAAAACAATGAATGATTCGGGACTTTGGACATTCCAATCTCATACTAAGGATTTACATTCTATTAAGCATAATGTTTCTCAAGTGATTTCTACTCAAGATGACCGTACGTTAACTGCGGATATTCAAGAGAGCAGACAATATCTAAAGAAAAACTTTAATTCTAACGCCGATTCAATTGCTTATCCGTACGGTCAAATCAATGACGAAAAAATTGCAGCAATTAAAAAAGCAGGGATTAAATACGGTTATACACTAGAAGAAAAACCTGTACAACCAGATGACGATGATTATTACATTCCACGTATTCTTATAAGTGAAAGTGCATTCCATCAAGTTGTACAAAAATGGAAAGGATTTAATAATAGTGAGAAATAAAAAAGTTGAACTCATATACTTTCGTGCCTTTATTTGCATGTTGATTATCCTGACACACGTGTTTACTGAATTGATGAGAAGCATTGATGGAACAGATATTAACCAATTAAAATTAATTTACTATGTTCAAAATATATTTATATTTGGCACACCTTCATTTATAATTTTGGCTCAACTATTAGTAACACTTAACTATAAAAAGCTATCTATCAATTATTTATGGTCACGGTTCAAATATATATTTATTCCTTATTTAATGGTGGGTATGTTTTATTGTTATACTGAATCTTTAAAATTAGACAGCCCTTTTACACACCAATTTTATGAAAATATCATTTTAGGTAAATGGTACGGTTATTTCATCATTGTCATTATGCAGTATTTTATACTAAGCTATTTGATTTATAAAATTTCTTATAAAATATTCAATAGTAAAATCATCTTATTCACTTCACTGATTGTACAAGTTGTTTTTTTGCATCTTCTTGAAAATAACAAAGATTTTGCCAGAGTGTTCCATTCAATATATCCATTAAGTGATAATACTTTTATTCTAGGATGGATCTTCTTCCTAGGCGGCTATATTGGTTTGAATTACAATAAGATTATCAACTTCTTAAACAAATATATTTTTATTATCATAGGACTCTCTGTGATTTCTTATATTATATTTGTACTTTTCAAGAAACACGATTATTGGTATGTGACAAGTTACACAGATTATTTGGTACTTTATCACACCTTTATGTTTCTTTTACTACTAGGTATCTGCTTACAATTCAAGTCATTTATGTTCTATTCAATTAATTTGACGAGTACATTTTCATTTTTCATTTTCTTATTCCACCCTATGATTTTAAGCTATGTGTATGAATACACACTCGTATATAAGGCGCAAACGATTTTGTTTATTGTTCTAACAATGCTATTTGTTTTAGGGCTGTGTGTAGGCGTGGGCGTCTTCTTACGTGAGTTTTATATCTTCAGATTTGTTATCGGCAAGCAACCTTACCGTACAAAATTTGATTTAAAAGAAGTTGTCTCTGAATAGCTGTAAAAGTTTTGTATTTAAATCAAAAATAGAGGTCACTCTTTAGTGAGTGCCTCTATTTTTATTTTTATACTATTATATAAATTAAAAACCACTACTATACAAGCGCAATAACTTTTTTAACTATTAACTAGCAAGTCTTTGAATAAACTATGACTCTTAATAGAAAAGAGTTATTTGTATATAACTAAGGGAAGATAATACTAAATAGATATAATATGAGGTGAATATTTATGTTTAATTTAGAAAATCAAATAGCCTTAGTAACTGGCGGCGCAAATGGTATTGGAA
Source organism: Staphylococcus piscifermentans (assembly GCF_900186985.1). Classification (NCBI taxonomy): domain Bacteria; kingdom Bacillati; phylum Bacillota; class Bacilli; order Caryophanales; family Staphylococcaceae; genus Staphylococcus; species Staphylococcus piscifermentans. The sequence continues at coordinate 62,082 of NZ_LT906447.1, read as the reverse complement.
AGGGAATTTCACAAGCTTTATCAGAAGCAGGGGCAAAGGTCATTATTGGAGATATTGATAAAGAAAATGGTGAAAAAACAGCAAAAGAATTAAATGGCACTTTTGTAAAATTAGATATTACCAATAAATCACAGATTGACGAAGCAGTAGATCAAATAGTAACTCAATTTGGAAAAATTGATATATTAGCTTCTAACACAGGTGTTTATCCTCAAATCAGTATTGAAGAATTAACAGAAGATGATTGGGACTTTGTACAAAACATTAACTTAAAAGGCATGTTCTTTGTTACACAAGCTGTCTTGAAAATAATGAAAAAGCAAAAATACGGCCGTATAATTGTGACTTCTTCTGTTACAGGACCAAACACAGGTTACCCTGGATGGGCTCATTATGGTGCTTCAAAAGCTGGACAACTTGGTTTTGTGCGCAGTGCAGCTTTAGAATATGCTAAATATGGGATTACTATAAATGCTGTGCAACCTGGTAATGTGTTAACTGAAGGACTTAAAGCTCAAGGGGAGGACTACTTAGAAGGTACACGCAAAATCATTCCTACTCACGAGTTAGGAGAACCTGAAGATATCGGCTATGCCGTGGCATTCTTCGCCTCTAAAGAAGCTAAATTTATTACAGGACAAGCATTGATTATTGATGGTGGACAAGTCTTGCCAGAAGAACCAGGGGCTGTATTGTAAATTCTAAATATATTCAAAGCGACCTTTAGCGAGGTCGCTTTTATTTAAATCTTTTCATAATTGATAATTTATAAATAACCTATGTACATATATTTATATTAAGTCTATTCTAATAATTGAAACCCTACTTTAAAGAGAAAGAAGGAAGTAGTTATGAAGAATACTGTAAAATACCGTAAATTCATTCTACCTATTGTAATTGGAATTATTATTTGGGCACTCACTCCATTTAAACCTGAAGCTTTAGATACACAAGCTTGGTATATGTTTGCAATATTTGTTACAACTATTATTGCTTGTATCACTCAACCTATGCCGATTGGCGCAGTTTCAATTATCGGCTTTACTATCATGGTTCTTGTAGGAATTAGTGATATGAAAACAGCTGTGCAAGGATTTGGCAATAACAGTATCTGGTTGATTGCTATGGCTTTCTTCATTTCACGAGGATTTGTTAAAACAGGTCTAGGCCGGCGTATTGCGCTTCAATTTGTTAAGCTTTTCGGTAAAAAGACTTTGGGGCTAGCTTACTCTCTCGTAGGCGTCGATTTAATTTTAGCACCTGCTACACCAAGTAATACAGCACGTGCAGGAGGTATCATGTTTCCGATAATTAAATCCCTCTCTGAATCATTCGGATCCAAACCAGACGACGGATCGGAACGTAAAATGGGTGCGTTCCTTATTTTTACAGAATTCCAAGGAAATCTTATTACCTCAGCCATGTTCTTGACTGCAATGGCGGGTAACCCTTTAGCACAAAATCTTGCTGCAAACACTGCTCATGTACATATTACTTGGATGAACTGGTTCTTAGCTGCACTGGTGCCAGGACTTATTTCATTAATTTTAATTCCTTTCATTATCTATAAGATATATCCTCCGACTGTTAAAGAAACACCTAACGCTAAAGCTTGGGCAGACCACGAATTAGAGAAAATGGGTAAAACCTCGTTATCCGAAAAATTCATGATTGGTATATTTGTTATTGCGTTAGCACTTTGGGTGGTAGGTAGTTTTATTAATGTTGATGCAACTTTAACAGCATTTATCGCGCTATCTTTATTACTCTTAACTGGCGTTCTAACTTGGAAAGATATCTTAAACGAAACAGGAGCTTGGAATACTTTAATTTGGTTCTCTGTTCTTGTATTAATGGCAGATCAATTAAATAAACTAGGATTCATTCCATGGTTAAGTAAAATCATTGCAAATAGCCTAGGTGGTTTCAGTTGGCCGATTGTACTGATTATCTTATTGATTTTCTACTTTTATTCTCATTATCTTTTTGCCAGCGCCACAGCCCACGTCAGCGCAATGTACGCTGCGTTATTAGGAGTTGCTGTAGCTGCCGGAGCACCGCCTTTATTAAGTGCACTCATGTTAGGTTTCTTTGGGAACTTACTCGCTTCTACTACACATTACAGCAGCGGACCCGCTCCTATTCTATACGCGTCGGAGTATGTCACTCAAAAACGCTGGTGGACAATGAACTTCGCGCTTGGAATTATCTACTTTATAATTTGGATTGGATTAGGATCTATTTGGATGAAACTCTTAGGGATGATGTAACCACAATTTAGATAGATATCTATTAAACTTCTAAATTTAGCAACCCTAAAAGTTTAAAAATCATTTGCGAACGTTACAAGACATTTTAGCAAGTTTAGTATATTAATTCTTTCTAATTTTTAAAAATCTAAAAGAATGTTTTTTAATTTGCCTTTTTCCATTTAATAATAAGGTTGTTTTTTAAATTTAATTTGCTAAAGTACAGTTATAGCGATAGAAATTGAAATGGAGTGTTTATTTTGAGCAAAGTTCGGGTGAGAAACTTAACCAAAGTCTTCGGCAAGAATAATCAAAAGGCACTAGATATGGTTAAAAAGGGCAAATCAAAACAAGAGATTCTAGAGCAAACAGGGGCAACTGTAGGTGTTTACGATGCAAATTTTGATGTTGAAGATGGAGAAATCTTTGTAATTATGGGACTTTCGGGTAGCGGGAAATCTACATTAGTACGTCTTATTAATCGTTTGATTGAACCTACTTCAGGAAGTATTTTTATCAATGATGAGGATGTTTCAAAGATGTCTAAGAGTGAACTACGGGAAATCAGACGTACCAAAGTAAATATGGTGTTCCAAAATTTTGGTCTTTTTCCTAAAAGAACAGTTTTAGAAAACGCGGAGTACGGTTTAGAAATACGCGGCGTTAATAAAGAAGAACGTAAACAACAAGCTGAAAGAGCATTAGAAGATACAGGTCTGCTTTCGTTTAAAGATCAATATCCAGATCAACTTTCAGGTGGTATGCAACAACGTGTGGGGCTAGCACGCGCATTAGCAAATGATTCCGAAATCTTATTAATGGATGAAGCTTTCTCAGCACTTGATCCATTGATTCGACGCGACATGCAAGATGATTTATTAAACTTACAACGTAAAGTAAAGAAAATTATTATTTTTATTACGCATGACTTAAACGAAGCTTTACGTATTGGTGATCGCATTGCTTTGATGCGTGATGGAAAGATTATGCAAATTGGTACTGGAGAAGAAATTTTAACTCATCCTGCTAATAACTTTGTAAAAGAATTTACCGAAGATGTCGATCGTTCTAAAGTTTTAACAGCAGAAAATATAATGGAACCTCCTTTGACTATTAATATTGAATCAGAAGGACCAAATGTGGCGTTACAACGTATGCGACAAGAAGAAGTCAGTATGTTGCTTGCCATTGACCGAGAACGTAAATTAAAAGGAAGCATCTCTGCAGAAAAAGCCTTAGAAGCTAGAGATAAGGGACTCACTTTAAAAGAGATACTAGATGAAAATGTGCATAAAATTAATAAAGATATGTTTGTGAGTGATATTTTCAACCTTATTTACAACTCACCCGCACCTCTTGCAGTAGTAAATGAAGAAGAACGTGTTATTGGCGTGGTAGTTCGAGGCAGTGTCATTGGTGCAATGAGTACGGACAATATTACTGTTAAGTCTGATGACAAATCCACAGAAGAGGGAGGGAATGCAAATGTTTAATTTCGGGGCAGGAAAACTTCCTTTTTCTGATTGGATTGATAACATCGTAGACTGGCTGACCACACATTTATCCGGCCTCTTCTCAGTCCTGCAAGTTACTGGTGAAGCTATCATGAATTTTATGACTATGATTCTCACTGCGATTCCACCATTTGTGATGATGGCACTTCTAGTGATTGCGGCATTCTTTGTATTTAAACGTAAATGGGGATTCGCACTATTTACCCTTCTTGGATTGCTTTTCATATACAACCAAGGTATGTGGGATGATTTAATGAATACCATCACATTGGTAATTATCTCAAGTTTAGTCGCTATTATTATTGGTGTTCCTCTTGGGATATGGATGTCTAAAAGTAATACTGTAGAAAAAGTAGTCAAACCTATTTTGGATTTAATGCAAACGATGCCTGGTTTTGTCTATTTAATTCCAGCAGTAGCTTTCTTCGGTATCGGTATGGTGCCAGGGGTCTTCGCTTCTGTTATTTTCGCTTTGCCTCCGACCGTCAGAATGACCAACTTAGGTATTCGTTCTATTTCTAAAGAACTCGTAGAAACCTCCAATTCTTTCGGTTCAACTGCATGGCAACGATTATTCAAACTGGATATACCTATGGCAAAAGAAAATATTTTTGCAGGGATTAACCAAACGATTATGCTGACACTTTCAATGGTCGTAATTGCTTCTATGATTGGAACGCCTGGTTTAGGACAAGGTGTTCTAGCAGCAGTACAACGTTCAGAAGTCGGAAATGGATTTGTTTATGGTATTGGTATAGTAGTACTTGCTATTATTTTAGACCGCTTCACTCAAGCAATGAATCGTCCGAAAAAGTCAGTTATGCCTAAAAAGAAGAAATGGATAATCACTGCAATCATCGCGGTAATCGTTTTAATTGTTATTTTATTTTCTATCTTCTTTTCCCCTACTAAAAAAGCGAATAAGGGAACAATTACCTTGGCTTATGCACAATCTGATGACCAAGTCGTGTCTACCAATGTGATTGCACAGGTCTTAGAAGAAGAAGGTTACAAAGTGAATATGACATCTTTAGATATTCCAGTTACGTGGGAAGCGGTAGCTAAGGGAGAAGCGGACGCAATGACGGGTGCTTGGCTTCCAGTTACTCATGCGGCACAATATAAAGAGTTCAAAGACGATTTGGACAACTTAGGACCTCATATTGATAAAAAGGCTAAACTAGGCCTTGTCGTCCCTTCTTATATGGATGTTGACTCTATTGAAGATTTAGATAACCAAGCCAAAAAGAAAATTACCGGGATTGAACCAGGTGCTGGAATTGTAAAAGCCACAGATAAAACTATCAAAGCTTATCCAAACTTAAAAGGATGGGACCAAGTCATCTCTTCCACAGGCGCTATGAATGCTCAACTTAAACGTGCCGTAAAAAATAAAGATGAAATCGTTATTACAGGTTGGAATCCTTACTGGATATTCCAACGTTATGATTTAAAATATTTGAAAGATCCTAAAGGTACTATGGGCAGAGCTGAAAGTATTGATACTATGGCACGTAAAGGTTTAAAGAAAGATATGCCTGAAGCTTATAGAACTTTAGATAATTTCAAATGGAGCATAGATGATATGGAATCTATCATGTTAGAAATTGAAAAAGGAAAAGAACCTAAAAAGGCTGCCAGCGATTGGATTAAAAACAACCGGGATAAAGTCGATAAATGGAAAGAGAAATAGTTTATTTTGAAGTAAAGAAAGACAAGCAACTTTCATGAGCTGCTTGTCTTTTTATTATGTACAATAATCTGAAGTTGTTAAGGTTGTTGGAACGAAAAAATGATGCCAGGACAAAATCATGTCCCGGCACCACTCTAATTCGATTCAATAGCTTATTCCATAACGTCACTTTTCTCAGCTTCTTTTGCAACTTTTCTCATGATAGGATCTGTAATTGGTTTAAATATAATACCAATCACAAAGAAAATAACGCCAAATAATATCAGTGTCAGTATTTTTCTCGTTAAGATTGCTGGCACAATTCCACCAACCGCTTCTCTCAACGCATCTACTGCATAAGAAAACGGTATATATGGGTGTATAATTTGGAAGAATTCGGGTGTTACTTCTATAGGGAATGTTCCTCCTCCACCAGCTATTTGCAACACTAATAATATAATAGCAAGCGCTTTTCCTGGGTTACCTAATAATGAAACTAAAGTATACACAATCGTTACGAACACGAGCGAGGTTAAGACAGTCAGTCCTATAAACCAACCTACACTCTCTACTTGTGCATGCAATATTACAATATCTCCGATGGATACCACTAATGCTTGAACGGTACCTATGAGATAGAATAAACCACTTTTACCTAAATAATCTTCTCTTTTAGTTAAATATGGCTCTAAATCTTTATGTTTATTATCTGTTGTCATCAAGCTCACCATTAATAAAGCGCCGACCCAACATGATAATGTTGTATAGAATGGTGTACTTGCAGAACCATAATCTTTCACAGGGAAAACATCTTCTTGGTTGATTTTAATTGGATTAGATACGACATCTGCTTGCTTTTTCAAATCATTTTTCAGGAAATCAACCATTTTATCTACAGCGTCGTCATCGTCTATTTCTTTAAAGAGTTTGTTCGCTTTTGCCAAATCTTTTTCGACACCTGGTAAATCATTACGTATCAATTTTGCTAAATCATGTAGTTTTTGTTTTGCCTCTGGCTGATTTTTGTCTAACAGATCTACTAATTGATCATAGCGATTAAATACTGTTGGAATATTTTCGTTTACTGTTGCAGTTGTATCCGCTAATCGCTGTTCTAAGCCAGGTAAATCATTTCTGATAAACGCAGCAGCTTTATTCACATCTTGTTCGAACTCTGGATAATAACGTTGTGCGACAGCCATGGCATCCTTATATTTCTGTTCGATAAGTGGCAAAGCACTTTGAATCGTTTCAATTCTATTCTTACTGTCTTTTAAAATCGCTTCTCCTCCGTCAATCACTTGAGAAATAGTATTCAACTTGGATTGAACAGTTGAAAGTTTAGCCTGTCCATTATTTAATACCGACGTCACTTTATTAGATACGTCCAATAAATTTTGGTTCATTTCTGTTCGAATATAATTTCTTAATCCCTTCAAATCACGGTCAACTTGAGGCAATGTTTTCAATAAGTCCACTGCTTCTGCTTTACCAGAGCTGCCTTGGTCTAACGCATCTCTTAGGAGATTTTGTTTTCTGATTAAGTTATTCACACTATTATTCGCTTCTTCTAATTTATTGATTTCAGTTGAAAGATCTACATCTTCTCTGTCTTCAATTTCAGATAATATATCGATAAATTGCTGATTAGATTTGCTCGTCGCTTCAAGTCTGGAATTCATGTTATCCAATACAGACTTAAATTCTTCAGGCTTATCAGAAGACAAGATACCGTAAGCGATATTTTCTAATGAATCTATATTATCTTGCGTACTTTCTGCTTGCTGGTCTGTATATTGTGATAAAGACAATAACCCCTTAGATAAAGAAGATTCCATTGCATTTGCATCTTCACTGTCAAAAGAAGTCTTGTTTGAATTACCATCTGTGCTCATTGGTGAAAATTTAATATTATTCTCACTTGTTTTCGAAGCACTTTGAGGTGCTGTTTGTAAGTTATTTTGCAAACGATTATTCACGTCTTGATTACGATTTTGCGCGTCATTCACAATTCCTTGGTACGTATCTACGCGTTGATTAATCGCACTCAAATAACCGCGTGCGTCGTTGATACCTTGTAAGCCTTTATCGACGCCATTACTAGCAATATCGACGCCTCTATTAATTCGTGGAAATGCTTCCGGCACATCATTAGAAGCAACGTTCAGTGCTTTTTTGATATCTGGCATATATTCATTTAATGCTAATACTAATTTAGCTTTTTCATTTAATGCAGGCACAGCTGAATTAACTTGATTTAATTTATCTACGCCATTTAAAACGTCGCCCTTGTATTGATTCAACGATCTAAATTTATCTGCATAGTTATCTATCTTGTCTTGATGCTCATCTAAATATAATATTTTTTCAGCAAACTTATTAATTTCAGGTACAGAATTATTAGCTGTAGAAACTGCTTTTTGAATTTTATTAATTGTAGGTATTTCCTTTTCAAGTTTAATACCTAACCGATTGGCTTCCTTAAGTAACGCTTTGGTCGCTGTTTCATTAAATTTATCATTAGCTTTCTGCACAATCGCACTAGTTCCAGCATCTGTCATTTTAGGTGCGATTGCATTTAATTTTTGGTTTACTTTATACTCTATATCAGCACGTTCAGGGTTTTTGCGAAGTGTTCCAGTCATTTGATGTGTAAATTTTTCTGGTATGTACATAGCAGCATAATATTTGCCCATCTTCAAATCATGGTCTGCTTTTTTACGACTGACAAACTCCCAACCAAAATGGTTATCTTTTTTTAATTGTTTAGCAACTTCATCCCCTACATTTATCTTTTTACCTCTTACTTTATCGCCTTTATCTTCGTTAACTACTGCTATTTTTATATTTTTAGTATTTCCATATGGATCCCAAGTTGCATCTAAATTAAACCATGCATAAAAAGAGGGCAGTACCATCACGCCTCCTAAGATGACCAAAACAGCAGGTGCTTTAATAATCTTTTTTAAATCCATCAGAAAAAGCCTTATTGCATTTTTCACTTTATACACCTCTAGATTTTTTTCTATATCTTCGCACATAAATTTCAAAACACTATTTGTTTATTTCAGATAAATTGATATAATGGCTTCATTGCTCAAGTTATGTTTTAAAAAGTTGATACCTGTTAACAGTGTTAACAACTAACAATATTTTAACAAGTTAAGTAGTACTTTGTATATAGTAAATCACATTAAATAAAAGAGAGGTATTATTATGAGGAAACAAAAGTTATTAGTCTGTATTTTTTCATCATCTTTATTAATTTCAACACTTCCTTTCAACCATGTTAATGCTGAAATTTCAGAAGAATCATCAACTCCTCCGAAAACGAATGCTACAGATAATAATACAAGTCAACCACCTTCCGACAAAGAAGATAAAGCTGAAAAAGAAACAAATGAGACGCATGATGATACTAGTAAAAAAGATGAAGACGAGACTGAACAACCCTCCTCTGTTTCCAAAAAGGAAAATCATAAAAATACTGAAGATAAAAAGAAAAACGAAGACGCTGAAGAGTCAGATGAACAAAAATCAAATACTCAACAAAGCGTAAACAACCCTATTCGTCCTGATTACTATAAAAGCAGTTTAGACTTTTTTAAACCGGCACCATTTAAAGAACAGAATAATGGCATGCCAAGTTTGTGGGATCAACTATTTTCAAATTCAAATAAATCTTATACAGAGTCAAGCCAACCTGAACAAAGTCAAAATAACGATGACAAATCGGACAATAACTTAGATCATTCTAAGAACACTGATTCTGGTGCAGAACAAACTACGCCTTCTCAAAATGAAACTTCAGCCGATACAGCAGATGATTCAGAGGATGCATCCTCAATCACTCATGAGAATAGCGACTTATCGCAAGATGATAATGAAGTCTTGAGAAAGTTAGATGAAGCAAGTGCATCTCTTAAAGAGGATAATAATCAAGCTCCTCAAGAGAACGAGCAGCAAAAAGAAGATACTTCGTCTCAACAAGATAAAACCGAACAAGATGACACGACAACTGACGAGAAATCACCATCCGATACACCAAGCGAACAAAATACTGAAAAATCCTCACAACAAGAAAATGAGCAGGATGATTCTGTGATCAACGCTATTTTGGATGAATATAGCGAAGGTGCTAAAAAACAAAAAGATAAATACGATGACCAACATAAAACAAATGACACACAAGAAGAAGACACAACCACAGACACCCATCATTCAGATACATCAACCACTAATCCTCAATTACCGACTCAATCACAACTTAAAGACAAGACCGAACCGAAACAATCATTTGAAGATGGTGTAAAGCAATCTAACCTTAGATCAGCAGCAATGTTCCAATTCTTGCCTGATTTATCCAACAATCAAGAAGACAGCAGTGATTTTACTGTTGTAGAAAATAGTAATACACGCCAGTTCATCAAGAAAATTGCGAAAGATTCACATGATATCGGTCAGAACAGAGATATATTTGCTTCTGTCATGATTGCACAAGCCATTTTAGAATCTGATTCAGGTAATAGTGCGCTTGCTCGGTCACCGCATTATAATTTATTCGGAATCAAAGGGAATTACCAAGGCAAATCTGCGGATTTCAATACACTTGAAGATAGCGGAAACAGTATGTACCAAATTTCAGCACCTTTCCGCAGTTACCCAAGTGAAAAAGAATCTCTCGAAGATTATACGGATTTAATCAAAAATGGAGTTGAGGGTAACGCCGATATTTATCGTCCTACGTGGAAAAGTGAAGCTTCCTCTTATCGTGATGCTACTGAGCATCTTGCACAAACTTATGCAACTGATTCACGCTATGCTGATAAACTTAATAGCATTATCAAACACTACGATTTAACGCAATTTGATAAGAAACAAATGCCGAATTTAAATGATTACAAACCAAGTGGTAAAGAAAATGCTTCAGATTTCAAACCATTTGCTGAATCAGCGAGTGACTCACCGTATCCCCATGGTCAATGTACTTGGTATGTTTATAATCGTATGGCGCAATTCGATAAACAAATCAGTGGCGATTTGGGAGATGCACGTAATTGGAATAATCGTGCAGAAAACAAAGGTTACACCGTTACTTCCACACCAGAAAAACATAATGCGGTCGTGTTTGAAGCAGGACAGCAAGATGCCGACCCTATCTATGGCCATGTCGCTTTTGTAGAAAAAGTTAACAACGATGGTTCGATAGTGGTTTCAGAATCTAATGTAGAAGGCTCCGGAGTCATTTCTTATAGAACAATTGATGCTGACGATGCTGCTCAATTAAGCTATATTAAAGGTAAATAATAATATAAATGAAAAAGCTTCATTCAATGACTCAATTAATTTGAGTTTCTTGAATGAAGCTTTTATTTTAAATCTGCTTTTTAAGCTTTCTTTTACGGTGTGTTACATACCATAGGATGCCACCGCCCACGATAATCATTGAAGCTCCAAATGGAAGCGCAACTTTCTTGGCAGCTTCTCCGGCTTTAGGTAAATCAAAGTTGCCTTCATGATCGAATAAGCCACTTAAAAAGTCATCGGATGAATCTCCTAATGATAATGCGTGTCCTTGTGAAGGATTAGGTATATCTGGAATACCATCTAATAAGCTTTTTCCGTTTAATAATTTATCTAACAAACTTGAAGAACCAAATAAATTAGAATGACCATTCAGTAAATCTGGATGCAATGGTTTACCGCCTAATTGAGCCAATAAACCAGGACTACTATTTAACGGATTGAACATTCCATGTAGTCTTGATTTCATTTGATCCGCATCATGGTCCAATTTCAGCAATTGATCGATACGTGTATCTGCATCTGATTTCATAAGTTTCAGCAACTCAGCTTTGCTATTGCCTTTCGCAGCAATCTTATTAGCAAGTATTCGTGCCTTGTTATCATTCAGTTTTGAAGCAAGAATCGTTTCTATAGCTTTTTGTTTATTGTCAGCACGGTCTAACACATCTTCTAAAATATCGTCCCCAGAAATATTTTCACCGTAATGTTGCTTCAGCAATTTAACGAGTTGTGCATTATCTGGATGACTGCGCATAATTTGCTCTGCAATGTTTCTAGCTTCTTGTTCCTCAAATTTAGGCGATAATAATACTTCAATTAAGTCTTTGCGATTATCTGCTTTTGCGAACATTGATTCTAGTAATCCATCACTTGAAAATGATGACAGTTTATCAAGTTCACCCACAACCTGACTGGTGATTTGTTGATCTGTTTTCCCTTTAGTATCAATGTGTTTTAAAATATCCTGTGTTTCTTTATCGTTTAAAGTATCGCCGATAATATCTTTAACAGCTTGCTGCTTATCAGAAGTTGTTTTCAAACGATTCGCTATCATATCATTTTTTTGTTCGATGTTACGTTTATTTTTTTCAATTTCATTTTCTAAGCGTGCTTTATTCTCTTTTGAGATGGCCTCTCTTTCTGATACTTTAGAGGCTAACAGATTTAAGTTCTTTTCTTTCTCTTGGACATACTGATTTAAATCTGAATTTGCTTTTGCATTTGCGGGCTGTTTTGCCAAGTTATCTACTTCATCTTTTAAATCTTTAATTTGTGACTTAGCTTGGTCAGCTTGTTCTGTCACTTTAGTATTTGAACGCTCTTCATTTTTTGGAGCTTCCTTTTCTTTTTGTTGATACTCGTCAACTTTATTTGAAGTATTTTCTATTTTCTTAACAAATTCCTCTACTTCTTGGTTATCTTGGTTAGATTGTTCATTTTCTAAATTGGGTTTGATAGGCTTTTCTGGAGCATTAGTTTGAGTTGATAACGCCTCATTTTTTTCAGAAAGATTTTCAGCGTTTTCTTTTGCTTTAAGTTGATCAGATTTTTGTTGTTCTAATTCATCCTTAAGTTTTGCTTTTTCTGCATTACTTTTTTCGCTTATCGAGCTATCATTTTCCGCTTGTTTCAACAAGTTATCAATTTCCTTAGAACTCTGAGCTTTACCGATTTGTTCATTCAACTTTTCTTTTTGGTCTGTTTCTAAACCTTTAATCCGGTTGAGCTGCTCTCGACTTTTTTGAATATATTTTTGAAGCTGCTGTGTTTGTTCTGGATTCTGCTCTTTATTTAAATTTGGAGTTTCTTCAGCATCTATTAAAGGAGACGGCACTATATTAGAACCTATTAAGCTTGAACTTATAACCAATACTGCGCTTGAAATTTTGAATCGACGACTTAATTTATTTTTATAATTCAAATCGTAATTTCTCTCTTTATTCATTCCATTCACCTTTCCTACTTAGCAGTTACTCCCTATTATATATGTTATACTACTTGTTTCCTAGTAAAAAAATGGTGCTTTCCTTTTATAATTTCTGCTTTTCTATCGCTTGAAATCTTCTCCAATAAATAAGAAGCACAGCTACTGCAATATAACCAATGATTGAGATGCCAGACGCATCCATCCCGTAAACGCCACCTGTTATGAAGGGGTTATTTGATTTGATTATATATTGAAATACACCATACTCCATATTATGATCGCTCACTGTAATGACAGAACTCATATTCCAGAACATATGGAGAGGAATGCTTGCCCATACTGTATTGAATTTATAAGCAGCAAGTCCATACATCAATCCTACCGCTGTTCCAGCTGCTACTAACATAATCAAACTCACGCCTGTCAACTTTCCATTAACTAAATGAATTACTCCGAATAAGACGGAAGTCAGACCTAGGGCAACATAAATATTGGTTTTCTTTTCAATATATTTAAGCAAGAAGCCTCTAAACATCATCTCTTCTACGATAGGTGCGACAATCCCGCCAAGGAAAAAGATTTCAATCAGCATAGCACTATACTCTTGGTTACTTTTCAAATCAGTTACAACCCAATGGCCAGGGATAAATATAAGATAGAAGCTCATCACTGCGACAGGTAAAAGTAGGCCTAAAAGTACACAGACTTTAATGAATTTAAAGCGCGTAATTCTGAAGTAAGCTAATTTCCTTTTATACACCTTATTAGCAACGAGTTTAAAGAGAAGGAGTGCTACAACTAAATAAGTAATACCATGCAAAACATATTCGAAAGAATGCAGATGCAATGCATGCCAAACGATTCCAATGTTCTGTGCAAACACTACGACTATAAATAATAAAAGAATGGTTCCAATCATTTTAAGCGTGTTAATTAAATAATTCATAGTTCATCCTGCCCCCTATCCACCTAATATTTGAGAAAGTATATCGCATAATATAAGAACAAGCTATCACTTCTGAGAGATGAATTCCCAAAAGTTTATCTCACTATAAACATAGCAGATTTCCATTTAATATTCTGTTTAAAAATTAAAATATTATGTATAATTTGCAAACATTGATGTCATTTGCGAAAGTGCAGATTACATCTTAAACTTAAGTTAAATGAAGACTAATGAAAGACTTTAGATGATGCTTTAAATGGTATGGAGTGATAAGCATGGAAAATAAAATTGAACAATTAAAAGAAATCATTCATGATGCAAATCAGATTACTTTCTTTACAGGCGCTGGAATTTCAGTAGCTAGCGGTATTCCTGATTTCCGCTCTGTTGGCGGTTTGTATGATGAAGTATCGAAGAAAGGCATGTCGCCGGAATATTTGTTAAGTACGGAGTATTTCCAAAATGACCCTCTAGGATTTATGGACTTTTGTCATGAGTATTTACTTTTTGCAGATAAGAAACCGAATGCAGTACATGAGTGGATTGCGGATTTAGAAAAAGAAGGTAAATCGTTAGGCGTAATTACTCAAAATATCGACGGACTGCATGCTGATGCTGGCAGTGAACAAGTCGATGAATTGCATGGTACGTTGAATCGTTTCTATTGTATAGAATGTGCTCAAGAATATACGAAAAGTGATGTTATTGAGCGTGATTTACGTACGTGCGAGAGATGCGGCGGACCGCTTCGCCCTGACATTGTGCTGTATGGCGAAATGCTGAATCAAAGTACGATAATGAATGCGTTGAATAAGATAAGAGAAGCGGATACTTTAGTAGTCTTAGGGTCTTCACTCGTAGTACAACCTGCTGCAGGATTAATTTCCAACTTTGCAGGTAAAAATTTAGTAATTATTAATTTAGATCCAACGCCTTATGATCATGAAGCAGATTTAGTCATTCATGAGGATATGGTCAAAGTAGTGGAAGCATTGAATAGAATTGAATAATCGATGAAGTGAAAAGCGGGGGAGCGGGACTTCTATTGAGGTCCCAGCCCTTCCTTATAGAGTAGGAATTTAATAATCGAGGTGCAATTATATATATTTAAGCAGTAGTTAAGTATATGTTGGTGAAAGTGTCTAGGCAACGAGTGATAGCCTCGACACTTTCGACCCTAACTGTATAAGCAACCGATGCTAGCCTCGACACTTTCGACCCTAACTGTATAGGCGACCGTTGCCAGCCTCGATACTTTCGACCCTAACTGTATAGGCGACCGATGCTAGCCTCGACACTTTCGCCTCTAACTGTATAGGCGGCCGTTGCCAGCCTCGACACTTTCGACCCTAACTGTATAGGCGACCGTTGCCAGCCTCGACACTTTCGCCTCACCGCACCAAAAGGAGCTGGAACAGAATTCATTTTTCTGTCCAGCTCCTTCTCATTTTTATAAAATTTTAGCTACAGCTTCTGCCACTTGTTTAGGCGACTCTGGATTTTGACCAGTCACTAAGCGACCATCTGTTTCAACATAAGGTCTTAATGGCAAGAGTGCTTTGCTGTAATTTGCGCCTCTTCTTTTCAATTCGGTTTCCAACATAAATGGCACTAATTTCTTACGGTTCGCTAATACTTCTTCTGTGTTGGAGAATCCAGTGATTGATTTATTATCTATGAGGTATCTGCCATTGTCATCTTTAACATTTAATAAAGCTGCTAAGCCATGGCAGACTGCAGAAACGATACCACCATGATTGTATATTTCTTTGATAGCTTTTTGGATATCTTCATTTTCAGGGAAATCAAACATGACGCCGTGTCCGCCTGTAAAATAAATTACATCGTACTCGCTCGGATGTGCTTCTTTGATTGAAGGTGAGTTTTTCAATAAATTCATAAAGCTTTCATCTTCATAATATTTTTTAGTTACTTTATCCAAAGTGTAAGGTTTCAAACTGACTGGATCAATCGGTGTATTACCGCCCTCAATGTTGAATAGGTCAATTTGATAATCATCGTTATTAAAATAATCATAGAAATGAACAAGTTCACCTAGCCATAATCCTGTTGGTTTGTCATTGTCGCCGAAATGGTCACTGCTCGTATTTACAATCATGATTTTTTTCATTATCTTCATCCTCTGCTGTTAATTTACTTTTTAAAGACTTGTTGAATGCCTTCTTTGTACGTTGTTACTTTAAATTCTGGGAAGCGTTTTTTAAATTTATCTGAATTGAAAATATTATTGTATTTATATCTTGGTAATAATTCCATTAATTCTTTAACTTGACCATTGAAAAGACTGCCTATTTTGAATGCCCACATCGGTAAAACGGTATATTTAATATTTTTACCGGTTACTTCTTTAGTTATTTCGATTAATTTTTTATAAGTCACGCTTTTATCTGTCGGCAAGTGCCATGTTTGTCCGAAAGCGTCTGGGGTATTACCTAGTAACGCTAACGCGCGACTTGCATCCGGTGTCCAAATTAAAGTACGTAATACTGAAGCGCTAATTGGAATGATGGCTTTTTTATCTGCTTTCACACGATTGAAAACTAAAGAATTAGTGATACTTTGTGTCAAATCAGGGCCATAGAATTCTGGAGCACGGCCAATCAAGGCTTCAATTTTTCCTTTTTTCATAGCTGTTAATAACATTTCAGCCATTTTTGCGCGGGCTTTTGATTTACGTCCCACTGGAACAAAAGGACTGCTTTCTGTTTGTACATTCGCATTTTTTTCATACATATACGTATTGTCGAAGAATGCTAGTTTACTGTGCGTTTCTGCACACGCTTTGATGACATTTTCCATCATAACTGGAAAGCGTTTTTCCCACATTTCTGAATCGGCAGGCAAACCTACAGCAAAGTAAACTACGTCGCTGCCTTCAATGGCTTTCAAAGTATCTTCGTATTTCATTAAATCGGCAGGTACTACTTCGTCTGTATCATGAATTTTATGCGGTTTTCTGCTGACTAAGCGAATGTCTTTCGTATAATTTTTATAAAGCTCTTTGGCGATTTCTTGACCAATTTGCCCATTACTTCCTAAAACTGTTTGCATGATTATGCCACTCCAAACTATTTGTAGAATATAATATTACTTTATCCATAGGTTTAAACATATAAACCTATGACTTAAAAAAATAAAGACCTTTTCTTTATTTTTTCAAATTTGCTTCAAGAGAATTTGTCAATTCCTTCAACCATTCTAAGGTGTCGTCTAAATCAGAACTGTAATAGCGTTCAAGCCCTGTCTGTGTTACGGATAAAAGGCCTGCATCCAACATTAACTTTAAATGATGAGAAACAGCAGGACGTGAGATCGGCAAGAGTGCAGTGATTTCCTTCACTGTCAGTTGTTTCTCTCTACACAATAAAATAAGAATTTGTTGACGTTTTTCATCTTGAAGAATGTTTAAAATTTTTGTTCCTCTTTTAAATATTTCTAATGTTTCTTCTCCCATAATTCAAACTCCATTATTGATTTCATTGAGCCTCACACTTCATTGTGTACCGCTAATATACTAGATAATTACACAGGATAAAAAATTATACAAGTAAATGAGCTTGAAAGGTGGTAAATAAATTGAGAGGTTATTTTTAATTCAATTTGGATAGTTTGTTGTTTGTATGACAATTCTCTATAATAGGCCAAACAAGCACGCGAACTCTTTTTCAAAAATTAAAGAAAAAAGGTGAATAAGAATGACAAAAATATTTGTGACAGGTGCTACTGGATTAATCGGTACAAAATTAACGAAACGCTTACTAGAAGAAGGTTATGAAGTCGCCGGCTTTACTACTTCTGATAAAGGTAAAGAAAAATTGCAGAATGCTGGCGTGACACCGTATGTCGGAGATATCTTCGACTATGATTCCATCGATGCAGCAATTGGTGACTTCAAACCGGACGTCATTTTAAATGAAATTTCGGATTTGAAAAATGTAGATATGGCAGCAAATACTAAAGTCAGAATCGAAGGTACTAAAAATTTAGTAGATGTTGCAATTAAACATGGCGTTAAAAGTATGCAATCTCAAAGTATTGCCTTTGTTTATGCAGGCGGTGAGGGTTTAGCAACTGAGAAAACACCTTTAGACTACAATGCGACAGGAGATCGCAAAGTCACTGTTGAAGGTGTAGAAGGGTTAGAAAAAGAAACCGCACGTATTAAAAATCACGTTATCCTACGCTATGGCTGGTTATATGGTCCAGGTACTTGGTATGGCAAAGATGGCATGATTTATAATCAATTTGTAGATGGAAAAGTTGAAATGACAGACGGTGTTCAATCGTTTATTCATATCGATGATGCTGTCGAAACAGCGATTCAAGCATTGAACTTTGAGACAGGCACGTATAATGTGGCAGACGATGACCCTGTAAAAGGCGATGTCTGGGCTGATTGGTATGCTAACCAGTTAGGTGTATCTCCAGAGATTAATATTAAACCAGCCGAACCATTCGAACGTGGCGTTAGTAATGAGAAATTTAAAGCACAAGGCGGAAAATTGATTTATTCTTCATGGCGAGAAGGAATGAAAGATATTAAGTGAGAGAAGTTGAACTAAAATTAAAAATTTACAGCCTTTAATTATAGCCATTACATGAGATTTTAAAATAATTATTAATCTCGTGTAATGGCAATTATAATTAAAACTTTTCTAATTTTTTTCTTCAAACTTACTTTGATGTTCTTTCAAATAACTTACTCTACCTTCTAAGACCTCATTATCTAAAGACATTTCTTCTTTTTCTTCTTTAAATTCATCAGGTATTAGTTTTCCGAATTTCGGATTCCCTTCGTTATTAAAGGTTAAGTCATATTTATCGAAATAAGCATCTGTATTAGGATCTAATAATAGAGCATTTTTATAATCATATGCAGTATTAATATCTAAGTTTCTTAATGCATCTTCTGATCTAATAATGTGAGAAACTACTAAACCTTTTTGTTCTTTCTTGGTAAAGTAACATTGCACTCTTCCATATATATTGATACTTTCTTGCTTTATTTTCTCCTTCATCAATCTAAATTGGGTAGGGTCTCTTTTAACATCAATATAGTCAGATAAATGAATGCTTGCGTCTTCCGTGTAATATACTACTGATTTATCTCTAGCTACTGTAATTCCTGGAACATATTTTAAAAAGTCAAGAAAATATGAAATCTGATTATATTTTCTTTTTTTAAAATCATTAAACTTTACGAATTCAATTTGCTCATTCAGTTCTTTTTCATTCATATACCCTTTATTATTATATGCTGAAATATCAGTACTTATTAAGGCGGTTATTTCATCATTGTTTAGTTCCCGATTTTTTTTATACATCAGCGTTTTTAAGAAAAAGTTAATATGTTTAAGATGACTATTATCAACTGTAACAGAAGACTTAAAATTGGCTGAAGAATAATATACATCCGAAAAAATAATTTCTCTTTCTTCATTACTAGAAGCTTTTAAAAATTTTTTTGTTTCAGAATGGTATCCAGTTAAATAAGGCTTTACAAAACCTAGTTTAATCATTTGATTTATGGATTTTCTAACTGAACCTAAATCCGCTTTTTTATATACCTTAGCTATTATATTTTGTAATTCCTTATAGTATTTTTTATCATATTCTTTTTTCAATTCAGGATGACTATCTATGTAATTAACAATCATTTCTAAAGTGTTTCGAAAGCGCATTTTGTGTATATCGGTATATTCAACAGTTAATTTCCAATACTCTTCGTATTTTTGTTTTTTCCTGATATTTGAATTAATATTCTTATCGACATTCATTCTTTATCCCTTCTTTTCCCTTTTTTATTATTATAACAAATATACACAAAAAAAATAAGCTTGTATACACATGCTTATTTTTTTACATCTACTATTAGTAGATTTTCATTATTATTATTTTTATTGACTTTACCGCTTACTTGATAATTATGTTTCTTTTCTTTAATACTAACTTTACCGTGTTTAGATAACATTTGAAAAATTTCAGATATTCCTGGCACAGAATTAGAATTTATACTTAATATTATATAGTTGGTTTTCTCTTTAGATTTAACAACTATTGATTCTAAAGATTCTATAAAATTATTTTTATTAGTTAAATCCAAATGTTCTATTTTTCTATCAAATATTCTATCAAATGCACCATAAAATTGGTCATAGTTATTCATTGTGCTTGGGTAAGGAGGATCTAGGTAGATAACATCCACAAAATCAATTTCCTCAACAGCTTCTATAGCATCTTTTTGGATAGCTAAGTTAGCTTTCCCATTATCGAAAACTGAAGCATTATAATTTTCTATATTTTTTTTAATATGTGAAGAAAAACTTTCATTATGATAGGCTCTTTTTCTGCCATATTTTTCATAAGAATAATCTTCATCTCTAAGTTTAATTATACTTTTCCATGGTACATTCATTCTAGAATACGGTAACTTTCTAATCATTGCTCTACGAATCAAAGATTGAAATAAGTATTTTTCATACCCTGACATTTTAGATGAATATTCTATTAGTCTTGTTAACTCTTTTATTTCATCCGGAAAATATAATGTATTTTCTAGCCATGAATATTTTTGTACCGTATCAAAGTTTAAGCTCAATTTTTCAGCTTCATCTATATGTTTATAATCTAAAGTATAATTATTATTTTCAATTATAGATTTAGCTACTACATAAGAAGCATATAATACATCGTTACTAATAACTTTATAACCACGTAATTTACATTCAAATGAAACTGAGCTCCCTCCAGAAAATAAATCTAATACACTTCCAGAATCTAATGGAAAATTATCAACTATCCATTCAGCTAGTTTTTCTTTATTTCCAATGTAATTTACTCGCGGAAATTTTATATCAGGCTTTAATATAAACTTTTCCATAAATAGTTTTCACTCCAAACTCTTTTTCACTTCATTTGCCACAACAAAACTTAATTTAGGAGGAACTGCATTTCCAATTTGTTGCTGAACAACGATGCTACTTCCTTTAAAAACAAAAGAGTCAGGAAAAGATTGAAGTCGTGCAAGTTCCCTTGATGTGAGCGCTCTGTTTTGATTATAATGGAAGACTTTCCTCATATCTCCTGTTACAGTTATAGAAGGTTTATTGCTGTTATACCTAATATATTTTCTAATATCACCACTTTTTGGGCGCAACTCAATAGGTATTTCCTCTCTATTCCCTCCATCAGAAATATAAGCCATTTTATCAAGCATCTGCTGACTATGTTTCATAGCAAAGTGATTAGGAATAGCCGACTTTTCTCCACTTTTTAAAGGGGGTAAATCTTGAATGGCTTCCTTAACGGTAACTTCTTTTTCAAATATATCTGGAAATGTAAATTCTTTTCCTTTAGTTCCTACAAAAAATATCCTTTGTCTTTTTTGAGGAATCCCATAATTTTCAGTTTTAAGTACTTTAAACTTAACGTTATAGCCTAATTTTTCAAACGCTTCAGTAATTTCTAAAACAGTTTTACCTTTGTTGTGACTCAGCATCCTTGCCACATTTTCCATTACAAACATTTTAGGCTTTATAACTGCAACAAATCTTACAAATTCTTTAAATAATTCATTTCTGTCGTCCTCTATAAAACTTCTTCCATTCCTTCCAGCCATGCTAAAACCCTGACAAGGCGGTCCACCTATTATAACATCAATATCTTTACCATCTATCAATTTATTAATTTGGTTCTCATCTATATTTTTAACATCGTCAATAATTAAATGATTATCAGGAAAATTTAATAAATAGGTTTGAGCAATTTTTTCATCATATTCTACAGAAAAAACATTTTGAAAACCTGCTTGTTCAAAACCTAGGCTGAGTCCTCCGGCGCCTGCAAATAATTCAACATAATTCATAAAAGACCCCCTATTTCACTATTTATCATAATAGCATAAATAAATAAAAAAATCACCCCATTAATATTGCAAGGTGATTTACATATATAGAGAGATAAAAATATAAATTTTTAATGTACATTTAGATAGCTAAAAGCATTTACTTAAAAAATTCATTCTTATTTTCCTGTATATCCTTTTTTAGAAGTTGGGTTAAAAATCGCTAATATCAAGCCAATGACCGCAATGACGCAAATCACAATATAGGCAACACGCACACCGTGAACTAAGCCATCTATACCATATTGATGCGGATTTAATATCGCTGTATTCATCACAGTGACTAACATGGCTGATCCCATGGCAGCTCCGACTTGGCGCATTGTATTATTCATGGAAGTACCATGCGGCACCATTGGTCGTGGCAAATTATTTAGAGCAGCTGTGGTTAATGGATTGAAGACCATCGCATTGGCAGCTAATGATATCGCAAAGAATATCGTGATATAAGTAAATGACGTGTGTGCATCAATTTGTGTGAATGCAAATGAGGTCATTACGACGATTGCTAAGCCAGCAATAGATAAGAATTTACCGCCATATTTGTCGAAGATTCGACCTGTAATCGGTGATAAGATACCTGTGATTATTCCTCCTGGCATTAATGCTAAACCAGATTTCAATGGTGAAAAATGATGTAAATCCTGCATATAGAAAGATAATACTGTTTGACTTCCAATAAAGGAAATAAAGACAATACATACCAGAATCATATTCATGGTAAAGGACTTATAACTAAATACGCGCACATTAAGAAATGGATTTTTCATTCTTAATTGTTTTAATACAAAGAAGGTCAAGATGATGACGCCGACGATAATCATTGAATATACAAGCGGATGTGTCCATCCTAAGTTGCCCGCTTCACTAAATCCAAACAGCAAAGCCGCAAATCCTAATGTCGATAATGTCACGGACAGCATATTCAATTTCGGTTTCGTCACATCTGTCACGTTCTTCACATATTTCAACGCAAACAATAAATCTATAATCGTCACGACTAACAAGATATAGAAAATTACTTTCCAACTATATTGAGAAACTACCCAACCTGATAGTGTCGGACCAATTGCAGGCGCAAACCCAACAACTAAACCGAACATTCCCATGGCTTGGCCACGTTTATTAGCTGGATATACTAAGAACAATACTGTTTGCATGAGTGGCATAAGAATACCTGCGCCCATGGCTTGAACCGCACGTCCAATTAATATCACATTAAATTGATCAGTAGCTACGCATATGAGCGATCCGATAATGAAGAACGTCAATGCTGAAAAATAAAGCGTTCTCGTCGTAAAACGTTGTGTTAAATAGGCAGTTATCGGAATCATAATTCCATTCACTAACATAAATATAGAAGTCAGCCATTGCACTGTACTGCTGGTTAAATGCATTTGTTTCATGATGCTCGGCAATGCAGTTGTCATCAATGTTTGGTTCAATATCGCTACAAATGAACCTATCATTAAAATGGCAACGAGCAATGTCTTATCACGTTTCTCTAACTGTGCCAAAATAACATCCCTCTCATCAATTATTTACTCGAACATTCCAATAATAAATGGATTATTATCCGCTTGTCAATATTGCCGTTTATTTATACTTTTTTCTTTTGAAAAATAAAAAGACTACTCTCTCAGACAAAACACTTTACCCGTTTCTTGTCGTTTGATGAGTAGTCAATTACTTTATTTTATATTTTGTAAGACTTCTTTGCGAAGGTTCCCTCTTAATTCTGCCATCGTATTAAGGTTGTACTTTTGATATTCACCTGAAGCAATTCTGAAAGCATGTACGCCGATAACTTCACTTTTACTATTTAAAATCGCACCGCCTGAAGAGCCTGGCTCAGCCATCATTTGATAGTAGCCGATTGGATTGACGTTACGTGCCATCATGGAATATTTACCTCTTGAGTGATACATCGTCCCCATTGGATCATTTTTGAATTGACCAGCAGGCAAACCGTAATGATATAAGTGAATCGGTGTATTGGCTTTCATATTCGTTATCGAAGCTTCTGGCGCAATTTTACGTACGCTCATATATTTAGAAATATCTTCATTCGTATACAATAAAGCCACGTCGCCATATTGCATCATTTTAACACCTGTAACTGTAAGTGTACGCATTATTTTGGAACCTTGTTGCGATAAATTGATACGTAAATTTTGCACTTTAGACGGCGTCATCGGTTTATGTGCTTGTTGATCATTCACAACGTGATTGGCTGTAAGGATAGTATGTTTGCCAATTGCTGTTCCAGTTCCATACGTTAAAGCTTTAGCTGTTGGATTCCAATTAAATACCGTCGCAATATTCGCTTCTTGGGGTGTAGTATGCTCAATACTCACACCTTTATTACCTGAAGCTTTCATAATTTTCAAAGCATCATTAATACCTGAAGCATACGTAGTCTGACCAAAATCACGTACATTATCGCCACCAGGCATATTAGCAGGCCAGCGTTTTGGCGCTTGGTTATAGTAATTGCTTGTTGTTGGTTTTGGCGCTACTTTTGGTGCAGGTTTCGGTACTGCTTTTGGCTTGCTTGCGACTTTAACCGGTGCCTTTTTGGCAGGTTGACTTTTCGTAGTGGTAGCTAACATCTGCGGTTTTGCTTTTGCGGCTACTGCAGGTTTCTTAGTGTTCACAGGTGCGACCTTTTTCGGTGCTACTGCTACTTTCTTAACCGGAGTCACTGGTTTAGGCTTAGCATTAGTTGTTTTAACTGTGCTTGCTAATAATTGCGGTTTCATTTTTGGTGCAATCTTAGCAGGTGCTTTTACGGGTTGTTTCACAGGTTGTGGTACAGTCTTGTAATTATGAGTTGCTGTCAATTTCTGAGGTGATTTATTTTTCACTATCTTAGGAGTTGTTGTGGACTGAGATGGCACGACCTTCGTATTAACAGGTTTTGTTACTGTGCGTGGTGCTTGTGTATGACTCTGATAATTTGCCTTCGCTTGAGCCTGGTTCGTCTTTCCATTGATTACTTTCTGATTGGCGACTTGTTTGACTCCTGTCATCTCTGCAGCTTGCACTTTATTCACTTGAAACATGAATAGCACACAAATCATCACTAATCCTAATGCGACGCCATAAATATATTTACTCATCCTAGCGTTCTTAGCCACTTTTCTCATCTCCCACTTATTGTGTAAAACTATACACTTTATTACTTCTTAAATATCATATACTTTACAACTATGTATAGCAATACATTTTTGCCTAAACTAATAGATTTATTTTCGTTTATTTGAAATTGCATTCCAAAACAAGGAAAAGTCTTTTTTAAATAGGAATAAAAAGAGGTTTGAAGAACTTTTAATATATGTTGAATGTATTTTTTTGTTATCGTAAAATTGAATTATATGATTGTACGAAGGAAGGAATTATTATTTTGAAAAGGATTCTAAGTATTATTATTTCAGTTTTATTTTTAGGTTCAGTTCTTATGACACCCGACGTTCACGCACAACAAACTCCGGTGGAAATTTCGAAACACTATCATCAAACTTTAGATAAGCAATATAATCCTAAAGGTGCCTATGTAATTACGCAGCAAGGTCAAATTCTTTACAATTATCAAGGAGACCATAGTATTGATCCCGCTTCTACTACTAAACTTATGACTGCTTATTTAGTTCTAGAGGCTGCCAGCCAAGGAAAGATCCATTATTCGGACAGCATTAAGATTACTCCTAGATATGAACAACTGGCGCAATTACCCAATCTCACTACTTTTCCTTTAAAAAATAAACAAACTTATACAGTGGACCAGCTCCTTAAACAGGCGATGCTTGAATCAAGCAATGCAGCAACTATCGTTCTAGCTGAGAAAGTAGATGGCGATGTTTCACGCTTCACAGATAAGATGAATGCAAAAGCGAAAGACTTAGGAATGATACATACGCATTTCACTAATCCTAGTGGCGCCAACAATCGTTTAATTCAACAATTTGCACCTAAAAAATATGCAAGCGAAACCGCTTCGAAAAGCACTGCTAAAGATATGGCGATACTATCAAGAGCGATTATTAAGAAATATCCTAAAATACTGCATTACTCTTCATTACGTACAGATTCGCAATACGGTAAAACTTTAACGAATACTAACCTTTCACTCCCAAATTCAGTTGATGCTTGTAAAGGAGTTCAAGGTTTGAAGACCGGCACAAGTGAAAACGGCTATAATTTAGCACTTACAGCCGAGCGCAACCACTTGCGTATCGATACGACAGTCATGAATGTACAACCTTATCCAAGCGAAGTTTCAAAACATGCACGCCAAAAAATCGCAAATGCTTTAACTGAAGATGCCTTCAAACATTACGAATACCGCAAAGTTATTGGTAAAGGCGAGCACGAAATTGATGGCAAAACTTATGAAGTCAAACAAGATTTATATGATGTCGTTCCGAAAGACAAGCATCAATATAAATTGAAAATCACAAATGATAAGTTGCAAGTCGATTATCCTCGTCAATTTCTAAAAGGTGCACATGCACCGAGTGTTAAAGCGCAGCATGTTATTCATTGGGGAAGACACCTTCTGGGTTTCGCCGTTATGGTTAGCGTGGTTTTATTAATATCTGCTATCATTTATATTGTAGTAAAACGTCGTAATTAATACGTCTACCTTTTATAAAAATATAACTGAAGGAGAGAGTATGGAAATGGAATTCAATGAGAACAATATCGACTTAGAGACGATTATCAGAGATGAAGTCAATAAATATTTATCCAGAGATATTGGAGACTTACCTGCGACACAACAGGCACCGCTTGAATTGAGAGAGAAATATGAAAAGATGGAAGTGCCGAATAAAGGGCGAGATATTTACGAAGTACTCAAAGATTTAAATAATGAAGTGCTGAATTATTTATATCGTCCGAACCATCCGCGTTCATTCTCATTTATACCAGGTCCAGCATCACGCCTATCGTGGCTTGGAGATATTTTAACGACAGCGAACAATATCCATGCCTCAAATTTTGCTAATGCGACGCTGCCGATCAATATTGAGCGTAATTTAATTAACTACTTAGCAGGAAAAATCGGTTATGAAATCAAACCGGCCGGCGGGGTCTTTGTTTCCGGCGGTTCAATGGCCAATTTAACAGCTATCGTTGCGGCTAGAGATGCACAAGTAGAAATGGAAGATATAAAAAAAGCCACCGTTTATCTCACATCTCAAACCCACCATTCTGTTGGCAAAGCCTTGCATGTTGCAGGCTTCCTTAAAAATAATATCCGCAGAATTGATTACAATGACGACTTTACAATGAATACAGACAGCTTAAAAGCAGCCATTGATAAAGACATTAAAGATGGCTACAAACCTGCTATGGTAATCGCGACTGCCGGCACTACTAATACAGGTTCTGTCGATGATTTCACCACACTTGGAGATATTTGTGACAACTATAATCTTTGGCTCCATGTAGATGGTGCTTATGGCTTGTCTCATATCTTATCCGACAAAGCACAGCACCTATTTAAAGGCATTGAACGTTCAGATAGTGCTAGTTGGGATGCCCACAAACTATTGTTCCAAACGTACAGCTGTGCCATGGTGATTGTGAAAGAAAAGAATCATCTGCTGCAAAGCTTTGGCGAAGATGCTGAGTACTTGGATGATATTGCTTCAGATGATGATGTGATTGATCCAGAAATGTTAGGCATTGAACTTACACGTCCAGCACGTGCTTTAAAATTATGGATTACCTTGCAAGTCATTGGTGAAGATGAAATTATCGAACGTATTAAATACGGTGAAGGTTTAGCAGAATATGCAGAAGAATACGTATCAGGTCTCGATAACTGGCGTATTATCTCACATGCTAATCTTTCTATTGTAAACTTCAGATATGAAAATAGTGATTTAACCGAAGTACAAAATAATCAACTCAATAGTATGGCTGCTCAAAAAATTGCGGATTCTGGTTATGCCATTGCTTATACCACAGTATTAAATAATCAACGTGTCATTCGTTTATGTACAACGAACCCATTAACGACACACGATGACATCAGAGAAACAATCAATCGACTCGATCAATATATTAATGATTACAATATGAAAGATGCTTAATTAAAAATACTTCCTGATAGTAAGTGACCCCCAAAAAGTTGAACTTTTTAGGGGTTTCTTTTTCTCTTATGAAGATTGATTTTCTAAGTGTAACTTAACATCTTTAGTAGGTTTTGCTGGTGTGATACGTCTGCCTTTTCCTAAAGACATTTGAATAATAGAAGAAACGAGCATGATAACATTAAAAATAATCATTAAGAAAAATACTTTATGATCTGCGTTGATGGCTACATCTTGCATTTTCTTCATATAGATTAAAGGATTAGTAATATTTTCACCATATAAGGATTGCGTTCCTTTCTGGATATTATTTTTCATCATGTAAGCAATAATAGGCACTAACATAGCCGCACTGTAATTACGCAGTGTATGCATGGTTTGCGAGCGTTGAGAGGCCTTTAATAAATCACCATCTAATAGAGTTGCCATAGCGCCGCTCACTAAGGTCATACTTGCGCCAAATCCTAATAAGAAACCTTGGAAATAGAGAAGCGGAATATTGACCGTATTCTCTAAAATAATCCAGTGAATACTGACATATAACAGGGCTGATGAGCCTAGAGCACCTAAGAATCCAGCACCCACTGCGCTATAGAAGAACATTTTCAAAAGCCCTGTAATAATTACTCCAATGAAAAAGTAAATATAAAATCTTAAAGAGATTGAAAAAGGTAATTTCAAAATACGTAAAATATACACATTAATGCCAGCAATTCCAGCTAATAAAGTGAGATGCGAAGAAATCGCCATTACCGCACCGACAAGGGGTTTCTTAGTCAATAATGATTTAAAGTGCACTACGGGATGTTCAGCTGCTTTATTAGAAATAACAAAGTTGACAATGAAGAGTAACGCTAACAGCAATAAAGGCCACACCCAGAGTGAACTCCAGCCTTTTTGCGTTAAGACCGACATAGGAAACACTAATGCTAAGGTACCTAAGACAAGTGTTGTCATCATGGGTTTACTAATATGAATGTCAGAAGTTTCATGATGTTCTTCCTTTGTTAATAAAAAATAACCAATTATGAGACATAACACTGCAGAAATAATGTTAACTATGAAAACCCATTGCCATTTGTCTAGTTCGAGCGACAAGCTGCCAGATAAACCGCCTAAAGCGTTAGCGCCGAATAAACCGACAATGACCATAAATAAGAAGACATTACGATATCTTCTCGGGAAATTGACAAACAGTTTAGGTAATAAAGTAAAGAATAAAACACCAGTACTAAAACTTTGAATGGCCTTAGCGATAGATAAAACAACTAAATCGAAAGAAAATAAACCTATAATAGATCCAATCAAAAATAAAAAAACGAAGAATAAATAATTGCGTTTAAAACCAAATTTATGAGTAAGTGTATGGCCGAGAGGAACACCCAGCGCAAATGCAAAATTGCCTATAACTGAAGGAATAATAAGATGTTGAGAGCCAATACCAAATGAAGTTTGAAGTATACCTTGATTGAGGCTATATGCTAAATTTGAAAAATACTGGGAACCAATGCCAAACACAGTAATAAAGGCAAGTACCATGATTTCTAGTACACGGCCTTTTCTTGTTAACCAAAAATCCATAATAATTACTCCCTACTAATTTTGAATCCTCAAATAAATTGTTTAACTTAACTATTCTACTCCTATTTTTTGCATTGGTAAACAATAAAGTTGTATTCTTACTCTTTCGGGAGATGTATAGAGGGGAAACGTATCATTTGTGATACGCTTCTCCTCGCATTATCTTAAATGCTCTATATACTTGCTCTAACAGTATTACCCGCATCATTTGATGTGGAAAGGTCATTTTACTGAATGAGAGGGCATAGTTACTTCTGTCTAAAACGTCTTGATGTAAGCCGTTTGAGCCGCCGATCACGAAAGTAAAATCGCTTTGTCCTTGTACCATACGTTGCTGCAAGTTCTTCGCTAACCCTTCTGATGTTAACATGTTGCCTTTAATCTCTAATGTAATCACTGTGGATTGCGGCTTGATTTTCGCTAAGAGTCGTTGTCCTTCTTTTTGTTTCACTTGTTCGACTTCTTTATCGCTCATATTTTCGGGTGCTTTTTCATCGGGTACTTCTATGACTTCAATTTTAGTGTAAGCACCTAAGCGTTTTTGATATTCGGCTATCGCTTGTTTCCAATACTTTTCTTTTAACTTACCAACAGCTAAAACTGTAATTTTCATTTGAATCCTCCAAATATTCAGAAGTTATTCGAGTTATCCACAAGTTATTCACTTATACACACGATTCTGTCTTAATAAGTGGCTTATGTATATAAATTCAGTACTTTTTTACTCACTTCATCCTCAATTCTGTGATTAACTTGTTAATATGTGGATAACTCTGTTGATAATGTGGGTATTTCTTTGTGGATTGTGCACAGTTGTGAGTAACTTGTCCTCTTTTTGTGAATAACTTTGAGGTGAGTCTTACATAGTTATTCACAAGTTAATGCTTTCTTTACATATAACTGTGTATAACTGCCACTCATTACCCTTGTTTCTCCATCCCAAATTATACCATGCAATTTTAAACAGTTTGCACTCTCCAAGTATTCTTTTCCATAGAAAAAGACTCCCGGATGTCATAGTTTGTCCGAGAGTCGTCTTAATGTGTTTGTTTAATTTAAAGAGTATAAATAGGTGTTGGTTCTGCTTTATCTGTATCGCAGAGCAATACTTCTTTATTGGTATCGATATCGTGTTGGTTCAAGACTTGTCCTACGCTCATGCGCGCCAAATCTTTCATATTGTTATCGCGTGACAAGTGTGACAGATAGATGCGTTTCGTATTGCCTGTAATGACGTCACACATTGCCATTGCAGCATCTTCGTTTGATACATGGCCCATATCACTCAAGATACGTTGTTTCGTCTTCCATGGGTAACGGCACATGCGCAACATATCTACGTCATGGTTGCTTTCGAACATGAAGGCATCACTGCCACGAATCATGCCTTTCATGCGATCTGAAACGTAACCTGTATCTGTAATCATCGTAAATTTCTTGTAGTTATTGTGGAAGATGTAAAATTGCGGATCAATCGCATCGTGAGAGACGTTGAATGATTCGATATCAAAGCCACCCAATTCATGCGTTTCGTAAGGGTTGAAGATAAATTTCTGATCCATTGGGATCTTGCTATCTTTCTTTTCAATGGCTTTCCATGTCTTCTCGTTCGCATAAATCGGTAATTTGTATTTACGCGCGAGTACGCCGAGACCTTTAATATGGTCGACATGTTCATGGGTCACTAAAATACCGTTCAAGTCCGCAATATTTCTATCAATCTTGCCAAAGAGTTCTTCCATCTTCTTGCCGGTTAATCCGACATCAACAAGCAGGCTGCCTTTATCACTTTCAACATAAGTGGCATTGCCTGTACTGCCACTCGCAAGTACGCTCATACGTATCAAGCGATTCACCCTTTCTAGTTTCCAAATCTTAATTTATATTATCGTACGTTCATTAATACTATTATCACAAATTTAAAACACTTTGTTAAAAATACGGCTTACAATGACAGGATAT
Organism: Staphylococcus piscifermentans; assembly: GCF_900186985.1. NCBI lineage: Bacteria > Bacillati > Bacillota > Bacilli > Caryophanales > Staphylococcaceae > Staphylococcus > Staphylococcus piscifermentans. The sequence goes on along the minus strand of NZ_LT906447.1, from coordinate 30,899 downwards.
GTCAATGGTCATATTGCCGTTTGTGTGTCCGTACACTGCCGTACCACTTAAAAACGAAATTTCACTCTACAATTATACACCTTTTTGTCCTTACTTCCTACCTTGCAGGTAAAAAGAAAAGAGCACCCGCATAAAAGACAGGTACTCTTATTGAAAAATTTGGCTTCAACGCACAATAATCTTAGGATTCTTAGAGGTCGCTTCTACATAGTAGGTTTTATCACCTTTTTTATCTGAATGGTTAACCTTGATTTCCCAGTTAGCTTGAAAGACTTGTACGTTCGTTTCTCGAACCACTGAATAATAACCTAAACGTACGCTTGTAACGGCATCATTGCGTTTCAAGTAACGGTTGTAATATAAAGCCTCAATCGCTTTACGTGCGCTCACAACTTGCTTTTCTCGGTTATTTTCACCTTTAGAAGGTCCGATTTCAGCGATGGCTCTTTGATGATAACTACTGGCTTCCTCATTATCATTAATCTTGAACTTCAACTTTGCTTTATCGTTATTCATGATAGGCAATCCATGATAAGTTTGTTCGAAGACCGCTTCATTATCGTCTGTATTATAAAGCTGATAATATTCGCCTTTGTAAACATTATTTTTCATATAAGATTTAAGTGCAGTCACTTGATCTTTAGAAACGCTAATTGCCGGACTGATTGTACCGGCTGCTACTTTACCGCCATCCTCTGATTTCACATCAGACTTGGATTTCGCGTAGTCTTTGAAATCTTTAGAACGGCCTGTAATAAGTTGTGCTTTAATACCGCGTGCATCCGGCAGTTCTTTAGGAATTTTAATTTCTTCTTGTTTGAAATCTACTTCATTCGTATCTTCTACATCATTGATATGGGATTTATTAATTTTATTCACATACATAATGGCTAAGCTGATATTAATAATCAGGAATACGAAAATAAAGAGTGTCTTAGCATATTTCCAGTTCATTCTTGCAGACCCCCATTCTCGTAAACATACCATTTACCATTATATTGAATATACCATTCTGGTACATATTCACTTGTACGTTGAACTTCGATGTCATCATCATCTTTTTCTTGCATCTTGTAGCCGACAATCATATTCGTTACTTTTTTAAAGTCGAGATTAGGGTTGTTGGCTAAATTAGAACGTACAGTTTCTGCACCTGGTAAATCCTTCTTATCTTCTCCACTATCAATCGTAATATTCGTTTTCAATAATGAGCGCGCATAACTGAAGATTCCTTTTTCTCCCCAAGAGGTCTTAATCGTACTTAAATCATCTTTATTAAATACTGGAATACCATTTAGGAACATTTGATAAGTCAGTTCTCCGGATTTCGGATCGGCTTCAAATAAGCGATAATCATCTGTGAAGCCACCGTGACTGTTAATAAAGTCGAACGTACTTGGAATTGTTTTAATCATATCCTTAGATTTGGATTCATCTTCTGATAAGTTCGTGTAACGATAGAATTCACGTTTCGTATTATAAGTAGCTACACCAGTATTATTGTTATACGTTGTATTGCCGCTCTTAGAACTACGCACCACTACGGAATCATTGAATAAAATAGAGTTCATCGTTTCTACACTGATATGATTGAAAATCGTACGATAGCTTTTCAAATGCTTAGGCTTCTCTGGTGCAAAAATATGCGAAGCTGAATCAATGGTTTCTTTACCTGTGATAATCTCAGAGAACGGTGTAAGCTCAGGCTGGATGGTTTTTACCGTCTTTTTCACAGTACGGCTTGGAATGGAAGTATTCAAGCGCATTACATGATGACGGTCGTTACCGATAGCATAGAGCACAGCCGTTTTCTCTTGATCGGCGTCAATAATCAAGCGACTGAATTTGAACTTGCTTGGAATCTTAGTGTCCATATTCAAAACTTGTCCTAGATAAGTCGTTAAAGGCATATCATAGGTGAAATCCAGCGCTACAAAATTATCACTGAGTTCTGGAATAAATAAGTTATGGTCATGATAAATTTCAGACGCACTCGTAATCTTCTGGTTCTTTAATATTTTTACGACATCGCGATTCAATTTACGTGTTTCTAAGGCGCCATCCGTCTTATCACCGTGATTATAGATAATTTGATAAGGTGAGATAGCACTATCCATGGTTTCAGAATTCGGCTTGCTGATAGTATTCTCTGTAGTCTTCTTACTATCTTGGCTTTCTATATTCGCTAAATCCGGAGAAAAGTTCCACATTAAATACGTTAACACGATACTCATCAAGACGAGCAGTGTCAAAATGACTGATTTCGCCGCTTCCTTATGCCTCATCCCAATCACCATCTTCTATGACTTCACACGGTAAAGTGATGAAGATTGAAGTACCTTGGCCTTCGACACTATTTGCCCAAATACGGCCATTATGTGCTTCCACAATTTCTTTAGAAATCGCTAATCCTAGACCTGTACCGCCCATTTTACGTGCACGTGCTTTATCAACACGGAAGAAACGGTCGAATATCTTATCTACTTTAGTAATCGGAATACCGATGCCGTTATCTTTGATACGAATCGTCATGCGATTATAGAGCGGATTAGGTTTCACATGAAACTCTACGCGTTTATCGCCGCGTGAATATTTCGTCGCATTAGTGATGACGTTATCAAACACTTGCGTCATCTTATCTGGATCAATTTCTGTAAAAATAGTTTCGTCTGGAATATCGCGTACAAATGTAACATCTTTGGCTGCCATTTCATGACGGTTAATAATCTTATTGATGAACATATTAAAGTCGACGATTTCTTTCGTCACTTGGTTTGAAGCATTTTCTTCATTCGCATTATCCATTTTAGATAATTGCAGCAAGTCATTGACCAGACGAATCATACGCACGGTTTCTTCTCTCGTAACAGATAAGAATTGCGGTGCGATTTCCTCATCTTTCCAAGCGCCTTCTTCCAAGGCTTCAAGATAACTGTTCATCGATGTTAATGGCGTCCGTAATTCGTGTGAAACGTTAGCTACGAACTCACGGCGTTCACGTTCATTTTGTTGTTGTTCAGTAACGTCATGCAGCACTGCGATGTAACCTGTCACAAAGCCAGTATCTTGCACAATCGTACTGAAGCTGACACGCGCAATAATGCCTTCTTCTTCGTTAATATCTAACAAGAAGCTGTTATTATTTTCTTGCATTTCATCCAAAGCAAACTCATCTTCAAGGTCTAAGACGCTGAGCATGTTGTAGCCCATAACATCTTCTTTTGCCATGCCTAACATTTTAAGCGCCATATCATTAACGATACGGATACGGCCACGACGATCGGTCGCAATAACCCCGTCGCTCATATGCGTGATAACAGAGTCCAGACGCCGCTTCTCACTCTCTGTATTCGCTTGTGCTTCTTGCACACGTTTAGATAAGTTGTTGAAGGCTAAGGCAAGCTCACCAATCTCATCGTTACCATAAATCTTCACACGCTGCGTATAGTTACCCTTAGACATTTCGACGGTTTGGTTCCGCATATCCGTAATCGGTTTAGTAATCGTACGGGCAATGAAGAAACCTAAGAGTCCTGTGATAAAGAGTGAAATTGCTGTACCAACGATAAAGATTTGGTTAAAGTTGTTTAATTGGTCATAAACGCTATCAATATCTGATTCAATATAAATATCGCCAATAACACCTTTGGATGACTTAACAGGCAAGTTATAAACCCAAACACGTTGTTTACCTTTGCCGTAGTCTTTCAGCATTGTATGATCATTAGGCTGACCAAGTGATAAAGCTTTTTGTATAGATGTATCATTGGCTTTTTGATTTACAATGCTCTGTCTAGATTGTTTAGATGTCGCAATGATAATTTGATTACGGTCAATATAATTAATTTGTTCTATCTCTTGGCGATTGGCATATTCGTTTAATAGATTTTGTATCTCTTTTTGCCCATTATCCGAATTATCTTCTTCTTTTACCTTTTCCACATTAATCTCGATCTGCTTCGCATATTGCGAAATATTGTTCTTAAAGGTCTGTGTCAATTCTCGTTCTAAGTTATTAGTAAAATATAAACCAATAATCTGCATACCGATGATAATCAACAGCACATAAACAATAACGAGTTTCGTGTGTAAGGATTGGAACTGTTTAAGCCATTTCATAAAATACGGCCTCAGTCATGTTGTTGAAGGAAATATCCAACGCCACGGCGTGTCACAATATATTCTGGATGTGACGGATCATCTTCAATTTTTTCTCTTAAACGTCTGATAGTTACATCGACAGTACGAACATCGCCGAAGTAATCATAGCCCCACACTGTTTGTAATAAGTGTTCACGTGTCATTACTTGTCCCATATGGTTTGCTAGATAGTGGAACAATTCGAATTCACGGTGTGTCAATTCGATATCTTTACCGCGTTTCTTAATAGAGTATGCATCTGGATAAATCACGATATCTTTAATCGTAATTTCATTTGGTGCATTCTCCGCTTCTTGTGCCGGTTGTGTATTACGACGACGCAAATTCGCTTTAACACGTGCAATCAATTCACGTGTGCTGAATGGTTTGGTTACATAGTCATCCGCACCAAGTTCAAGTCCTAAGACTTTATCAATTTCAGAGTCTTTTGCAGTCAACATAATAATCGGCATTTCGTACTTCTTGCGGACTTCACGACAAACCTCCATGCCATCACGTCCAGGAAGCATAATATCTAAAAGTACGATATCTGGTTCTTCTTCATAAATTAAGTCGATTGCATCATTCCCATCATATGCACAAAAGACTTCATAACCTTCTTTTTTCAAATTAAATTCTAGAATATCAGCAATAGGTTTTTCATCGTCTACTACAACTACTTTTCTCGCCATAATCCTAAACCTCATTTCTAATCTTAAATAATCGTACATGAATCTATTATAAATTTACATAAGTATCTACTATATAATTTACCATTTTTGACGTACCAATTCTATTTTCCTAACAAATTTAAAAGGATTGTCGACAATTGAACAAAAATATTGTATAGAAAGTGATAAAAGCGCAGAAGGTAAAACGTGGTTACTGTTTAAAAATGGTAAATGTGATTTACTGAAAGAGTCATGCATACGGATATATTATAGCATCTCATCGCTCATTCGCATTGTAAATTGTTTATGAAGGGATAGGGGACGGGTTGGGATGAGGAACGGTATTAATCCTGAATTCTGTAATTAGTTTGTTATACTGAAGGGAGAGATTAAATACAGAGGAGTTTATATATGCTATCTGATTCAACTTATCTTAAACGAGCACTGAAAATGTTTCTGTTGATGACTTGTTTTCTCGTACTCAGCATCATCTTAGCTTACATATTTCATCCTTCATTCAATACACTTAAAAGTATTGGAGACAAAATACCTGAGCATCTTGACCATGAAGCTGGTTTACACAAAGTATGGGGATTTATTTATGAAAATGGACTGAGAGTACCGTCTCAAATGTTTATCTTAGCGCTCATACCTATCCCTCTCCTTTATTTATTAAACACAATTTTTACCGCTGTACTTCCAGGAGTATTATTGGGATTTTTACTTAACTTTACGCCTTACCGTGGCTTTATAGCTATTATTGCAACTATACCTCACTATACATTTGAGATGTTTGGTTTATGCGTTGTGGCGAGTGGATTATATAAGGTTAATCAAGCTATTATTCGAAAAATTACTAATCTATTTCGCAGCAATAAAAAAGAAAACTATTCTCTTAAAGAAGCGCTTCTCAATTTGATTAAAGCATTTGTACTGATTGGGTTACCATTAATTATCATCGCAGCTTTTTTAGAAACCTATGTCAGTGAATGGATTTTTAAAATCTTTACATAATATTAATAAAAAAGCATAAAAAAATTGCCCACCCTATTGGATGAGCAATATACGGTCTCGACGGGAATCGAACCCGCGATCTCCTGCGTGACAGGCAGGCGTGTTAACCGCTACACTACGAGACCAGAAATGGTGACTCCTACGGGACTCGAACCCGTGTTACCGCCGTGAAAGGGCGGTGTCTTAACCGCTTGACCAAGGAGCCATTTCTTAAGCACAAGATTGATTATATCAAGCGGTATTAAAAAACACAAGCTATTTTTAAAGTTTTTTTGTATAATTTTTACATAACCCAATTTAGGAGGAAATTTATGGAACATACTACTATTTCTGGGGGTCATAACAGAAAAGAGAAAAAATTATCACTCACACAAATTGTTGTCCGCATATTATTTTTAACCATAGGTGCATTACTTACAGCTGCAGGGCTGGAACTTTTCTTAGTGCCGAACAAATTGCTTGATGGAGGCATTGTCGGTATCTCAATTATTTTATCCCACTTAACAGGATGGTCGCTCGGCCTATTTATTTTCATACTCAATTTACCGTTTTTCTTTTTAGGATATAAACAAATAGGTAAGACGTTTGCTATCTCTACTTTATATGCAATTACCATTCTTTCTGTAGGTACCACACTCTTGCATCCCGTACAAGCTGTAGTTAAAGAACCGCTTCTCATCACTATTTTCGGCGGAGCTATTGTCGGAATCGGCGTAGGGTTGGTAATACGTGCAGGCGGTACGATGGATGGTACCGAAATCATGTCTATCCTCTTGAACAATAAAGTTCCTTTTTCCGTAGGTGAAATCGTCATGATTTTCAACTTCTTCATCTTTGCGCTTGCAGGATTTATTTTCACTTGGGAAAGTGCGATGTACAGCTTTGTAGCCTACTTTATCGCGTTCAAGATGATTGATTTGATACTTGTCGGTCTCGATGAGTCGAAAGCCGTCTGGATTATCAGTGATGATTATAAAGAAATCGGAGAAGCCATCAATGACCGTCTTGGGCGTGGGGTGACTTACTTAAATGCGGAGGGCGCTTATACTGGCGAACCGCGTAAAGTCGTTTTCTGTGTTATCACACGTGTCGAAGAAGCCAAATTGAAAGAGTTTGTGATGCAAATCGATCCGAACGCCTTCTTGTCCTTCGGTAATGTTTCTGAAGTACGTGGCGGTCATCATCGCAAGAAAGATATTCACTAAATTAGAGGGCAGGTGTGGGGTGGCTGGACGTGTAATGTGATGGAGCGACGGACCGGCGGGGAATGCAGAGGATTCTAGACACTTCTCGGAATCTTGTGTCTAGATTACGCCCTTTTCTAGACACTTCTCGGAATCTTGTGTCTAGATTATACCCTTTTCTAGACACTTCCCAAAAACTTGTGTCTAGATTACATGCTTTTCTAGACACTTCTCTAAATCTTGTGTCTAGATTACATGCTTTTCTAGACACTTCCCAAAAACTTGTGTCTAGATTACATGCTTTTCTAGACACTTCCCAAAAACTTGTGTCTAGATTATACCCTTTTCTAGACACTTCCCAAAAACTTGTGTCTAGATTATACCCTTTTCTAGACACTTCCCAAAAACTTGTGTCTAGATTATACCCTTTTCTAGACACTTTCGCCTAACTAGTGTCTAAATCGACCCGCCGCTGCCCAATCCCACAAGACCACCAATCACAATATACAAAACATTCAACTCATATATAAAAAAAACGTACACATCTTCATGATATGCACGTCTTTTTTATCCAATTATGACCATAAAGGTTTTAACATGTTTGTTTGTGTACGATCAGGACCTACTGAGAAGATTGAAATGCCTACACCAGAAAGCTCAGAAATACGTTCTAAATAATGGCGTGCATTTTCTGGAAGTGCTTCTAAAGATTGTACGCCTGTAATATCTTCTGTCCATCCAGGTAATTCTTCATAGATAGGTTTGCAACGTTTCAAGTCATTTAAGTTCGCAGGGTATTCAGTGATTTCTTTTCCATCCAACTCATAAGCCACGCAAATTTTAACAGTGTCTAAACCAGTTAAAACGTCAATTGAGTTGATAGATAAATCAGTAATACCACTCACGCGACGTGAATGACGTAATACGACTGAGTCGAACCAGCCGACACGACGAGGACGACCTGTAGTTGTACCGTATTCACGACCGACTTCACGGATGTGATGACCATCTTCATCAAATAATTCAGTAGGGAATGGACCGTCACCCACACGTGAAGTATATGATTTACATACACCGATTACTTTAGATACTGCAGTTGGACCTACGCCACCGCCGACAGTTACGTTACCAGCAATCGGGTTGCTTGATGTAACGAACGGATATGTACCATGGTCGATATCAAGCATTACACCTTGCGCGCCTTCGAATAACACACGTTCATTTGCTGCTAAAGCGTCATCTAAGATTTTAGGTGTGTCTGTTACATATTCTTTCAAACGTTGACCTGCTGCGTAATATTCTTCGAAGATATCTTCGAAAGCAGGAGCTTCTTCGTTAAACATACCTTTGAAGTATGCTGATTTGTATTCAAGATTTGATTTTAATAATCTTTCAAAAGTTTCTTTGTCTAATAAATCCGCCATACGGATTCCGATTCTTTGTGCTTTATCAACGTATGCTGGGCCGATACCTTTCTTAGTCGTACCGATTTTGTTATCGCCGCGAAGACGTTCTTCATACTCATCTTGTAATAAGTGGTAAGGCAAAATAACTTGAGCACGGTTTGAAATGCGCAAATTATTTGTTGGAATACCGCGTTCGTTTAATGCATCCAACTCTTTCAATAAAGCAACAGGATCTACAACTACACCGTTACCAATCACTGAAAGTTTATCTTGATAAAAAATTCCTGATGGTACTAAGTGCAATTTGTAAGTTTCGCCGCCAAATTTGATTGTATGACCAGCGTTGTTACCGCCTGAAAAACGTGTAATCACGTCTGCTTGTTCTGCTAAAAAGTCTGTAATTTTACCTTTACCTTCGTCTCCCCATTGTGTCCCAACAACTACGATTGATGACATAAGAGCACCTCCAAGTTATTCTCAATTAACCATTAAGTATTCTATCAATTGTAAGCGTGTAATGCAAATAGAAAACGAACATTATTTTTTACAGTTTTTAGACAAAAAGCACTTCATCGATTTCAGCGACAAAATGCCTTCACGCCTTTATTAATGGTGTTTTAAGACTTATTTCATCAAGAATGTTACACATACTTATTGACATTTACCTTCTTTTAAATCGACTTAAAACCGTACATTAATATACATCCAACTATAATTGTACGTAAAAATTTATTTTTTCACTCTCCAAAAAATTTTTTCAAACCTAAAAAAAGAGGTTGAAATCTAGTTTCAACCTCCCGTAATTTACATCATATCTGCATGTGCATAATCAATATCTGTAAATTTATTGTATTGTTTCATGAAGTGTAATTTAACGGTACCGGTTGGACCGTTACGTTGTTTAGCAATAATGACTTCGATTTCGCCGTTATCATCATTCGCTACAGGTTCCATGCCACCATCATCGTCGTCTTCGTCTCCTTCGCGATTGTAATAATCATCACGGTATAAAAAGGCTACAATATCGGCATCTTGCTCGATGGAACCAGATTCACGGATATCACTCATCATTGGACGTTTATCTTGTCGTTGTTCCACACCACGTGATAACTGACTTAATGCAATAACAGGGCATTCAAGTTCACGTGCTATGGCTTTGAGCGTTCTGGAAATCTCAGATACTTCTTGTTGACGGTTGTCTGACATACGAGAACCGCTTCCCATAATCAACTGCAAGTAGTCGATTACAATCATATCTAAACCATGCTCTTGCTTTAAACGGCGGCATTTCGAACGTAAATCTGTAATACGTATACCTGGCGTATCATCAATAAAGATTTTCGTTCTAGACAATTTACCGACAGCTACTGTAAAGCGATTCCAGTCTTCTTCAGTCATTGTACCTGTACGTAAACGGTTAGAGTCTACGTTTCCTGAGCTACAAATCATACGTGTAGCCAACTGATCAGCACCCATCTCAAGAGAGAAGATACCTACAGTGTAGTTGCCTTCATTAGTCGCAACCTTTTGCGCAATATTTAAAGCGAAGGCAGTCTTACCTACTGATGGGCGGGCTGCTAAAATGATTAAATCATTGCGGTTGAAACCGGCTGTCATTTGGTCTAAATCTCGATAACCTGTAGGAATACCAGGAGTCTGGCCGCTATTTTGATCGAGCTCTTCGGCATTCTCATAAACCTGACCTAAGACATCCCTGATATCTTTAAAGCCTTCTGATTCTCTTGTGGCAGAGAGTTCTAAAATTTTTCTTTCGGCATCACTTAAAATGTCATCTAAATCGAGTTCTGTATCATAACCGTCTTTCGCAATTTGGTCCGCAACACGAATCAAATTACGTTTCGCTGCAAGCTTATAGACGATTTCTCGATAATATTCAATATTGCGGGTTGTCGGTACTTTATTAGCTAATTCAGCCAAGTACTGCGGTCCGCCCGCTTCACTTAATGTTCCTTCTGATGTCAGCTGATCCATCAAGGTAACGACATCAATATCACTATTTTCCTCAGAGAGGTGCATCATCGCACGGAAAATGTGTTGGTGTGCGCCTCTATAAAAGGACTCAGGAAGTAAGACTCCCTGAGTTTCCCCGATGAGCTGCGGATCAATAATAATGGCACCTAAGACAGATTGCTCAGCCTCATTGTTATGCGGCATTTGGTTTTGTTCGTACATTCCATCCATTATGATTACACCTCTGATTTATTCCATTTCAAACTTATTGTTCTACAGTGTGGACACGAATTGTACCATCGACTTCTTTATCTAATTTAACAGGTACATTTGTATAACCTAACGCATGGATACCATTCGGTAAGTCCATTTTACGTTTATCAATTTTGATATCGTGTTGTTTTTGTAAGGCTTGTGCGATTTGTTTAGTGCTGACAGAACCGAAGAGTTTGCCGCCTTCGCCTGATTTAGCTGTTACTTCAACTTCGATATCTTCTAATTTTTTCTTCAATGCTTTAGCGTCTTCAATTTCTTGTTCTCTTTCTTGTTCAGCGCGTTTATTTTGTTGTTGCAATTGTTTTAAATTACCTGGAGTTGCTTCTACAGCAACGTTTTTCTTGAATAAGAAGTTATTTGCATAACCTACTGGTACGTCTTTAACTTCACCTTTTTTGCCTTTACCTTTAACATCTTGTGTAAAAATTACTTTCATGCTTCTTCACTCCTACTCATTTGTTCATCTATCGCTTGTTGTAATTGTTGTACTGCTTCTTCTACTGATACACCTTTGATTTGAGTTGCAGCATTGGTTAAATGACCGCCGCCTCCTAACGCTTCCATTGTCAGTTGGACGTTAATAGAACCGAGCGAGCGGGCAGAAATACCGACTAGGTCATCTTCTCTACGTGCAACCACGTAAGAAGCTTCTACACCATCTAAACTTAACAATTCATCCGCAGCTTGTGCAACTGTTACAGGATGATAAATTTTGTCGTTTGAGCCATGTGCAATTGCTATGCCGTGATCTTGCAGTTTAACCGTACGGATTAATTCTGAACGATTGATATACGTATCAATATCATCTTTTAAGAAATGTTGTGTCAGAATCGTATCTGCGCCGTGTGCACGCAAGTAACTTGCCGCATCAAAGGTTCTGGAACCGGTACGTAACGTAAAGTTTCTTGTATCTACAATAATACCTGCATACATAATTGTGGATTCCAGTCTTGTTAAACGTTGCTCTGTCGGTTGATATTCCAACAACTCGGTTACCAGTTCTGCTGTAGAGCTGGCATATGGTTCCATATAAACCAAGAGTGGATGAGAGATAAAGCTTTCACCACGACGGTGATGGTCAATAACCACTTTGCGGTTGGCTTTATTTAAAATATTTTCATCTAAGACCATCTCTGGTTTATGTGTATCTACTACGACGAGTGTCGTTTTGGATGTCATCATATCCCATGCTTCATCAGAAGTAAGGAAGCGATCTTTCAATTCTGGTTTCTTGTCAATTTCATCCATAACGCGTCGCAATGTTGGATCGATATCTTCCTCATTCAATACAATATAAGCGTCTAAGTTATTCATCATAGCAAAGCGTGAAACACCGATAGCTGCACCGATTGCGTCTAAATCAGGACGTTTATGTCCCATGATAATTACTTTGTCGCCTTCCATTAAGATATCTTTCAAGGCGTGAGAAATAACGCGGGCACGTACTCGGGTTCTTTTTTCCATCGGGTCAGTCTTACCGCCGTAGAAACGTACGTTGCCGTTAATATGTTTGATTGCGACTTGGTCACCGCCGCGTCCTAATGCTAAATCCAGTCCAGATTGTGATAATTCACCTAAATCGATGAGGTTCTCTGAGCCTTCCCCTACCCCGATACTTAGAGTCAATTGAGCACGGTACCCGACACTTTTTTCACGTAAGTGTTTTAGAATATCGAAGTTCGAGTCTTCTAATTGGGATAAGATACGTTGGTTCAAATAAGCTACGAATTGGTCTGAGCTGTAACGTTTGAAGTAGATATCATATTCTGAAGCCCAACGACTGATGACACGTGTCACCATTGAGTTGATTTCAGAACGTTGTGTATCATTCATATTTTGTGTAATTTCATCGTAGTTATCTAAGAATAATGTCGCAATGATTGGTTTGGAATCTTCATACAATTGAGTTGTATGTACCTCTTCTGTAATATCGAAGAAGTAAAGTACGCGTTCTTCTTCAGAATAACGGACGCGATAATGATAACTGCCATCAGTAATTTCAATTTCTTGTGTCTTCTCTAATTGTTTCAGAATGTTAGGATACACTTCATTTATCGGATCTGAGATAACATTACGGTCTAACCGATCAGACATGAAATGGTTCATCCATTCTACATCCTCATTTTCATCTAAGACAATCACACCGATCGGCAAGCTTTTAATTGCTATGCTGTTACCGGCTGATATTTGTCCGCTTAAATCATCTACATAATTATCCAAACGTAAGAATGCATTGCGCAGTGCAAATGCACTGATAAAAATCATTACCAGCAAAACTGCTGAAGCAATACCTGCTACGAGCTGATTAAAGACAAACCAGACTACCACGAGTGCAATAGCAGTTAATACCATCAATAAAAAAGGAATAATCAGTGCTTTCTTAGTGGATTGACGATTCATTCTGTCACCTCAAATCATTTTTTGATAAATCGTTTTAAGTTGAAACATAAATCTACTACACCTAAGAGTCCGATGACTGGTAAAACAGGTGTTAATAAAAATCCTAAAATCATTAATATAATGCCTATACCAGGTGGCAGTTGTTTTACTTTTGCAAAGAAAGCAATCACGCTTAAACCTTGAATAAACATGACAAACGAAAGGATTACTTGCATATTCAAGACAATACTTTGGAAAGTTCCTGGTTGTGATGCAAACATGACACACAACAGAACGATAAAGTAGATATATGCTAATATGCGATTGAATTGCCATGCGAATAATGGTCTGAATACAGGTGTTGCAATCTTGAATTTACGTAAAATCGGAAATGTTACAATCAAATTAATTAAAATCAAGAAGAAAATTGCGATGATGATATAGCTTGGCAATTGCACAGCCATTTGGCGGAAGCCCTCTTCTAATACACCACGAGATGCTGAGTCTAAACCGCTCATCGCCATCATATCGTACAATTGATCTTTAGACGGTTTCACAAGTACTTGGGTATTCGGAATACGCTTGAATACTTGCAGCATCATAAACGCGCCTAACGTTAAAATACTCATATATGTAGTTGAGATATAAAGTATGCGTTCTTTAGAAGTTCGTTCTTTTAATAGCTGACCTACAATTAAGCTCAATAGTAAGACAAAAACAATGTAGCTAAGAAGTCCTTCACTTCCAAAAAATACTACTAAAACAACTGTAATGAGTGCGCCTATGCCGAATGACATGATGGACTTATGCCATAAAATGATTCCAGGCACTGTTGCTACAAAGAACAATAGTAGTCCAGCAAACGGCAGAAAGTAGGTGACTGCTGCAACAATAATGAGTGCTAATGTTGCGAGAAACGTCGCCTTAAAGTCTATTTTTGCAAACAAATTCGCCACTCCTATACTTTAGTAACTATAAGAATTATTTTAACATAGTTGGCAAGAATCACCTACTTCATTTACCTTGTAAGAAACATGAAACTGCAAGTGTTGATTAAGCCGTTAACATTTATCAACTTATTCTATTCAATTTCTCTTCTCTAGCTATGTTTTCAAAATATTAATTGAGGTACAATTTCATTAAAGAAGTCACTCGAGTTTAAATGGAAGGAGGTCATTTGATATGTCCATCGGATCTATTATTTTTTACGTGATTATATTTTTATTATTATTCATTGCAGGGGCTATATTATTAAAAGAACTTACTAAACCTAAACATTTACGTAATCAATATCAGACACTTGTCGCTAATATTATGGTGCTTGTCGCTATGGTTATTTTATTAATCGGCAGCTTAATACAACACTTTATTAAATAATTAGGCTTTATTAATTATTTGTTAAAATCTGCAAACACCTATCGTCAGCTGTTAGAAACCACGTTATAATTGAAATGTTACGAAATGAGAAAAGAAGTTTTAAATTTATAAAGGAGTAACAGTTGAAATGCAGAAAGTCCTTTTCGGTGGAAGTAGTTTAGCGCTATTTTTTGCCAGTGTTTTATGTTTTGTTTTACATGCATTAATCAGAATGACAATTACAGGACTCATTTTCTTTAATGCTGGAGATTTCTTGATTCCACTCGGTTATGGTTTCTTTACATTAAGTATTATCAGCTTTATCGCATTTCTAAATGCAAATGCTCTTGATTCAACGAGATTACGCTGAACACAACTTCTGAGGTAAGACTTCCGTTTGTCTGATGTTAGACATACGGTATACTCTTAACCCTTGATGCTATGCCATTTATCATATACTATTCAATACCGATTATCCTAAGAGGGTAGTCGGTATTTTAATATGCTTTTTGGGAAATAAAAGATTGGGAAATAAAAAAGATGAGTGCTGCATTGGTAGGTGCAGCACTCAAAGTGGTAGGTAAAATATATATTGGAACGAGGTTGGATCATCTTAATTCGTTATTCCAACTACTCGATGATCCCATTTATTTTGTTGCTGGGCCGATTTTTGTTTTTCCGCCCATGAATGGAACTAATGCTTCAGGAATTGTAATTGAACCATCCGCATTTTGGTAGTTCTCTACAATCGCCGCGAATGTACGTCCGACTGCTAAACCACTTCCGTTCAATGTATGAACTAATTCTGGTTTAGAATCTTTATCGCGTTTGAAGCGGATATTTGCACGGCGTGCTTGGAAATCTGTCATGTTAGAGCATGAGCTGATTTCTTTGTAATCTTCATAACTTGGAAGCCAAACTTCTAAGTCATAAGTTTTACTTGAACTGAATCCAAGGTCGCCAGTACAAAGAATTACACGACGATATGGTAGTTCTAGTTCTTCTAAGATAGCTTCTGCGTTGCTTGTTAACTGTTCTAATGCATCCCAAGAATCTTCAGGTTTTTCAAAACGTACCAACTCAACTTTGTCGAATTGGTGCAAGCGAATTAAGCCACGTGTGTCACGTCCGGCTGAACCCGCTTCACTTCTGAAGCAAGCTGACTGTGCAGTGAACTTGCCTGGCAATTGATCTGCAGACAAGACTTCTTCGCGGTAGTAGTTAGTAAGCGGAACCTCTGCTGTCGGAATCATGTACAAGCCTTCTTTTTCCACTTTGAACAAGTCTTCTTCAAATTTAGGTAATTGACCTGTACCATACATAGAGTTTGCATTTACTAATTGAGGTACCATCATTTCAGTATAACCATGTTGTGTTGTGTGCTTAGTAAGCATGTAGTTCATTAATGCACGTTCTAATTGTGCACCTTCATTTGTTAAGAAGACAAAACGCGCACCTGATACGCGAGCAGCACGGTCAAAGTTGGCCATTCCTAATTCTTCTACTAAGTCCCAGTGTGCTTTCGCTTCAAAGTCGAATTGACGAGGCGTACCCCATTTTTTCACTTCGATATTTTCTTCATCAGAATCGCCTTCAGGTACATCATCATTCATAATGTTAGGTATTGTAGATAATCTGTATTTTAATTTTTCATCTACTTTATTTAATTCAGTATCCACTTCTTTAATGTCGTCGCCTAATTTTCTCATTTCAGCAATAACATCATCAGCATTTTCTTTATTACGTTTCTTCTCAGCAATTTCGTCACTGACTTTGTTTCTTTTAGCTTTCATTTCTTCTGCTTTGCCAATTAATTCACGACGTTTATTATCTAATTCTAAAACTTCGTCTACTACTTGCGGATCCATACCACGTAATTTTACTTTTTCTTTTAAGTGATCTGGTTCATTTCTGAATAATTTGATATCTAACATAATGCTGTCATCCTTTCCAATATATCTACCAATTTTTTGAGTAATGTAAATCTATTAAGGAGGCAAAACAATAAAAAAATACCACGCCCCTACAAGGGACGTGGTATTACGTGT
The DNA here is from genome assembly GCF_900186985.1 of Staphylococcus piscifermentans. Classification (NCBI taxonomy): domain Bacteria; kingdom Bacillati; phylum Bacillota; class Bacilli; order Caryophanales; family Staphylococcaceae; genus Staphylococcus; species Staphylococcus piscifermentans. The sequence goes on along the minus strand of NZ_LT906447.1, from coordinate 14,454 downwards.
TGCCACCCTATTTAACAGTACAAGTTATAAATACTCGGACTGCACTCTCGCTAAAATAACGGTTATTACCGGTTGTTCCTTTAATATGCAGGTAGATTCGTCACAAATATTGATTGCTTATTCACACTCACCATAAGCTCTCTGAAATCAAATATCAGGATTACTTGTCCTGCGAACAATGTCTTATGAACTTAAGTTCACTATAGCAAACGTCATTATATTTTGCAATAAGTATTTTCAACTTTTTCAGAATTCAATAAAAATTCTTGTTATTTAAATTCAATATCTGCATAAGCACTTTGCTGCAAATAGCGCGAAACTTGTGTAATATCTTTGTGGAATTGACGGTCTTGAGTAATCGCTGGCGTAATATTACGTAAGGTTTCATATTTTTCACGTGTTCGTGGAGACAACTTATCGATACCTTTCAACTCTACAGCTTGCAAAGCAATAATTAATTCAATAGCCAATACGCGTCTTGTATTATCTACAATCTGGTAACCATGACGTGAAGCAATTGTTCCCATCGATACGTGGTCTTCTTGATTGGCTGAAGAAGGTATAGAGTCTACACTTGCAGGATGTGCAAGCGTTTTATTTTCAGAAACTAAACTTGCTGCTGCATATTGCATAATCATTGCCCCACTTTGCAATCCTGGTTCCGGACTCAAGAAGGCAGGCAAGTCACCATTTAATTGCGGATTTACCAAACGTTCTAAGCGTCGTTCCGCAATATTACCCAATTCACTTACGGCTACCTTTAAAAAGTCTAAGGCATAAGCGACAGGCTGACCGTGGAAATTGCCTCCTGAGATGACGAGCGTCTCATCGTCTTCATGGAAAATCAGCGGATTGTCATTAGCCGCATTCATTTCACGTTCTAATTGTTTTTTTACAAAGTTCAAGGTTTCGAAGCTGGCACCATGTACTTGAGGAATACAACGCAAAGTATAAGCATCTTGTACACGGATTTCACCTTGTCTAGTAGTTAAATTAGAATCTTCTAACCAATACAACATACGATCTGCCACTGCGCTTTGTTCAGGGAAGTTACGTACGTCATGTACTTCAGGACGGTAGGCATCTGTGATTCCATTCAACGCTTGATGTGTTAAAGCAGCAATCCACTCTGCTTGATAAGCTAAGGCTTCCGCTTCAATCCAGCTGATTACGCCTTGTGCTGTCATAGCTTGTGTACCATTGATTAATGCCAGTCCCTCTTTAGCAGACAATTGTAAAGGTTGACGTCCTAATTCTTCAAGTACCTCGCTACTCTCACGTTCTTCTTGTTGATAATAGACTTTACCTTCGCCGATTAATGCTAAAGCTAGATGGGAAAGAGGTGCTAAATCGCCAGACGCGCCTAATGAACCTTGTTGCGGAATAATCGGGATAATACGTTCATTAATGAAATAAGTCAATTGCTCTACCAAATCAGTCGTTACACCTGAATGTCCTTTTAACATTGTATTTAAACGTAAAATCATCATCACTAGTGAAACATCATGTGAGAAGGGATCGCCTGTCCCGCACGCATGTGAACGAATTAAGTTTACTTGAAGCTGATTATATTGGTCCGGATCAATTAAGACATCACTGAATAAACCGAATCCTGTAGTAATGCCATAGATTGTTTCTTTATTTTTAATAATATCTTCTACAATAGCACGACTCTTCTTAACACGTTCCATCGCCTCAGATGAGATTGAAATCTTATCTTGCTGATGTAAAAAATGCTTTATATCTTCAATTGTGAGCGATGCTCCGTTTAATTCTAATGTCAATTGAAATTACCTGCTACTAAAAACATAATCAAATGTTATTAGAGGATTTCTCTTTTCAATGAGGTTGATTTCGATTGAAATCAGATCTATAAACCTCTCCCAGAGCGTTACTTCCGATGTAGCCCACCGTAGTTTGAAACTTTATCCATACATTTAAATTGTGTGATAACCTTTTAGTAGTTTTCCTTTCTTTATTTTATTACACTATCACGGTGTAATCTGTTGCTTGTTTCAAATTAACACTGGCATTAGTGTCTCTATCCTTTATCATTCCGCAATGATTACAATGATACGTTCTTTGATTCAATGGCATAGGTTGTATGTGACCGCAATCAGAACATATTTGACTGGATGGATAAAATCTGTCGACTTGGCGTAATTCGATGCCGTAATCTCGACATTTGATTTTCAACCATTCAACCATGTAACCGAGTCCAATCTGTTGAAAACTATTGGCCAATCTTTTGTTTCTCATCATGCCTTTGATGTTCAAATTTTCAATCGTAATAAATTGCGGATTGGTGCGAACAATAGAAAGTATGCCTTTGCGTTTGATATCTTTTTTAATATTTTTAATACGTCGGTATAATCTTTGTACTTTCAACAACTGTTTATACCAATTATGAGAACCTTTTTTCTTTCTGGATAATTTTCGCTGCTGTCGTTTTAAAGATTTATCAAGTTTGATGATAGTTTGATTTGTTTTGAAGCTTTTAATTCTTACACCGGAGGGTGTGGATACAGCTTCTTTCAATCCTAAATCAATACCGATTCCGTCTGTCTGTTTCGGTTTGAAAATAGGGGAAGACGGTTGATCAACTAAAACCGACACATAATATCTGTCATATTCTTTAACAATGGTGGCAGATTTTATACTATTTGTTGGAATGTAACCTCTTTCTTTTAATTTAATCCATCCCAACTTCGGCAATTGGATTCGATGCCGTTGTACATGAATGGTACCGATCAAATAATAACTTCCAATGCTTGATTTCTTTTTGAACTTCGGATAACCTTTTTGTTTTTTGAAAAATGTCTGATAAGCACGATGTGCATTCATAATGGATTGTTTGACAGCTTTGCTGGCACTTTGTTTAACCCAATGTTTATCCGGATGACTTGGAAGATATACATTGTTCATCCATTTGCTGAAGGCAAAACCGTTCATGTATGATTGTCCCGTTGTATAGAAATTTTGATTAGTCTCGATAAATTTGTTGTAAATCCAACGGCATGTGCCGATGGTTCGATTGATGGTCTGACGTTGTTCAAAAGAAGGATTGATTTCGGTTTTATACGCTCTCAGCATATTCTGCCACCCTCTTTTTTAAATTGACCAAAACCATAGATACAACCGCTAAAAGCAAGGATAGTTACGATGATGTGTTAAAATTCTCATTTTATTTTTCAGTGCATCAGGTTGCGATGGGTTGGAAATAGCACTCCCTAATTTTTCAATTATTTCTTTAGACTTATTCATCATTGTCACCTCATTTCAATTATAACTATATTCAGAGATATTTACCGCCTTTTAATTACATTTTTAGTAACTGTACTGTTTCTCCTCAGTAAAATAAATGGTTACAATTATCACAAGTATACGCTTACATTCAGAGAGCGACAATAGATTTCAGCAAAGCCGTAGCGTGTTAATACGTCACTAATTTAACAAGCTAAAATCTTTTATCTCCTTAAGTTGAGTTAAAGTTTGTTAATAATTGCCTCAAATCTGTATGGATTTTGTAAATATTAAGATATAAAAATCCTATGATGATACACTCCAAGTGAATTAGAAAATAAAGGAGTGTAATCAATTGAGAAAGTCTAAATTTGTTGTGTCATCTTTAATTGCATCTTCATTACTTATGGGAACAGCCACTACAGCTTTGAATTCAGCAGAAGCGGCAGAGGATAATGAAAAGGTAGACATTCACTTAGCCACACCTGCTGAATGGCAGACCCAGCATGATAAACTTTTAGAATCTAGATTAAGCGGTTCTAATCTAGGTGAAGGCGGCGGCATAGGTTCTATTAACAGCTACCAAAATTCTTATCGTGAGTATGTGGAAAGTTCAATTAATGCAGCAGAAAATCAGACTGCATATGGGGACGTCATCGTTCCTAAAGAGGGACAAGACTATTTAAACGCTCATGGTGCTCCTGTAGAAAATCATCAACAACCTAGACAAAATATTGAACCGCTTCCTGACACAGGAAAAGATAGTGCAGATACGACTACTATGACTATCGTTGCAGGTCTCTTCATTGCATTCGGTACAATCATTACGCTTAGAAAGCATTTTAAATAAGCAAGTGTATTTTTTGAGCCAAAGTCTTTCTCAGGCTTTGGTCTTTTTTATATTCAAGACTATTCGTAATACATTTCACACATAGTGATGTCGTTAATAAAGTATTAATATTTACTATAAATTTTAGTGTTGACTTCCTGAATGGACAGGTATAATATGAGTTATTGCATTAAGAAAAAGTGTATTAAAGACGTTTAAAGGGAGGTTAGGACTTTCATATTATTTCTGTCCTGCGTCCTTAATTTTTTATAATTTTATTCAAAGCATAATAAAGACAATTTAAACAACAAGACATATAGCAGTGTCTCTATTGCTTATTCAACTATTTTAAAGAAATATGGAGGGATTGTGGTGGAAGTTTTAAATAACGTATCTATTCCAAAAAGAAAAGATGATACGCATAAAGGTGATTATGGCAAGATTCTTTTAATTGGAGGAAATGCGAATTTAGGCGGTGCGATTATGATGGCAGCACGTGCTTGTGTTTACAGCGGCAGCGGTCTCATTACAGTAGCAACGCATCCGACTAATCATGCTGCTATCCATTCACGTTGTCCTGAGGCAATGGTGATAGACATTAACGACACTAAACAATTAACAAAAATGGTCGAAATGACTGACAGTATTTTAATCGGTCCCGGTCTCGGTAAAGACTTTAAGGGTAACAATGCAATGACAATATTACTTCAAAATATTCAACCGCATCAGAATTTGATTATTGATGGGGATGCCATTTCTATTATCAGCAAATTGAAATTGGATATTCCGAAATGTCATCGCATTGTTTATACACCACATCAAATGGAATGGGAACGATTAAGCGGTATTCCTATTGATGAACAAACAGAAGAGCGTAACCGTGAAGCAGTGGATAATATGGGTGGCGTAGTCGTATTGAAAAAACACGGTACTGAAATCTATTTGAAAGATAAAACGTATAAATTAGATATTGGTACACCTGCAATGGCTACAGGCGGCATGGGTGATACACTTGCTGGTATCATTACAAGTTTTGTCGGTCAATTTGATGATTTCGATTATGCTGTCACAACAGCCACATATGTGCATAGTTATATTGGTGAATGCTTATCTAAAGATATGTATGTCGTACCACCATCCAATTTAATTGTAGAAATTCCTTATGCGATGAAACGTTTAGAAGAAGGAAATAACGAAGAAGCATAAAAAATAAGCTTTCTGCTTACTGATGAGATTCAGTAGTGCAGAAAGCTTTTTTAATTAGTTCTTATTCTTCGTCATCTTCATGATCCACGCTTTCAATATCTTCATTCACGCGATCCATAAAGTCTTGTCTTAATTCTTCTTTTTCGCCATCTTCATCGACTGTTTCATCGACTTCAGTATGGATAGTTTGACCATCATCATCAGTTTCCACAACATGTTCTTCGACTGAAACTGTTGCTTCTCCTTCACCTGGTACCACTTCGCTGTCAGATGTTCCTTCTAATTCGTCTTCAGGGTCTTCTTGTACTTTAGCCACAGTAGAAACGAATTGGTCATCTCCTAAGCGGATAAGACGGACACCTTGAGCAGAACGTCCATTTTGGGAAATATCGCTGACATCAATTCGAATGATAACGCCTTGATTAGTTACAATCATAAGGTCTTCGCTGCCAGTTACTGTAGTGATACAAACAATATCTCCATTTTTCTCAGTAATCGTTGCAGTTTTAATACCTTTACCGCCACGATTTGAAATACGGTACTCATCAAGAGGTGTACGTTTACCGTAGCCATTTTCAGTTACTACTAAGACTTCATCCTCACTATCTTCTGTCGCAACTGCAAGGCCGACGAGTTCATCGCCTTCACGTAATGTAATACCTTTTACACCTGCTGCTGTACGGCCTAATGGACGTAATTTAGATTCTTTGAAGCGTATTAATGAAGCATGTGATGTTCCAAGTAAGACGTCCTTAGTACCATCTGTAAGACGTACCGCTACGAGCTCATCTTCTTCACGGAAGTTAATCGCAATTTTACCATTACGGTTAATGTGTGAGAAATTGCTGAGTGATGAGCGTTTAACGATACCGTTTTTAGTAGCGAATACTAAGTAAGCATCTTCTTTTTCAAGGTCATTTACCGCAATCATCGTACTGATGGATTCATCATTTTCTAATTCGATTGCGTTAATAACCGGAATACCTTTAGACTGACGGGAGAGTTCCGGCACCTCATAACCTTTCAATTTATAAACGCGTCCTTTATTTGTAAAGAATAACACGTTGTCGTGGGTACTCATTGTCACGATTTGGCTGACAAAGTCTTCTTCTAAAGTATTCATACCTTGTACGCCGCGACCGCCTCTGTTTTGTGCACGATAAGTTGAAACCGGAAGACGTTTAATATAGTTATTGTGACTTAATGTAATAACAATTTGTTCTTCTGGAATTAAGTCTTCATCTTCGATTGTATCTAAGCCGCCAAGTTGAATTTCTGAGCGACGTTCATCACCGAAGCGATCTCTGACTTCAGTCAATTCTTCACGCACAAGTTCTAATAATTTTTCATCGTTCGCTAAAATGGCTCTTAATTCTTCGATATAAGCGACTAAGTCATTGTATTCTGATTCGATTTTGTCCCGTTCTAAGCCTGTCAAACGTCTTAAACGCATGTCTAATATTGCTTGAGCTTGGCGTTCAGATAATTTGAAACGACTTTGCAAGCGTTCCATTGCTTCTTTATCTGTTTCTGAATCACGAATCGTCGTAATGATTTCATCAATGTGGTCTAATGCGATTCTTAAACCTTCTAAGATATGTGCACGGTCTTCTGCTTTTTTCAAATTATATTCAGTACGTCTGCGCACTACTACTTTTTGGTGTTCTAAATACTCAACCAATGCTTCTTTTAAGTTGATTAGTTTTGGTCTGCCGTTGATCAAGGCAATCATGTTTACACCGAATGATGTTTGAAGTGGTGTCAATTTGTATAAATTATTAAGAATAACGCTGGCATTTGCATCTTTACGAATATCAATGACCACGCGTACGCCTGTACGTAAACTTGTTTCATCACGCAAGTCTGTAATGCCGTCTACTTTTTTATCGCGCGCTAATTCAGCAATTTTTTCAATCATTCGTGCTTTATTAACTTGGAATGGAATTTCAGAAACTACGATACGTTGACGGCCGCCGCCACGTTCTTCGATTTCAGCACGTGCACGCATTTGAATAGAGCCACGACCAGTTTCATAAGCACGGCGGATACCACTTTTTCCTAAAATTAATCCAGCTGTAGGGAAGTCAGGACCTTGAATATCTTCCATCAACTCATTGATAGTAATATCTGGGTTATGACTTAAGCTTAATACACCGTTAATGACTTCTGTCATATTATGCGGCGGAATATTGGTTGCCATACCTACGGCGATACCAGATGCTCCGTTAACAAGCAGGTTAGGGAAACGAGCAGGTAAGACTGCCGGCTCTCTTTCTGTACCATCATAGTTATCGATGAAATCAATCGTATCTTTGTTGATATCACGCAGTAATTCTGTTGCAAGCTTCGTCATTCTTGCTTCTGTATAACGCATTGCGGCAGCGCCGTCGCCATCCATAGAACCAAAGTTCCCTTGTCCATCAACAAGAGGGTAACGATAGCTGAAATCCTGTGCCATACGTACCATCGCTTCATAGATAGAAGAGTCGCCGTGAGGGTGATATTTACCCATTACATCCCCAACGATACGTGCAGATTTCTTATACGGTTTATCAGGCGTCATTCCTTGTTCATTCAACCCGTACAAAATACGACGATGTACTGGTTTCAAACCATCTCTGACGTCAGGCAAAGCACGAGATACGATAACGCTCATCGCGTAATCTAAGAACGATTCACGCATCTCGCTACTAATATTTCGTTCTACTATTCTTGATTCAGGAAATTCAGCCATCAAGAACTCCTCCTTAAGTTATTAATTCCTATGCTGTATGCCATATTAGAAATCCAAGTTGGCATATACAGCATTATCTTCGATGAATTGTCTGCGATTTTCTACCACATCGCCCATCAGCATTTCAAACGTTGTATCCGCTTCAATCGCATCCTCCAATGTTACTTGAAGCATTGAACGGTGTTCAGGATTCATAGTTGTTTCCCATAATTGGTCAGCATCCATTTCACCTAAACCTTTATAACGTGAAATTGACCATTTCGGCGTTGGTTTCAATTCAGATTTTAATTTATCTAATTCTCTTTCGTTGAAGACATAATACTTCTGTTTGCCTTGTGTTAATTTGAACAATGGTGGCTGTGCAATATATACATAGCCCGCTTCAATTAACGGTCTCATGAAACGATAGAAGAAAGTTAACAGCAATGTTCTGATATGGGCACCGTCGACATCAGCATCTGTCATAATGACAATCTTATGATAACGGGCTTTAGAAATATCAAATTCTCCGCCGATTCCTGTACCGAAAGCGGTAATCATTGAACGGATTTCATTGTTATTCAAGATTCTGTCTAAGCGTGATTTTTCAACGTTCAAGATTTTGCCTCGTAATGGCAAGATGGCTTGCGTTCTTGAGTCACGACCGAGTTTTGTAGACCCCCCGGCAGAGTCACCTTCGACTAAGAAGATCTCACTTTCATCAGGATTTTTACTAGAGCAGTCTGCTAATTTACCAGGTAAACTAGAAACTTCTAGAGCAGATTTTCGGCGTGTAACTTCACGAGCTTTTTTAGCAGCAATACGTGCACGAGAAGCCATTACACCTTTTTCAATAATGATACGTGCCACTTGAGGATGTTCATACAAGAAACGTTCCATATCTTCTGCAAAAAGTCTGTCTACAATTTGACGTACTTCAGAGTTGCCAAGTTTAGTCTTAGTTTGACCCTCGAATTGTGGATCTTCATGCTTGATAGAAACGATAGCAGTCAATCCTTCACGTGTATCTTCACCAGATAAACGATCTTTGTCCTCTTTAATCAGACCTGATTTAGTGCCGTAACTGTTCAAAACACGTGTTAAAGCACGTTTAAAGCCATCTTCATGAGTACCGCCTTCGTAAGTATGAATGTTATTCGCATAAGATAATAAATTAGTAGTGAAGCCGCTGTTATATTGAATAGCAATTTCAACTTCTACATCATCTTTACGGTCATGTAAATAAACAGGTTCATCAAAGAGTGGTTCTTTATTTTCATTCAATAATTCAACGTAAGATTTAATTCCGCCTTCATAGTGATAAGAATCTTCGCGAATATTATCTTCGTCGCGTTCATCACGTAGAGTGATTTGAATTCCTTTATTTAAGAAAGCCAGTTCTCTAATACGTTTTTGCAATATTTCATATTGATAAGTCGTAGTTTCCGTAAAAATTTCAGGATCAGCTTTAAAACGGATTTCTGTACCGTTATGTTCTGTTTCTCCGATGACTTTCAAGTCATATTGCGGAATACCACGTTTATAAGCTTGGTTATAAATTTTATTATTGCGGTGTACGTAAACTTCTAAGTCTTCTGAAAGTGCGTTTACAACAGATGAACCTACACCGTGCAGTCCGCCTGAAACTTTATAACCGCCGCCGCCGAATTTACCGCCGGCATGTAACACAGTTAAGATAACTTCAACTGCTGGGCGTCCCATTTTTTCTTGAATATCAACAGGAATTCCACGTCCGTTATCTGTTACTCGAATCCAGTTATCCTTTTCGATAATGACTTCGATTTTATCAGCATAGCCAGCTAATGCTTCGTCAATACTATTGTCTACAATTTCCCAAACTAAATGGTGCAGACCTCTTTCTGAAGTTGAACCAATATACATACCAGGTCGCTTACGAACCGCTTCAAGTCCTTCTAAAACTTGAATTTGTCCAGCGCCATAATTTTCCGTGTTGTTCACATCTGACAATGCTTCCACCTTCACTTTCTATTACTTGATAATTTCACCTTGATTGATTCGGTAAAGTTTAGCGTGTTTCATTATTTCATGGTCAATCCCTTCGACAGATGTGGTTGTCACAAATGTCTGCACCTTATCTTGAATGGTACTCAACAGGTGAGTTTGACGGGAGTCGTCTAATTCACTTAATACGTCATCCAATAATAAGATCGGGTATTCACCCACTTCGATATTAATCAATTCGATTTCAGCTAACTTGATAGATAATGCAGTTGTACGTTGCTGACCTTGGGATCCGTAAGTTTGTGCATCCATACCGTTAACCTTAAAACCTAAATCGTCACGGTGGGGACCGTACAAAGCCACACCGCGTTCTATTTCGCGTTCCATATTGTCTTGTAAAAGCTGTTGTATCTCTTCATAAAGCTTTGCTTCATCCGTTTCTGCTGAAAGTTTCAAACTTGGTCGATAGTCCAAATCTAAAGTTTCACGTTCATCAGTGATACTGGAATGAATCGGCTTAGCGAGTGTTTCTAATTCATTGATGAAGTGTGCACGCTTCAACGTAATTTTCAATGCATACTCTGCAAATTGCTGATTTAAGACTTCTAGCATTGTACGATCTGTCTTTTGATTCATCTGCATCTGCTTTAAATAATTATTTTTTTGCTTCAAAATACGCTGATATTGCGACAAGTCGTTTAAATAGACTGCTGAAATCTGCCCCAGTTCCATATCAATAAAACGTCTACGCACTTGCGGGGAACCCTTTACGATATTTAAGTCCTCTGGGGCAAAAAGAACAACATTCAAGTGTCCGACATACTGAGTCAGACGATGTTGTTCTAAGTGATTCACTTTAACCTTCTTGCCTTTTTTAGTTATAAACATCGTTAAAGGCATTTTCCCATGTCTATAACTCAGCTCACCTTCTATTTTAGCATATTCAGCATTAAAACGTATGAGCTCTTTGTCGTTTGAAGTACGATGACTTTTAGCAAGAGCAAGCGTGTAAATTGATTCTAATAAGTTGGTCTTTCCTTGTGCATTTTCGCCGATTAGAATATTGACATCAGGATGGCAATCCAGCACAACTTCTTCATAATTTCTATAATTTTCAAGCTGGAGTGAAGTTAGTTTCATTGGTCACCTTGTTGAGCAATTACAAACGAACCAACTTCCGGAATATCAATTTGATCGCCTTCTTCTAGTTTTTTGCCGCGACGTGTTTCGCGTTCACCATTCAGATACACATCAAATTCTTTTAAGAACCATTTTGCTTGTCCGCCAGATTCAATAATTCCTTCAGTTTTTAAAAATTGTCCTAAAGTAATTTCACCTTCAACCATGATTTTTTCAACCAATTTACTCACTCCATTTCTTTATAAGGTCATTAATATATTATACCTTTTTTTGTCGCAAATTTCATGTATTAGAGGCTAGTTTCTAGGCAGTTTTGCTTATATTATTCAACTTTTTATAGAAAATGTAGAATTTATAGGGCTCTGCGTTATATTTTGCATTTTAAAAGCCGTCAGCGTTTTTTAATTTAAAGACGATTATTTTATCCAATAAATAAAACAAGAACGTTCTGTGAAGTCTGAGACACTTTAAAATTGATTTCTGAGTAAAATTTGAAAATGATTCAGGTGAAATTAAAATAAGCGGAAACCCAAAGAGGATTTCCGCTTATTTTTTAATGGTGTCACCTTTTATTTTTACGAATTTAGTAAGTTCTGATTGGAAGAATTAATTGCACGACTGAATCGTCATCTTTTGGTTTTAAAGTGAAAGGTTTCATTGTTCCGAAGAACTCTACATCAACTTCATCACTATCGATTGCTTTAAGTGCGTCCATCATGTATTTAGAGTTGAAAGAGATTTTCAAGTTACTACCTTCAACTTCATTTGCATTAACTTCTTCTTTTACAGTACCGATTTCAGGAGAAGTAGAAGAAAGTTCGACTTCTTCATTGCCAGTGCTTAATTTAATTACGTTATTGCCGCCTTCACGTGCAAGTAAAGAAGCACGATCAATCGCGTGATAGAAATCACTATTGCTCATTTCGATTTTTGTTTCGTAGTTCTCAGGGAACAAGCGTGAAGTATCTGGATAATGTCCTTCAAGCAGACGTGATATGAAATTAATATGGCCAACTTTGAATAATACTTGGTTAGATGCAAAGAAAATATTAATGTCATCTTCTGAATCAGAAACGATTTTATTCAGCTCAGCTAATGCTTTACCAGGAATGATGACATTTTTATTTTCAATATCCTCATCTTCTAATTTTAATTTTCTCACAGCTAAGCGATGTGAATCTGTAGCAGTGCATATTAATTCATTATCTTGAATCAACCAGTTCACACCAGTTAAAACTGGCCGTGTTTCTGAGGTGGACACAGCAAAATTAGTTTGTGCAATGACGTTTTTCAAGACTTTGATTGGTAATTGAATTGCGTCATCTTGAGAAACTTGCGGTAATAATGGATATTGATCTGGATCTAAGCCGCTTAAATTAAATTCTGAATGTCCTGAAGTAATTAAAGTTTGGAATTGTGCATTTGTTGAAAGTTTAACATCTTTTCCTGGTAATTTTTTAATAATGTCTACAAAGAAACGACCAGGAAGTACTACTGAACCTGTTTCTGAAATAGTGACAATCTCTTCGCCATCTACTTGTTTAGGTATTGAAATTTCAATTGAGATTTCTGAATCTGATCCTGTAAGAACAATGCCATCTTCTTTAGCGTCAATTTTAATACCTGTCAAAATCGGTAAAGTTGTTCTAGGTGAAATGGCTTTTAATGTGTCGTTTAATTGGTTTATGAAATAGTCTCTTTGAATCGTGAATTCCATCATGATTTATTAAACTCCTTCCAGTCGTTTATAAATTAATTATATAGGTTTTAAAATCGTAGTAATAGTAGTAGGGGCTGTGGATTAGTGGATAACTCAAGAAAACCTTGATGTGCTAAGTTATACACATGTGGATAAACTGTGTATGGTGTGTATAACTTTTTCACATTATCCCCAATTCGTTTTTCAGTATCTGTAATATAACAGTTTTACATTTCCATTCCATTTTACCCGATTTTCTTAGTAAATCATTCTTAATGTTTACTGATTTCGAATTTCTTTTTCTAAATTTTCCACTTCTTGTTTAAAAATAGGGTCTTCCGACATATCTGTTTGAATCTTCATATGTGCATGAATAACAGTGGTGTGATCGCGACCACCGAATTCTTCTCCGATTTTCGGGAGTGAAAAATCAGTTAACTCTCGAGAGAGATACATTGCAATTTGTCTTGGATAAGCAATTGATTTAGTACGTTTTTTAGCAGCAAAGTCTTCAAGTCGCACATTATAGTATTGACCTACCACTTTTTGAATATCTTGAATAGTTATTTTTTTAGATTTTGGAGTTTGGATAATATCTTTCAATGCTTCAGCAGTCAACTCGGTTGTAATCGATTCATTTTGCAATCTTGAATAGGCGATAACACGAGTAAGTGCACCTTCTAATTCACGAATGTTGGATTGAATTTGGTTGGCGATATAAGTGAGTGATTCGAGTGGAATATCCACATCTTCTTCTTCTAATTTCTTTTGAAGAATTGCCATTCTTGTTTCGTAATCCGGCGGCGTAATATCTACAATTAAACCCCATTCAAAGCGTGAACGCAGGCGGTCTTCCAATTTTGCAATTTCTTTAGGCGGGCGATCACTGGAAATCACAATTTGTTTTCCGGTTTGATGTAAATCATTAAAGGTATGGAAAAATTCTTCTTGTGTTTGTTCTTTGTTTTGGATGAATTGAATATCATCAATGAGCAGCACATCGATGTTACGATATTTTTCACGGAACTGTTCTGTTTCATTGTCACGAATAGATTTAATGAATTCATTCGTGAATTTCTCACTTGATGTATAAATGACTTTGGCATCATGATTATTTTCTAAAACATAATGACCGATCGCATGCATCAAATGGGTTTTTCCCAAACCAACGCCTCCATAAATAAAAAGTGGATTGTAGGCTTTGGCCGGAGCTTCGGCTACTGCCAGACTTGCAGCATGCGGGAAGCGGTTGCCAGGACCGATGACAAAAGTTTCGAACGTATTATGTACATTGAATTGGTCTTCGCTGGTGTTTTGAAGCGGTTGTACATCGGGTTTAGATTCATTTTTTGCTTTAGCAGAATCTTTAAGTTGTTTGTCAGAAGTTAAATCTTCTTCAATTACAAAATTAGGCATCAATTTAGTTCCGATGGCTTTTTCGAATAAATCTGCCACGATATCTGTATATTGCTTTTTCAGAAAATCTTGAACAAAATTTGATTCAACTAAAATAATTGCTGTATTTTCTTGAATATCAATCAATTCTGTTTTCGGAGGATCGAACCAAGTATTATAGCTGATCGCGGTCAATTCATTTTTTGCCAATTCCAGAACTTTGTCCCAAATTTCTTTTTTTGACAT